>CAJUBU010000012.1:56757-119487 GCA_910585095.1 uncultured Lachnospira sp.
ATCACTTGGGAAAATTGATAGATACCCATAACAAATTGTTGGGGATAAACATCCTAAATATATATCGGCTCAAGATGCAGATGTACGTTTTTTTCATCATCATGCGCATGTGACATCGGTCATTGCAGAACATCATCTTTCAGGGAATGTACTTGGCTTGGCATTTGATGGTACAGGATATGGTGAGGATAAAACCATATGGGGAAGTGAGTTTTTAGATTGTTTTCAAGGTACATTTAAGCGTGTGGGACATCTTGTACCAGTAATGATGACAGGAGGCGATATGGCTGCAAAAAATGCCGCTATATCACTTGCAGCATATATCAATGCCGCATGTAATAGGGGGTTTTTAGATGAAACAGTCTGGAAGCTATCTTGTTTTCGCCGTCAAGATATAAAATTAGTAAAAGCTGCATTAAATAATAATATGAATACCATAAAGACAACATCGATGGGAAGACTTTTTGACGCGGTATGCGCGCTTTTAGATATTCACTATGATAATGACTATGAGGGGCAGTGCGCCTGTTATCTTGAAGCGGCAGCACAGCGTGCATTGATGAGAAAAATGAGCATATCCAATCTTGATTTAGAAGGCAAAGCTCTTAAATTTAAAATTTGTTTTTATAATGGAGAATATATAATAGATGGCGTACAATTTATAGCAGATTTATATGAGGCGAAACAAGCTGGAATTTTAAAAGAAAAACTCGCACTTGCCTTTCATTTGGCATTGAGTGAGGCTTGTGTTAAGATTTGTATATCTTATTGTAATCATAATAATGTTAAACAGGTTGTCCTATCAGGTGGAACTTTTTATAATAAAATATTATTAAAAAATATATATGAAACCTTATCAAATAATCATATTCAAGTTTATATTAATGAGAAAGTTCCCTGTGGTGATGGCGGACTTGCGTTAGGACAGGCTTACCTCGCTTCATTGTTGCCATAGAATTAGGAATAATAGTGTGAAAAATAATGCTGCTGCACTTATTATTTCACAAACAAACAAGTTTGTTACCTATTTGTGCCGAAGCGTCACAAATAGGGCTTGATGCGACAATAGAAATCGCCTACGCAACTGCTTTAGCAGTTTTTTCTATTGCGCAATTCCTACGCTACGCTTCGGAATAGGGGATTAGAATGGAGAAAAAATATGTGTGTTGCATTGCCTGGTAAAGTAATTGAATTAAATGGTAGTGATGCTGTGGTTGATTTTAATGGAAATCAATTAACAGCAAAAACAGGACTTGTAGATATTGCGTTAGGTGATTATTGTCTTGTGCATGCTGGCTGTATTTTGCAGAAAGTGGAGGCGGATGAGGCAAAAAAATTAACGGCACTTATGGAGGAGATAGAAGCATTTACATGATGAATTTATCAGTTGTAAAAAAATATTTGCATGAATATAATGAATCGGATATTAATATTATGGAAGTGTGCGGAAGTCATACAGCAGCCATTAGAAAATTAGGTATTCCAAGTTTGTTATCAGAGCGTATTCATTTAATTTCAGGACCGGGCTGTCCAGTCTGTGTGACGGCTTCTGCCTATATTGATAAGCTTTTGCAGTTTGCAAAAGCAGGAAAATGTATTGTTACATTTGGCGATTTAATTCGGGTAATGGGAAGTACAAGCTGTTTAAGTATTGAGAAAGGGAGAGGTGCAAGGGTTGAAATTGTATATTCTCCCTTTGACCTTGTAAAGATGGCAAAAGTAGAGCCTGATACCCAATTTATATTTGCGGCTATTGGGTTTGAGACGACAACGCCGGTCTATGCACTGCTGCTAGAGCAGCTTATTGCAGAAAATATACATAATGTTCAATTGTTGACAGCACTAAAAACGATGCCGCCCGTTATCGAACATTTGTGTGCATTAGGAGCGCCAATCAATGGATTTTTAGCACCTGGACATGTAAGCGTGGTCACAGGAAGCAATGTTTTTCTTCCTATTGCTAAAAAATATCATCTTCCTTTTGGGGTGTCTGGATTTTCGGGAGAGGAGCTTCTTATGGCGATATATGGCATTGTCAAGGCTAAAGGTAAAGGCTGTGTTATGAATTTTTATCCTACAGTAGTACAGGCAAAAGGAAACCAAAAAGCACAGGAGAGTGTCCAAAAATATTTTGTTAAAACCGATGTAGCTTGGCGGGGAATGGGTGTTATTTCAGGTTCAGGCTTAAAGATAAGAGATGAGTACAGTATGTATGATGCGGGCAGTGCCAATTTAATAGAAGATAAAAAAAGCAATCAGGCTTGCAGGTGTGATGAGGTGTTGATGGGAACAATAGCACCTACACAGTGTCCTTTGTATAAAAAAGTTTGTAATCCATTAAATCCACAAGGTGCATGTATGGTTTCGTCGGAGGGAAGCTGTCATGCTTATTATACAAGCGGATAAATTTTTGTTTTTTGCGCAATAAAGAGGATTATAAATAGTTGCCTAATTTTAAGTAATATAGAAATGAGGATTAAAATGAGTGAAAATTATGTGACAATGGCGCATGGCAGCGGAGGTTTGGAAACAGAGCAATTGATTGGTGAGGTTTTTTCTACTGCTTTTGGCAATGAATATTTAAGTCAGATGGAAGATAGTACTATTGTTTGTGGTAGTCATAAAATAGCATTGACAACGGATAGTTTTGTGGTGACACCGATTGAATTTCCAGGCGGCGATATCGGAAGACTTTGTATTTGTGGTACAGTCAATGATTTACTGATGAGGGGTGCAACGCCCAAATATATAACTTGTGGCTTTATTATTGAAGAAGGCGCTTCCATTGATTCCTTAAAAAAGATTGCACAGTCAATGGGAGAGACTGCAAAGGAAGCAAATGTTTTGATTGTTGCAGGAGATACGAAAGTCGTTAATGGCAAGGGGGATATTTATATTAATACAACAGGTGTTGGCTTTATTGATGAAAAGCAGGAAGAATTGGGTGCAAGGCATTGTGAACAAGGAGACTGCATTATTGTGTCTGGAAAATTGGGAGAACATCATGCAGCCATTCTTAGCAGCAGAATGAATATTGAAAATCATATTCAAAGCGACTGCGCTCCGTTAGGTCAGATGGTTTCAGCGCTTTTTGAGGAAAAAATACAGATACATGCTATGCGTGATGTGACAAGAGGCGGTTTGGCAACAATTTTAAAAGAATTGGCAGTTGCTTCCAAAAAAAATTTTGTAATTTGTGAGGATAGTTTACCTGTATCTAGTACTGTAAAGGACTTTTGCGGATTGTTGGGACTTGACCCATTATATATGGGAAATGAGGGCAAGATGGTTGTAATTGTGTCAAAAAGCCATGCTCAGAAAGCTCTTGAAATTATACAAAACAGTTTATATGGACATGATGCCGCAATTATTGGACAGATTGAGAGCGGTGATGGAAAACTGTTAATGAAAACATCCATAGGAGGACTTCGCAATCTTGAGGTGCTAACAGGAGAAGGACTGCCAAGAATTTGTTAATGAATATTGTAATTATTTATATATTTTTGTAAGTCATCATAATTTATTTTTTAGTTGCAAATTATTAAATTAATTTTATATTTTAAATGCAGAAAAAGCATGACAGAAACTTAACAAAGTGTTATAATAATCTTATAAAACAAGTATATACAAGTTGGTTCGTATTCGAGGGATAACTGGCTTGCAGCTTGTTATAGATTACGTGAGTTAAGGAGGATTTTTTCAGAATGGCAAACAGATTTGTACTCAATGAGACAAGTTATCATGGAGTAGGAGCAATTAAGGAGATTGCTAATGAAGTAAAAAGCAGAGGCTTTGTGAAAGCGTTTGTTTGTTCAGACCCTGATTTAATTCGGTTTGATGTGACAAAAAAAGTGACAGATGTTTTAGATGAAGCATCGATTTCTTATGAATTGTATAGTAACATAAAGCCTAATCCTACGATTGAAAATGTCCAGACAGGTGTAGAGGCATTTAAAAAGAGTGGGGCTGACTGCATCATTGCAATCGGTGGAGGTTCTTCGATTGATACCGCTAAAGCGATTGGTATCGTGGTAGAAAATCCAGAGTTTGCAGATATTCGTTCACTTGAGGGGGTTGCGCCAACAAAGAAAAAGGCAGTTCCTATTATTGCAGTTCCGACTACAGCAGGTACAGCGGCTGAGGTTACAATTAACTATGTAATCACCGATGCAGATAAGAACAGAAAGATGGTTTGTGTTGATGTTCACGATATTCCTGTTGTGGCAATTGTTGACCCAGATATGATGGCTTCGATGCCAAAGGGGCTTACAGCAGCGACAGGTATGGATGCACTCACACATGCGATTGAGGGCTACATAACGGCTGGTGCATGGGAACTTAGCGATATGTTTCATATAAAAGCTATAGAAATTATTTCTAAAAACCTTCGTGGAGCTGTGGATAATACACCACAGGGACGAGAGGGCATGGCACTAGGTCAATATATAGCAGGTATGGGATTTTCTAATGTTGGACTTGGTATTGTTCATTCAATGGCACACCCTTTAGGCGCGCTTTATGATACACCGCATGGTATTGCCAACGCAATTATACTTCCTACCGTAATGGAATATAACGCTTCGGCTACTGGCGAGAAATATAGGGATATCGCTAAAGCTATGGGCGTTGAGGGAGTAGACAGCATGAGCTTAGACGAGGCAAGAAAAGCAGCCGTTGCTGCTGTAAAGCAATTATCAAAGGATGTTGGTATTCCAACAGACCTTAAAGATATTGTCAAACCAGAGGATGTTGATTTTCTGGCACAGTCTGCTTATGATGATGCTTGCAGACCAGGTAATCCGAGAGATACAAGTGTTGCTGATATTAAAGAATTATATCTTTCGCTTATGTAATACAATACAATGATTCAATGATATAAAAGAAAGCTGTTTCACAAAGATGGATGTGAGACAGCTTTTCTTTAGTATTTTGAGGTGTTACTTTAAAATTTGTTTTTGAGTAAGTAATATTGTAATGGTATTATATAAAGAAAAAATACATAATTTATAAAAATAGTATTATTTATGGTTTAAATTTAAAATATAATAATATTCATAATAGTTATGCCCGCAAAAGAATACACTAATAAATATATAAAGTAGGAGAAGATTAAGATGAATTATTCTGAAGGAATTAAATATATGCAAGATTTATGTGATAATGAGAAGAAAGGGGTATTTTCTCCTGAAAGTACATATAAAAAATTAAAGATTTATTATCCAGGATATAAGAATCATGGGGATTATCGTTTAGAAATTGAAGGACAAAATGTACCTCCCAAGCATACAGATGTATGTGAATGGTTATATAATATGTTAAAAAATAAGCAATGTGAATTTGTACAGTTAAAAAAATTACTTACAGATATTTATGAAAATGGAACAAATGTACGTGTTGAACAGTATTCCATACCTGAAGTACAAAAAATAGTTTCTTTGATATATTGGATAACATTGCAGGATGAAATTAATTATCCTCAACCAAAATATCAAGGAAGACGGATGCCTTTTTCACGTTATTTTGAGGCAATGTATTGTGCTGAATATGAATGTCCATTTAATTTGGATATGGTTTTAGATAGATGTAAAAATAAAGGATATATTCCATGTATATATGATCTTAGTAATGCACCTAGTTTTTATTATTGAATTATAGTATTTAAAATATTTAAAATAGTACCATATAAATTGATTGATAGATAGATAAAAGACTATTGCAGGAAGTGTACCGACTTCAAAAGTTAGACAAAAATCTAACGATTGTAGGTCGGTATTTTTATGTTAAAATAGAATTTTTATTAAAAAAATATATTGACAAATAAAAAAGTGTATGGTAATCTCTAACTGTATTAATATAAATAGTACACTTAGCGCAAAGGTGTTTGAAAAAATTAGAAAAGGCGGATTAAATTATGTTTGTAATTGACCTGATGTCACGGGTGCCGGTATACGAACAGATTATTAATCAGGTTGAAGAAAAGATTCTTATCGGTGTATTGAGGGCAGGAGACAAGATGCCTTCTGTGAGGAGTCTTTCTATTGAATTGTCTATTAATCCGAATACGATTCAAAAGGCATATACGGAATTAGACCGAAAACAACTTATTGTCACTGTTCCCGGCAAAGGGGCATTTGTGTCGGATAAAGCAAATGAAGTTATCTTGACGGCATCGCGGGATAAATTGACAGAACTTAGCAATATGGTAAAACAGATGCGTTTTGCAGGGATTTGTAAAGAGGAGATAATAGACATTGTAAATAAAGTGTATAGCGGCATTGAAATTTAGTTTACGCATAATTTGCAGGTATTGGAAAGGCAAGGTTATTGGAATGATTAACGTAGAAGGAGTATCAAAAAATTTTGATAGTTTTAAGGCATTAGATGATATTTCTTGCAGTATAGCGGATGGTTGTATATATGGCATGGTAGGCTCGAACGGTGCAGGAAAGTCGACATTTTTAAGAATATTGGCAGGAATATACAAGGCGGACAGCGGATATGTGTTTATGGAAGGGCAAAATGTTTATGAGAATCCAGTAGTAAAGGATAATATTGCGTTGGTTGCGGATGATTTATATTTTTTGCCTGGTGCAAGTATGAAGAAGATGGCAAAGTTTTATGCATCCATATATGATAAATTTGATTATGAACGATTTTATTATTTGTCCAATTTATTTAAGCTGGATATAACAAAGAGTATTTCAGACTTTTCTAAGGGCATGAAAAGACAGGTCGCAATTATACTGACACTTTCCACCAGAGCAAGATATATGTTTTTTGATGAAACATTTGATGGATTAGACCCTGTTATGCGAAATCTGGTAAAAAAACTGATATGCGGCGATGTAGTAGACAAAGATGCGACCGTTATTGTCACATCACATTCCCTTCGAGAACTGGAAGATATCTGCGACCATCTCTCGTTGCTTCATAAAGGTGGTTTGGTGCTTGACAGTGATGTACTGGAATTAAAGACTTCACAATTTAAGGTTCAGGTAGCGTTTAAAGAAGAATTTAATCAAGATAAATTCCAGCAGTTTGATGTGACTCGTTATCGTCAGGAAGCATCGGTTGCCAATATGATTGTCAATGGTGACAGAGAGGAGACTATTTGCAAACTAAGAGCGATGAATCCAGTTATTATGGATGTTCTTCCATTGTCTTTGGAAGAAGTATTTACTTATGAGATGGAGGCATTGGGATATACGTATGACAATGTAGATGTATCAAAAGGAGAGAAGAGCAATGAATAATAAAAAGATATTTAGTGTCAATATGTTCTGGCAGACCTTTAAACAGCTTAAAGTAATAGGAATATTGAGTACAGCAGTCACTTTATTTTTTGTGGTATTTCCACAGATTAACAGTGCTTTATATTATCTTAAAAATGTAAAATTGTATGGTGAAGAACATATGGATATATCATCAAAAATGGTATATGCTTCTAATATTGACATTCTTTCCATTACCTTTATTCTTTTTACCCCAATATTGGTATTGTATGTATGGAATTTTCTGAATAAGAAAAATTCAAGTGATTTTTATCATTCATTGCCATATAAAAGAGAATGTTTATATTTTTCTAAGATTGCAGCCGTATTTGCATGGCAGGTTATTATACATGTTGTGACTTATCTTTGTTTGATAATCACATTTGCTGTATTTAAGGACTGTTTTATTGTCGAAATGTGGATGGTTTTTAGAGTATTTTTAAGTATATTTATAGCAAATTTATTGTGCGGCAGTGCAATTTCACTGGCATGTGCGCTTACAGGCAATGTGTTCAGCAATATTTGTCTCTCAGGATTGATTATATTTTTACCACGTCTTTTATGTATTATGATAGAAACTTTTGCTGCAATTAAAGTTCCGACAGTAAGCGATTATCAAATATTTCCGCTGATTAATGATGCGCATAATATTGTAGCAGGCTATATTTTAAGAGCGTTTGTAAATATTGATTATAATGGCTTAATGTTTTCTATCTCAAGTGTAGTGTATACCCTTATATTAGCATTGATATATATGGGGTTGGGATTATTGGTATTTAAGTTTAGAAAGAGTGAAGCTGCACAAAAATCGGCATTGAATAAAAAGCTTCAAATGGCAATTAGTATGACAGTGGGATTTGTAATATGTTTTATTAGTGTTATATTTACATTTGCAGAAGAGGAAAGTGACAGAGATTATATGATGCTTGTTGTGTTCTTTATTGTGGCAGCATTTGTCATTATTGTTTATGAGCTGGTGACAGGCAAGAAAAATCATTTGCTGCAGCGCAGTGTTCCATCGATTTTGATGGCATATGTATTATCTTTAATATTTGGCGTGCTTGTGGGAGCAGCGGCAGATGGAATGTTAGAGTATGCCCCAAAGGCACAAAATATTGATTATATTAAGATTAATGGAATGTCGGATAATCAGGCTTCATCGTTTGGTTACAGTGCTGCCAGTTATTTTGACAGTATTATTGAGGGGATTCAAATAAAAGATAAGCAAAGCTGTGAAATTGTGGCAAAAGCGATTGAGGATAACAATTCCATTATCAAAAATAACAAGCAGTATTATAGAGAATTTAATTCAGACAATTATGTCAAGATGGATATTTTTGTCAAGGATGGCTTGATAGGTGCAAATAGAAAAGTCTATATTAAAAGTGATGATATTAATGTGATAGCTGCAGCGGCAGGCAAGGAAGAAAAATATCAGGAACGAATCAAAAGCCTTCCCATTGCAGAGGAAGCTGCTATCCTTTGGAACTCGCCTTATATGGATTTTGAAAATTCAAGGCGCATTTATAACATTTATAAGGAAGAGTATTATAACATGGATTATGAGAAGATTTTAAACCATATGGTTACTCCAAATCCGCTTATATGGATGAGTTTAACGTTTAATTCAAGAGGAAAAACGTACGAGGCACAGCTTCCAATTACTTCAGAAACACCAAAAGCAGCACAGAGTTATGTTGAGTATATCAATGAGATGTGTATACAACAAAATAATAGTGAGATGAATCAAGTAAAGGAAATTTTAGAAAAGTTAAGTGCTGGGCATAGTGTGAGCCTAAGCAAACATGAAGATTTTTCAATTGATATTATCAATGCAGATATTGAAGATAGCAGTATTATGGAAAATGAATATAATAATACTATTGTAGGTAATCAGTATAATGAAACACTTGTTTGGGATGCATCCAATCAAGAAATTGTAGATAAGTGCATAACAGCTTTGGAAGAAAAAAATGCAAAGAAGCAATTAAATATGAATGAACCAATTTATAGAATCACATATACCAATTATGATAAAGAAGATAATAATAGAATGGAATATTATGTACAATAAAATATAAGAGAATAGTTGTTCTATCTATAAGATGAATTGATAAGAGCTGCAAACAATGTTTTAGTTGGATGCAGTTCTTTTTTTATACGCATTGACTTTATATGTATTATATGAAATAATACTAAAAGGAGGAAAGTAATATGCCAATAAAGCCAAAAGAAATGGAAAAAATAATCCTTGCTGATGGTTGGATTTTTAAAAATCAAGAAGGTTCTCATAAAAATTATATACATCCAACAAAACCAGGCAAAGTTACAATACCATTTCATAATAAAGATATTCCAAAGGGTACAGAAAATAATATTAGAAAACAGGCAGGATTGAAATAATATTCTGTTTTTTGATATAGGAGGTGTATGTAAATTATGTTATCAATATATCCAGCTTGTTTCTTTGAAGAAGAAAGTGGTTATTCTGTTATTTTTCCTGATTTAAATTTAGCTACTTGTGGTGAAACGATTGAAGAGGCTATGACAATGGCTGTGGATTGTCTTGCTGGACGTCTTTGGTGGTTAAAGAAAGATAAAGAACTTATTCCAAAACCATCATCAATGGATTCAATTGATGCCTTATCAATCTCAAAAGAATTAGAAATTGAACCTAGTAAATATTTTGTGAATATGGTTTCTGTTGATGTAGAGGCTTATGCAAAAGAGCATTTTGACAAATCTGTCCGAAAAACATTGACTATTCCAGCATGGCTTAATACTGCTGCATTAGAAATGGATATTAATTTTTCGCAAGTATTGCAAGAAGCATTGCTTGCTAAAGTACAGGCACGGCAATAATAGATAATACGAAAGTTTGCTGTATTAAAAAATGTCACAAAGAGACAATAAGGTTATAAGCAAATAACAAAGCGGATTGTGAATATCCGCTTATTTTTTTGAGGGACAGCTTAGTGTGAAAAATAAATTAAATTAAATGTGAGGAATATATAATGAATACTATTTTAATTGTTGAAGATGACAAAAGTATAAGAACCAATTTGGCTAAATTATTGACATTAAAAGGTTATCATATTTTAGAGGCAGATAGTTTTGCATGTTATCAAGAAATCGTCTCAAAAAATACGGTGGATTTATATTTGTTAGATGTATATTTGCCAGATGGTTCTGGTTTTGATATCTGTGCGGATATCAGAACCGTAAGCTTGGCAGTGATTATTTTTATTACTTCATGTGATGATGAGGAAAGTATTATTAAAGGGCTTGATTTGGGCGGTGATGATTATATTACAAAGCCGTTTCGGGCGGCGGAATTAATATCAAGAATACAGGCAAATTTAAGACGTATAAAAGTGGAATCAAACGATTCTGATACAATTGTTTTTCATGAAGATATGATTGATAAATATTTTGGGAATCTTATTATTAATACAAGTAAACATCAGGTAAAAACAAGTCAAGGAGTAGAACTTTCATTGACAGCCACCGAATTTCGACTGCTTGAACTGTTGATTGCAAATGCAGGACTTATTGTAAAAAGACAGATACTTTTGGAACGATTGTGGGATGATAAAGGCGTATTTGTGGAAGATAATACATTAACCGTTGTAATGAGTCGGTTAAAATCAAAGTTGGGCATGTATGGAAAAGAGAATAAACCCTATATTGAGACAATAAGAGGAGTAGGATATCGATGGATAGTGTAGAAAAATTGTATAGTAAAAAAGATTTTAAAAAGGTGCTGCTTTTGCTTGTTGGAATTTGTCTGACAACATTGGCAACACTTTTTTATGTATTATATTACAATCAGATAAGAATAAAGGCAATGGTGGGAGCTTTGTATGATTATGACAAACAGGCAGCGCAACATTTGATTTATATTTTATTTAGAGAAACAGTAAAAAAGGATACATTGCAGCTTGGCAATGAAGCAATAAAGATGGAGGGTTATACGGAAAATGGTTTTCACTATATACAAGATTTGGGTTTTGGAAACACAAGTTTAAAGTTGATATTTCTTTTTGTATTTATCATTATTGTTGTGCTTGTTCTTTTTATAATAAAGGGATTGTATAGTTATGTAAATGTTTGTAATGTGCTATTTCAAAAAAATATGGATTTAAAAGAGAGGCTGGATTCGTATCAAAAAAGTAGTGAACGCAGACAAAAACAATTGCAGGATTTTGTGGAAAATATTGCTCATCAAATAAAAACCCCAATGGCTGCAATCAGTTTAAATCTTGATGTTATAAAATTGGACAAGAAATATGACGACGATTGTGTGGAGGATTGTTTTGTTCATATAAACCGAGTAAATACATTTTTAAAAAGATTGCTCTATATCAGCAGAATGGAATCAGGAAAAGTGATTATGACAAGCCAGAAAGTAATTTTAAAGGACGTGTTGACACAGGCTGTAGCTTTAAGCGGCATTGAGAAAGAAAAAGTTACAATTCATATGGAAGGAAATATTCATGATTACAGTTTTTATGCCGATGAGCAATGGATTGGAGAGGCAATTATCAATATTTTGGTTAATTCATATGAATTTATAAAAGAAAAACCTGATGGAAAAATAATGATTTCAGCACTGCAAAAGGAGGATAAATGTATTATTTTTATAAGTGATAACGGCGATGGAATTAGGATAGAGGATGTACAACATATATTTGACCGATTTCGCACCACAAAGACGCCTTTATCATTTCATGTAGGAATTGGCTTAAATTTGGCAAAACTAATTATAGAAGCACATCATGGTTCTATTTATGCCAGTAATTCGGATGAATATGGAGGCGCACAATTTCGGATTACAATTCCAAGACATTTTATGTTAAGTGAAAAAACAAAAATAGAAAAATAGACTGTATTTCTTTTTTGTAAGTTGTTTGTAAGGTTTGCATTCTATAATCTTTGTAAAAGCAGATGGCTTTAAAATTATGGATATACTGTTAGGAGGGAAGATTATGAATGGAAACTTGCTAAAATTGATTATAATAAGTATTATTCGGCGCAAAAAAGAGATTATTAACGTGTTGGCAGCAACGATGATTGCTATATTTTTTCTGGCAGGCGTGCTGATTTTTCAGAATAATATGTATTATTGGCAGATGGCAAATAATAAACAGTGGTTTGGCGACTGGTTTATTATGGAATTTTCACAGGAAACGCCAAATGAGGAATTGTTAAAGCACCCTTATCTTGAAGAGCCGACACAGGCGGGGACAGCGGCGTATATTTATGATAATACATGGAAGTGTACCGATTATCGTATCGGTTATATGACCGATGCATTTATGCGGCAGGGAAATATTACGATTGATAAAGGACATTTGCCGCAAAAGGATAATGAGATTGCACTTGATTACAATATGTTGGTTTCTTTTGGATATGAGACAGAGCTTGGCACTACAATAACATTAAATACCTATACGGATAAGTATGGCACAAAAGAAAAGGGAACAACAAAAGATTTTATATTATGTGGTATATTAAATAATTATACGAATACATGGATAAAAGGAAATCAATGTCCAACGGTCATTGTTACAAAAACTGCATATGAAGAATATCATAATACGATTTCTAATGTGTATATTTATCGATTAAAAGATTTTGTTCAGGCGTCGGATTATTCAGAGATTTATGCTGGAATAAAATCACTGGGCATAAGGCAGATTTTTTATAATTCAAGTGTGTATGACTATCAAGTGTGGGGGTCTGATATTGTATATAATTATATCTATTTTTTAATTATGGTTATTGGTGTTGTCGCGATTACATACCAGTTGATTGGGTATCGCGGTAGCCGATATGATAATTATATTCATATGAGACGGCTTGGAGCAACAAAAGGTCAGATGCGCCTGATTGAATTGTTGGAAAATTTGATTCTCTTGGTGGTTCCTGCGGTGATTGGTATTCTTTTGGCATCATTGGTCGGAAAAATGGTATGCTTTTATGTTGAAAGTAAAAAAGGTGTTTCTTTTTATCATATTGATTTAACCGTATTTATAAAATGTGGGATTGCTCTTTTGGCAGCAGGTGTTATTCAGGAAATAATTTATATTTTTTATATTAAAAATATAGAAAAAAGAAAAATCGTTTCTTCAAAAGGCATTGTACAAGGAAATCGGCAAAAGGTCCATGTAAAGTTAAACATAACAGGAAGAAATATTAACAGAATTGTGCGAAAGCGTTTTATACGTGCCAATGGATTAATTTTAAATTTAGGAATCCGAGTTTTTTCGCTGGCAATGACTGTGGTTATTGTTTTATGTATATGGAATACTTATACGGCGTATAAGGCATATCAAAGGAATAATGTTTTTCCAGATTTTGTGGCGTATGCTACGAATAAAAATATGGATGAACGAGATTATATTTTTAATGTAATGGCAGTAAATAGTGCAAGCTTGTCAGAGGAGGAGCGAAGGGAACGTAATGCGATATATAGCAATGATGGGTATGAATTGAACAAGTCGTATATGGTTGAGACACCGTCTTTAGAAGATTTTATGGAAAAAAGGGATAAGAATACATATATTCGAGAATGGGGTATACGTAACAGCGCTTTTTGTAGGGATGCCGATGCAGCGCTTATTGAGGGGATTCATCCATCTATTTTAAGTGATTTGCAAGCGATAGGAGGGATAGGCGATATTGATTATTCCTATTTTGAGGCAAATCGAGTATGGAGCTGGGAAGGTATGGATTATGATGAGCTTGGAATGAGACGATTTATGAATTATGACAGACTAGCGTATCCTGCAAAAACATTATTGGAATATCAAGATAAATACATTTTTGCAACAGAATATGTAAAACCGACAAAAGAGCTGTATGACCGGATTCGACCTTATCTTGATGAAAATATGATAGACTATGAAGCATTTGAGAGAGGAGAGCAGATTTTAGTGTTTCTCGATTCAAAGGCAGGCGGTTTATATGATGACACAATAAAAGCTGGAACAAAGATAAACTATATGGCAACACCACTTTATTTTGCTTATAATGAAGATGAGTATAAAGATTCTTCTAAATTTAAAGAATTGCTGCATGGAATAACGATGGGGCGTATATTTGATGGGGATATCATACGTTATTACCTTTTTGATAAAAATATAAAAGTTGGTGAAGAAAATTTTGGAGGCAAAACATTTGAGATATACAAAGAATGGAATGTAGATGAACAGACATATCGTTGGTGTTTTGAAGGTCGTGTTTCACCGTATGCAGCGGGCGTTGTTTTTCTTAACGACCAGATACGTGAGGAACTTTCAGATATTATACCAAAGTTTGGATACTATACAGCGCTTGCCTCTGAAAATATGGCGCAAAATATTATGGATAGTCAGACCAAATTACTTGGAGAAATGCTGCAAAAAGATTTAACAGAGGAAGAGACGCCTTATAAATTAGCCTACAATCAAATAACAGTACGATTTGACCTATCTGCCGCCTATTCAGGTACAAATAATATTTTATCAGCGTATTGTAATCAATCGGGTTTTGGTTATACTTCGTTTTCAGAAAAAAAAGACCAATACCGAACGAGGGCAATTAATGCCTTGCTTCAATATGGAATTACACTTCTTGCGGCGATGTTTATTGATGTGGTTATTTTAATTATTGTCGCAAAGAGCAAGCTGGAAAAAAGAAAAGAGCGATATCACTTACTTATGCAAATTGGTGCAGATAATAGTCGTATTCGTAAAATATGGATGGTAGAAGCATTAAGAGAATCCATATGGTGTATTTTTACGCTGCCATTTGTATTAGCAGCACAGTGGATAATTAGCAGGAAAATAGAACATTGAATGGAGGGTAATTATGGGAGAAATTTTAAATGCGCATGGTATATCCAAAACGTATCATACGGGTTCGGTAGAAGTACAGGCATTAAAAAAATGTGATGTTTCATTTAAAAAAGGAGAGTTTGTGGCAATCGTAGGAAAAAGCGGTTCTGGGAAGTCAACGTTGTTGCGAATTTTAGGGAGCATGGATAAACCAGACGAAGGTGAGGTGTTTATTGACGGAAAGAATATTTTACAGTTAAAAGATAAGGAAATTGCAGCTTACAGAAGAAATAAAATAGGATTTATATATCAGGATTATAGCTTATTTCCAGAGTTTACAGCTTATGAAAATATTATTATGCCGCTTGCACTTGATAATAAAAAAGCCGATTCAATAGAAATCGATGCGATATTAGAACAGCTTGAAATTAGTCATTGTAAAAATAAATTTCCGTTTCAAATGTCAGGAGGAGAGCAGCAGCGCGTTGCCATAGCGAGAGCAATTGTTACAAGCCCCGCTGTAATATTTGCCGACGAGCCAACGGGAAATTTGGATGCTGCCAATGCGGCTATTGTTGCAAAAATGCTATCCGTTGCTTCTACTAATTATAATCAGACGATTATTATGGTAACACATGACAAACAGATGGCAGACTATGCAGACCGAATTTTAGTGATAGCAGATGGGGTTGTAGCGTAAATATAAATAAGTTCATGGATATGATTTTATTATAGCAAAAGTCATATTTTTATCAGTACCTTATTGTGAACTTTAGTTAATATGTATAAAAAAAAATACATAATAATTAGTTGCAATTTTTGGCAATTTAATGTAATCTTATTTTGTAAGTGATGTATTAATTGTTTTTATAAAAATATATTTCTTATTTTATATTTAGGTGATGTCATAATCATATATATTCTTTTCCAAATTGGGCGTTCGTTATGGGTTTTTACCTTTGAACGCCCATTTTGCTATAGTTTTATTTAAATTTTATTATAAATAGAGGAAATGCAGTTAAAAGGTTTATAAATTTTTTGATTTCTATTATATAGATTTGTGATATAATAGCCACAGTGCAGCTGTGGCATTTTTTGTGATTTTATGTTGTTTGGCACAAAGTTTGCTATAAGTTATTTGACTCAAGAAAAATAATGTAGAATGGAGGAGTTTTATGAAAACAAAAAAGAAATTTTTAAGTATCTTTTTATTATGTGTGGTGTTGTGTCTGGTTTTATCAGGGTGCAGTAATACAACTTATTCTTATGAGGATTTTGATAAATATACAAAAGGTGGTGCAACCCTTGAAGCAGTCATTAAAAATATTGAAATTGACTGGGTTAATGGCGATGTAAAGATAGTCAAACATGCTGAAAATACAATTGCATTTAATGAGACATCAAATAAAAAAACAAATGATGATACTTCAATGTATTATTATCTGGAAGGTGATACATTACATATTAAGTTTGCTAAATCAGGAAAATTTCAGTTTTCAGATTTGCAAAAATCACTTACAGTTGAACTGCCAGAGTCTCTTTTATTAGATGAGGCTGATATTGATGTTGTGTCTGCCAATTTGACGATGGATAATATCAATGTTAAAGAGCTTGATTTAGATACAGTATCGGGTGATATTGTAGCCAAATCGTCCACAGTGGAAGATTTTGATATTGATTCTGTTAGTGGCAATGTTAATTTAATTACATCAACATGTCCTGAAAACGGAAAATTTGATTCGGTATCAGGGTCTATTAGCTTTGAATTGTCGGAAGATGCAGGATATGAAGTAGAATTTAATACCGTTAGTGGAGATTATAAAAGTGATAAAACGACAACTAAAAAAAGCGGAAAAACCTATACCGTTGGTGATGGAAAGGCAAAATATAAAGTCAATACCGTTTCAGGAAATTTTAGTATAAGACATAAAAATACGTCTTTGGATTATATTTGACTTCATCCAGCAGCGAAGCGGATTGCAAATATTCTTTGACTAAAAGGATAAATTGTATGTTGAATTGTCACATATTTTGCAGTAATGGAATATTTTAAAGTAATGGTTCAGTTATATATTGTCATAGAAAATGCGGTTGGTATTTTTGTAAATAGTTTAGTTTGGTTGAATTGTTATATAAAAAATAAGTAGTATAAAACGTATTTAAATGAGAAAGGTTTTATAAAAATGATTTATAAGAATGTTTTAGAGGCGATTGGTCATACACCTATTATACAGCTTCAACATATGGTACCACAAGGTTATGCAAGAGTTTTGGTGAAATTTGAAGGGTTGAATGTCGGCGGTTCGATTAAGACTCGAACAGCATATAATATGATTTGTCAGGCAGAGGAAGATGGAATACTTGACAACAATTCTGTTATAGTAGAGCCAACAAGCGGCAATCAAGGGATTGGTCTTGCACTGGTAGGAGCAGTAAAGGGGTATAAGACTATTATTATTATGCCTGATTCCGTAAGTCATGAGCGAAAAATGTTAGTGGAGCATTATGGGGCAGAGGTCATTTTAATCCATGATGCGGGCAATATAGGAGATTGCATTGACGAGTGTGTCAAGACGGCTATGAAAATGAAGGAAGAAAATCCACATGTATTTGTGCCACAGCAATTTGAAAATCAGGCAAATCCGATGGTACACAGACATCATACGGGATTAGAGATACTCGAACAAGTTGCAGGACCCATTCATGGATTTTGTTCAGGAATTGGTACAGGCGGTACGATTACAGGAATTGGTGAAACACTGAAAGCAGTGAATCCTGATATTAAAATATGGGCAGTAGAGCCACAAAATGCGGCTATTCTTGCGGGCGGAACAGTTGGCACACATATTCAGATGGGGATTGGCGATGGCGTTATACCAAAAGTGTTAAATCAAAAGATATATGAACACATCGCTATTATAACAGATGAGGAAGCGCTGAAAACAGCAAAAGATTTATCGCGATTGGAGGGTCTAATGTGCGGTATTTCCAGCGGCACAAACGTGGCGGCAGCAATTCAGCTTGCAGGCGAGCTTGGCAAAGGAAAGACGGTTGTCACAGTACTTCCAGATACAGCAGAACGCTACTTTTCGACCCCATTATTTGAATAATTTAGGAAAAGCAGTTTATTCCCGCGAGCAATGAGCCAAGTGCCGTGCTTGCACGAGCATAAAGTCAGCAAGCTGACTTGGCGAATGCCGCGAGGGTCAAATACCTCGTTGCTTGTAGCGGGGTATTTGATTTAGAATATATGAAAACTTAAAGAAGCATAAAAATTAAGAAAGGGGAAGCTACTAGATAAAATATACAAAAATAAGTCAGGCATGATGAAAAACCAAGAGCATTTTTAGTAGCAAAGGTAATGAATAAGCAAACTATTTTTAGAATATTAGAGATTGAAGAGACGCGCAATGAAGCAGCAATACGCGATGCGTACCGAAAAAAACTGATGGTAACCAATCCTGAAGATGACCCACAAGGGTTTATGAAGCTTCGAGAAGCCTATGAGGAAGCGTTAAAGTGGATAAAACAGGAACAAGAAGAAGTTGAAGATACTTCTGAATATAAAGAAGAAAGCAAAGCATATGAAGCCCATTCCAGTGTTCCTGTTAAAGAATGGATGGATAAGGTACATGATGTGTATACATCAATTAAAAAAAGGTTTGATATAGAGCAGTGGAGAACACTTTTAGATGATGGGATTTTACAAGATTTAGAGTATGGCGAGGAGGCAAAGCATACACTGTTTTTGTATCTAGCCGATTATTTTCGATTAAACAGCGCTACATATAGATTGCTTGACACCTATTTTCATATAGCAGACAATGCAGATAGTTATAAAGAGTTTCTTCCAGAAGGATTTGTTAATTATATTTTGAATAAAATTCAAGATAAAGAGGGTAAAAGTGATTTTGCTTATGAATGGTTTGAGGGTGATGAGTATGCGCCGTATGATGAATATTTAGAAGGACAAGAATATTTAGAAAAACAAATTGATGAGGAAAATATTGATGAGGCGCAGGATTGCCTTGATACATTAAAGGATTTTGGAATATATCATCCATTTACAGCGCTTGAGGAAGCAAGATTATATGTAATGTTGGATAAAAAAGAAAAAGCAATAGAACTTGCAGATAAATTGTTTAAAGAATATCCTCAAAAATATCCAGACAGTATGCGTATTCCGTATAGTGTGGGAGAAATTTATTGGAAATGTGATAAGAAACAGCAGGCTGTACCTATTTTTAATATGTTGTCTGAAGAAAAAAATGATATATTTTCTAAAAAATATATTGCATTGAGCAGATGGGAAGAAGGAGATTTGCTTGGTGCGTCAAAAGCCGGCGTCAAGTATTTAAGTCATGTGCAAGATGATGAATTTGAACCTGTTTTATCACAGATACAACAAGAGGCATTTGACCATCATTATAAAGTAGAAGTGATGGACGAAGATACGGTTCTTGAAATTTTAAAGTGCTGCTATGGACTAAGTAAAGCGGACGAGGGACTTGATTTACTGGAAAAAAATAATCAGATATCAGCATATAAAGCGTCCTTTTATAAATATTTGTTTTATAATATTAAAAAAGATTTTCATAATGCGTTAAAAGCGGCTGTTTCTTATAATGTTGAGCTTCAAAAAGGCGGTGAGGAGGAGCGCAAAGAGATTCCAATGGCTTACCATTATGAGGCGGAAGCTAATTATAATATTGCAAAAAGCATGGACGACGTAAGATATGCAACAAGACAGCAAAAAGCTACACTGGTTTATGATAATTCATTTTTAGAAAATGCTGAGGAAGCGATTGTGCGAGCGATACAGTGGGACCCGGATAAAGTGTTGCATAAACAGCTTTATTTTAATATTTTGATGGAGATGAGAAAATATGAGGAAGCGTATCAATGCGTGGATGCTCTTTTAAAGGATTATCCAAATTGGTATGCTGCGATAGTGCAAAAGCAGGAAGCAAGTTTTAAGACAAACAGGGCGCAGGAAGTTGTTGATTTATATTATAGGGCAAAAGATATTTATGCAAAAGTGCCGCAAATTTATGAGCGTGCTGCAGAAACGTTTAGAAGATACAACCAGATGCAGGATTTTAAGAATATACTGGATGCGGCAAAAGAAGAGGAAGTAACCAGTCCTATGTTAGAAGTGCTGGAGTTAAAATATTTACATGAGACCCATTCAGAAACGAACGTTGAAACCACCTATAATAAAGCAAAAGAGTTGGCAAAACGATTAAAAGAGCAGGAAGAAAAGCCAAGCAGGGAGGTTTTTTCTAATTTGTATAACTTGCTTGGCAGGATTAGTCATTGGCTTACAAAGTACAAAGAGTCAAGGTCTTATGCAAAGCTTGCAATTAAATGGCTTCCCGATGCCGATAATTATTATGTTTATGGCTGGATGTTAAATTTTGCAGGTAAATATGACAAGGCTGTTATTGAATTGGAATATGCAAAAAGCATATGTGATGATGAATATTTAAAAGTTGATATTATGTACAAGTTGTGTGATTCTTATTATGAGCTTATGGAAGAAAAAGAAAGCGATTATTATGCAAAAAAAGTGATTGATGTAAGTTCGTTGTTGATTCAATATGATTATAAAACAGAAGTTTGTTACACAAATAGATGTTTTGCCTATATAGCATTAGAGGAGTATGATAAGGTTATTGATGATGCAAAGGCAATTTTAAAAATCAATCATACATCCGAAAATGCTTATTATGCAATATCAAAAGCATACTTTTATTTGAAAAGCTATGATAAAGCATATTATTATATACAAAAAGTTACATTAGGAAAACAGGACAATGAGATTAGACCAAAATATAATCTGTTTAGGGCAATGATATGTGAGACAAAAAAAGATTATAAAAATGCAGAGAAATATTATCTGGCAGGTTTAAAGTATCATGGCAAAGATTATTATTCGGAAGATACATTTTTAAATAAATTAATACATTTGTATAAAAAAATGGAACAGTTTGACAAAGCAAAAGAGATAATGAGAACAAAGAATTACAATTCCCTTTCTGCTTATGAATGGGCTGTCTTAAAATTAGATTACAA
Source organism: uncultured Lachnospira sp. (assembly GCA_910585095.1). Lineage (GTDB taxonomy): Bacteria > Bacillota > Clostridia > Lachnospirales > Lachnospiraceae > Lachnospira. The sequence continues at coordinate 77,924 of CAJUBU010000012.1, forward strand.
TTATGGACTTTGTGATAGGACAGAAGTACGAAATAAAATCAAAAAACTTCTTTCAAAATGGGAAGTTTATATAAAGGGTGCTTTGCATAAGAAAAAATATCGTGAAGATATATTTTGCATAGCAAATATATATGCCTATTATTTAGATGATGCAAAGCAAGCCAATAAATTTTATCAAATATATGAAAATTTTGCAGGTGAAGAAGACGTCAATAAACATTTAATGTATTCTTATTGGGTACAAGGCAATATATCAATGGCAAAAAAGTATGCTGATAAATTTATGGAAGAATTGAAGCAAAAATATGCCTTTAACCCATCACAGAGCGCAGAAGAACAATATGTAAACAATGTCTATGGACACAAGAACTGTCTGTTTGATATGGCAGTATATTATCTGTGCTATGGCAATGTAAAAAAAGCGCAGGAATATTGTAATGATATGACAGCCTGTTCGATGTGTGATGGCTGTATGAGAGAAGAATGTGAAGATTATTATGAGCTGTTAGGTTTTCTTTATGAGGCAGAGGGCAATATAGAAAAGGCATTGATTTGTTATAAGAGAGCAGTAGAGATTGATAAAGACGATTACGTGGCAAGATGGAAAGTAGAAAAAGGAAAGGTATAGTTTTTTTATGATAGTAGGAATTGATTTAGGTACCACAAACAGTTTAGTGGCATATTTTGATGAAGAGAAAGCGGCAATTATACCAAATCGTTTGGGTGAACATCTCACGCCTTCAGTGGTGGCGATTGATGAAAAGGATACCATTTTAGTTGGAGAGACTGCCAAAGAATATGGGTTGTTGCATCCAGACAGGGTTGTGCAGGTTTTTAAGCGTACAATGGGTACCGATAAACGTTATAAGATTGGAGACAGAGAATTTGTTTCTGAAGAATTATCTGCATTGATATTAAAATCGCTGAAAGAAGATGCACAGGAGTATCTTGGACAGCCTGTGACAGAGGCGGTTATCAGTGTGCCTGCATATTTTAATGAAAAAAGACGCAAGGCAACCAAACATGCTGGTGAGTTAGCAGGCTTAAAGGTAGAGCGAATTATCAGCGAGCCGACGGCGGCAGCAGTGGCTTATGGTTTATATGAAAAAGAAAAAAATACAAGATTTCTTGTATTTGATTTAGGTGGTGGTACATTTGACGTATCTATTTTGGAGTTGTTTCAAAACATTTTGGAAGTAAGAGCTGTTGCAGGAGATAATTATTTAGGGGGAGAAGATTTTACAGAGGTTTTGATTCGATATTTTTTAAAGAAAACAAATATTAACCTTGAAGAATTGACGCCGTTAGAATTAAAGAAGTTGTCTTCTATTGCTGAAAATGCAAAGAAAAATTTTTCCGATGTGGAGACCGTAACGATGGAATATACGTTTCGTGGAGAATTAAAAACGGTTGATGTTTCGACAAATACCTATGAAAAATTATGCAGTGAATTGTTTGATAAAATTAGAACACCAGTGCAGCGGAGTTTATCGGATGCGCATATTAAATTGTCGGATATCGATCAAGTGGTTTTGGTTGGCGGTGGTACAAAGCTGCCGATTGTAAGAACATTTATCACCAAATTATTTAAGCAGTTTCCCAATGCACATATTAATCCAGATGAGGCAGTGGCGCTTGGGGCAGCGATACAGGCGGCTATGAAAGAGCGAAAAGAGGCCGTAAAAGAAGTGATACTTACCGATGTATGTTCATTTACACTGGGAACAGAAGTCAGTGTTGAAAAAGAAAATGGGATGTATGAGAGCGGTCATTTTCTTCCTATTATTGAAAGAAATACCATTATTCCTGTAAGCCATACAGAGCGTGTATGTACCATATATGATAATCAGACCCGCATTTGTATCAATGTATTGCAGGGAGAAAGCCGATTTGCCCGCAATAACCTGCTGCTTGGCGAGTTAGAAATTGAATTGCCTAAAAATAAGGCGGGTATGGAAGCCGTTGATGTTACTTATACATATGATGTCAATTCTCTTTTGGAAGTAGAAGCAAAAGTCGTTTCAACAGGAGAAAAGAAAAAGAAAATTATCAAGGGAAAAGAAAACGAACTAACTTACGAGGAGATGGAAGAACGAATGAAGGAACTTTCATATTTAAAAGTCAGCCCTCGTGAGCAGGAAGAAAATAAATGGCTGCTGCTTCGAGGAGATCGAATGTATGAGGAAAGCACAGGCGAAGAACGCATTATGATAGGTATGTGGCTGCGCGATTTTGAAAAGAAGCTTGATACAGGCGATAGAAATACAATTATTGATGCAAGAAAAGAACTAAAGAGCAGATTAGAAGAACTGGAAAATTGGTGAGAGTAAGGAGGAAAGCGAGCGAAAATGCTTGAGCAGTTAAAAGAAGATGTCTATAAAGCCAATATAGAGCTTGTCAAGAAGAACTTAGTAATATATACATGGGGCAATGTAAGTGCTATTGATAAAAAAACAAAGTTGGTTGTTATTAAGCCAAGCGGTGTGGATTATGAGCAAATGACACCAGATGATATGGTTGTTGTAGACCTTTCTGGAAATAAAGTAGAAGGACGATATAAGCCATCATCAGATACGCCAACACATTTAGAACTTTATAAAAAATATGAGAATATGGGAAGTATTGTACATACACATTCTGTTTGGAGTGTGTCTTTTGCACAGGCAGGTTTATCCATACCAGCCTATGGGACAACCCATGCGGATTATTTTTATGGAGATATTCCATGTACACGCGATTTGACAGAGGAAGAAATCAAGCAAGATTATGAGGTCAATACAGGCAAGGTGATTATTGAGTGTATAAAGGACAAAAATCCGATGGAAATACCAGCAATTCTTGTTAAAAATCATGGACCGTTTGTTTGGGGAACAAATCCAGCAAATGCTGTGTATAATGCAGTTGTGATGGAGACAGTTGCCAAGATGGCATATAAAACAAAAATGTTAAATCCAAGTGTGAACAAAGCACCTCAATTTTTATTAGATAAGCATTATTATAGAAAACATGGCGAAAATGCGTATTATGGGCAGGATTAAATAAAATGCAGTAATATGTTAAATAAAATTTGGGTAGTCTTTAGTGTGAAAAATACGCTTTGGAATGGGGGATTTTTATGGGGAATAAAGAAGCGATACAAAATGGAAAAACATCGCTTGGCATTGAGTTTGGCTCAACGAGAATTAAAGCGGTTTTAAATAATGAAGAGAATGTTCCAATTGCTGTTGGAAGTTATGAGTGGGAAAATCAATTAGAAAATGGAATATGGACATACCATCTGGATGCCATTGAAGATGGATTGAGGGCATGTTATCAAAATTTGTGTGAAAATATAAAAAATCAGTATGATGAAGAATTGACAGTGATAGGAAGTATTGGTATCAGCGCTATGATGCATGGGTATATGGCATTTGACAAACAGGGAAGACTTTTAGTGCCTTTTCGTACATGGCGTAATGCCATTACAGAGGAAGCTGCTCAAAAATTGACAGAGAAGCTTTATTTTAATATTCCGCAAAGATGGAGTATTGCGCATCTGTATCAGGCAATTTTAAATAAAGAAGAACATGTAAAAGATATTGCGTTTGTCACAACACTTGCTGGTTATATTCATTGGAGACTCACTGGAAAAAAGGTGCTTGGAATAGGGGATGCTTCAGGCATGTTTCCAATTGACAATAAGACGAAACAGTATGATGAAGTTATGCTTCAAAAAGTGGAGGATTTAATAAAGGAATATGGGTATTCTTGGCAGATAAAAAACATTTTACCACAAGTGCTGATTGCGGGAGATCAGGCAGGCACATTGACACAGGAAGGGGCAGCATTCCTAGATGTCTCAAAAAAATTGCAAAGTGGGATAAGGTTTTGTCCGCCCGAAGGCGATGCACAGACAGGAATGGTTGCGACAAACAGTGTTGCTGTTCGTACAGGAAATGTATCAGCAGGCACGTCTGTTTTTGCGATGGTGGTTTTGGAAAATATGTTCGATGCGGTTTATCCTGAGATTGATATGGTGGTGACCCCAACAGGAAATCATGTAGCAATGGTACATTGCAACAACTGTACATCGGATTTAAATAGTTGGGTTTGTCTGTTTGGTGAATGTTTAGAATTGTGCGGCGCAAAGGTTGATAAAAATACATTGTTTGAAGTATTGTTTAAGAGTGCGCTAAATGCAGAAGCAGACTGTGGTGGATTGATGTCTTATAATTATCTGTCAGGGGAAAATATAATGAATGTCAATGAGGGCAGACCGCTCTTTTTCCGCTCGCCAAAAGCCGATTTGAAGCTTTCTAATTTTATGAGGACATTGCTGTATTCTTCGTTGAGTACATTAAAAATAGGCACGGATATTCTCTTTAAAAAGGAAGGCGTAAAAATTGATAAGATATGTGCGCATGGAGGTCTTTTTAAAACAGAAGGCGTTGGACAGCGATTTCTTGCGTCAGCGTTAAATGTGCCAATTACTGTCTTAGACACCGCTGGAGAAGGCGGCGCATGGGGAATGGCAGTTTTAGCGTCCTATATGCAAAATAAAAAAGAAAAAGAATGTTTAGAGGATTATATGGAAAGCAGTGTATTTCAAAAAGATAATGGCAAAACGATGGCTCCAGATAAAGGCGATGTAGAAGAATTTGATAAATTTATAGAACAGTATAAAAAATGTTTTGAGATTGAAACGATGGCAATTAAAGTGATGTCTGAATAATCAATATATTTAGCCTTATGCTGTGACTGATTTTTAGGAGCAACATAAGGCTAAAGTACTATAGTACTTTTCCAGTACTGCACATTGAAAAAAAAGCTAAATTATGGTAAAATAGTTTCGGTAAAAGCCGAACTGTAAAAATTTGTTTTGTAAATTTTTGGTATCTTACTATGTGTTAAATTATAATATATACAGAATTTAGAGTGTGAAATAAAGAAAAATTTATACAATGTAAGGCTTGAAGTTGAAAAAATTAGAGTATATAGAAATAGTTGCAATTTAGTGTATAAAAAGGAAATAAAACCATGATTAAACTTGAACGATTTAGTGTGATGAATTTTGAAAATGCGATGCGAGGTGCGCGCAATCCTCTTAATAGCTGGGATAGAATGGACAGTTATACAGAAAACGGTAAATTTATAATGGGTCCAAATGATTTAGACCTTGCAAAGCGTTTATGTAAAGCTGGAACAGACCATAGAAAGTTTATCCGAATGATATTTGTTACGGTGGATATAACAGCACCTCTGTATTGGTGGAAAGAATATGATACCTATAAAGTAGGGACCGTAGCCAATTCTACCAGTACTATGCACAAGATTCACAGTAAACCGTTTGATATAAACGATTTTAGTACAGACCATATGAACGATAAAACAATAAAGATGATGAATCATATCATTGATGTTCTTGAGGAGTTACGGTTGGATTTTGTTAATACAAAAGATAACAAATCTTGGTATAGCATGATTGCGCTTCTTCCAGAAAGTTATAACCAAATGAGAACCTGTACATTCTCATATGAGAATGTAGCAAATATGTACTATTCCAGAAAGAATCATAAACTGAGTGAATGGCATACATTTTGTGAGTGGATTGAAAAATTGCCATATTTTAAAGAGTTTTTTCTCGAAAATTAGCATACTCCTTCATTAAAAGGTTATTATTTTGTTAGTAAATGTGTAATTGGTATTAAGATATATTTAGTGAGGGTAGTTATGAATATAGAAGCACAATGTTGCGGGTTGGCTATTTTGTTCTTTGTTTTATTTTTTTATGTAAGACAGAGAAAATTAGGGTTAAAAAATGAAAAAACCTATTTAATTCTTTTATTTATTACAATTGTTAGTATTGTATTTGATATATTTTCTGTTATTGTGATATACAATAAGGATAATCTACCTATTCTATTGGTGAATATAGTCTCGAAAGCTTACCTTATATCTCTTATTTTACTTGGTGTCAACAGTTTATTTTATATTATTGGCGATTTGAGAGTAACACTTGATGACTTCTATAAGACGATGTGCCTGTATTTTATATGGACAGGCGTCTTTATATTTGCGGTTGCTGTTTTACCTATTGATTATGTTGTTGATAAAGATAGAAATATCGTATTTTGTGCAGGTCCTTCACTGATTGCGACTTATCTGTGTGTTGCGTCGTATCTCATACAGGCGTTACATATTAATTTTAAGGCGAAAAATTATATCAATCAGGAAAGACGCAAATCCATCTATTACTGGATGGGCATGTGGATAGCTTCTGCTATTTTTCAGATTTTATCCGAACAATTTTTAATCGTAGGATTTGCCTGTTCAATGGGGCTTTTGTTTATTTATATTAAATTTGAAAATCCTGATTTGAATATGGATAAAATTACAGGTTTGTTTAATCAGAGAGCATTTATAACCTATGTCAATCAAATGATTCAGACAAAGCAGGAATATTATATTGTAGCGATTGCCTTTGATTTTCGCAATGACAGCAGCGTTGAACAATCTGTTTTTGACAGTGCCATTATGGAGGCGGTTAATTATATCAATGCCAAAAAAGATATAACAGTATTTATCAATGGACAAGATGAAGTACTGGTTGTTTATAAGAGTTTAAAGCTGCTGCGGGAGTATGGTCTTGAGCTGGAAGAACGATTTGAGAAAGGCTGGGGTACGAATAATGCCATTATATTGTCTCCATATATTATATGTATTAAAGAGACACATTTGTTAAAAAGACCAGAAGATATTTTGACATGTATTCGTTATTTAAGGGTAAATAATATTGATAAGACCGATTCTTATTTTGTGTATGCCGATGAAAACATGATTTATGAAATGTATGAACAACATAGGAAAGTAAAATTGATTGTTGAGGCTATGGATAATGATAGAATTGAAGTTTTTTATCAGCCAATTTTTTCAACCTATGAACATTTTTTTATCAGTGCAGAGGCGTTAGTAAGGATTCGCAATGAACAAGGGAAAATTATTCCTCCGTCTGAATTTGTAGAGATAGCAGAAAAAAATGGATTGATTATTCAGCTTGGCGAAATGGTTTTTCGGAAAGTTTGTCAATTTTTAAACAATCATTCTCCAAGTGAATTGGGAATTAAATATATTGAAGTCAATTTATCGATGATACAGTGTGAATATGTAAAGCTTGCAGACGACTATATTGCTATTATGCAGCAGTATCATATTGACCCTCAATGGATAAATTTGGAGATAACCGAGTCGGCATCAACCGTTTCTAAAACGAATATGTTAAAAAATATAGAACGATTGAGAGCATATGGTGTTCATTTTTCGTTGGATGATTTTGGTACAGGACATTCCAATTTAAACTATATTGTCGATATGCCAGTTAATATCGTAAAGTTTGATAAGGAAATGATTAATTCTTATTTTGAAAATGGAAAGGCAAAATATGTGATGGAAGCTGCCATGCACATGATTCAAGGTATGAATTTAAAAATTGTTTCCGAAGGTATTGAAGATGAAACACAGTATAATGAAATGTATGCACTTGGCATTAATTATATTCAGGGATATTATTTTTCTAAACCATTGCCGCAAGATGAGTTTATTCAATATCTTAAGAATGCCAATGTAAAGAGTGTGTAAATAATATATCAATTAAGCCTGAAATATTAAAGCCTGTGGAGATGAAATAATGGGAAAAATAATTGTAGTTGGCGGTGGCGCAGCAGGAATGATGGCAGCTATTACTGCCGCAAGAAACGGTCATAAAGTGACGTTGTTAGAAAAAAATGAAAAGCTTGGCAAAAAGCTTTTTATAACAGGAAAAGGAAGATGTAATTTTACCAATGCAGGCGATTATGATGATTTGATGAGAAGTGTTGTGACTAACAGTAAATTTTTGTATAGTGCATTTAGTAAATTTTCCAATTATGATACCATGAGTTTTTTTGATGAATTGGGATTAGTATTTAAAGTGGAGCGAGGAAATAGAGTGTTTCCGACATCTGACCATTCATCAGATGTCATTCATGTACTGACAAGAGAACTGCAAAAATTAGAAGTTAATATTTTATTGCATTGTAAAGTTATCAATGTTGTTGCACAAGATAATCAATTTCAATATATTGAATATCAAGATTCTTCTGGTAAAAAAGGTAAGCTTTATGGAGATAAAGTCGTTCTTGCAACAGGCGGAAAGTCGTATCAAAGTACAGGGTCTAGCGGAGACGGTTATCGTTTTGCCAAAGATTTAGGTCATACTATTACTCCTTTAATTCCAGCGCTTGTGCCATTTACCATTGCAGAAGAATGGGAAAAACAACTGCAAGGGTTAAGCCTTAAAAATATAACGGCGTATTTTTTTGATGATAAAGAATTGATATATTCAGGCTTTGGTGAATTGTTATTTACGCATTTTGGGGTTAGCGGTCCTATTATTTTATCAGCAAGCAGTTATATTTCGGCGGCTGCCCACAAGAGCAATCTAAAAATGATAATCGATTTAAAACCTGTATTGTCTTTTGAAAAATTGGATGAGCGTGTTTTAAGGGATTTTGATGAGGAAAAGAATAAGTCGTTTAAAAATGCTCTGGATAGGCTACTGCCTAAAAAGCTGATTCCAGTGATTGTAGAGCTTAGTGGTATAAACCCAGAAAAAAAAGTTCATGCTATCAATAGAGAGGAACGACTTAGATTGGTAAAATTGATAAAAAATCTTGCAATGACCATTACAGGAACAAGAGGTTTTGAGGAAGCGATTATCACACAGGGCGGCGTTACAGTAAAAGAGATTAATCCAGCAACAATGGAATCAAAAGTTGTAAAAGGCGTTTATTTTGCAGGTGAATTGATTGATGTTGATGCACTGACAGGTGGATATAATTTGCAGATTGCATGGTCGACAGCATATGCGGCAGCATCAAATTTGTAGGGAGATTAGTGTGAAAAATGAATTTTTCACACACAAGTTTGAGCTTATGCTCAAACTTGCAAGTGGAGTAAGGATGGGAGATTCGTATGAATTATTCAATAGCAATAGATGGTCCAGCAGGAGCTGGAAAAAGCACCATTGCAAAAAAAATTGCAAAAAAAATGAATTATGTATATGTAGATACAGGTGCAATGTACAGAGCGATGGCAGTATATTTTAATAGACATGGCATTCATGCAGATAATGAAAAAGAAATTGATAGCGCTGTAAATGATGTAGATATTACAATTGAATATATAGATGGTGAACAGCAGGTCTTTTTAAATGGAGAAAATGTAACAGCGTTGCTTAGAACGGAAGAAACTGGAAAGATGGCATCTAAAACATCAAAATATGCCTCGGTGCGTACTAAGCTGGTAGAATTGCAAAGAAAGCTGGCGACCATATCCAATGTTGTTATGGATGGCAGAGATATTGGGACGACGGTTTTGCCCGATGCTTTTTGTAAAATTTATCTTACAGCAAGTGTGGAAGCTAGGACAACAAGAAGATATAATGAATTAAAACAAAAAAGTGTAATATGTGATTTTAATGAAATTAAGAGTGATATCGAAAAACGTGATTATGAAGATATGAATCGAAAAATTAGTCCTTTAAAACAGGCAGAAGATGCCATTTTGCTTGATACGTCCAATATGGGGATTGAGGAAGTGGTTGATAGAATGATAACGATTATTCAAAGTAAAAAATTAGAAGTTGATAAATAGGTATATTTGTGTGAAAATAAAGGTATTCACATATTTACAGGTAGTACAAAGAATAATAAGCGAAATATTCATTTTGACATGTATAAGTGAAATAAGAATATGAATTGATATAGGAGAAACCATTGTTTCTATGAAAAAAATGATAGTGGCAAAGTCGGCAGGTTTTTGTTTTGGTGTTCAAAGGGCAGTAGATACGGTTTATGAACAGTGCGGTAAGGACAATATTTATACATATGGTCCGATTATCCATAATGAAGAAGTTGTAAAAGACCTTGAAAATAAAGGAGTTAAGATTGTAGAAGACACAAAAGCATTGATAAAAGATGATAAAAAAGACAAGACTGTAGTTATTCGCTCACATGGTGTAGCAAAGGATATATATGAAGAATTAAAAAACAATAATATTAATGTAGTTGATGCGACTTGCCCTTTTGTTTTAAAAATCCATCGCATTGTTGAACAGGAAAGTAGGGATGGCAGTCAGATTGTTATTATTGGCAATGAGAAGCATCCAGAAGTTGAGGGAATAATGGGGTGGTCAAAGACACCTGTTATTGTGATAGATACTGTTGAAAAAGCACAAAATTTGGCACTAGATGTCGAAAAAAAGGTGTGTATAGTGTCACAAACGACATTTAATTACAATAAATTTAAAGAATTAGTTGAAATTATTGAAAAAAAGGGTTACAATGTTGTCATTCGTAATACAATTTGTAATGCTACTGAGGAACGACAGACGGAGGCAAGAGAAATTGCAAGGCAAGCTGATGCAGTAATTGTTATTGGCGGCAGCAGCAGTTCCAACACGAGAAAACTGTATGAAATCTGTAAGAATGAATGTGAAAAGACATACTACATTCAGACGATTAATGACCTTGACCTTAGTGGTTTGGCCATGGCAGAATGCATAGGTATTACAGCTGGGGCTTCAACCCCGAATAATATTATTGAGGAGGTTTGCACTAATGTCAGAGAATTTTGCAGAGATGTTAGAGGAATCAATTAAGCAAATACATACAGGAGAGGTCGTAGACGGTACTGTTATCGATGTTAAGGAAGACCAGATAGTTCTTAATATCGGATATAAAGCCGATGGTATTATATCAAGAAGTGATTACTCATCTCAAGTTGGTATTGATTTAAGAGATGTTGTTAAAGTTGGCGATGAGATGCAGGCTAAAGTACGTAAGTTCAACGACGGCGAAGGACAGGTTATCCTTTCAAGGAAAGGTTTGATTGCAGAACAGGGAAGCAAGAAACTTGAGGAGGCTTTTGAAAATCAAACAGTTCTTACAGCGAAAGTAAATCAAGTTATGAAGGGTGGACTTGGCGTTATTATTGACGAGACCAGAATCTTTATTCCAGCAAGTCTTGTTTCAGATGTATTTGTCAAGGATTTATCAGTATATATGAATAAGGATATTTCCTTTATTATCACAGAGTATAATCCTAAAAAGAGAAGAATTATCGGTGATTGTAAACAGCTTATTGTTGCTGTTAAAGAAAAGTTAAGAAGAGAACTTCTTGATAGAATCAAAGAGGGTGATACCATTGAAGGAACCGTTAAAAATGTAACGGATTTCGGCGCATTTATTGATTTAGGCGGAGTGGATGGGCTTCTTCATATTTCAGAGATGTCATGGGGAAGAACAGAGAATCCTAAAAAGATATATAAGATTGGGGATTCTGTAAAGTGCTTTATTAAAGAAATTAATGGTGAGAAGATAGCGTTGAGTGTAAAATATCCAGACCTGAATCCATGGAATGATGTTGCTGTAAAGTATGCAATTGGCAATATCGTAAAGGGAACGGTTGCAAGGATGACCGATTTTGGCGCATTTATTCAACTTGAAGACGGCGTTGATGCCCTGCTGCATGTTTCACAGATTTCAAAGGAGCATATTAACAAACCTTCTGATGTTCTTTCTGTTGGACAAGAAGTTGAGGCAAAGGTTGTTGATATGAATGAAGCCGATAAGAAGATTAGTTTAAGTATCAAAGCACTTCTTTATGATGAGAAACAAACAGATGAAGAAGATTCAGAAAATGTTGAAGAATAAATTTTGATAATTAAAAATTATAGAAGGACAATAACATTGTGTTATTGTCCTTTTTTGGTGTGTACTTGTGACATAATGATATTAGTATGTATTCGATTAAAAGATTTTTTTCTATACAAAGGACACAATAGTTGTAGTTTGTTGAGGAAATAGAGCAAGTGTTTAGGAGAAATTTTACGCGATTATGGATAAATTGATAAGTTTTATAATAAATTTTACAATATCTTGAAATTTATATACGATTGAGTTATAATGTTATCGTCATATGTCGGAAATGGAGGTGAATGGATGGCAAGACCAATTCGGTGCAGAAGAATTTGTTTTGAACCCCTGTATGACAGCTTTGCTCCATGTGGAATGGAAAGTGCAGAGCAAGTTTCCTTGATGGTAGATGAATTTGAGACGATTCGTTTGATTGATTATGAAAAAAAGACACATGAACAGTGTGCTAAACAAATGGGCGTTTCTCGCACAACCGTCACAGAAATGTATGAGAGGGCAAGAACAAAAATTGCAGATTGTATTGTACATGGCAAGACACTATATATTTCTGGCGGAAATTACACGCTCTGTGATGGTTCAGCATGGGACTGCTGTGGAAAAAAATGCAGTAAGGCAGGTTGTGCAGAAAAGAATCAGGGTGTAGATAGAAAGGAATTAGAAAGAATGAAAATTGCAGTTACTTACGAAAATGGAAATGTATTCCAACATTTTGGACATACAGAACAATTTAAAGTTTATCATACTTTAGATGGAAAGATTACAGAAACACAAATTATAGACACTAATGGGAATGGACATGGAGCTTTGGCAGGAATGCTTTTATCGTTGGGAGCAAATGTGTTGATTTGCGGTGGAATTGGCGGAGGTGCCAAAATGGCGCTGGCAGAAGCTGGAATTAAGCTTTATGGTGGTGTGTCTGGCAGTGCGGACGAAGCGGTCAATGCCCTGCTTGCTGGCAATCTTCAATTTGATTCGGATGTTCAATGTAATCACCATGAACACCATGAAGGTCACCATTGTGGTGAAGATAAGAATCATTGTATGGGAAATGGAGGCAAATGTTAATGGTTAAGTATGAGTTTACAAAGCAATTAGAGACAGGAAATGAAATCATTGACAAAGAACATCGTGAATTGATACAGGCTGTAAATAAGCTGCTGGAGGCTTGCAGTAAAGGAGAAGGGCGTACTTCTATGGAGGCGACCATAAAATTTTTAAATAATTATGTAGAACAGCATTTTTCGCACGAAGAAAGGCTCCAAAAACAAAGCAACTATCCTAATATTACAGCACATAAAGCATTCCATGAACAGTATAAACAGACACTAAAAGAAATTACGTCCAAAATATCAGTATCCGGTCCAACAATTGTAGAGTTGGGAAAACTAAACGGACATATCGGTGTTTTGATTTCACATATTCGTACAGAAGATAAGAAATTAGGTGCATTTTTAAGTCAATCATAGGATAAGAAATAGAAACAAATATAAATGAGGATTGCATCCATGTTACATATTCTGTATAATATTGCCAAAGATATAGATTGAAATAATCAGATTTTGTGGATAGAGGGGGAAGCTAAATATGATGGTTGGTTTAGGTAATTATTGTTTTAATTATGGGTATTCAAATGCCGTTTCAAATAATTATATGTCCAGAAATGATATGATTTCAGCAATTAAATCAGGGCATACAGAAGGCATCAGTAGCGCACAGATTCGTTCTTTAAAAAGGGCAGGGGCAGTTGAATGTTCAACATGTGCCAGCAGAAAGTATAAAGATGGCTCGAATGAAAATGTTTCTTTTAAGGCAGCTTCTCATGTTTCGCCAGAGGCTTCTGGTGCAGCAGTAAGGGCGCATGAGCAGGAGCATGTAAATAATGCCTACGATAAGGCACAAAAGGGCAATGGAAAGGTTTTACAGGCATCGGTATCAATAAAAACAGCCATTTGCCCAGAGTGTGGCAGGTCATATACTGCAGGTGGAACAACGGCAACTTCCATTAAATATGATGAGTCCAATCCTTATATGAAAAATAAAAAGGGTGCAGATTATGAAGCAATGGTAGGAAAAAATATTGATTATGCTGTCTGAGGATTTGTATGGAAGAAACAAATAAAAATTTTTTAAATTTTCTATTGGAAAGATTTAAAATAGAAAAGGAAAAGTTTGACCGTTCAGGGATATATGGTTATACACAACGCTTGCTTGCATATAACTCAAATAAAATTGAAGGAAGCACACTTACAGAAGAACAGACTGCTTCCTTATTTGACAATGGTATTTTGCCAAAATCGGACGATTATTACAGAGCAAAAGATGTTGAGGAAATGAATGGACATTTTTTGATGTTTAATAAAATGTTAGATACATTTGATGAATTATTGACACCAGAATTGATAAAACAATTTCATTATGAATTAAAATCTGGTGTATTTGAAGACCGTGCAAATGGTTATGCTATTGGCGACTATAAAAAGCGTCCTAATATGATTGGGATATATCAGACTACAAAACCAGAAGATGTCAGCAGTGAAATGGACTTACTTATTCAATGGTATTTTAAGCAGAATGTTACAATTTCTGTATTGGCAGAATTTCATGCTAGGTATGAAAGTATCCATCCATTTCAAGATGGCAATGGCAGAACAGGCAGATTAATTCTTTTTAGGGAATGTTTAAAAAATAGAATGGTTCCTGTTGTCATTGAAGATATAAATAGAAATATATATTTGGAAGGGTTGAAAAAATATCGACAGGAAAAAAATGTAACCGAATTGGTAGAGCTTTTTAAAAAAGAACAAAATTTTTATTTGGAAAAATGCCATTATTTTATGTAAAAGGAAAAATAATCAAAACAAGAACTAAAAATAATTTTTATTTAACCTCATAGTTGCAATAGAAGTTATGAGGTTATGAACAAGTAGTGTAGCAGATTGCGAATATCCACTTAATTTTAAGTAATTAAAAGGGGCTATTACAAAAGGAAATTTTACTATCAGATGCCATTTACATCTGGTGTGAAATCTCTATTTTGCAATAGCTTTTTTATTTGATAAAGTTTTCTTTTTGGATAGATTAAACATATTGATTTAAATGTACATAAACTCTACCTTTTCGGGTTTCATTGCCACAGCCAAGATAGATAAATTTGCCTGTGCCGCGAATAACAAGAATATCACCTGATTTTAGCGAATAGCTTTTATTTTCATTGCATATACCATTGATATATATTTTTTTGGCACTAAATAATTCTGCTGCATGGCTGCGTGAAAGTTTTGTGATACTAGCTACAATGGCATCCACTCTAGGAGAGGCGGCAATCAGTTCAAGTTTTTTTAGTTCTGGCTTTATTATATCAATATCGTTTGTATCAGTATTTTTTGTAATATTGGTGCAGACAACATTGGTGTGTTTGATTGTTACAACATTATTTTCGATAAAGTCTGAAATATGTCTTGCACAAAATAGATATGCGTTTGTATTTTTTATGATAATATCCCCTAAAAGGCTCCGCTCAATTCCAGTATTCATCAATGCTCCAAGATAATCACGATGCCCTAGTGATTCCGCAAATTTAGGAGACACAGGAGAAATTTTAATTATGTCGATGGGAAATTCCTCAGAGTAACCCAATTCTTCTTTTGAGCCAAATTGTATCATTTGTCGTTCACAGGCTTCATTTCCTCCAAAACAACAACTGGATATAAACGATAAATCATTTGACATTGCGTGATATATGGCAAGCTCGTTTATACTTAGAAATCCTGTATAGGTATAGATATTTTGATGATATGCTTTGGTTGCACTGTCAAGAATTTTGCGGCGAATAAGCGTTTCTTCGTTCATAATTATCCTTTCATAAGTGGTAAAACAGGCAAGTCAAATGCTTGTTAAAAAAGCAAAAGACTTCCCGAATGAGGTCAAAATAAACACACAGTGAATTATACAATTTTTTTTAAAATAATACAATAAAACAAAATCGTTTTTTAATTTTTGCTTTTTAGATACATAATATTGTATAGACAATAGCATTTGTCTTATGGACATATTTATATAAATCTTCTATAATAAATATATCAATATTTGGTATTATTATTAAATCAGGAGGATATGAAATGGGGCAATCAAAAGTATATTTTACAACATTTAAGACAACAGGCAGTGAAAACCTTTTGCAAAAGTTACATCGATTAATGAAAACAACAGGATTTGAGAACATTGATTTTAAAGATAAATTTACAGCAATTAAAATACATTTTGGAGAGTATGGCAATCTTGCCTTTTTAAGACCAAACTATGCAAAAGTTGTTGCCGATTATGTCAAAGAATTAGGCGGCAAACCATTTTTGACTGATTGCAATACGTTGTATGTGGGCAGCAGAAAAAATGCAATTGACCATTTGGATACAGCTTATGTCAATGGTTTTTCACCGTTGCAGACAGGGTGTCATGTCCTTATTGCCGATGGATTGAAAGGCACAAGTGAAACATTAGTTCCAATTGATGGGGAATATGTTAAAGAGGCAAAAATAGGACAAGCAATTATGGATGCCGATGTGTTTATATCTCTTACGCATTTTAAGGGGCATGAGATGGCTGGTTTTGGCGGAGCATTAAAAAATATTGGCATGGGCAGCGGTTCAAGAGCTGGTAAGATGGAACAGCATTGTGACGGCAAGCCGACTGTCAATGAAAAGGATTGTATTGGTTGTCATTCCTGTTATAAAATATGCGCTCATGAAGCGCCTGTTATCACTGATGGAAAGGCAACGATTGACCATGATAAATGTGTTGGTTGCGGGCGTTGTCTGGCGGTTTGTCCAAAGGATGCGATATCGGCAAGTTTTAGCGATTCCATCAAAATTTTAAATTATAAAATAGCAGAATATAGTCTTGCTGTATGTAAAGACAGACCATGTTTTCATATTTCGTTGATTTGTGATGTATCGCCAAATTGTGATTGTCATGCAGAAAATGATATTCCAATTATACCAGATGTCGGCATGTTGGCTTCTTTTGACCCTGTTGCGCTGGATAAGGCATGTGCGGATTTATGCAATCAAATGCCTCCTGTTGGCGAGAGCATATTAGGTGAATATATAAAAAATAACGGCAAGATGGATGAACATAATGACGATAATCATAAGCATGACCATTTTTGGATGACACATCCCGATACAGAGTGGGAAAGCTGTATAGAACATGCCGTAAAAATTGGACTTGGCACAGACCAGTATGAGCTTATTCGTATATAAATAGGTTTCATTCGATAACCTTAAAGGACAGGTATTTTTTTCTGTAAAAGGGTGATGAAGGTTTAGAATTGAAAAATAAAAAAGGAAATGAAAATGCAAAATAATAAAGATACATTAACCATGTTTATGGAAGCTTTGGATGCAATAAAAGAATATGCATCTGTAAAAGGTTCTCCAATTACAAAAGAAGATATTGAACAGTATTTTAAGGGATTGACATTAGATGAACAGCAGTTAAATATGGTTTATCAGTATATTGCTGATGTGAAAGTTCCAGACAGTGAGACGGTCTTTGAACAAGAAGAAGATGTTGTGATGCTTTCTGCAAAGGATTACGAAAACGATAAAAAATATATAGAAATGTATATGAACGATTTGGAACGTATCGAATCATTGTCAGACACCACAAGAGCATTTTTACTTATAAATATAGTGGAAGATAATGATAATCAATCGTTAAAAATTTTGTCGGAATCTATACTTTGTAAAATTGTAGAATGGATAGAACCTTATAGAAATAAAGGGGTGTTATCCAGCGATTTAATTCAGGAAGCCAATCTTGCTATGATGGGATATATGAGCGAAAAGCGTTTTTTAAATCACAGTGACTGGAAAGAACAGATAAAAGAAGGTTTGACAGATGACTTGTTGTCGGTGTTAAACAAGATGGAAGAAGAAATAAAACAAGAAATTGAAGGCGCTTTAATGATGATGATAGACGAGCAAACAAGTTCCAATAAAATGGCGGGAAAAGTACTCTATAAGGTTAATTTTGTCAATGACTGGGCATTGCGCTTAAAGGAAGAATTGGGAAGAAATCCGACGGTTGAGGAGATTGCTAAAAAAACAGGGATAAGTGTGGATAATGTAAGACAAGCAATTCATTTTACGGCGGATAATATGGAGTTTATTGACCAAAAATAAAAAAGCATCTGGCAATTATAAAATTATTTTATAATTGCCAGAAAATTGATAGAAAAGAAAGAAGAAAGCATTGAAGGATTTAGATATTTATGTAAAGCAGATTCAAGCTATTAGCGAGGAAGTAAAAAAGGTTATCTTTGGCAAAGATGAAGTGATTAACAAAATTTTAATGACGATTATTGGCGGTGGACATATTCTTATAGATGATATTCCAGGTGTGGGCAAAACAACGATGGCAAATGCGTTTGCTAAGGCTATGGGATTAAAGCAGAAAAGAGTGCAGTTTACACCCGATGTTATGCCGTCGGATATAACAGGATTTTCAATTTATAACAGCAAGACAGGAGCATTAGAATACAAGGAAGGTGCGGTGATGTGCAATTTGTTTTTGGCGGACGAGATTAACCGAACATCACCCAAAACACAGTCGGCGCTTCTTGAAGTGATGGAGGAAGGAAAAGTTACAGTTGACGGCATTACTCATGAGATTGCGCCGCCCTTTATTGTTTTGGCAACACAAAATCCAGAAGGCTCTGTCGGAACACAAAAGCTTCCCGAATCACAGTTAGACCGGTTTATGATATGTACAAGCATTGGGTATCCATCGGTAGAAGCCGCCGTTAAAATTATTCAAGGCAAACGGTTTAATTTGATGGAAACGGTACAAAATGTAATATCAAAAGAAGAATTGGTAAAGATAAGAAATGCTGTCAAACAAGTTTATATAGAAGAAGTTGTCTGTGTATATATTGCACAGTTAGTAGAACAGTCAAGAGTGCATGAGTCGGTGCAGTTGGGAATTAGTCCAAGAGGCAGTGTTGCCATTGCAGGACTGGCAAAGGCATGTGCTTTTCTAAATGGGCGTGATTATGTTGTTCCGTCGGATATACAAGATATTCTTTATGAGACCATGAATCATCGTTTAGTACTCAATGCTAGAGCAAAAGTAAATAAAGTTACAGCAAAAGAGGTTATTGCAGATATTATAAAAGCGGTGGCAGTACCAGGATTAAAGATGCATTAAAATCATTTTCGTACAGATTTATTGTGCAGTTTTTGTATGGTGTTTTGGAATGGGGATTAGAATGGCTAGAAGAATTATTTATATAACAGCATGTATTGTTTGTATTCTTATATATGGAATTACAGGTGCCAGAAGCTTGTATATTACTAATATTATTTTAATAATTTTACCTATTTTATCAGCAGTATATACGTATATTGCAAAAAGTGGGATAAAGATTCAATTTTTAGAAAAAACAAACACTTATATTCGAGGTGGTGTTACGAACCTTTCTGTTGTTGCTGAAAATGTATATATAACACCTGTAGCAAATTTAAATATTGTTGTTGTATATCAATTTAATAATTTAAGAGAAACAACGAGTAAAACGCAAGAAATTACCATTGCAGGAATGAATCAATGTCCATTTGATATTGATTGTATGTTATCTCACAGCGGTTGTCTTACAATTGATATGACAGCTTCTTATATGTATGACCCTATGAAATTATTTAAGTTTCGATTATCAAATATAAAAGAGCATGTTCTTCATATTATGCCTATTTTAGTTAATCCGGATTATTATGGAATGTATACAAGCTATGATACGATTATTGATGCAAAGGAGTATTCTAAGACGCGAAAGGGAGAAGATATCTCCGAAATATTTGATATTCGCAGTTATGTTCATGGCGATTCCCTCAATCGTGTTCATTGGAAACTATCAGCAAAAGAAGATACCTTGATGGTAAAAGAATTGAGTCAGCCGGTCAATCATAATCATTGTATTATTATTGACGTGGTCAATGCAAACAGTGATATAGAGCGAAGTTATATAGATGGCGTGTACGAGTTAGCCTATGCGCTGGGGAATATTGCTTGTCTGAAAGAAAAGCATTTTCAATTGGCATTTTATAAAATGCAGCAAAATGATTTGATTTTTTTGGAGATATTTAATCTTGATGAATTATCAGAAGCTATGCGGCTTTTAATAAGAGAAAAATCCTGTGAGAACAACATAACAGCAGCTTCTTTATTAGCTTTAAGTTCATTTTCTTTTGATAAAATATATTATGTGACAAATGCTGAATCGGATATATTATATGATTTGGATAATATAGAATGTGAGACAGAAATTTATATTGTTGGAAATGATAAAGAAGCAGGCAATATTTGTTCTTTGAATAATGTAACAATATTTTATATTGATTGTAATGATATATCCTATGGATTGTCTGTAACATCAATATAGATATTAGTATAAATAGCATTGGCAAATAAAAAATAGATGGATTTAATAAAAAAATAGGTAAATAGGATAGTATAAACAGAGGTAAGATGAAAACATATTGTTTTTTTAACAGAGCAATAAATTATATATTTCTTTTGATGGGGTTATATGGTATGGCAGAATTATTTTTGTCTGCCTTTGAACTTGAATTGTTTAATGGTATGTATATTATTGTGCTTGCCATTTTTTGTTTAATTTTCTATTCTATTTATATTCATTTTTCTCAAAAAATATATAAAATTTTTACGATTATAGCAATAGTAATTTGGTTTATTACAGGATGGATGCTAAAATCTTTTTTACAATTTAGTTTTTATGGACTAGTGAATCATATGAATTTTGGCATACAATATGATAATTCATTGGGACCTAATTTATTGATAGTGTATATAGTGGCAATTTTAAATATAGTATATTTATATTTGTATTTTAAAGGAAAAAAGATTGCCTATATTTTTTTGCCAGTGCCAATGATTATTGCTTTATTGTTAAATAAGATACCTTCTACTGCTTCTATAATATTTGTTTTTACCAGTATTGTATGTTCGAGTTTATATAAAAATATAGAACAGATAAATAAACATCTCATTTATCCAACGGGAGTGGCAGTAACAGCTGTTTTGCTTTTACTATTGGCAGAGTTTATTGTTCCGCAAAAAGAGTATGACAATAGCGAAGGATTTATTATAAAGCTTATCAATCGCTTTGGAGAAAATGAAGAAGTTAAAAAGGAAGAACCTTTAATTGCAGCAGGTGGTATTAGCGGCGGGATTTTGGGAAAGCACGATGCGATTGAATTTGAGAATGTCAAAATGATGACGTTTATCACAGGGTATACAGGAGATATCTATCTGCGTAGTTTTGTGGGAGCAGTGTATCATCAAAATCGTTGGGATAAATTGTCCGATAAGGTATATACAGACAATCGAACGATATTTGATGGAAGCATTTATAATATTGATATATATAACCAACAGGCAAATTTGTATTCGATTATTGAGCAGGATAAAGACCTTGTATCCTATATGTATGGCGATTATAAAAATTATTTTAGCAAAGTAGGAAATCGAAAATATTATGTTTATTTAGAATCAAGAACAGATAAAAGTTATTGGTATATGCCATATGGCAATGGATATTTTGTGAGCAATAAAAATGCACCAGATAGTTATCCACTAGATTGCAGCGAGGGTAAAATTGCAGGAAAACAATACTATGAAAAAGATATTGATTATGATGCAATAGCATCACGTATTGAAACCTATAATGGAAATAATATAAAGTTGAATCAATATATTAATTGGGAAAAACAGTATAGAGAATTTGTTTATAATAATTATACAAATCAGACAGATGATTACAGCATTTATATTGATTTGGCAAGAATTCCGATTCCACAATTTTATGGAAATATTCACAGTGCAGCAGATAAATTAGCATTTGCTAATCATTTAAAGGCTTATTTTGAAGAAAACTTTAATTATAGTTTGAAAACAGACGCTTTAGATGAAGATGAAGATTTTGTTAAAAATTTTCTTGTCTATGACACACAAGGGTATTGTACACATTTTGCCAGTGCAGCTACAGTTATTATGCGAAATGCAGGGATTCCAACTAGATATGTGGAAGGCTATCATGTTCAGTCAAATCATTCTGTGGCAGAAGAAGTTGAGGAGTATACAGATGTTCTTGAAAATATGAATTTTAAAGTAGAAAATAAGTATAATTTATATACAATTCCTGTATTAGATAGCAGCGCTCACGCATGGACAGAGATTTATATGGATGGATATGGATGGATACCGCTTGAGTTTACACCAAGCTACACCTCAAATACTATTATGGAGGAAGGTACAGTTGAAGCACAAGAGCAAGAAAAAGAGTTGCCGCCTATTTTAGCGGAAGATACAAAATCCGATTTGGAATATGTGTATGAGCCGCCTCAGTATGACACGATTGAGGAATATATGAAACACAATTACACAAAACGAATTGATTTTTCCATTGTTTTGCCTATTATAGGCAGACAGCTTTTGCGGTTTTTATTTTATCTTTTATTGTGTGTGTTGTTTTTATGTGGGGTAGCTGTCTGTTTTTTTATTCCTGCAAAGTATTGGGAGATAAAAAGACGCAGTTTGTTTAGGATAAATCAAAATAATACACCAAAAGAAGATGAATATCAAGTAATGAAAGCATATCAGTATGTGGAAAAGATTTGTCGGTTTCTTAAGATTCGTCGTACAAAAGATATGACTTGTGTAGCTTTGGCACAGGAATGTATAAAATATGATGACTTTTTTAGAGAAGCACATATTGAATATGTGATGTATGCCATAGAAAAAGTATCATTTGGACATGGAAATATTGGTAAGGCAGAGATGAAAAATGCCATTGATGCGATTTGTAAAATTCATGATGCATGTTATAGAAAACAAGGAACGATAGGAAAAATACTGTTTAGATATATTTGGCATTTATATTGACATTTATTAGACAAAATGTAATAATTATAAAGAATATTGAGATAAAGGAGGACATATAATGTCAACAAAAGCATATTATCCGCTGAATGAAATCGGCGCGGGCAAAGTTGGTTTTTCTAAGACACGTTCAATTATTGAGGCTGCATATTATGGAAACAATGTTGTTAAAGTAAACACATTGAAGGAAGCATATGAATTAGCTAAAAATTCTCCAGGTACAATTGTTACGGATATGCCTGTTAAGAATGGTGAACTTTTTGGATTGGAAAAAGATGCAAAAGTATTGTTGTTTAATGATGGTGCTGTAACAGGTCGTTATGCAGCAGCTCGTCGTATTAAGGGTGAGCCAGGTGTTGACGATGCGAAGTTGGATAAAGTGGTTATGGACGCTGTATATGAGACACGTTGGAAGACGATGTATCACGCAGAGTGTTTTATTGGACTTGACCCAGAATTTATGGTAAAAGCACATCTTCTTATTCCAGAAGGAGAAGAAAATATACTTTACAACTGGATGTTAAATTTCCAATATATGTCTGATGAATATGTTAAGATGTACAAAGATTCTAAGCCAATTGGTGATGGCAAGGAACCAGATATCTATATTTTATCAGATCCACAGTGGACACCACACGATGCTCCAGATGTAGATTATAGTTGTTTGAGCGACCCATTGACACTGTGTTATTTTGATACCAACCAAAACTGTGCTGCTATTCTTGGCATGAGATATTTTGGTGAACATAAGAAGGGTACTCTTACAATGGCTTGGGCATTGGCAAACAGAAATGGCTATGCTTCATGTCATGGTGGTCAAAAAGAATATTCTCTTGAGGGTGATAAGAAGTTTGTTGCTTCTGTATATGGTCTTTCAGGCTCTGGTAAGTCTACATTAACCCATGCAAAGCATGATGGAAAATATGATGCATTTGGCGGTATTAAGGTTCTACATGACGATGCATTTATTATTAATACAGATACATGTGCATCTATTGCTCTTGAGCCTACGTATTTTGATAAGACAGCAGATTATCCTACAGGCTGTCCAGATAATGAGTATCTTCTCACAGCACAAAACTGTTCTGCTACATTAGATGAAAATGGCAAGATTCAGCTTGTGACAGAAGATATCCGTAATGGTAATGGACGTGCTATCAAGTCAAAGTTATGGTCACCAAACCGTGTAGATAAGATTGATGCTCCAGTTAATGCTATTTTCTGGATTATGAAGGATCCTACATTGCCACCAATCGTTAAGCTTTCAGGTTCAGCGCTTGCTTCTGTAATGGGAGCAACACTTGCTACAAAGACTTCAACAGCAGAGAGAGTTGCCGCAGGTACAGACCTTAATGCAATCCGTATTGTACCTTATGCAAACCCATTTAGAACATATCCATTGGTAAATGACTATGAGAAGTTTAAGAAGTTGGTTGAGGAAAAGAATGTAGCATGTTATATTGTCAATACAGGTGATTTCATGGGACATAAAGTTCAAAAGGAAGACACACTTGGTATTCTTGAGACGATTGTTGAAGGAAAGGCTGCATTTGAAAAATGGGGACCATTTGAAGATATACAAATTATGAACGATTGGTCAGGCAAGACTGGTGATTTTACACCAGACCTTAAAGATGCGGATTATGTTGCTCAGTTAAAGGCTTCTATGCAGACAAGAGTAAAGGCAGTTGAAGATTTTGCAACAAAGAAGGAAGGTTATGATAAGCTTCCTGATGAAGCTTTAGCAGCTCTTAAGAAGTTGGTACAAGAGGCTGATACTTTATAAAAAGTGATTTATTAAAAACGGATAATTCTTACAGAATAAATTATAAAAATAAGCATATTATATATTGTGTATACAACAATAACGTACTATAATATATCTAATAGAAAATGATAGTATTTTATTGCTTGTGATAATAAATATCCTGGAATGTACGAGAGCCTGTCATATTTTGATCCTACATTATTTCGAAGGGACTCCTATATTGTCATGCCAATGTCAGGCCTCCTTTGTCAGTGGAAGGCAGCGGTATGATTGCGGTAACCCACCTAGCATTGCTAGGAGTCGGAAAAGATGGGAACGGCATTGCTGGGATATATAAAGGTTATGTGGGTGTCACTGCATAACCTTTTCTTATATAAGACTGTCTTGTGAAGTGTCACATTTAAACTGAACAGGGCAGTCCTTGTTTTTGTCCTAAATTTTTATTTTAACGCATATAATAAAGTCAAGCAGATTGTAAATAGTCGCTTGACAATAAAAATAGTTATTATTGTAAAAATAGAAAGAGGACGCATTGAAAAAAAATAAAAAAGTCATAGCTATTATTATTATTATTTTGATGATTATTATATTATCAATAATTAATATATATCTTATCAATTACTGTAATAATGCCAAAACGCCGTTGACAATGGCAGAAGTCTGCAAAGTAATTGCTTATCTTGAAGGATACGATTCAAAAGAAATATCACTAATTGAAGAAATTGAACATGTAAAAGAAAATGAATTATATTGGTATACAGATTATGTTAATTATGTAAAAGAATTACATATTTTTTCTGAATTTGAGCCGCAAGATGGTTTTGATTCAATATATTTTAATGAATTAAAAACATATAAACATATAGAAACTTCAAAAGATGGTTATTATTTTGTTGCTAAAGATGAATTTATTGAATTTGTTATAGACCATTTGGATGTATGGCAGCAATCTGACAGCACAGAGCTGCTCTATGCAGGTATTGTTGCAACGCCTGATATGGATACATGGAACGGTGATATTGACAGCTGGAAGGTTTGTACTAATAAAGGAGAATTTTATTATACGGGATTAAACTTAAATGGTATGGTGGATAAGACGGTACCTTTGTTAGTGTGTAAAAATGAAGTCTTGATGATTGGTGATAATATTTCAAATGAGGTTACGTATAAAAATATTTGGATTAGCGGCGTCAATGATGGTGTTTTAGAAGTCAATATGTATGGTATAGACAGACAGTATAAAATAAAAGGAACATCAAAAGAGGTTCAAGACAATATAGGTGATATTCAGATAAAAAAAGGGCAAATAACAGGTATTACGGTAAGATTTGATATTGCCGATGAACAGTTAAGAATTGTCTTAAAGACAACGGGTTATACAGATATTGTACATAGTAATGTAACGCTCACATCAGATATAGGTTATACCATTGAAAATAAAGAAGATGGAAGTGTCATGAATATGTCCGCTAAAGAAGAATGGAGCGCGGCGGCAAGTGAGACAACGCCGGCAGGCAGCAGATATGTAATAAAACCAGAAAATCCAACGGGGCAGATTCAAATTTTGACGATGAACCGCTCGCAGGGAAATCCATCCTATAAAGGAGAAATTGAGGTTTTTGTGCAGGATAATGGTGTTGTTTTAGTAAATCAAGTAGCGTTGGAAGAATATTTAAAAAGAGTTGTTCCATCAGAGATGCCAACAAGCTTTGGGGTGGAGGCTTTAAAGGTGCAGGCAGTATGTGCTAGAAGTTACGCATATAAACATATTGATGCGCCAGGATATCCTGATTATGACGCGCATAT
Source organism: uncultured Lachnospira sp. (assembly GCA_910585095.1). GTDB lineage: Bacteria > Bacillota > Clostridia > Lachnospirales > Lachnospiraceae > Lachnospira. The sequence goes on from CAJUBU010000012.1 coordinate 104,186, forward strand.
GGACGATAGTATACAATATCAGGTTTACAATAATACTATTGAATATGAACCATCCAACACAGCTGTAGAAATGACAAGAGGAAAAATGTTGTACTATGCCGATGCGCTTGTTCAAACGTATTATTATTCAACATCTTGCGGTGTTGGCACAGATGTGTCACTGTGGGGTTCAAACCGTGCATCTTATCCTTATTATGAGAGTAAACAAATTAGCCAAACGCAAAGTGGTGTTGATTATACTAATGAGGAACAGTTTAAAGAGTTGATTAAAAATACGAATGAAAACGATTATGATTATGGAACAAAATATTATCGCTGGAGTTATGATTTTACAGAAGAAGAGTTTAACAATATTGTCAAAGCACAAAAAGATATTGGAAATATCAAAGAAATTATATGTGATAGAGTGGCAGGCGGCGCTGTCAAAAATATACGAATTGTAGGCGATAAATCGGAAGTTACCATAGAGAGCGAAGGGTATATCCGAAAAGTTTTTAATCTTCCAAGTGCATTTTTTGTTATTGAAAAAACCGATGTAGATGGAAAAACTGGCTATACCATAACAGGTGGAGGCAATGGACACGGCATTGGTATGAGCCAGTATGCGGTTAAAAAAATGACCGAGTTAGGTATGGATTATAAAAGCGTTTTACTCTTTTTCTTTCCCGGAACGAACGTTTTTTGAACGCCATTCTCTGATAAAAGAGTTGACTTCCGCACCCCAAAAGATAATGGTCATACAAAAATATAACCAGATTAATGCAAATACAAGGGTTGCCAAACTTCCATACATATTGGAAAAATTCGGCGAGTTATTGACATACAGTGAATAAAAAAAAGAGTATAATACCCAGCCCGCAGAGGCAAGAATAGCGCCAGGCAGCTCATTTAATATCGTTGTCTTTCGGTTTGGAATAAATTTATACATAATTAAAAAAATCAGTGTAAGGGCAGTAGGAAACAATAAATTGGAGTTGTTAATAATAAGTGATAGAACGGCTCCTATTGTTGGAAATCCAATTTTAATAAGATTTACAATTTTTTGCCCAAATACTAATAATATTAAGGAAGCAATAATGCTGATTATAAAGATAACGGTATAAACGGTTGATAAAATTCTGGAGATAAACCAGTTGTTTCCTCTGCTCGTTCCATATATAGTATTTAATCCTTTTATAATAGAAGTAAATCCTTTTCCGGCAGACCATACAGCAATTAATGTACTCAATGAAACCAGTGTAATACTTGAATTATTATATACATCGTTTACAATATCGGTGATAACAGGCATAATTTGCATAGGAATAATAGAACCCATAACCGTTATAATATTGTCTGGTATAATTGGGAGGTATTTTAAAAGGCTCATTAATAGCAATAAGAATGGTACAATACTGAGTATAATATAAAAGCACGACTGTGCGCTGTAACTGCTGATATTATCTTTTGAAAGTTTATAAGTAATACGTTTAATTAGAATTATAAAATTTCTCATAGATAATTGCCTTTCAAAGTTATTGGGATTGTTTTAATTTGGTTGCTGTGACAATCATAGTTGGAAATTTCTTTATATAAATTTAATTGTTATTATATATGATTTTAAAGATAAAATCAATAAATCGTTTGATAAAAATTCTCCTATTTTTTTAAATTTTAATAATGGGAGAAATAAGATAAGGAGAAAATGGAAATAAAGTGCTATCCAAACAGACCAATGGATGATAAATGTTCTTGTATAAGTAGTTATATCCTTTCACAGAAAAATTTGAATTGTCGTTAGATGAGGCTATGATACTGAAAAAGAAAGATTTAAGGTTTGTATCAATAGGGTATGATAAAGGTATTGACAATATGGGATTTATCCCATATAATAAACGAAAAGAGAAAAGGAGTAAAAATTGATTTGAGTAAGTTTGAGGTAAATTTTTACAAACAAGAAAACGGAGACTGCCCTGTGAAACAGTTTTTAGATTCGCTGGACAATAAAATGAAAGCAAAAATATTAAAGATGATAAAGTTGTTGCAACAGAATGGAAATGAATTACGAGAGCCATATTCAAAATTTTTAGGAGATGGAATCTTTGAATTGAGAGTAAAGCAAGCAACAGATATTACAAGGATTTTATACTTTTTTGTTATTGGGAACAAAATAATTTTAACAAATGGATTTGTTAAGAAAACACAAAAGACACCACAAAGTGAGATTGATTTAGCAAAAAAATATCGGGATGATTTTTTAAAAGGAAGGAAAATAAAAAATGAGTGATTTTGACAAATATCTGGAAAAACAGTTAGAAGATTTAGAGTTTAAAAAAGAGTGGGATGATTTAGAACCAGAATACAATATGATTCAAGCAATTATTGATGCAAGAAAAAGAAGTCATCTAACACAAAAACAGCTTGCAGAGAGAACTGGCATCGACCAGTCCGATATTAGTAAGTTGGAAACTGGAAATGCAAATCCAACATTACAAGTATTGAAACGACTTGCAGAAGGAATGGATATGATGCTGAAATTGGAATTTGTACCAAAACAAATAAAATAATAGGGCTTGAAAAAGGTGAAGTGAACCCCATTTGTTAGGCAAATAAAAGTCTAATGAAAGGGGGTTTTTATGTCATTAGGGAAAAAGAATATGAGAATTAAAAACTTGCTTGTAATTGAAAAATATCAAAATATTCAGATTGTGACAGCAAAAGATTTCTGTGAAAAATATTTAATATCTTCTGATAATAGAATGAAATATAGAAAACAAAATATTGACATACTAGTAATAATTGTATAAATTATTGTGTAATAGATATGTTGAATTTTTTACATTGTAAAGTATAAGTAGATGATATTTCCAATGCGGTAGATGAAAAATTTTGCAGAGAAAAAATAATTTTAAGCTGCAAAAAAGATTTGTAAAATTCAATTTTTTTTTAAAATTGTATATTGTTATCATATGCCTTGAAATAATTAGTTTTGCAAATCTTTAATTAAAAAATGAATGGAGGTAAAAATAAGACTGCTGCATAAGGTTATCATAAAATATTATTTTTATTAGGAGGAATACATAATGTTTAAAAAACACGATGTTGTGAAAAAAATGTCATCTATATTGATGGCAGTTATTTTATGCAGTACATCGGCAATGTCAGGCTATGCGGATGAAAGCCTTGAAAACAGTGGCGTTGATAGTGTTAGGGGGGTATTGAACCTTTAGAAGATGTAACAGAATATGTTGAAGATGATTCACAGATAATGAGTGTATCAGAAACATCAACGAATACAGATGAAGATGGATATATTACTTCTGGCAAATGGGAATGTGCCAATGGAATTACGGTTGAATTGGCTGATAATGTGCTTACAATTAGTGGAAATGATGAGATGGGAGAAGATGTAAGAAAAGTTATTGCTAAAACGATATGTAGAAGTGATAGATATGAAGTGAAGTGTGTTATTAGCAATGGTGTGACGAGTATAGGTTATGAAGCGTTTTATGGTTGTAGTAGTTTAAGCAGCATAGAAATTCCAAATAGTGTGACTTATATAGGTTATGGAGCGTTTTATGATTGTAGCAGTTTAAGTAGCATAGAGATTCCAAGTAGCGTGACAAGGATAAACCTTTATCCTTATTATCACAATGGTCATTCTGTATTTGGTGGCTGTTATAGTTTAAGTACTATAAAGGTGGCACCAGAAAATAAGGTATATGATAGTAGGGATAATTGTAATGCCATTATAGAAACAGAAACAGATAAACTGATTGTTGGATGTAGCAATACAAAGATTCCAAATAATGTAACAAGCATAGGGTATGGAGCGTTTAATGGATGCAGCGGATTAAGTAGCATAGCAATTCCAAATGATGTGACAAGTATAGAAGCATATGCTTTTAATGATTGTGACAATTTAAATAGCATAACAATTCCAAATGGTGTAACAAGTATAGAAGCATATGTATTTAGTGGTTGTAGAAGTTTAAGTAGTATAGAAATTCCAGATGGTGTAACAAGTATAGGTTATGGAGCGTTTAATGATTGCAGCAGTTTAAGCAGTATAGAAATTCCAAGCAGTGTGACAAGTATAGACAATATGTATGATGGTTTGGGAGAAGGAGAATATGGTGAGTCTGTATTTAGTGGTTGCAGCAGTTTAAGCAGCATAAAAGTATCACCAGAAAATAAGGTATATGATAGCAGGGAAAATTGTAATACAATTATATCAGGAAACACTTTGATTGTTGGATGTAGTAATACAAAAATTCCAAATGGTGTAACAAAAATAGACTATTGTGCGTTTAATGGTAGCAGTTTAAGTAGTATAGAAATTCCAAACAGTGTGATAAGTATAGGAAATTATGCATTTGGGTATTGTAATAAATTAAGTGGTATAGAAATTCCAAGTAGCGTGACAAGTATAGGAAATTATGTGCTTGATAATTGTGAAAATTTGAAAAAATTTGTAAATAACTCAACTGAAGAATATTCACTTTCTGGAATTAATCATACTGAATCTTCTTATGGTACACGTTGTGAATGGCGTTTGGAAAATACTTTAACGGTTATTAAAAGTGTTGGTAGTGGGCAAACTGCAATACTTGAGGAGATGGATGCAAGTAATAAATATGGTGGATTTGTAAATTGCTTAAAATGGGAAAGTGAAAATGGAATAACTGTGGAATTGGCTGATAATGTCCTTACGATTAGTGGAAATGGTGAGCTGGGAGAAGATGTAGAAAAAGCTATTGCTGAAACTATATGCAGAAGTAGCAAGTATAAAGTGAAATGTGTCATTAATAATGGTATAACAAGTATAGGACCTCATATATTTAGGGATTGTAGGGGCTTAAATAGTGTAGAAATTCCAAATAGTGTGACAAGTATAGGTTGGCAAGCGTTTGCGAACTGTAGCAATTTAAGCAGTATAAAAATTCCAAGTGGTGTGACAAGCATAGAAAGGGGTACATTTAGTGGTTGTAGAGGCTTAAATAGTGTAGAAATTCCAGATAGTGTGACAAGTATAGATTATGCTGCATTTGGAAATTGTATTAATTTAACAAGTATAGAAATTCCAAATAGTGTAATAAGTATAGAAAATCAGGCATTTGGAGGTTGCAGTAATTTAAGAAGCATAGAAATTCCAAGCAGTGTAACAAGTATAGGAAAGGATGCATTTACAGGATGCAGTGGTTTAAATAATGTAAAAGTGGCATTAGAAAATAAAGTATATGACAGTAGAGATAATTGTAATGCAATTATAGAAACAAAGAAAAATGAATTGATTACGGGATGTAGCAATACAAAAATTCCAAGTGATGTAACAAAAATAGGTGTTAGTGCATTTTCTGGGCGTAGTGGTTTAACCAGTATAGAGATTCCTAATAGTGTGACATATATAAATAGTTATGCATTTGAAAATTGTAAGAACCTAATCTATATAAGAATCCCAAATAGTGTGAAAACTATAGGTTGGTATGCATTTCAAGGTTGTAGCAGTTTAAACAGCATAGAAATTCCAAGCAGTGTAAATTATATAGAACAAAGTGCATTTATGGATTGTACTAATTTAACTAATGTAAAAATACAAAATGGTGTAAAAAAAATAAATGCTTATGCATTTCGAGGTTGTAGCAGCTTAAACAGCATAGAAATTCCAAATAGTGTGACACATATAGAAAGAGCAGCATTTTCCGGCTGTAGCAGTTTAAATAATATAGAAATTCCAAGCAGTGTGATAAGTATAGAGATAGACAAAGACAGTCGCCAAAATACATTTTTTAATTGTAGTAGTTTAAATAGTATAAAAGTATCACCAGAAAATAAGGTATATGATAGCAGGGATAATTGTAATGCGATTATAAAAACGGAAACAAATGAATTAATTGCAGGCAGTAATAGTACAAAAATTCCAGAGGGTGTGACAAGCATAGAAAGAGAGGCATTTTATGGACGTAGTGGTTTAATGGATATAGAAATTCCAAGCAGTGTGACCAGTATAGGAAAGGATGCATTTACAGGATGCAGTGGTTTAAATAATGTAAAAGTATCACCAGAAAATAAGGTATATGATAGTAGAGATAATTGTAATGCCATTATAGAAACAGAAACAAATAAACTGATTGTAGGCAGTAATCATGCAAAAATTCCAGAGGGTGTGACAAGTGTAGGAAAAGAGGCTTTTTTAGGTTGCAGTAGTTTAACGGACATAGAAATCCCAAGTAGTGTGACTAATATAGAGGAGAATGCATTTACAAGCTGCAGTGGTCTAAATAGTATAAAAGTATCACCAGAAAATAAAGTATATGACGGTAGAGATAATTGTAATGCCATTATAGAAACAAAGACAAATAAATTGATAACAGGGTGTGGCAGTACAAAAATCCCAAAAAGTGTTAAAAGTATAGGAGATAATGCATTTAAAGATTGCGACAGTTTAAGCAGTATAGAATTCTCAAGAGTTGTAAGTATAGGAGATAATGCATTTACAGGTTGCAGTCATTTAAGTAGCATAGAAGTCCTTGACTATGGTATTATTGCGAATAATGCATTTACAAATTGTAGCAGTTTAAACAGTATAAAAGTAAGGTGGCGTAATGGGTCTCCTCATGTGTATTACAGTAAGGATAATAATAATGCAATTATAGGAAAATACAGAGATAATTTAAATAAGTTGATTGTAGGGTGTGGTAGCACAAAGATTCCAGACAATGTGACAAGGATAAATGATGAGGCTTTTAGAGGTTGTGATAGTTTAAGCAGCATAGAAATTCCCAATAGTGTAATATACATAGGAAATTATGCATTTGAAGGATGCAGCAATTTAAGCAGTATAGAAATCCCAAGCAGTACAAATCAGATAGAGATTAATGCATTTAACAACTGTGATAACTTAAAGAAATTCACAAACAACTCTTGTTGTGCATATGAGCTTGATAAAATACATACAACTGGTCAATGGTATCTTGAGAATACAGATATTGTTGTTACCAGCATTGCCAATGGTCAAACTGCTGTATATAAAGAAAATGAAGCAGACCAACCTATTGATAACATTAAATATGGTGACATCAATTCCGATGGTGAGATTAATATACAAGATGGCGTTCTTCTAAAGAAACATCTTGCAGGTATTAAAGAAATAGATGTCTGTATGGATGCCAGTGATGTTAATGTTGATGGTAGTGTAGATATTAGCGACGCAGTAATATTAATGAAATATCTTGCAGGTATGAATGTAACAATGGGAAAATAATTATTTTATAATTAAATTTGTATTAAGGCAATTGAATTAAAAAAAATAAGTACAAGATATAGTTGATTTTTGATATAAATGTATACTGTATCTTGTACTTTTTATTTAGAAAAATATTAAGTAGATTGTAAATTTCGGCTTGATTTAACAAAAATATAAGCGATTTACTTGCAATAAATGAAATTACCTAGTAAAATATATTCTGATTTTTTATTTTTAAACCTTGCCTAATAAAATTATGTTTTATGCGTAAAACAAGCGCAGAAATGAGGAAATTATGGAGATTTGCGTCAAGCTGCAAGCATTTGAGGGACCGCTGGATTTGCTACTCCACTTAATTGATAAAAATAAAGTCAATATATATGATATTCCTATTGTAATGATTACAAAACAATATATGGAATATATCAGCCAGATGGATAAGGAAGACCTTGATGTTGTCAGTGAATTTTTGGTTATGGCAGCCACTCTTTTAGATATTAAGTCTAAGATGCTGCTGCCAAAAGAAACCGATGAGAAAGGACAAGAGCAAGATCCAAGAACAGAACTGGTAGAGCGGTTGTTAGAGTATAAATTATGTAAATATATTTCTTATCAATTAAAAGAAAAACAAGCTTGTGCAGAGCGTTCTTTTTATAAAGTATCAACCGTTCCAAAAGAAATTGAGGCATATAAGCCGTCAATTGATTTAAATGAGCTTTTAAAAGACACCACCTTAGTGCAACTCAATGCAATATTTCATGATGTTTTAAAAAGACAGGAAGAAAAGGTTGACCCAATTAGAAGTAAATTCGGCAAGATAGAAAAAGAAAAAGTGAGTGTGTCTGAACGATTCACACAGATAAAAAATTTTTTAAAGACAAAGAAAACGATTGCTTTTGAAGATATGCTGATGAATAATCATTCAAAAATATCGGTTATTGTGTCTTTTTTAGTGCTGCTTGAATTGATGAAAACAGGATTTGTGAGCGTTTCTCAGGAAAATATATGCGGCGATATTATGATTGATGTGATAAAAGACCCTGATTTGATAGAATATACGAAATGATAAGCTCTTATAAAAGATTATAGAGAAATTCAAGTTTTGCAAATGGTTATTAAAATTGTATAAAGATAAAATAGAAGAATTAATTAAAAGAATGGATTATATTGTGGAGGAAATGATGAATTTGAGTAAAACAGAAGCAGCGATTGAAGCCGTGCTGTTTGCTATGGGAAATGCTGTGGAAGTGGACAAGCTGGCAGCAGCGATAGGACATGATGTGGATACAACAAGAAAAATTGTACATAATATGATGGATAAGTATGAAGAAGAAAATCGTGGTATTCAGATTATTGAGTTAGAAAATTCCTATCAAATGTGTACAAAGACCAGTTATTATGACCAGTTAATAAAAGTTGCAAGTACACCTACAAAATATGTATTAACCGATGCTTTATTGGAAAATTTGTCTATAATAGCTTATAAACAGCCTGTTACAAGAATGGAGATTGAAAAGATACGCGGTGTTGGCTGTGGACATGCCATTAATAAATTGTTGGAATATGGGTTAGTTAAGGAGCTGGGCAGGTTGGATGCACCAGGCAGACCTGTATTATTTGGCACGACACAAGAATTTTTAAGGGCATTTGGCGTACATTCTATAGAGGAGCTTCCTGTGATTAGCGAAGAAGTTGTTGAACAGTTTAAAAATGAAGCTATGTTAGAAGTTCAAGCAGGTGATTTAGAAGAACATGAACAGATGACATTGAATATTTAACCTTATCAAGGAAGTTCCTCACTTCAATACTGGAAAGGTATAAGTGGGGAAACTTGCAAAAGCTATAAAAAATTTTTGCAAAGAAAAATAGAGAAATAATAAAATAGCGTTGATATGTTATGTGTAGAAACAACGCGGAAATGAGGGTAAAAATGGAAAGAGAAGTTGCATGGAGTAAGTATAATGAGGAGAGTATCAAGGACGTATTTGCTTTTGCAGAAGATTACAGACAGTTTATCAGTAAGTGCAAAACAGAGAGGGAATGTGTAAAGGAAGCTATTGTTATGGCTGAAAGTGCAGGATATAGAAATTTATCAGATATTATTGCGCGCGGCAAAATATTAAAGGCGGGCGATAAAGTGTATTGTGTCAATATGAATAAAGCAATCGTGCTTTATTGCGTGGGTAAGCAGCCTATAGAAAAAGGAATGAATATATTAGGCGCACATATTGACTCACCACGAATTGATATCAAGCAAAATCCATTGTATGAGGATAATGAGTTAGTATTGTTAGATACACATTATTATGGTGGAATTAAAAAATATCAGTGGGTAGCTATGCCTATGGCGTTGCATGGTATTGTTGCATTAAAAAATGGTAAGAGTGTGGAGATTACGATGGGAGAAAAAGCGGATGAACCTGTTGTAGGAATATCGGATTTATTGATTCATCTTGCAGGTGAACAGATGGATAAAAAAGCAAGCAAGGTTATTGAGGGAGAAGATTTGAATGTTCTTGTGGGAAGTATGCCAGAAATTGGTGTAAAGCCTAAAAAAGATGATAAGGAAAATGTAAAAAAATATATATTAAAACTTTTAAAAAAACAGTATGGCATTGAGGAAGAAGATTTCCTTTCTGCTGAATTGTGTGTTGTGCCTGCGGGGGCAGCAAGAGACTATGGATTTGATAAAAGTATGATTATAGGATATGGACATGATGATAAGGTATGTGCTTATCCTTCCTTAGTGGCACAGCTTAACACAGAAAATCCAGAAAGGACATCAGCATGTATTTTGGTTGATAAAGAAGAAATTGGAAGTGTTGGCGCAACTGGTATGCAATCAAAATTTTTTGAAAATATGACTGCTGAATTAATGAATCAATGCAATCAATTTTCTGAGTTGGCATTAAGGAGGGCATTAGCAAATTCAAATATGCTTTCATCGGATGTCAATTCTGCATTTGACCCAAATTATCCATCAGTCAGTGAAAAGAAAAATGCTTCTTATTTTGGTAAAGGCGTTGTATTTATGAAATATACAGGAGCCAGAGGAAAAAGCGGTTCCAATGATGCCAGTGCAGAATATATGGCACATTTAAGAAAGATTATGGACGATGCAAAAATTAGTTATCAGACAGCCGAACTTGGAAAAGTGGATGTCGGCGGCGGCGGAACAATTGCCTATATACTTGCCAATTATGGAATGAATGTAATTGACAGCGGCGTTGGTGTGCAAAATATGCACGCTCCATATGAAGTTATCAGCAAAGTGGATTTATATGAAGCGTTAAAAAGCTATGAGGTATTTTTAAGAAATGCGTAAGAAAATAAATGATAATAATAAAGGGGAATACCAATGAAGTGGAATAAATATTCAATACAGACAACGACACAGGCTATTGATTTTATCAGTTGTATGCTTGGTGAATTAGGAATTGAAGGAATTGAAATAGAAGATAATATTCAGCTTACACAGCAAGAAGCAAAGACAATGTTTGTTGATTTTATACCCGATTTGCCGCCCGATGATGGTTTAGCAAAGGTGCATTTTTATATTGATGTAAACGAAGATGACAAAACAATTCTTGATAAGGTAAAAGATGGATTAGAAGATTTAAGAGTATTTGTTGATATTGGAGAGGGGACGGTGACAGAAAGTCAGACCGAAGACAAAGACTGGATTAATAATTGGAAACAGTATTGGCATACGTTTAAGATTAATGATTTGTATATTAAACCTACATGGGAGCCTGTAACAGACGAGATGAAAAATCATCCAATACTTTCGATTGACCCTGGCACAGCATTTGGTACAGGTTCTCATGAAACGACAAAATTAGTGATTAAACAGCTTCAAAAATATGTGAAACCAAAGGATAGAGTACTTGATGTAGGATGCGGCAGTGGGATATTATCTATTGTTGCATTAAAATATGGAGCCGATTTTGCACTTGGCACAGACCTTGACCCGAATGCGATTATAGCCGCCAATGAAAATGCAAGGCAAAATGATATTGCTGCTGATTCCTTTAAAGTGATTGAGGGCAATATTATAGATGACCAAGCAATACAAGAACAGTGCGGATATGATTGCTATGATATTGTGTGTGCCAATATACTTGCGGACGTGTTGATTCCATTGTCTGGTGAAATAACAAAGCATATGAAAAAAGGCGCTTATTTTATTACATCGGGAATTATTAATACAAAGGAAAAAGAGGTTTTTCAATGTTTTGACGACAATCCTTTATTGGAAATTGTTGATGTCCATCGTGATGGCGAGTGGGTAAATATAACAGCAATGAAGGTGGAATAGTATGCATCATTTTTTTGCTGCGCGTGAAAATATATATAAAAATTATATTGAAATTGTTGATGATGATGTTAACCATATAAGAAATGTATTAAGGATGAAAGTCGGCGATAAAATACGAATCAGCAGTGGTGATAATGTGGATTATATTTGTAGTATATCCAGGATTGATGAGGGTAAAATAAGAGCAGATATTGTTTCCATAGATAAGACAGGAAATGAATTGCCTATTAAAGTATATTTGTTTCAAGGGCTTCCCAAACAGGAAAAAATGGAATTAATTGTTCAAAAGATGGTTGAATTAGGCGTTTATTCGATTATTCCTGTGGCGATGAAGCGATGTGTTGTAAAGCTTGATGACAAAAAGGCAAAAAGCAAGGCAGCGCGCTGGAATAGTATAGCGGAAAGCGCTGCAAAACAAAGTAAGAGAAGTATTGTCCCTCAAGTTCAGCAGGTGATGACGTTTAAAGAAGCATTGACCTATGCCAAAAATTTTGATATCAAGCTTTTGCCGTATGAGTGTGCCGAAGGTATGGAACAAACAAGAAATATTATTGAACAATTGACTGTTGGTCAAAGTATTGGAATTTTTATAGGACCAGAGGGCGGATACGATTTAACGGAGCTTGAATTGGCAAAACAATATGGCTGGGAAAGTATTACGCTTGGAAAGAGAATACTTCGGACAGAAACGGCAGGAATGATGCTGATGTCTGTTTTGATGTATAAAATGGAAGGATTCTGAGAGAAAGGTATGGTTACTAGAGTGGAAGTATATTTAGATAATGCTGCAACGACCAAAGCAGCAAAAGAAGTTGTTGAGATGGTTTCAAAGGTGATGTTAGAAGATTATGGCAATCCTTCATCAAAACATACAAAAGGTGTTGAAGCAGAAAAATATATCAAACAAGCTTTAGAAACAATATCAAAAACATTAAAATGTCATGAAAAAGAAATTATATTTACTTCAGGTGGTACAGAATCCAATAATATGGCCGTTATTGGTGCTGCTATGGCAAATAAGAGAGGCGGAAATCAAGTTCTTGTATCCAGTGTTGAACATTCTTCCGTGAAAGCTCCTTTTCGATATCTTGAAAAACAGGGTTTTCAAGTAGATTATATTCCTGTTTTAAAAGATGGAACGATCGATTTAGAAAGTTTTAAAAATATGTTGACTGATGATACAATTCTTGTTTCAGTTATGATGGTCAATAATGAAATTGGAACAATTGAACCAATCGAAGAAATAGGAAATATTATAAAAAAGTTTAATAAAAATATTCTTTTTCATGTCGATGCGATTCAGGCTTATGGCAAGATGAAAATTATTCCTAAAAAATATAATATTGATTTGATGTCTGTAAGTGGACATAAATTGCATGGTCCAAAAGGCAGCGGCTTTTTGTATATTAAAGAAAAAACAAAAATAAACCCTATTATAACTGGTGGTGGACAGCAAAACAAGATGCGCTCTGGAACGGAAAATGTACCAGCAATTGCTGGACTTGGCAAGGCAGTAGAATTGATATATACATCCGATTTTAATAAAAAGGCAGAGTATTTATATGATTTAAGAGCATATTTTATTGAAAAGTTAAAAATGTTGGATGAGGTGTATATAAATGGTGTCTGTGACAGCAAAACAGATTGTGAGAAAGCGCATGTTGTCTCACATATTGTCAGTGCCAGTTTTAAGGGGATAAAAGCAGAAGTATTACTCCATGCACTTGAAGAAAAAAATATTTATGTGTCCTCAGGTTCTGCTTGTTCTTCTAATAATCCTGGAGTGAGTTCGACGTTAATGGCAATTGGATTGGATAAAGAATTGCTGGATTCAACACTTCGTTTTAGTTTTTGTTTTGATACTACAAAGGAACAGTTGGACTATACGATTCAGGCATTAAAAGAACTATTGCCAACATTGAGAAAATATAAAAACTATTGATGAGGAGAGGAAAATGTACAAAGCATTTTTAATTAAATATGGTGAGATTGGTGTAAAAGGAAAAAATCGATATCTTTTTGAAGATGCACTTGTAAGACAAATACGTTTTGCACTAAAAGATGTTGAAGGGGATTTTGCAGTTACCAAAGAAAATGGGCGTATTTATGCGACTGCAAAATCTGATTTTGACTATGATGAGGCAGTGGAGGCGCTGCAAAGAGTTTTTGGTATTGTTGGCATCTGCCCTGTTGTTCAAATTGAGGACAAAGGATTTGATGATTTAGCAAATGAGGTTATCAAGTATTTTGGAGAGGCTTATAAAGACATATATGAAGAAAAGGAAATAACATTTAAGGTCAATGCCCGCAGAGCCAGAAAGAATTATCCTTTAAATTCTATGGAAATTAATATGGACATAGGCGAGAGGCTTTTAGATGCCTATCCAAAGTTAAAAGTAGATGTGCATAAGCCAGATGTGCTGATACAGATTGAAGTGCGCAGTATGATTAATATTTATTCCATAGAAATTCCAGGTGCAAAGGGAATGCCTATCGGAACAGCAGGCAAGGCTATGCTTTTGCTTTCAGGAGGAATTGACAGCCCTGTTGCAGGATATATGATAGCAAAACGAGGCGTTTCCATAGAGGCGACGTATTTTCATGCACCGCCTTATACGAGTGAGCGCGCAAAACAAAAAGTAGTTGATTTAGCAAGGTTAGTTTCAAGGTATTCTGGACCAATTACATTAAATGTTGTTCAATTTACGGATATACAATTAGCTATTTATGAGAAATGTCCACATGATGAGCTTACTATTATTATGAGAAGATATATGATGAAAATAGCACAGGATTTAGCAAAACAAAGCGGCTGTATGGGACTTATTACAGGCGAGAGTATCGGACAAGTTGCAAGCCAGACGATACAGAGCTTATATTGTACCAATGAAGTATGTACTATGCCTGTTTTTCGACCAGTTATAGGTTTTGACAAACAAGAAATTATTGATTTGTCCGAAAAGATAGGTACATATGAAACATCCATTCAGCCTTTTGAGGACTGTTGTACCATATTTGTTGCTAAGCATCCAGTTACCAAGCCAAATCTTAACGTTATAAAAAAGGATGAAAAACAATTAGATGACTGTATTGAAGAATTATATAAAAAAGCAATAGATACAGTAGAACGAATTGTTATTCAGTGATGCACACCACGTTAGAAGTGGGGGCAGCCTGTTTAAGAATACGGAAGCTTGGTTTTTGCATACTATTTATAAAATACCCACAGTTTTACCGTTTATAAAAATTCATATATCGGTTTACTGTGGGGTATTTGATTAACACAAGGTTGTTTAAAAGCATAACCTTGTGTTATATTGTGACAAGCTTTAAAAGCGTCAAGATAGAACTTAAACGATATAAGGAGCAAGAACAGAAAGAATGGTATCAATATCATTGTCTGCATGAATGTTTAAATCAATTGGTTGAGATAAATCAAGGCTGAAAATACCCATAATTGATTTTGCATCAATCACATATCGTCCTGATACAAGGTCAAAATCGACATCAAATTTTGTAATATCATTTACAAAAGATTTTACCTTGTCTATTGAATTTAATGAAATTTGAACAGTTTTCATAAGAACCTCCTAATTTATAAATAGTATTTTGTCTAATATTTATAATAATGATATTGGTATGGATTGTCAATGATTTATCAATCAAATTTTTAGTAAATAAAATGCAAATGGGTAATTTCTATATAAAATATATTTTTAAAAATATTTAAATATAAATAGTGAATATCATCAGGAAAAA
>CAJUBU010000013.1 GCA_910585095.1 uncultured Lachnospira sp.
AATATTGTGCTAAAATGAATGTTGTACTTGGTCAGAAATAATAATATTTTATAAATAATACAATTTAGGGTGGTCGCTTTAACGATTAAGAATCGTTGAGGCGACGCCTTTTTTGTTTTGTAAGAATAAATAAAAAGATAAATAAAAATAAATATTTTATAAAAAATATTGACCGTTAGTCATTTTGTGATATAATGCACAATATAAATGACTAATAGTCATTTTTATGTAGCTAAAGGAATTATTTTTTTGTAGGAGGTCAAAAATTTTTGAATGCAAGGTTTGAGTCTGTACGCTGTTTGTCACAAACCTTGTAAAAATTTTTTATTCTTAGTGTAAAAGCAGCGTAGAAATGAGGTTAAAAGATGGAAAAAGTTGGTAGAGCCATCGTCAAGATTAGGATTCCTATTTTAATTGCAAGTATTTTGCTGTTAATTCCTGCGGCGTTTGGCTATTTTAAGACACGTGTCAATTATGATATTCTTTATTATCTGCCTAAAGAAATTGACACTATGCAAGGGCAGGATATTCTTCTTGATGAATTTCAAAAGGGAGCATATGCGATTTTAATTACAGAGGGAATGGAAGGCAATGATTTGAATCAATTGGAAGATAAGATTGCAAATATAGATGGCGTTGCTAAATTGATATCATACAATCATCTTGCAGGTGCATTTCCATTAGAGATACTTCCAGAAAAATATTCAAAGCAATTTCATAATAGTGAAACCGATACAACAATGTTTGCGATATTTTTTGAAGATACAACTTCAAGTGATTCTACGATGGAAGCAATTAAAAGTATAAGAAAAGTTACAGACGGGCAGTGCTTTGTCAGTGGTATGTCCGCAGTGGTAACGGATACAAAGTCGCTTTCTGAAAAGGAAACACCAATATATGTTGCAGTTGCAGTTATTCTTGCATGTATTGTTCTTGCATTGTTTATGGATTCCTTTCTTGTACCAGTATTTTTTATGTTAAGTATTGGTATGGCGATTGTATATAATCTTGGTTCTAATATTTTTTTAGGTGAGGTTTCTTATATAACAAAAGCGTTAGCGGCAGTATTACAGCTTGGTGTGACGTTGGATTATTCTATCTTTTTATGGCACAGCTATAAAGAAATGAAAAATGATTATCCAAATGACCATAATGAAGCGATGGCACATGCAATTGGAAATACAATTACATCCGTAGTTGGTTCTTCCATTACAACAGTAGCTGGTTTTATTGCATTGTGTTTTATGAGTTTTACATTGGGTAAAGACTTAGGTATTGTTATGGCAAAAGGCGTTGTATTTGGTGTTATTGGCTGTGTTACGATATTGCCAGCTATGATACTTACATTTGACAAAGCATTAGAAAAGACCATGCACAGAGAATTACTCCCTGCAAGATTTGATAAAGTTGCAGGATTTGTTGTAAAAAGAAGTTATATTTTTTTAATACTGTTTGTAATTTTGCTTTTTCCAGCAATTTACGGATACAATAACACAAAAGTTTACTATGATTTGGCAAGTACGCTTCCAGAAGATTTGGAATGTACCATTGCAAATAAAAAGTTGGAAGAAAATTTTGATATAAATTCCATGTATATGATTCTTGCAGATACCAATTTATCAAGCAAAGAAGTCAATAAAATGGTAGATGATATTAATCAGTTAGATGGCATCACATTTGCGTTAAGCCTTGATTCAGTCGTTGGAAATGAACTGCCTCAGGAGTTTATTCCATCAACAATTAGAAATGAATTAAAAGGTGATAATCATCAAATTATGATGGTTGCATCGGATTATAAAATTGCTTCTGATGAGATTAATACACAAATTGATGCAGTTGATGCCATTGCTAAGAAATATGACCATACTTCAATGGTTATAGGCGAAGCCCCTTGTACAAAAGATTTAATTACGATTACAGACAGGGATTTTAAGATTGTCAGCATTGTGTCAATTGGAGCGATATTTGCAATTATTTTATTAGTATTTCGGTCTATTTCATTGCCAGTTATTTTAGTATCAGCTATTGAATTTGCTATATTTGTAAATATGGGATTGCCATATTACCTAAATACAACCATTCCATTTATCGCATCGGTCGTTATTGGAACGATACAGTTAGGTGCAACTGTGGATTATGCAATTTTAATGACAACGAGATACAAAAAGGAGCGATATAACGGCTGTGAAAAGAAGGAGGCTATCTGCACAGCATTGTCAACGTCGATTCCTTCTATTATTGTCAGTGCATTAGGATTTTTTGCAGCAACATTTGGCGTTGGTTTAATATCGAGCGTTGATATGATTGGTTCATTATGTATGTTGATGGCGCGAGGTGCAATAATCAGTATGTTTGTAGTTATTTTTGTACTTCCTTCATTATTTGTTGTATTTGATAAAGTAATAATTCATTCTAGTATTGGATTTTTTCAAAAAAATGTGAAAGGCGGGGAATATAGTTATGATTAAGAAAAAATTATTTAAATATACATCAGTTTTATTATGTGCTTCTATAATGGCAATGAGTTTGACTGCTTGTCAGTCAAACAATGCAAATATGTCTGTGGATAATCTTGTTGAAATTTCACAAAATAGTGGAAATAGTAGTTCATTGGAAGAAATATTAAATGACACCTTATCTCAAGGTTTAAATGCAAGTTCTTCTAAGGAAAATAGCAAGGAAGAAACGGTGTATGTATTTGCAGATGCCGCAGGAAAACAAAATAAATTAATTGTTAATGAAAAATTAAAAAATGCATCAAAAGCATCAACCATTAATGATACAACGAATTTAAAGGACGTTAAAAATATTAATGGAGATGAGACTTTTCAAATAAACGGCAGTCAAGTTACATGGAGTGCCGACGGAAGGAATATCACATATCAGGGAACATATAATGAAGCTGCACCTGTGACAATGAATGTAACATATTATCTCAATGATAAAGAAATAAAAGCAGATGAACTTGCAGGAAAGAGCGGTAAGGTAAAAATTCGATTTGATTATACGAATAATCTTAAAAAACAAATAGTTGTAAACGGTAAAACGAAAGAAGCTTATGTACCATTTACAATGATAACAGGGATGATTTTATCTTCGGATAAATTTAGCAATATTGAAGTTACCAATGGAAAAATGATTGAATCTGACAAGGGAAATATTGTGGTTGGCATTATAATGCCAGGATTGAAAGAAAGTTTGAATTTGAGTTTTGATGGTGAATTAGCGGATATAGATATACCACAATATTTTGAAGTGACGGCTGATGTAAATGACTTTGAGCTTGATATGACAATGTCCGTTGCCACAAGCAATGCTCTTACTGCTGCAAATTTTGATGAACTGAATCTTGATAAAGTTACAGATAAAATAGATGAATTAAGCACTGCTGGAAATCAGTTAGAAGATGGCACAAAGCAGCTTGCAGACGGTGTTTCAGCTTTACATGATAAAGTGCCAGAATTAAAGGACGGCGTTACAAAGCTTGATGATGGCGCAAGTGCTTTAAAAGACGGAGCAACACAACTTAATGATGGAGCAAACGTTTTGCAGGGTGGTGTAGCACAGCTTGACGGCGGAGTAGATACTTTAAAAGATGGAGCAACAAAGCTTGATGATGGCATGAGTACTTTACAAGATGGAGCAGCACAGCTTGATGGTGGCGTAAGCGCTTTACAAGATGGAGCAGCCAAGCTTCATGAAGGAAGCAGCGCATTACAGTCAGGTATTGGTGAATATACATCAGGTGTTTTGGCAGCATCGGACGGAAGTATCCAAGTTGATAATGGTGCAAGCCAGTTGCTTGCTGGTATCAATGCGTATTCAGAAAGCATGAGGACACAAATTGTAACAGGTGTTGCTCAGCTTAGTATTGGAGCTGGAAAGCTTAGCACAGGGATTGATACACTTGGCACAATGATGACGGAATCCTTTGCTCAGATTAAGCAAAATGCACAGTCCTATGGAGCAAAATATAATGAATCTATAACACAAGCTTCCTCAATAGAAATGCTTGCAACAACTAATATGGGTGCAGGAAGTATTAATGATAATCTTAAAAAGATTGCACAAGGTATTAAAGCGGCATCTGGAAAAGATATAGAATTTGCAGATATTACACCAGCAACAGATTTAGAAGGCAATCTTACAGATACAGAGTATGTGACTGGATTAATTGCAAAATATATGGATTCCTATGCAGCAGCAGTCGGTTATAATGATGTTCTTGGTGAGCTTAACGCAGCAATCAATCAGGCAAGTAAGGGTGCAGTAACTTCTGTTAGTAATGCCTATATGAAAGAAATGCAGATTTTGGTAAGTGCGGTAGGAAACGGCAGTGTTGCCACTGCATTAAATCAAGTATATTCTGGCGCTGAAAATGACAATGTTTCACTTTCACAAAGTTTAAAAGATTTGTCTGATGGAGGAAAAGAAGTAAGCAATGGCGCACAAAAACTTCAAGCAGGTATTGGCACGTTTGAAGGGCTTACAGAGGAGAGCATAAAAGAGATAAAAAATGATACGCTTTGTTCTGCATTATTTAAGCTTCAGGCAGGTGCCACACAGCTGTCAGGAGGGACAACACAGCTTCAATCTGGATTGTCGCAGTTAAAAGCAAACAATGATAAATTAAATAAAGGAGCTGCCAATTTACAAGCTGGAAGCTCACAGCTTACAGCAGGTACTATTGATTTAAAACATGGTACATCACAGCTTGCGGCAGGTGCAAGCGACTTGAAAAATGGCACATTGCAGCTTACAGCAGGTACGAACAATTTGAAAGGTGGTACATTACAGCTTTTAACAGGTACAAAGGATTTAAAAAATGGCACATTACAACTTTTGACAGGAACAAATGATTTAAAGAATGGCACATCACAGCTTTTGGATGCGTCAAATACACTTGCAGATGGAGTCGGTCAATTGAATGAGGGTGCGATAACATTAAATGATGGCATGGTGGAATTTAATACAACAGGTATAAGTAAAATTGCAAATTTGATAAATAATGACATGAATGAAGCAATAGATACCATCAAAAAGATTGTAGAGCTTGGGAGTGATTATCAGTCATTTGCCGGAAAGTCACAAGATGTAAAGGGAAGTGTTAAATTTATTTATAAGACAGAAGGGATTACAAAGTAAGAGTTTTTATAAAATAAAAAAAGGTTCTTAGTAACTTAATGGAATAATAGGAACAATTTTTGTATAAGAAGTTTAAGGCTTTTATATTAGACATAAAAAATAAAATTTAACCTTTTAATGAGACTGTTGCAAAATGGAAATTTTATACTATATATAGTAGTTATAATGACAAAATAAAACTATATATAGTATTTGAAATTCTTTTTGCAACAGTCTCTTTTTGATACTTTATGATACTTTAAAATCAATAATATTTAAATATTTGTGGTGAATCTGAATCTCTCCTATCTAACAGGTAGAAGCTTCAATAAATATATAAAATATTAATTTTGAAATCGAATTTGCTCTTTTTTAATTGGAGAGTATCGAATTAAATGAGAACAATTTAGATTTTCATGATACATATTGACAGCAGAAATTTGATGATTTTCATAGGTGGTATAATAATAAATACCTTTTTGTGTATTGCAGCATGATGTGTAAAATGTAACTTCATATTTTCCATCACCAAGATTACAACAGCCTTTTTGCTGTTCAACAGCGCCTAAAATATGAAAAAATTGATTGACGCTTTCCATTTCTGAATCACCAGAAATCGAGTTCATTTTTACAAAAGAAGCTCTTACAAAACGAGATGGTGAGGATAAGTCTCCTGGAAGTCCCAATGCACCCATACCACGACAATAGGTGTGCAGAGGCAGTTTGCTGCAAAAATTATTTTGTGGTTGACCAGTAGTAAGCGCCATATAGTTGTTAAGATTAAACATTTGTTCATGAAATGGAGGATTATTAGTCAATATACCAACAGGATTATCATAAACATTAATTCCAGATTGTGTTGATTCTACAGTAATGGATTCACCATGTCCAGCAATTATCCAATGAAGCTGTGGCGTTGGAAGTTCGTCATCAAATGGGGGATTTGTAAGATTCATTAGATTTAATTGTTCTTTTGCTTCTTTTATTGTGGCACATTGACATAGAATCCAAGATATAAATTCAAAAGTAGCGATATTGTATTTGTACTTGTCTGTTTCCCTGTAAACAGCGTTGCCAACAAAATTTAAGCCAGCCATTCCAAGACCTTTTTCATTTATCGCATCATAATACAGTGGATAATTTTGAGCGACATGGGCCATGCCAATAATTGCATAATGATTATTGATAATACCAACATTTCTAAAATTAAAACAATAATTGCGAGGTGTTATTACAATTTCATCACCATAAGAAATTTCATAATCAAGAGTGCGTCCAAAATAAAAGTCTTTTGTTTCATAAGTTGCTGCTGTACACATATTTTTCCTCCCTTTATTTTCTTGATTTATATTTTTATTTATAAAATGCAAAATTATAATAGATTAGAAAATTTATCATTGTATTTTATTATTTTATACTAACAATCTTCATTCTATTCCAATTATATGTATAGAAGATTATTATCTTGATAAGAATAAATATAAGACAATTTTTTTATTAAAATTAATTTTATTTTATTAAAAAACAAAAAGATGTTGTTACTATATAAATAATGAAACTATTTTTTTGAAGAAATTACGAATGAAACAGGTTCACCAATAGAAAAAGCTGAGGAGTTGGCAAAATGCTTTGTGAATTGATATCAACGCATATTTGTGATACAATAATAATAGCAAAGTTGTGATAGAAGTTTGCAGAGTGAACTTTATATGAAAATGTAAAAATTTACATAAAAATTACAACAATCTGCGAGATTTAAAAATCACATAAAATTATATCAATATAATGAAAGGACGACGGCTTATGAAATTTATTGCTATTGGAGAATTAATGTTAAGATTATCACCACCTAATTATGAAAAGATTGTATCGACACATAATTATATAGTGAATTATGGTGGGGCAGAATCAAATGTTGCTGTGTCACTTGCAAATCTTGGTGTGGATAGTACATTTTTTACGGTTTTGCCAAATTCAGATATTGGTAAATCGGCAATTAATTATTTAAAATCAAATGATGTACATACAAAAGAAATTATTAAATCAGAGGGACGAATGGGGATTTATTTTCTTGAGGAAGGCGTTTCTGTAAGACCATCTCAAGTTATTTATGATAGGGCTTCGTCCGCATTTGCTGAGTATGATTATAAAGATGTTGATTTTGAAAAAATTTTAAAAGAATATGACTGGCTGCATCTTAGTGGAATAACACCAGCACTTTCCTATAATTGTAGGAAACTGATTGACAAGGCTGTTAAAGCGGCTAAAAAATTAGGTCTTACGGTAAGTTTTGACCCTAATTTTAGAAGTAGTTTATGGTCATTTTCGACAGCGAGAGATGTTCTTAGTAAGTATCTTCAATATGTTGATGTACTGATAGGTATTGAGCCAATTCATGTATATAGAGAAGATGGCTCTGATGTAAAAGATGGTTTGACGATGGACCCATCATTTAAAGATATGGATAGAGTATTTCGAGCAATTGACAAGCAGTACCATATGAAAGCAATTGCTAGAACGGTTCGTTATGTTCATTCAGGAAGTAACAATTCTTTGAAAGCATTTTTTTATACAGATGGTGAAACATATGAGAGTAAAACAATTAATTTTGAGATAGTAGACCGTGTTGGAGGAGGCGATGCCTTTTCTTCTGGTTTGATATATGCACTAATGCAAGATGATATGAGTGCAGAAGACACCGTTAATTTTGCAGTGGCTTCTTCTGTAATGAAACATGCAATACGAGGCGATACAAATATTACGAGTGTTGACCAGATAAAACGATTGATGAATAATGCATCATTTGATGTGCAGAGATGATTTGTGCGAAAAAAATAATGCAAATTCCTATGCTAAACTTTAGAATGGAGGATTTATATGGATTATAAATCTATGACAAAGGAGGAACGTCTAAGCAAGGGAAATTTAAACCGATTAATGTTTTCAATGGCTGTGCCAACGATTATTGCACAAGTTATTAACATTTTATATAACATTGTAGACAGGATATATATAGGACATATTGAAGGTGTTGGCTCAACCGCCCTTACAGGAGTAGGCATTGCACTGCCAATTGTTACTTTTATATCCGCATTTTCTGCATTTGTTGGTTCAGGCGGAGCGCCTTTATCATCCATTGCATATGGAAAGGGTGACAAAAAACAGGCTGAGAAGATACTTGGCAATGGAGCATTTTTGCTAATTATATTTAGTTTTATTTTGATGGCTGTATTTTATATATGGCAGGAACCTTTGTTATATTTATTTGGCGCTAGCCAAGACACCATAGGATATGCCTGTGAATACCTTTCATGGTATTTGATTGGGACGCTCAGTGTAGAATTGGCATTAGGATTGAATACGTATATTATAGCGCAAGGCAGTACAAAGATAGCTATGATATCCGTTCTTATTGGCGCTATATTAAATATTGCCCTAGACCCTGTATTTATATTTTTATTTGGTTTAGGAGTCAAGGGAGCTGCCATAGCAACCGTTATATCACAGACTGTTTCAGGTATATGGATTGTGGTGTTTTTGATGGGAAAGCGTGCGATATTACGTCTTAAAGTTAAGTATATGAAACCAGATGCAGCGATTATAAAAAATGTTTGTGCGCTTGGCATCTCACCATTTATTATGAGAGCTACCGAAAGTTTGATATCTATTGTGATGAATCGAGGCTTGCAGAATTATGGAGGAGATAACTATGTGGCTTCCCTTACGATTATGCAGAGTGTTATGCAGTTTATGTCCGCTCCGTTAAGCGGTTTTACACAAGGAATCCAGCCAATTATAAGTTTTAATTATGGCGCGGGGAATTTTGATAGAGTAAAAAATACTTATAGAAGAATGATTGCGGCATGTACAGCTTTTTCTTTAATTGCAACTGCAATTGTAATGATATTTCCTGCATTTTTTGGACGGTTATTCACAAAAGAAGCCCTTGTTATTGATATTGTTGTGGAAAAGATGCCTTTATTTATGTGTGGAATGTTGATATTTGGTGTGCAAATGGCAATACAGCCTACATTTTTGGCGTTGGGGCAGGCAAAAATTTCGCTTTTTATAGCTATGCTTAGAAAGGTTATACTTCTTGTGCCATTGGCAATTGTGCTTCCATTTTTTATGGGTGTTGATGGTGTGTACTTTGCTGAACCAATATCCGATGTGCTTTCGGCTTTTACGGCAGCGACGTTGTTTTTGCTAAATATTAATAAAATTCTTTCAAAGCCAGCGCGGTGAAATAACCATAGCAAAATGGTGATATAAAAATTCATAAAGTCAATTTCTGATATAGTTTTATGTTATAATCATATATAATAATAAAAGGAAAAGTATGTTAATGGACAATATAAGGATAACAAATACTCCATATGATGATGTATTTCGCACATTATTAAATGATTGCAGTTCATTGATTATTCCTGTAATCAATGAAATATTTGGAGAAAGCTATTCTGGAAAAGAGGAGATTATTTTCTCGCCAAATGAACATTTTTTGAATCAGCAAGGCGGAAATGAGGATGTACGAATTACAGATTCAAGTTTTAAAATATTAGGAAAAGAAACAAAAAAGTATCATTTGGAATGCCAAAGTAGTACAGATAACAGTATGTTAATTCGATTCTTTGAATATGACACACAGATTGCTCTTGATGAAGGAGAAATAAAAGGTAATGTTCTCACTGTAACATTGCCACATTCTGCTGTATTGTTTTTGCGGTATAATGCCTCCACACCAGATAAGTTAAAAATTAGGATGGTTACACCAGGTGGAACGATAGAATATGATGTATTAGTAATGAAATCACAGCAATATACAATAAATGAAATTTTTGAAAAGAATTTGCTGTTGTTAATTCCTTTCTATATCTTTTCTCATGAAAAACGATTTGATGAATATGAAAAAGATGAAATAAAATTAAGGGCATTGCAAAAAGAATATGAACAGATTAAAAACAAGCTGGAGAAACTTTTAAATCAGGGAGTTATTAGCGAATATACAAGATGCACGATTATTGATATGTCTAATAAGGTATTAGAACATATTGCAATGAAATATAGCTCTGTCAAGGAAGGAGTGAAATCTGTTATGGGTGGAAAAATTCTGGAATATGAGGCAAAAACTATAAAAAAAGAAGGTATAGAACAAGGTATAGAGCAAGGCATAGAACAAGGTATTAAGGGAACCGTTTCCATATTGAAGAATTTAGGGATTCCCAAGCAAACAATTTTGATTAAAATTCAGGAGCAGTATAATTTAAGTTTGGAAGATTCCAAAAAATATTTGTAATAATTTATCTGTCTTATATTGGATTTATGAGGCTGGTAATTTCTCTTAATTCTAAATAACAATAAAATTAAGTTTTATAAATTGCAGTGGGAAAATAAACAAATAATATTGTGATGACAAACAGTAAATCCTTGACAATTTATATGGATTTTTATAAAATGTGATTAAATGCTGTGACGAAGACAGTAGAATACAGAGGAAAATGTTAGCGAGCTGGGACGGTGAGAGCCAGTATGAGTAAACTGTATTTGAATATCACTTCCAAGCATCTGAACTGAAATAAGCAAAAATGCTAGAGTAACTAAGTAAAAACAGTTATTAGGTATTGATTTCAATACAAACAAAAGCATTACTGCAAAGATTAAGTGATGACGGCAATCCCACCGTTATAAGGGACGCATATGCTGGTATGTAGTAATTATTCAAGTTCATTATTTTTGGGCTGTTGCAAAATGAATTTTTTATATAAGATTAATATCAGCAAATAATATGGTAGAACATCTTGTAAAAAAATTTTATTTTGCAGCAGCCTTTTTAAAATCATTTTAAAAAGCAATCATTAGAAAGGAGATTTGGCGATGGTTTATGAAAAAGTATCATCGGATATGAATTTTGTTGAGAGAGAAAAAGAAGTCGAAAAATTCTGGAAAGAAAACAATGTATTTGAAAAAAGTATTGAAAATCGTAAGCAGGGTGAGACCTACACATTTTATGACGGTCCGCCGACTGCCAATGGAAAGCCTCATATAGGGCATGTACTTACAAGAGTTATTAAGGATATGATTCCAAGATACCGCACAATGAAAGGATATATGGTTCCTCGTAAAGCAGGCTGGGATACACATGGACTTCCAGTAGAGCTTGAAGTTGAAAAAATGCTTGGTCTTGATGGCAAAGAACAGATTGAGGAATATGGTTTAGAGCCATTTATCAAGTATTGTAAAGAAAGTGTTTGGAAATATAAGGGAATGTGGGAGGATTTTTCATCAACAGTCGGCTTTTGGGCAGATATGGATAATCCTTATGTTACTTATAATGATGATTTTATAGAATCTGAATGGTGGGCGTTAAAACAAATTTGGGACAAAGGTCTTCTTTATAAGGGATTTAAAATTGTTCCATATTGTCCTCGCTGTGGTACGCCTCTTTCTTCTCATGAGGTTGCACAAGGATACAAAGCAGTTAAAGAGCGTTCAGCAGTTGTTCGCTTTAAATGTATTGGCGAAGATGCATATTTTCTTGCATGGACAACGACGCCTTGGACACTTCCATCGAATGTTGCACTCTGTGTTAATCCACAAGAAACATATGTAAAGGTGAAAGCAGCAGACGGCAAAACATACTATATGGCTTTAGCACTTCTTGATTCAGTGCTTGGGGGTCTTGCTGCAAAAGTAGGACAGACAGTAGATGGAAGGTCATTAGAGACTGATGAAAACGGCAATGTGACAGAAGCAGTAAGAGGAGAAGGAGTCGATTATTGTATTCTTGAAAAATATGTAGGTACGGATTTAGAGTACAAAGAATATGAACCTCTTTTTGAATGTGCGGGTGTATCTGCTAAAAATCAGAAAAAGAAGGCGCATTTTGTAACATGTGATGATTATGTAACGATGGGAGACGGTACGGGAATTGTTCATATTGCTCCTGCGTTTGGTGAGGACGATGCAAGAGTTGGTCGAAAATATGACCTTCCATTTGTTCAATTTGTCGATGCAAAGGGTGATATGACAGAGGAAACACCTTATGCAGGTCTTTTTGTTAAAAAGGCAGATCCAGAGATTTTGAAAGACCTTGATAAAGAAGATAAGTTGTTTAGCGCGCCAAAATTTGAACATGATTATCCATTTTGTTGGCGATGCGACACCCCTCTTATCTATTATGCAAGAGAGTCTTGGTTTATAAAAATGACCGATGAAGATGTTAAGAAAAACCTTGTTGCCAACAATAAAACCATTAATTGGATTCCAGACACAATTGGTTCAGGACGTTTTGGCTCATGGCTTGAAAATGTCCAAGATTGGGGTATATCA
The DNA here is from genome assembly GCA_910585095.1 of uncultured Lachnospira sp. Lineage (GTDB taxonomy): Bacteria > Bacillota > Clostridia > Lachnospirales > Lachnospiraceae > Lachnospira. The sequence goes on from CAJUBU010000013.1 coordinate 12,454, forward strand.
CGTAACCGATATTGGGGTACGCCTCTTAATATCTGGGTCTGTGATGATTGTGGAGAGATGATGTCGATTGGCAGTATTGAAGAATTAAAGGCAAATTCTGATAATTGTCCAGATGATATCGAGCTTCACAGACCATACATTGATGACGTTTTATGCAATTGTCCAAAATGTAAGGGTAAAATGAAACGAGTTCCAGAAGTGATTGACTGCTGGTTTGATTCGGGTTCTATGCCATTTGCACAGCATCATTATCCATTTGAAAATAAAGAATTGTTTGAACAGCAATTTCCTGCAAAATTTATATCAGAAGCTGTTGACCAGACAAGAGGATGGTTTTATTCACTGCTTGCAATATCAACCTTACTGTTTAACAAAGCGCCTTATGAAAATGTTATTGTATTAGGACATGTACAAGATGCAAATGGACAGAAGATGAGCAAGTCCAAAGGAAATGCAGTTGACCCATTTGAAGCGCTTGAAACACATGGAGCGGATGCAATAAGATGGTATTTTTATGAAAATTCAGCTCCTTGGCTTCCTAACCGATTCCATGACAAAGCGGTTACAGAAGGACAGAGGAAATTTATGGGAACAATTTGGAATACCTATGCCTTTTTTGTTCTCTATGCAAATATTGATGAATTTGATGCAACAAAATATACATTGGAATACGATAAATTGACCGTTATGGATAAATGGATTTTGTCAAAGTTAAATACCATAGTAAAAACAGTCGATGAAAATCTTGAAAATTATAAGATTACAGAGACAGCCCGTATTTTGGAAAATTTTGTAGATGAGCTTTCCAATTGGTATGTACGATGCAGCCGTGAGCGTTTTTGGGCAAAAGGTATGGAACAAGATAAAATCAACGCTTATATGACACTTTATACAACGTTGGTAACACTCAGTAAAGTAGCTGCTCCAATGATTCCTTTTATGACAGAAACCATCTATAGAAATTTGGTATGCAGTATTGATAAAAATGCGCCAATAAGCGTGCATTTATGCGATTATCCGCAAGTTAAGGAAGAATGGATTGACACACAGCTTGAGGATAATATGGAAAATGTACTTGCGGCAGTTGTTATTGGGCGCGCATGTCGTAATGCGACAAATATTAAAAACCGACAGCCAATAGGACAAATGTTTATTAAGGCAGATTGGCAGTTAGACGACTTTTTTACATCCATTATAGCCGATGAATTAAATGTAAAAAAGATTGAATATACACAAGATGTAAGAGCATTTACATCATATAGCTTTAAGCCGCAGTTAAAAACACTTGGCCCAAAATACGGAAAAATTATTAATGATATTCGTAAAGAATTGGCAGCACTTGACGGCAATACGGCAATGGATACATTAAATTCAGAGGGCAGTATTACATTAAATATTGACGGACAGAAAATAGAACTTGTGAAAGATGATTTACTTATTGAGATGACACAGTTGGAAGGTTTTGTCGCCAATTCAGATAAAGGAATAACCGTTGTTATGGATACCAATCTCACACCTGAATTGATAGAGGAAGGTTTTGTTCGAGAGATTATAAGTAAAATTCAAACGATGCGTAAAGATGCAGGATTTGAAGTAATGGACAGAATTGTTGTGACGGTTTGTGATAATGATAAGTTGGCAAGTTTAATGGAAAACAATGCAGAATCTATTAAGAAAATTGTGCTGGCAGATACGATTGAAAACGGTCAGGCAAAAGGATTTGTCAAAGAATGGGATATTAACGGTGAAAAGGTAACGCTTGGAGTAGAGAAAATAAGTAATAAATAAAATTCAATGAATCGTTTAGCCATGCAAGATTGATTGTGCAATTTTGCTCGTCTTGTGTGGCTTTAGCTTGCATATATTCGTAAAAATGTGTATAATGTAACTCACTAAAAGTATATGAGACAAATTTTTACTAAGAAAGACATGGAGGAAAAATTAAATGGCAGATAATAAATCAAAAGCATTTGATAAAGCCGAATTTAAACAAGAAATTATGGGCAACTGCAAGATGCTTTATCGAAAAAATATTGATGAGGCAGATAAACAGCAGCAATTTCAGGCTGTGGCACATGCTGTAAAAGATTTTATCATTGACAGGTGGATTGCAACTCAAAAAGAGTATGTAAAACAAAATAAAAAGACTGTATATTATATGTCAATGGAATTTTTGATGGGTAGAGCATTGGGAAATAACTTAATTAATCTTACCGTTTATAAAGAAGTTAAAGAAGTACTTGATGAATTAGGTATTGATATTAATGTTATTGAAGACCAAGAGCCTGATGCAGCGCTTGGTAACGGCGGTCTTGGAAGATTGGCAGCATGTTTTTTGGATTCTCTTGCAACGCTTGAATATCCTGCTTATGGTTGTGGTATCCGATATAAATATGGTATGTTTAAACAAGAAATTAGAGATGGATATCAGGTAGAAGTGCCAGACAACTGGTTAAAAGATGGCAATCCTTTTGAAATTAAAAGGTCTGAGTATCCTATTATTGTAAAATTTGGCGGATATGTTCGTTCTTATAAAGATGAAAAAACAGGAAGAGATATGTTTGTTCAGGAGGACTACCGTGCAGTAACAGCCATTCCATATGATATGCCAATTGTAGGTTATGGTGTCAATACGGTTAATACGCTTCGGATTTGGGATGCTGAACCAGTGGACACATTTAATTTAAGCCTCTTTGATAAAGGTGATTATCAAAAAGCCGTTGAGGAAGAAAATCTTGCTAAGAATATTGTAGAGGTTCTCTATCCAAACGATAACCATTATGCAGGTAAAGAGCTTCGATTAAAACAACAATATTTCTTTATATCTGCATCTGTACAACGTGCTGTTAATAAATATAAAGAAACAAACGATGATATTAAAAAACTTTATGAGAAAGTAACATTCCAGCTTAATGATACACACCCAACGGTTGCTATTCCAGAACTTATGAGAATATTAATGGACGAGGAAGGCTTAAATTGGGAAGAAGCATGGAATGTAACAACAAAGACAGTTGCTTATACAAATCATACTATCATGGCTGAAGCCCTTGAAAAATGGCCAATTGAACTGTTTTCAAGACTTCTTCCTAGAATATATCAGATTGTAGAAGAAATCAACCGTCGTTTTGTAGAAGAAGTAAAAGCAAAATATCCAGGCAATCAAGAAAAAATCAGAAAGATGGCGATTATTTATGATGGACAGGTTAAAATGGCACATCTTGCTATTGTTTCTGGTTATTCGGTCAATGGTGTTGCACAGCTTCACACAGAGATTCTTAAAAATCAGGAATTAAAGGATTTCTATGAGATGATGCCACAGAAGTTTAACAATAAGACAAATGGCATTACACAAAGAAGATTCCTTTTACACGGCAATCCGCTTCTTGCAGATTGGGTGACTGATAAAATTGGCGATGGCTGGATTACAGACCTTTCACAAATTAAAAAATTGGAAGTATATGCAGACGATGCAAAATGCCAGCAAGAATTTATGCAGATTAAGTATAAAAATAAAGTTCGTCTTGCAAAATATATAAAAGAACACAATGGTATTGATGTTGACCCGAACTCTATCTTTGATGTTCAAGTAAAGAGACTGCATGAATATAAGAGGCAGCTCCTTAATATTCTTCATGTAATGTATCTGTACAATGAGTTAAAGCGCAATCCAGATTTGGATATAAAGCCAAGAACATTTATATTTGGAGCAAAGGCAGCAGCAGGTTATAAGATTGCTAAATTGACAATTAAATTAATCAATAATGTGGCAAAGGTTATCAATAATGATGAATCCATTAAGGGTAAAATAAAGGTTGTATTTATTGAGAATTATCGTGTATCAAACGGCGAGCTTATATTTGCAGCAGCAGATGTATCAGAACAAATTTCAACCGCTTCTAAGGAAGCTTCTGGAACAGGCAATATGAAATTTATGCTCAATGGCGCTATGACACTTGGTACAATGGACGGTGCCAATGTTGAGATTGTAGAGGAAGTTGGTCCTGAAAATGCAGTCATTTTTGGACTTAGTTCAGACGAGGTTATTAAATATGAAAATGAGGGTGGTTATGATCCTATGGATATATTTAATAATGACCAAGATATAAGAGAAGTTCTTATGGAATTGATTAATGGTAAGTATTCTCCAGAAAATACTGAATTATTTAGAGATATCTATAATTCGCTTCTCAATAATCAAGGTGGCAGGAGAGCAGATATTTACTTTATTTTAAAGGATTTCCGTTCTTATGCAGAGGCACAAAAAGCGATTGACAAAAAGTATTCAAATGAAAAGAGTTGGGCTAAATCCGTTATCTTAAATGTTGCAAATGCTGGTAAATTTTCATCAGACAGAACGATTGAAGAATATGTTTCAGATATTTGGAAGCTTGAGAAAGTTCATATTAATATTTAGATGATTTGAGCAAGTAGCGAAAGGGATTACAAATATCCTTTAATATATCGCTTGGCAAGGGTCAAATACCTCATAGCAAGCTAGGGGTATTTGACCCTTGCGGCAGTCGCCAAATGGAAAGGCAAACATGCCGCAAGCATGTCCGCTGGGCTTCTTTGCTCGCAGGAATAAATAATAAATAACATTTAAGTCAAAAAGAATATGCTGCACACTTTGTGAATATTATAGCCGTAGGGGCTACTATCATAATGTGTGCAGCATTGTTTTATTTCTATGAGCAATAACTGTCGTGAAGGTCAAATATTCACTGTGTGTCGTAGGTATTTGATTATATAAATTTACAATTTTGGAAAGGTTTGTTTTTTATGGTAGAAAAAATTGGAGAAATAAATAGTTTTATAAACAATATTGTCTGGGGTGTGCCAGCATTGGTGCTTTTGATAGGTACAGGCGTACTGATGACTGTATTGACAAGAGGGTTTCAGTTTACCCATTTTGGACATATGATAAAAGAAACGATTGGCGGTTTATTTAAGAAAAAAGATGTATTAAAAAGTGATGATAAAAATTCAATTTCCCAGTTTCAGGCATTATGTACAGCATTGTCTGCAACGATTGGCACGGGAAATATAGCAGGGATTGCCTATGCCATAACGATGGGAGGACCTGGCGCAGTCTTTTGGATGTGGGTAGCTGCCATATTTGGTATGATGACCAATTATTCAGAAAATGTGTTAGGTATATTTTATAGGAGAAGAAATGAGTTAGGCGAATGGTGCGGCGGTGCCATGTATTATCTTAAAAATGGGCTTGGCAGTAAAAAACATTGCGCTGTACTTGGAAAAGTGCTTGCGGTGTTCTTTTCGATATTTGCAATATTTGCCTCTTTTGGCATAGGCAATATGGGACAGGTCGCATCGATACGAGAAGGTATAGCAAATGTGTTTACTTTTACAGGAGATGCCAAAAAAGATGGTGTGATAGTTGGCGTTATTATAGCAATTGTAGCTGCGCTTGTTATCGTTGGAGGACTTACAAGAATAGCAAAGGCAAACGAAAAGATTGTTCCATTTATGGCAGGTTTTTACATAGTAGGTACATTGATTATTATTATTATGAATGCCGATATGGTTATCCCTTCATTTTCAGCGATTTTTAGAAATGCGTTCAGTATGACTGCTGTTGCTGGCGGCGTAGGAGGAGCTGTTATCAAACAGGCTATCACTTGGGGATTTAAGAGAGGTGTATTTTCAAATGAGGCTGGTTTAGGTTCATCAGTTATGGTTCATTCTGCTTCTAATGTAAAGGAGCCTGTAACACAAGGTTTGTGGGGTATATTTGAAGTGTTTTTTGACACAATGATTGTATGTACATTAACAGCATTGCTTATCCTTACCACAGGAATCGTTGACCTTGAGACAGGCGCTTCCATTACAGGTGCGTCAAAACTGGGTCTTGCCACAGAAGCATTTACCAATTCTTTTGGTTCTATGGGCGGAATATTTATTGCTGTTGCCGTTACATTATTTGCATTTTCAACGGTTCTTGGCTGGAGTTATTATGGAACAAAAGCATGGGAATATCTTTTTGGAACGAAAGCGACAATAATCTATAAAGTGATATTTATAGCAATTATTGTATTGGGTTCTGCATTAAATGCAGATTTAGTTATTGATTTATCCGATACATTTAACGGGTTAATGGCAATTCCAAACCTTATTGGCGTATTGTCTTTATCAGGAACCGTGATGGCAATTACAAATAATTACAGCAAACGAAAATTTAAAGGACAGACCGATTTAAAGCCAATGTTATCAAATTTTAAGGACATTCAGGAGGAACAAGAAAAAAGGTTATAAGCAAGCAGCAAAGCAGATTGTAAATATCTGTTTGATAAGAGACAAATTTGCAGGCTGAGAAAGGAGCATTGTTATAATAATGAAAAAAACATTGATTTGGATAGTTGTAATATGCGTATATTTGTGTCTGCCCGCACTGATTACACTTGCGGTATCAGGAAAAGCAGAAACTGAATTTGAGAGTGGCGAAATTTATGGTCCAAGAGTCAATGTACAATATGGCAGTGCAGTGAAAACCGTTGAAGTTAATAAATTTGTTGAAATGGTGCTTGCAAGTGTATATGAAGAAAACGATAAACCCGAAATGCTTAAAGCGCTAGGTATTGTGGTAAGAACAAATATATATCGTATAATGGGTGATAAAAAAGAGATAGATAGTGATGAATTAGCAATGAATTATTATACCTCATCTGAAATGAGAGACGAATGGGGCAGCAATTATCAGGAAAGAGCGCAAATTATTAAAGAAAGTGTGTCCGCAACGGGACAGCGTGTTATTAAACATTCAGGAAATTTGATTGATGCAAGGTTTACAAGATTGACAAATGGAAAAACGCTTTCTGGCAGTAAATATTTAGGTGAAGAATATGCGTATTTAAAGGAAGTTGATTGTCCAAAAGATATGGAAAATGAAAATTTTTATACACATGTTACATTTAAAGGAAAAGAATTGGCAAAGCTAATTAATAATAAATATAAGAATGCGAATATTCGTGAGGACAATGCTGCACAGGATATTCAAATTGTATCAAAAACAGAAGATGGATATATTGTAAAATTACAGATTGGAAATGCAGTTATTGGAGGAGAAGCATTTGCGTCAATGGTAGGCGTAAAATCTGCATTTTTTACGATTGAAACAAGCAATGAAGGAAGTGTTCGGATTGTCTCAAAAGGTGATGGAACAGGTTTGGGAATGAGTTTAAATACAGCAAATAGTATGGCGGCACAAGATAGTACATATACAGATATCATTCAAAATTTTTTTGATAATGTAGAAGTAATAAGCCTCGAATAATTGAATAATTATGACATATTAGGGCAACATATTAACATCAAGATGCAAGAAAGGCAGAAATGGAGGTTAATATGAAAGTCAATGGCAGAAAAAATAAAGAAAAAATTGTGTCAGTATGTGTCGTAGGGGCATTAGTATGTACATTGGGAATTGGTGTATTCTCAGTGATTTCAGGTACAAAAGATAATAAAGAGATAAAAAATAATGTGGTCGATTTAAATGAACAAAATAATGAAGCTTCAAACAACAATGAATTGGATAACATTGTGGGATTTAATGTTGAAGATGCAGACGAGGTAAGCAAGGATACAGAGAGCATATTTAGAGGCGATGTCAATGAAAAAGATAATGTTGGTATGGAAAATAATCAGCAGGATTTAGCAAATGGCGAGACACAGCCAGCTACAGAACCCGCAACTGAAAATACGCAAAAACCAACAGAGAAATCTGAACCCGATGTTGCCAATGTGGGTGCTGATGCAAAAATGGATCCTTTAACGAATTATTCATTTGATGAAACCAGTGAATTGTTATGGCCTGTAAGCGGTCCTATTGCATTAAAGTACAGTATGGATAATACCATATATTTTAAGACTTTAGGAGCATATAAGTGCAATCCTGCTATGTGTATATCAGCCGATGTAGGAACAAAGGTAGGCGTTGCCGCTGATGGTATTGTTGAGAGTGTAACAGACAGCACAGAAACAGGTAAGACTGTTCGCATCGCAGTTGGAAATGGCTATGTTGTGACATATGGATTAATGAATGATGTCAATGTGAAAGCAGGTGATGTTGTCAGCAAAGAGCAACTTCTTGGAACGGTATCAGAGCCAACAGCATATTATAAAGAAGAAGGCCCTATGCTTTATTTTATGGTGACAAAGGATGATGTTCCAGTAGACCCTAATAATTTCCTAGCTCAAGAATAAAAATAATTAGTTACTTTAAGATAATAAGCACCTGATTAAATTATACAAGTTATTAGTAATGGTACTGTTGGTATGGACAGATTTGGAAATAGGCGCCTTTGCTTAGGCAGGGGCGTTCTTTCAATGGGTGATATACGGTTTTTTGAAGGTGCTTTATTATAGATAGTGGGGGTGTTGCGATTTTCGTGGCATCCTCATGTACATATATATTCAATTTGCAGATTTGTAATGGTATATAGGATTGTTTTTTGACAGGACGTTCATAAAGGAGTATAATTAGGGGCGGTTAACAAAGTCAAATACAAGTTTGTGTCTGTGCGTTGCTTGACAAAAGCTTGTTTTAGTTAAAAGTAACGCAGAAATGGAGAAGGAAAATGTGGTTTAACGAGGCAGTAATTTATCAAATATATCCGTTAGGACTTTGCGGAGCGCCGCTTGGCAATTTAAGCGCAAGTGATGTATCGCAGGAAGAAATGGATAAAGAGATCAGTGAGCATAGGATATTGAGAGTGTTGGATTGGATACCTCATATCAAGAAATTAGGCGCGACATGCGTATTGTTCAATCCTATATTTGAAAGTGATGCACATGGCTATGATACAAGAGATTACAATAAAATTGACATAAGACTTGGCACGAATGAAGATTTTAAAAAAGTGTGTGATGCAATCCATGAAGCAGGTATGAAAGTGATGCTTGATGGGGTATTTAATCATGTAGGACGTGGTTTTAAGGGGTTTTTAGACGTTAAGGAAAAAAAGTGGGACAGCCCTTATAAAGATTGGTTTCATATTTCATTTGACGGCAACACCAACTATAATGACGGTTTTTGGTATGAAGCATGGGAAGGCTGCAATGAGTTAGTAAAATTAAATCTGCACAATCCAGAAGTGAAAAATTATTTGTTTGATGCCATTCGCGGCTGGGTCAATGATTATGATATAGATGGTTTAAGGCTTGATGTTGCTTACTGTCTTGATTTAGGATTTCTTGGCGAACTTAGAAATTTTGCAAATACGATAAAACCTGAATTTTTCCTTATGGGCGAAACATTGCATGGGGATTATAATAAATGGATGAATGATAATGCGTGCCACAGTGTAACGAATTATGAGTGTTATAAAGGATTATATTCAAGTTTTAACTCAAGCAATATGCACGAGATTTCATATAGTTTAAACCGCCAGTTTGGAAACGAGCAGTGGTGCTTGTATACAGGCAAACAATTGCTTAGTTTTGTAGATAACCATGATGTAAGCAGAATTGCTACGATATTGGAAGATAAAAAACATGTACAGGCTATTTATGGCATGATATTTGGTATGCCTGGAATACCAGCCGTTTATTATGGCAGTGAATGGGGCGTTACAGGAGATAAAAAAGACGGAGACCCGAATCTTCGTCCAGCTATTGAAAAGCCAGAAAGCAACGATTTAACAGAATGGATAAGTAAACTTGCCAAAGCAAGGACTTCAAGCAAAGCATTGTGTTATGGAAGTTATAAAAATATTCTTGTTATGCCAAAGCAATTGATATTTGAGCGAGAATATGATGGAGAGCGTGTTCTTGTTGCTATTAATGCAGATAGTTCTGTATATCATGCAGATTTCAATGCGAGAGCAGGAATGGGACAAGATTTGATAACAGGCGAAAATCATGATTTTGGCGGAGGAAGTGATTTGCCTCCATATTCATGTGCTTTTTGGAAGACAGAGTGTTAATTTTATTCCCGCGAGCAATGAAATGCCGCGAGGGTCAAATACCACGCCCCTTGTTGTGGGCTATTTGACTAGGGAAATTTCTCGTTTTTTAAGCGAGAGATTTCCCTTTTTGACAGAAAATAAAATGATTATAGTTGTTTGTCTAATAATTGAAGAAAGTCTAAAGGTTGATATATAGGAATAAAAGATTTACAATAATCTTTTATATTATGTGTTACAATACAGTCCATCTTAGTACGAATTGCTGTTTCAGACATAACAGCATCTTTATAGTCTGATATATCAGAAGAGATTGCCTTTCGACAATCAAGTTCTGTTGTGTCTAAGATATCAAAAATAATATAAAGATTGCTTAAAATTTTTCGTGTATCCATATCATTATGTGTACACTTATGAGTAAGATAGTAAATATCCATACAAGACTTTGCAGAAATAAAACCATCAAATTGTTTATTGGCTGCTTTCAAAAAAATAATTTCTGCTTCATTTTTGAATGGTTCACGAGATTGTAAAGCATCAATAATAATACAAGTGTCAATTAATGCTTTCATATTTGATTCAACCTTTCTTGATATGCTTCTTCTAAGGAAGTATCAGCAGGAAGTACACCAAAAAGCGACTTTGCAATGTCTACTCTATCTTGATATGGATTAGAAAGTTTTGCAATAATTTTACCATTTTTGGTAATGAAAATATCTTCTGTTTCAGCAAGTGACAGGTATTTACCTAAATTTAATTTTAATTCTGTTGCAGTTATAGACATTTCAATCAATCCTTTCTTAACAAATATAATGATTTGTATATAGTATTTATTATAATTAAATCGAACGAAATTGACAACAAAATCGTTCGATTAATAATGAGTATAATTAATATTCATTTTTATACAATATATCAGATAAACTGTTATAAAATTGGCAGAGTAGCAACATAATTAAACATCATTATAAAGTGACAGGCGCTTCCTGCCATTACAAAAAGATGGAATATTTCATGTGAGCCAAAATATTTATGTCGGTTGTTAAATACTTTTAATTTCAGTGCATAAATGACACCGCCTATTGTATAAATGACACCGCCCATTAAAAGCCATATAAAGGCGGCAGTAGGAAGTGCATTGATAATCTGTGTAAAAGACAATACACATACCCAGCCCATAATGATATATAAAGCAGATGACACCCAGCGAGGGCATGATACCCAACATAATTTAAAAATAATTCCAAGCAGTGCAATTCCCCATACAAGTGCAAGAAGTGTATATCCAGTAGCACCATGAAGCACAATTAAACATACGGGCGTGTAGGAACCAGCTATCATAACAGAAATCATGCAATGGTCAAGTTTTTTTAATATTTGATTGACTTTTGGAGAAATATCAAAAGTATGATAGGTTGTACTGGCAGCATAAAGTAAAATCATACTTACAATAAAAATCGTCAATGACACAACATGAATCATGTCAGGAGCAGATAATGATTTAATAATAAGAGGCAGAGCAGCAAATATTGCCATAAGCATACCAATAAAATGAGTTATAGCGCTGCCTGGGTCTTTAATTTTAATCGTCGTAAAAAAATGTTTTATTGTATTCATAAGACCTCCTAATCCCTTGCTAATATGCAAGATATAATTTTGATATTTTATCATGTAGTTTTAAAAACTATATCTTATTGATATAATATTACATCATGTGAAAATGAAAAGCAAGAGCTTTATAAAAAATTCAATGGAAATTTATAAATTTTTTATGTGAGAAGTTAAATGAATGAGAGTTAAGTGAATATTCGCAATTTGCTACGCTACTTGCTTAAACCACCTAGCTGCTATTGTAGCTTTTCAGTGGAAACTTATACTTCCACTGAAACAAGCAAGTTCCCATCCATTTATGCTTTTGCAGCATTAAAGTAGGATACTTCCTTGATGGGGTTAAAATAAATTGTTATGATTTTGCTTGATAAATTGTTATAATATTTGTAATATATTGTGTAGAATTTTAAATGTTATACATGGATAGTAATTAGATTGGCTTTTTGTAAGATTATAAAAATAAAATAGATTGGTATCGGTGTACTGTTTTTACAAACGGGTAAAAATTTTTAATTTTTTGTGTAAAAAACAGTATGGAAATGAGGTTAAAAATGAACTATAATTTGGCGATTTTTGATTTAGATGGAACTATTCTTAATACGATTGAAGATTTAACGGATGCCTTAAATTATTCACTTGATAAACATGGATATGCTAAGAGAACTTTAAATGATGTGCTTCGGTTTGTGGGAAATGGTGTGCGTCGATTAATTGTTTGTGGTATTACGAAAGATATGCAAATTGATGTCACAGAAGAAGAAATTAATAAAGTTTATGAGACATTTACAGCATATTATAAAATTCATTGTATGGATAAGACAAAGCCTTATGAGGGGATACATTCATTGATTCATCAGTTAAGGGATTCTGAATGTATGGTTGCGGTGCTGTCAAATAAAGATGATTATGCCGTTCAAATGCTGTGTGATAAATATTTTGCTGATATGTTTGATATTGTGATGGGCAGCAGACAAAATATTCGGCGCAAACCATATCCAGATGCATTGATTGAGATACTTCATTTGGCAAAAATAAAAAGAGATTCTATCAGTAATCAAAAAGATAAAAATAATATAAAAGCTATATATATTGGGGATTCAGAAGTTGATATACAGACGGCTGACAATGCAGATATCGACCAAATTATTGTAGACTGGGGATTTAGAGATAGAGCCTATTTAAAACAATGTGGTGCAAAGAGAATTGTCTCAAAGCCAGAGGAAATTTATAATATTATAATGGGAATATAATTGAAATGGAGTTTGTCAAAGTATCTAAAATAAATAAGATATGATTTAACAATGCAAATGTATATATTTATTTAATATAGGGAATTTATATGGAAAAAGTAATATTGTTTAATGTAAAAGATGCAAAAAAAATAAATAAAATTGCTTCCCAGATGAAAATAAAAGTTTATGAAACAAATCCAATGGAATGTGGTGGTACTTTGCAAGATATTGTTGATGGCAAAAAAATAGAAACAGCATTATCAACAATACCCTTATCTAAAGGATTAATGTTAATGTGTGATGTAACGCAAAAGCATATGGATAGATTACTTTTTGCTGTCAAGCACGACAATTTAGATGTAGGATATAAAGCAATTCTTACAAAAACTAATGCCAAATGGAGTCTTGCACAGATGTTGGTGCATATGGAAATAGAAGAAAAAAATTGTTCATTTTAAAATTTATTTTTATAATAAATAAAATTTCTAATTGTAAAGTATAGAACAAAATAAACAAATAAATAAAAAAGAGGCAGCAGCAAAATAGAACGAAGCATAATAAAAATGCGTATTATTCTTTTTGCAGCTACCTCTTTTATTGAATTTCATCAAGTACGTTTCCGTTTCAATATCATAGAGATATAAGCAGGGATTGGTGTTTCAATAGCCGCTAAACAATTTAAGAAAGCAGTGAAACGGATTGCAAATATTCTTTGACAATTAATCTTCGTATGCAAGATATGCACCTTTCATTGGGCTGACAGCATGCTCGCTAAATAATCGCAATGCACCTGTTTTATATTTCATTTCTTTTGGTTTCCAATTTTTTTTGCGTTCCGCTAAAATAACATCAATTTCTTCTGGAGATTTTTTTTCGCCTTTAATGCCTATAATATTTAGTTTTCTTTCAGCAATATCAATCTCTATCAAATCGTCTTCTTCAACCAATGCAATTGGTCCGCCGTCTGCCGCTTCAGGGCTGCAATGACCTATTACAGGACCTGTAGACGCACCTGAAAAGCGTCCGTCTGTGATAAGTGCAATGCTTCGTCCCAGTTCTTTATCACTGCTGATTGCTTCAGATGTATAAAACATCTCTGGCATTCCACTTCCTTTTGGACCCTCATAGCGAATAAATACAGCGTCTCCTTTTTCTACTTTATGTTTTAATACCGCATCTAAACATTCTTCTTCACTGTCAAATGGTTTTGCTTTTAAAACAGCCTTAAACATTTCTTTTGGACATGCTGTATGCTTGATAACAGCGCCTTCAGGGGCTAAATTACCTTTTAGGACAGCAATACTGCCGTCTGTTCCAATAGCTTTATCATATGGACGAATAATATCTTCTTTTACGATATCTTTTCCATGTGTCATAGAACAAGAAAATCGTTTATTAAATTCTCCAAGCCATTTATTGCAGCGTTCATAAAAATTGCTTTGTTTTAAATCGTCTAAGTTTTCGCCTAAAGTTTTTCCTGTTATGGTCATGGCGTCTAAATGGAGATGTTTTTTAATTTCTTCCATAATAGCAGGAACACCACCTGCATAGTAGAAACATTCTGCTGGCCAGCGTCCAGCTGGGCGGACATCAAGAATATATCGTGCGTTTCTGTGTAATTTGTCGAATGTTTCTCCTGTAATTTCAATACCTAATTCATGGGCAATTGCAGGAACATGAAGAAGGCAGTTTGTACTTCCAGAGATAGCAGCGTGAACTAAAATAGCATTTTCAAAGCTGTCCATAGTCACAATATCACTTGGTCGCATATTTTCTGTCAATGCAAGCTTTACAGACAATTCTCCAGCTTGTCTGGCAAAATTTAAAAGGTCTGGGCTGGTTGCTGGCATTAATGCACTTCCTGGCAAGGCAAGTCCAAGCGCTTCTGCCATAATTTGCATAGTAGATGCTGTTCCAATAAAAGAACATGCCCCACAGCTTGGGCAGGCATGAGTTTTTGCCCAATTTAGAGTATCTTCATCAATTTCTCCTCTCTGATATTTGGCGCTGTACATTCCAAGCTGTTCAAGCGTTAACATATTAGGACCTGCATTCATTGTTCCGCCAGGTACAACAATAGAAGGAATATTTACACGGCATAGACCCATTAAATTTCCCGGCAATCCCTTGTCACAGCTTGAAAGATAAACACCAGCATCAAAAGGTGTTGCATTGGCATGAATTTCAATCATATTTGCAATCATTTCACGGCTTACAAGACTGAAATTAATTCCATCTGTTCCTTGACTTTGACCATCACATATATCTGTACAAAAGTATTTTGCACCAAATCCACCTGCTTTTTCAACACCTTTTTTAACTTCTTCAACTAAAGAATTTAAATGTACACTACCAGGATGACTATCCCCATATGTGCTTTCAATGATGATTTGAGGTTTTGATAAATCCTCAGGTTTCCAGCCTGTCCCAATACGCAGAGGGTCAAGTTCTGGAGCAAGTTTACGCATTTCTTGACTTTTTAAATTACCCATATTTTTAGTTCGTCCTTTCTATAATTCTCAATTAATTTTATTATTGGTATTTGCATTTAAAATATTCTTTTATATTTTTAAAATGATTTTAAGCAAAAAATGATATAATTAATGCTACTAAAAAACCTGTTCCACCTACAAGTGTTTCCATAACAGTCCATGTTTTTAGAGTGGTTTTTTCGTCCATTCCAACAAGGGATTTTACCAGCCAAAAGCCGGAATCGTTAAATTGTGAACAGACAGTTGCGCCACCTGCAATAGCGGCTGTTGTACATGCAAGGTACAGAGGCGACAGTTCAGAGATTCCTGGAATTGCCGCAATAATTCCTGCTGCCATAGTCATTGCCACAGTAGAAGAACCAACACAAATACGCACCAATGCAGCCACAATAAATGCAAGGACTACAATAGGAAGAGACATAGAAGATACAGCATTTCCAATTAAATCACCAAGTCCTGAATATTGTAATACATATCGAAGCACGCCGCCACATGCTGTGACTAACAAAATTAAACCTGTTGGTTCTAGTGATTTTGTCATAACTTTTTCGAGTTCTACAGTAGTATATCCATGTTTAATGCCAAGTACAAGCATGGCTACAACAGTTGCTATTAAAAGTGCAACGAACGGTTCACCAAGAAAACTGAAAACAGGCTGAAGAAAACTAAGTGTAGGGACAACACCTGTTATAGAGTTTAAAATAATCAATAAAAGAGGAATTAATATAATTCCAACAATAACCCAGAAATTAGGCAGTTTTGATTCGTCAAAATCTTCTTGATTTGCGACATGTTCAGGAACAGGAATATTATATTTTTTACCGCATATACTTCCCCAGATAGGACCAGCGACAATCATAGCAGCAATACCGCAGAAAATGCCTACTATCATTACAAAGCCAAGGTCTACGCCAAGCATTGTTGAGACAAGGATAGGACCGGGAGTAGGAGGAATAAAGGCATGACCTACAGCAAGTCCAGCTAAAAGTGGAATGACATAAAATAATGAAGAACGCTTTGTTCTTTTTGCAAGCGAAAATGCAAGTGGTATCAATATAATTAAACCAGCGTCAAAAAATACAGGCATAGCTATAACTAAACCAGTAATTCCAAGCGCCCAAGCTGCCTTTTTGTCGCCAAACCATTTTACCATAGTTACAGCAAGGGTTTGAGCGCCTCCAGATACTTCTAGTATAGCGCCAAACATCGAGCCTAATCCAACAAGTAATGCAATTCCTTTTAATGTATTGCCAATTCCATCATTGACGGCTGTAATAATATACTCAACAGGCATACCTGCAATAAGTCCAATGGCAATGGCACCAATTAGTATAGAAATCATCGCTTGAATTTTGAATTTAATAATCAAAATAAGCATGATAACTAACCCTATAATAGCTCCAGATATAAGTAATATAGGATTTAAATTTAAAGTTTCATTCATAATAATTCCTCGCTTTCTTAAATTTATTGTTTACGTACAAAATATACATCTGATATTTTTTTAAAATATTTTCACCTCACTTTTGATTATTCATCAGACGTATTATGTTTATAAACTATAATTTTTCTATATTTTTGTCAATACATCTGATGTATTTTGCTAAATTTCTATTTTATGCACAAAAAAGTGACAATTTTCTGAGAAAAATCAATATTTTTTTGTATATTTCTACAAGTAAGTTGATTTTTTTGTAGATTTTTTAATTTTAAAAAGAATTGGTATATTTTTGGAGTATATTTAAGACTTATATTCAATGTTTTTTAGAGATATACAAATTTAGGAGAGATAAAAAATTGTTTTTACCTCTCCTAAATTTCAAAATCATCAGATGTATTTAGAATTTTACTCATTTAGTATCGTTTTTTTCTTTAAAAGATTCCTTTGATTGTTTTATTAGTGCTTGACGGTTATATGTCAAGTGCATAACCATAGCACATTTGGCTCCCATTGGGTCCCTGTCTAAAATTGCGTTTATAATAGCACGATGTGTTTCAATTGTTTCTTTCATTAGAGTACGACTTGTCATATTTGCAAAAGTCATAACAGCTGTATTAATTATAGGAATTAGTGTTTCTATTACACGATTCTTACTTCCTCTAGCAATACAAGTATGAAATTCAATATCTTTGGAAATATGATTTTCTCCGCTTAAATATAAATGTTCGGTTTCATCACACAGCTTTTTTATTTGTTGGACTTCTTCTTCAGACGCATATTTTGCTGTAAGTGAAGCAATTTCTGGCTCTAACATTAAACGCACATCAAATAATTCCAATGCCAGTTTATATTTATTGTCAAATTTAGATAATCCTAAAGGGTCATCATTTAATGAATTAGTGCTGATAACATATGTTCCAGAACCTCTTTTTACTTCCAATATTCCTTTTGATGATAGACTTTTAACGGCTTCTCTGATAGTACTACGTCCTACGCCAAATTTTTCTGCTAATTCAAATTCATTTGGTATTTTTTGCCCTATTTGTAATGGTTCTTGTAAAATATAATTCATCAAAGAATCTTCAATTTGTACGCCTAAAAGTTTTTTGTCAATTTTTTCAAATTGATACATATAGTTTGTTCCTTTATCAATCTTATTATTGTGTAGTATGGATATTTAAGATAAGTTTATTTATAATTTTTTCTGCAGAAAATTTAAGTTATTTTAAGATTTGAATTAATTTGTATTTTCTTGATTATATAGAATGTATAAAGTATCGTCAAGCACTTTTATAATGATCCCTAAATAGGGCAAATAAATACCCTACAATTTATTGCGAAATAAATAGAATACGCAATTAACAGTAGGGGATTTTATTAGAAAATAAAAAAATAAACCTATTTTTTATATTATATCATAATATTATGCAAAGTGAAAAGCCCGAAATTTGCAAAATAAACTTTTGTAGCTCGGCTTTAGCCAAGATTATTATATCCAGCTAGATGTTTTAATAAAATGACAGCATCACTGGATGTAATATCGCCATCATGGTTCATATCTGCTAATTTTTTATCACAGAAAACATCCATTTGAGCAAGGTATTTTTTTAAGATAACAGCATCGCTAGCATTAACTTCACCATCACCATTGACATCACCATATTTTTCTCCACCTTGTGGATATAGAACTTGCGTTTCAATATGTCCGCATACAGTGCATGTTCTTTGTCTGCTTCCATTTTCTGTCTGTGTAGGTTCTTTTATAGTAACCCATTCTCCATATGTATGTGATAATAAAGGTATTGTTTTTGTTTCTTCTTTTCCACAAACAGAGCAAACTCTATGCTCTAAGCCTGTTTCCAAACATGTAGCTGTTTTTACAACTTCCCAATTACCATAAGTATGTGGAATAGATGTATCATTAGCACATGTATTATCATTATCCTCTAGTGAAAAGAAGTTAACATTGTAAGAAGTCTCATTTTTTATAGTTGAATTTCCTAAATTAGAAATTTCTACACTATAAGAATCTCCTGATTTATAGGATAAATTATCGGATGGTCTAAAAATGACACAACCTATCTGTCCATATCCATCATTAGAAATATAAAAATCTCCATCAGATGAATTTTTAGAAAAATTCCATACTTTTCCAGTCTTGTTATTTGTTAATTTGACCGTTGTATTTTCAGAAATAGAAACACCAAACGATATACTCCAAGGGAAATTTGTTCCAAAATATTCTACAGGCATTGTCTGTGCAGGCCATGAAACGCCACATTCATTTGCTGTTTTATTGCTTCTGTCAAAAGAGTACATTGCTAAATAAGTACCTGTATTTGGAGCTTTGCTCTTTACTGCTACACCAAATCCAGTTGCTCCCATAGAAGGATTAAGTATCCATCTTCTGTGTCCTAAACGGTCGATATTGCCAGGGTCACCATCGTCCATCCAGCCGTTGACAATAGAATCATTTAATGTATATCCGCTCCAGCTTCCCCATGCAATATTAGAAGAACTTGCTCCTTTCGCGCCTAACTGGTAGATATCATCAGACATATCACTTGGCTGTTTAGGAAAGTGACTTAAAATGCTTGTGGTATCTGCTGCAACGACCACAGCAGCGGCTTGAGCTGTTTTATTATAATCATTGTTTAATGTTACATCGGATAAGCCAGCGATGTATCGAACATGATTTAAAATATTGATACCGCTTTGCAATGTTTCATTTGATAACATTCCAATATTATAAGGATTTTCTGTATTTGGCGTTTCTGCATAAGTTACAGAATCAGAAATATTTGCAGGGTGATTTTTAATGTACTGTTTAATCTCAGCAGTGCTTCGTTTGGCAATGTTAATAGGTTCTTGCTGTGTGTTTTTTTCATCTGCATATACAATCGTATTGTAGGATATTCCCATATTTGTAAATAATATGGAGGCTGTCATAGAACATGCTAAGACAGTTGAAATAAAAAGTTTTTTGATTTTCATTTTTCCCTCATTTCTGCGCTGCTTATTGTGTAAAAATTTTGACAGGTTTGTGACAAGCAGCACATAGACACAAACCTTAAACGCGGTAATCGCGAAACTGTGATATATACACAAATATATTATACTGGAGGATTTTAATATGAACAAGTACATTTATAATAAAAATAATAATTTTTGACTTGTGTTGCGATAGCAATTAGGTAGTTTAAATTTGTTGATTTTTTTTTATTACTTATAGAAATAAAAATTTTGACAAAAAAATGATATTCACGCAAAAAGATTTTATTTATTATTTATAGTCCTTGATTTTGAAATAATTGTTTCATTTCTTCTGCAGATTCCTGCATACCTCTTTGAAACCATACCTCTATCCAGCCATATAGGCTATATGCAACAAATGCTTTCGCATAAGCATCGCCTTTAGGCAAATTGGGTTTTAATTCCATAATGTCCAAAATGACATCTTTTAGTAAATAAGTAAGGTGTCGTTCACTCAAAAGGTGGTAAAACGTTTTATGCTGTTCAAAGTGTTCAAATATCATACCAATAAGCGAACTAAGGGGAATATTGTTATTTTTCTCCCAATCATTTTTCCAACCATAAAATAATTTATTGATATATATTTTTAAAATATCTTCTTTGTTATTAAAATTTCGATAAAAAGAAGCCCGACCAATACCCGCATTGTCACATAATTCACTGATAGAGATATTCTCAATCGTTTTTTTCTCCAGCAATGTCAAGAGAGATTTCGTTATATGCTCTATCACATAAATATTTCTTCCTTCATTGCTCATCGGTGATACAATTTTCATTTTTTGTTTCATTTTTTCTCCCCCTATTGACATTTTGAAAATTGATGATACGATTATATCGACGATACAAATGTATCACATATATAATAGTATATCTTATTTTAAAAGTCAACAATCCAACCAATTTTATCAGGGTATATGACTATCACAATATTTGTCAAGTGTTTATGCAAGTACGGCATTTGGCTTATTGTTCGTGAAAATTAAGTGAGCAGAAAGGAAAGATAACATGACACTTACACAAAAACGTATTTTTATTTTATTTATTATCATTATTATAGCGGCAATTTTGGGACGACTTACCTTCCGAGCAGTTTTGAACTTTTTGATAGGCGGTACTATGTTTGGAGGTAACTTTCTATGAGTAAAGAGAAAAAAGTAAAAAAGAAAGGTAGAGTTATGTGGGGATTTATTTATGTTTTTGCATTTATTGCCGCTTTTGGAGGGTCTATTGCATTTAAAATGAAACATGACCCATTTGGTGGCGAATTTAAGGTCAATTGGAATGATTCGGTTGGTAAGGTATATACTGACATTTCCTATGGTGAAGGTGAAGCAAATAAATTTGACCTTTATGTTCCAGCTGATAATTCCAAAAGTAGTTATGGTCTGGTTATATATCTTCATGCAGGGGGCTTTACAAGCGGAGATAAATCAGGTGATGCCGAGATATTAGAATGGCTTTGTTCTAAGGGTTATGTGACCGCAGGCATCAACTATACTTTGGTTAGTGATAACCATCCCAATGCAAGTGTCTATTCTCAATCAATGGAAATTAAAGAAAGTATACCTCATGTAATTGCAGAGGCGCAAAAATTGGGATATCGTATTGATGAAATGGCGATTTCAGGCGGTTCAGCGGGCTGTTGTCTAGCTTTGCTGTATGCTTATCGCGATGTACAGGCTTCGCCTGTACCCGTAAAAATGGTATTTGGAGCGGTAGGTCCATCTTCATTTTATCCTGAGGACTGGAAATGTTATGGATTTGACACTAGAAGCAAGGAAAGTGACGCTGCTGCAAGGGAAATGTTCGGAGCAATGGCAGGCAAAAAAATCAAGTCAGAGTTTAACACGCCTGAATATGATGAAGAAATAAAAGATATTTCCGCTCTGCTTTGGATAAACGAAAATAGTGTTCCTACTCTTGTGGCATATGGGAAATATGATAAGGTTCAACCATATGAAGGTTCACAAAGACTTTTGAAGGCACTTGAGGATAACCATGTTCCCCATGACTATTATTTATGTGAACATTCAGGTCATGGCTTACAAAATGATAATAAAGTATATGGAGAATATATGCGTAAGATATTGGAATATCTTAATACTTATATGCCTATAAAATGAAAAAAGGTAAATTTATTATAGTTGAAGGATTACATAAATGATGAAACAATAACCGTTTAAAATTAGACTATATGAATATAATGGAGAGGTTTGAAAAATCAAGCCTCTTTTTTTGAAATAGATATCGCAATATTGTTGGCTTTAGATGGTGGTTAAGGTAGCCAAAAGTAGTTTTTTGTAATATACTATCCATATGAGAACATGCAAATTAAAAAACAGGAATAACTATTTGTTGCAATATCACGTTATTTTTATGTGTAAATACAGAAAAAACTTCTTATATTAAAGCAGATATTAAGTGATATAAAACAGTCTTCTTATAAGATATATAAAATCGTAACTCATATGCTAAATGAATTATAATAAAATTAATAACAATATCAATAAAGTATGAATATTTTAAAAGGAAATGGAGATGAAAAAGTTGACTATAAAGTACATGTCACCATTTTTATTAGGCGCTATAAAGGAATCTTTAAAAAGATTACCTTGTACGCCATATGATTTTACAAAAGTAAAAAGTTTGACAAATTTTACTCGTATTAGTTTTTGGTATGATATTATTCCAGATATGGTTAAAGAGGAAGAAGGGAATTTTTCTTGTATTGGAGAAATGACAAATCTTCATACATTGGTATTTTCTAATTTTAATAAAGATACATTTAAGATAAATGATTTTTGTTTTTTAGAAAAATGTCAAAAATTAAAGAAATTAGATGTAAGGAATACAAATTTTTCTGATTGTGAACTTCTTTTATCATTACCGAATTTACATCAAGTCTTTTTGCCCAAAAAAGATATATTATGTCATACAGAGGTAATCAATGAGCTTGTGGCGCGTGGTGTACAGGTAAATATGGATAGGTATACTGATACAAAGCAAGAACTTATAGAACACTGTGAGGATATAAATTTATCTGAATTAACGAAAGAAATTTGCAAAGCAGTAAAGACCATTCTTTTAGATTTATATAAGAATAACGAGCATTATTATTATATTACACTTACTACCGATGGCGGAGCAAATACCCCTTGCATTTCTGCATGGTCGTATGAAGCATTAGATAGGAGCAGCAGTGATGAAGCGGAAAAAGAAATGATAAAGTGGTCTTATGCAGACTCTCCATATTGTTGCTGGAAACAGGAAGAATTTGACAAAGTGAGTGAATTGCTTGGTGCAGGGGGCAATATATGGGATTTGGAAGATGAAGCATTTGAGATTGAATATGAAAAAAGGTTTTGGGCAATGGAAGAAGCAATGAAACAGTTGGATAAAGAAGGATTGTTTGAAATCAACCAAGACCGAATGGACGTTGTTGTATTGGTTGAAGTTGCGCCTCCAGATATTACAAATACAGAACGAGCATATAGAATGAATAATGTAATTTCGGATATTTTTAACGAATGGTTAGAAGAAGCAGCAGAGTAATGATTTGCAAATTAAGGATTATTAAATAGAGGAGATAAAGTAACACCGAAAGGAGGATTTACATGATTCGAGAAGTTACGAGTGATGATTTTACAGGATTAATGACTTTATATATGCAGTTACATAATAATGATATGCCAGAAGAAACAAGTGATATAAAGCAATTATGGAAGCAAATTCTTGAGGATAAAGCACATCATATTATTGTGGCTGAAGAAGGTGGACAAATTGTATCTTCTTGTGTATGTGTTATTATTCCTAATTTGACACATAATCAACAGCCTTATGCTTTTATTGAAAATGTTATTACAGATAAGGAATATAGGGGCAGAGGCTTTGCAACACAATGTTTAAATTATGCTAAAGATATAGCAATGAAAGAAAATTGTTATAAGTTAATGTTGCTTACAGGTTCTAAAAAAGATAGTACATTAAATTTTTACCGTCATGCAGGGTATAACAGTGAAGATAAAACAGCGTTTATTCAGTGGATATAAAAAGTTTATTTTAAAAAAGTTGGAGTAAATCTTTTGTGATTTATTCCAACTTTTCTTAAAATTTTTTAAAATTAAGATATTTGATTAACCGAAATATCTATGCAACATTCCCTCAAATGCCTTGCCGTGTCTTGCCTCGTCCTTAGCCATTTCATGTACGGTGTCATGGATTGCATCTAAGTTATTTTTCTTTGCACATTTTGCAAGGTCAAATTTACCAGAAGTAGCACCAAATTCACAATCAACTCTCCATTTGAGGTTGTCCTTAGTAGAAGCCTTCATATTAGCCTCTAAGTCTTCACCGAGCATCTCTGCAAATTTTGCTGCATGTTCAGCTTCCTCAAAAGCAGCTTTTTCCCAGTAAAGACCGATTTCAGGATATCCTTCACGATGTGCGATACGAGCCATGCAAAGATACATACCAACTTCTGCACACTCACCATTAAAGTTAGCCATTAATTGGTCAAAAATATATTTTTTATCATCTTCACTGATTTCAGGGTTATTTTTAACAGTTTTGCCATAAATACCATATTCATGCTCTGTTGCAAGTTTAATTTCGCCCTCTACTGGCTTAAATTTATCAGCGCCTACATGACAAACAGGACATTCTGCAGGAGGTGTTTCTCCTTCATAAATATAACCACATACTGTACATACAAATTTCATAACATGTTCTCCTTTATATAAATTTTTCTAATCTTGTGTTGCAAATATAACATACAATTATTGGTATGTCAATAAAAAATAGTAATTATTACTGTTTTTAATAAATATAAATAAAAATTTATATTTCAATTCGTAGTATATGCAAAAATTTAAGGGTTATCCAAACAGTTTGTGCAAATGCCATAAAAATATGAAACATTACCTAATATTTTTCCTTTAAAATTTTTGCTTGCGGCACTGTTAAGTTCTCGTTCTACTTGGGTGCAGTCAAAATTTAAATCGAAAATACGCCCACATTTGGTACATTGAAAATGGTAGTGAGGCATTAGATTTCCGTCAAAATGAACAGTTCCGTCGCTACAGGGAACTTTAACAGCTTGTCCGTTATCCACTAAAAAAGAAAGATTGCGATAAACAGTTCCCAGACTGATATTTGGAAATTCATTTCGCACAAATTCATATACAGCCTCAGCGCTAGGATGCTCATGAGTTGATATTAAATAGTTATATATTGCTTCTCGTTGTCTGCTGTGTTTTATTGTCATATAAATCTCCATAAATAGTAATGATTACTGTTTTATTTTAATTTTATTATATGCAAAAGTCAATAAAAAAACAACAAAAAAACAAGTAAAAATTTGGAAAAAATACTATTTATTTTTATTGCAGTTTTCAATTAATTCCATAATTTTGTTAATCGCATCACTTTGAGGACTTGCCGCCATTGCATTAATATAAGTTTGGCTGTTAGCATACAATTGATTGATTGCATTAAGGAGTTTTTCAGGAGTGATTTCTTCTTCTTGCATTACTTCTGAATAACCATGTTCTTTAAATGATTTTGCATTGAGTATCTGGTCTCCTCTGCTGGCATTAGCAGAGAGAGGAATAAGCAAATTTGGTTTTTTAAGTGCTAATAATTCACAGATTGCATTGGCGCCAGCTCTTGAAACCACAATATCACACATAGCGAACAAATCGCGAAGACGTGTGCCAACATACTCAAATTGTACATAGTCTGGGGTTTTGTCAAGGCTAGGGTCTGTTTTTCCTTTACCACATATATGGACAACTTGATATTTTTTTAATAGTTTTTGAAGGATACTTTTTATCGCTTCATTGACCTTGACAGCTCCCGTACTTCCACCCATTACAAGAATGGTTGGTTTATCAGCAGTAAAATTACACATTCGCAAACCTTCTAGTTTATTACCTAAAAGTAGTTCACGTCGTATGGGTGAACCTGTTAAAACGGCTTTGCCATCTGGAAGATATGGAATAGTCTCTGGAAAGTTACAACAAATTTTAGTAGCTTCTCTCATTGCAATTTTATTGGCAAGACCAGGCGTCATATCGGATTCATGTGTAATTACAGG
This sequence comes from uncultured Lachnospira sp., assembly GCA_910585095.1. Taxonomy (GTDB): domain Bacteria; phylum Bacillota; class Clostridia; order Lachnospirales; family Lachnospiraceae; genus Lachnospira. The sequence goes on from CAJUBU010000013.1 coordinate 38,280, forward strand.
AATACCTTTGTGTGCAGCGGCAAGAACTACAGGAACCGACACAAAACCACCTTTTGAAAATACAATGTCAGGTTTTATTTTTTTCATCAATTTTCGAGATTCACCATATCCTTTTATGACTCGAAATGGGTCGCTTAAATTTTTTAAACTTTTGTATCTTCTCAATTTTCCAGAAGAAATGCCATAGTAAGGAATATTCATTTCTTCAATAAGTTGTCTTTCAATTCCAGTATAGGAACCTATATATGTAACTTCATAACCTGCTTTTTTTAAGGCAGGTAAAAGGGCAATATTAGGCGTTACATGTCCAGCAGTACCTCCGCCAGTTAAAATAATACGTTTCATAAGAATAACCATGCCTTTCCATAACCTGCGGATTTAATGAACAGTTTGTTGTTTTATGCGCAGGCAAAAATTGTTAGCTAAATCTTCTTTAGCTTGTGAAATTATTTATTTTTTACATGACCTTTTTCTAGTGTTGTTCTTTATATTGTTTGAGTGCTTTTGAGAATTGGTCAGGACAAGATGTTGATTTAAAGCCGCATTTTATCCCTTCCATTCGTTTAATTGCTTCATTGATATCCATTCCTTCAACTAATGCTGCAACTCCTTGTGTATTGCCTGAACATCCACCAACAAATTTAACGTTGGTTACTTTGTCATCAATAACATCAAATTCAATTAACTGTGAACATACGCCGCTTGTTTTATATTTCATATTTTATATATCCTTTCTATATATATTATTTAAAAAATTAAAAATCTTCTTTTACGTTTAAGTCAAAAAGATAAAACAATTTATAAATAATCAAGTGGATATTTGTAATCCACCTTGTTACTTGTGTATAACCTCATCATTATTTTGTGGAAATGAGATAAAAGCTTAAAATTTGCCGCAATGGGCAGGTTGAACATTTGTTAAAAAAATAACAAGTTTATCAACATATTTATTTGCTATCATTATTATGTTGTAATTTTTTACATAGTAAAAAGCCAGAAGTTTGCGAAGCAAACTTTTATAGTTTGACTTTAGCCGAGATTATTATACCACAGCTAAATTATGGTTATTCTATTATAATATTTTATATAGTAGGACGCCAGAAGTTTGCGAAGCAAACTTTTATAGCTCGGCTTTAGCCGAGATTATTATATCATAAAATTACATATAATGATATGTAAAAGTATATAATTCTGCAGTTAAATGATTACTTTTTTGATTGTTGCTTTGCTAAGATGATTTATGTATAATTATATGCGCATAATGATATTTATATTAAGTAATGTTGTGATGGAAAAATAATAGTAAATATAAGGAAAGAGAGGCATTAATAATGGTAGGAATTATTGGCGCGATGGATGAAGAAGTAGAACAGATTGTTCAGGTTATGGAAGTTGAAAAAGAAGAAGTTAAAGCATCGATGACTTTTAAGGCTGGAAAGCTTGCAGGAAAAGAAGTTGTTATTGTGAGAAGCGGAATCGGTAAAGTTAATGCGGCTGTGTGTACACAGATTCTTGTTGATGATTTTGGCGTGGATTATGTGATTAATACAGGAATTGCAGGTTCGCTGAATGCAAAGATTGATATTGGCGATATTGTAATTTCTTCGGATGTCCTTCACCATGATGTGGATGCCACAGGTTTTGGCTATCCAGTTGGACAGATTCCAAGAATGGATACATTATCTTTTCAGGCTGATGAACAGTTGATTGAGTTGGCAAAAGCGGCATGTAAAAAGGTTGTTCCGTCAATAGGCGCACATGTTGGACGTGTTGTCAGCGGAGACCAGTTTATATCAGACAAAGCAGTCAAAGATAAAATTACAGCTAATTTTGAAGGATATTGTACAGAGATGGAAGGAGCAGCAATTGCGCAGGCGGCTTATTTAAATAAAGTGCCATTTTTAATTCTTCGAGCTATTTCAGATAAGGCAGATGACAGCGCAACTATGGATTATCCAACCTTTGAAAAACAAGCAATTACAAATTCTGTATTGCTTATTAAAGAATTGGTTGCAACAATCGCGTAGAATACATTTAGAATACTTGAAAAAACCTGAATACAGCAGTATAATAAGGTATCTGGTTTATTCTGGCAGGAAGCTAATATAGACGAGGCAGATAAACTATGAATATTTAAGTATAAAGGAGAATTTCTATGGGACAGGTTACGTTTGATTATTCTAAAGCAATGGGCTATGTCAGCCAACATGAAATTGATTCAATGAAAGCAATTACGGAGAGTGCAAGACAGCTCTTATTGTCAAAGAGCGGTGCAGGTAACGATTATCTTGGATGGATTAATCTCCCAGTAGATTATGACAAAGACGAATTTGCTCGAATTAAGGCAGCTTCTGACAAGATTCGTTCCGATTCAGAAGTGCTTGTTGTCATTGGCATTGGCGGTTCTTATCTTGGAGCAAGAGCAGCAATTGAATTTTTGGGACATAATTTCTTTAATTCCGTATCAAAAGATGTACGTAAAGCACCTGAAATTTATTTTGTAGGAAACAGTATTAGCTCTACATATCTTGCAGGTTTGGTAGATACGATTGGCGACAGAGATTTTTCAGTAAATATTATTTCAAAGTCAGGCACAACGACAGAGCCAGCAATTGCATTTAGAGTATTTAAGAAACTTCTTGAAGAAAAATATGGAAAAGAAGGCGCTGCTAAGCGAATTTATGCTACAACAGACAAGGAAAAGGGAGCATTAAAGAAGCTTGCTGATGCACAAGGATATGAAGAATTTGTTGTTCCAGATGATGTAGGCGGACGTTTTTCAGTTCTTACAGCAGTTGGACTTCTTGCAATAGCCGTAAGCGGAGTAGATATTGATAAGCTTATGGAAGGCGCTGCCAGTGCAAGAAAGAGATGTATTGAAAATGATTTTGATAGCAACGATTCAATGCAGTATGCAGCACTTCGTAATATTATGCTAAGAAAAGGCAAATTGGTAGAGATTCTTTGTGATTATGAGCCTAGTCTTCACTATACACTTGAGTGGTGGAAACAGCTTATGGGTGAGTCTGAAGGCAAGGATAATAAGGGATTGTTCCCAGCAAGCGTAGACCTTACAACAGACCTTCATTCAATGGGACAATTTATTCAGGATGGTTCAAGAATTATGTTCGAGACGGTTCTCAATGTTGAAAAGTCGTCAAGAGAAGTGCTTATTGAGAAGGAAGATGAAGACTTAGATGGTCTTAACTATCTTGCAGGCAAATCCGTAGATTTTGTCAATAAATGTGCTATGAATGGTACAATTCTTGCTCATACAGATGGTAATACACCAAATCTTATGGTAAAAATTCCAGAACAGAATGAGTTTTATTTAGGTGAATTGTTCTATTTCTTTGAGTTTGCATGCGGACTTTCAGGTTATATACTTGGAGTAAATCCATTTAATCAGCCAGGTGTTGAAAGCTACAAGCACAATATGTTTGCATTGCTTGGCAAGCCAGGATTTGAAGATGAAGGCGAAGCATTGAGAAAGAGATTATAATAAAAAATTTCCTTTTGCGCTTCTGCGCATAAAAAAATGACTGATGTCACCTATAAAGGTGGCATCAGTCTTCTTCTATCACCTGAATTTCCATATAAGAAAATTCAATGATTTCTATAAAATTATCCTGATTAAATCGGACTTTGGAATGTCTTTTAAAATCTGCTATATTGGCGTCAAGCCATATTGGTTCTTGGAGGTCAAATTGATAACAAGCATCATGCACAGCATCCAATATTTTTTTAGTTCGGTTTATTTGAGAGTTGTTATTTTCAATAACAACGTCTTTAAATAGGTGGTTGTTTTCATCATACAATTTGCACCACAATTTAAACATTTATTTTTGTTCCTTTCCTATGGTATTAAAAAGTTCATCGCTATCAAGAATAATGGTAAATGGACCATCATTTTCCAGTTCAATTTTCATATCTGCGCCAAATATTCCTGTTTTAACTGATTCAATCTGTTGGCGGCACATCAAGACAAATTCTTCGTATAAATGTTCTGCAAGAACAGGCTCGCAAGCCTTTGTAAAACTAGGGCGGTTTCCCTTTCTGCAATCCGCATAGAGTGTAAATTGACTAACAATAAGCAATTCTCCGCCCACATCGGCAAGTGACAGATTAGTTTTGCCGTTTTCATCCTCAAAAATACGCAATTTTAATGTTTTTTCGACCATTTTTGAAAGCATATTTTCATTGTCGTTTTCACCAGAGCCAAACAAGATAAGAAAACCTTTATTGATTTGTGCATGTGTAGAGTTATCAATTGTTACTTTTGCGTGATTTACGCGTTGTATTACTAATCTCATGGTAATCCTTTCACTTTTACATTTATAATGTTGGTTTATATTAAGCAGCAATAGCTGATATTCGTTATGCTTAATTTAAGAGGCTGTTGCATTAAGCTTTTAATTTTGGCTTAGTGCAACAGCTCTTGATTGTAAAATAATTATCATTGTAAAGTGTTTTGACAATGATTAAAGACTTTTTGTTAAATCAATGTTAAGGTGTCTTGGCAAACCATCAACCATAATAGGAGAAAGTTCAGCTTGAATAAGTGGTCTGATATAATGAATTAAATCTTCTGTAATAAAGTCATCATCTGTAATCCATTCAAGAGGCACTTTCTTTTCAATATTAGCAATTTTGTGAACATCGTGTGTTTCTGTAATGCACATATATGGGTCATCAGAAATTCTCTTTAATACAACAACCTTGCCAGATTCATCTTCAAATGCAGCTTTTACAGCAGCACCGCCAACATTGAATGCTTCTGTAATATCGGTACGAGATGTCATATGTGCAGCACAACGCTGAAGGGTTGCAAATTCAATAGCACGTGCTTTAACACCAATTTCAGCAGCTACCTTATTAGCAAGGAACCTGGCAGTACCAGCAAGCTGTTTGTGTCCAAATGCATCGACAACTTCCACATGGTCGGAAAGCTCAAATACATAGCGACCATCTGCAACCTTAACACCTTCAGAAACAGCAATTACCATAGACTTTCCTGTTGAACTTTTTTCTTTGACACGCTGCATAAAATGGTCAATATCAAATACCTTTTCTGGCAGATAAATTAAGTCTACGCCTTCACAGTCCTCACCTTTGGCAAGAGCGGCAGCAGCAGTAAGCCAGCCTGCGTTACGTCCCATAATTTCAACAATTGTAATAGTTGGGTAGTCATATACAAGTCCGTCACGAATAATCTCTTTCATTGTTGCGGCAATAAACTTTGCGGCACTTCCATAACCTGGTGTGTGGTCTGTCACAGCAAGGTCATTATCAATTGTTTTTGGAACCCCCATAAATTTAATATCACTTCCAATTAAGATAGAATAATCAGAAAGCTTTTTAATCGTATCCATAGAGTCGTTTCCGCCTATGTAAAAGAAATACTTAATTTCTAATTCATTTAGGATATCAAAAATCTTATCATATGTTTCCCTATCTGCACTGATTTCAGGAAGCTTAAATCTACATGAACCAAGATATGAAGATGGGGTTCTCTTTAATAAGTCAATATCAATATCAGAATTAATTTTATCTGAAAGGTCTACATATTGACGGTCAAGAAGTCCCTTGATACCATGACGCATACCATAAATTTTTTTTGCACCTCTGTCTTTTGCTGTCTTAAATACACCAGCAAGACTTGAATTAATTACTGATGTAGGTCCACCTGACTGACCAACAATTACATTACCAACCATAATTTCCTCCATTTCTCCGCACAGCGGAATACTATCGTGGAGCCTGAAAACAATTTTATAAAACAGACTGTCCAGCTCTTAATATATTATGTTATTTCACGAAGTATTTATGCAAATATGTTATCATATTTGTGCGAATTATACAATAGTATGTTTTGCGTATTATAATGATAGAGCATAAAATTAGAATTTTTTTGAAAAAAATAATTTATTTTTCGATAAATTTTTTATATGACTAAAATTAAAATAATTGAATAAAGTTAAAGTAATTGACAACATACTTTAGTTAGTATATTCTAACTAAAAGATAAATTTAACAAGTTTTATAAAAAAATTTATTGATATAAATAATTTGTTAGTATATATTTAATTTTATTAAGTACCAAAAAGGATTGCAAATATCCACTTGACTGAAATTTTATAAAAATAGATTCTATTTATTTTTAGGAACAATATATTAAGGGTTATATTTGCAAAATTTTTTATTAATATAAAAAATATTTAAGAGAGGAAAAAAGATGTCCAACAAAGAAAAAAATTTTTTAGAAATTGTAGATTTAAAAAAAGGCTTTGGAACTGGAGAAACAAGGCAGGAGGTTCTTCGCGGCATGACTTTTAGTGTTGCAAAGGGAGAATTTTGTGTGCTTCTTGGACCTTCTGGTTCAGGAAAGTCTACACTGCTTAATATTATTGGCGGAATAGACAGCGCGGATTCAGGATATATCTCTATAAATGGCGATAAATTAAAGGATTTAGATGAAAAAAGGTTGACACAGTATCGTAGAAAACATTTAGGATATGTTTTTCAAATGTATAATTTAATTGGGAATCTAAATGTAAAAGAAAATATTGAAGTTGGAGCTTATTTATCAGATAATCCACTTGATATTGACGAGCTTCTTGGTACGCTTGGGCTTTATGAACATAAATATAAATTGCCCAATCAGCTTTCTGGTGGACAACAGCAGCGAGTATCCATTGGGCGAGCAATTGTTAAAAATCCAGATATACTACTGTGTGATGAGCCAACAGGCGCGCTCGATTATAGTACATCAAAGGAAATATTGAAATTAATTGAAGATGTCAATGCAAAATATAAAAACACGATTATTATGGTTACACATAACGAAGAAATTAAAAATATGGCAGACCATGTAATTAAACTACGTGATGGAATTGTTCGCTATAATGAGCTTAATGCAAATAAAATTTCAGCTGTTAATTTAGAGTGGTAAGAAAGATAGAAGAAAATATCAACATTAGCTATTAATAACTAGTTATTAATGACTGAAAATTAGTGAACAAGACTCACAATAATGAAAGGTTTAAATTTATGAAAAATAATGAGAAAAAATATGTTAAAGTAAGAAATCCTCTTATAAGGCGTATTTTTAAAGAACTTTTGGGAGATTGGAGAAAATATCTTGTAGTAAGTTTGTTTCTTATTCTTACAATTGGATTTGTATCTGGAATGTATGTTGCCAATGAAAGCATGATGAAAGCAGCCAATGAGGGTGTGGCTAAATATAAGTTAGAAGATGGGCATGTCGAATTAAAACAGAAAGTAGACGAAAAACTGCTTTTAGCTATTGAGTCTGGAGAAAAAGCAGATATAAAACAATATTACTTAGATAAAGCAAAAGAGGAATTAGATACGGAATTTGAGAACAAATTTGGTTATGGCGCGTTGCATGAGGAGGTCTATCAAAAGGCATATAATGAGACTTGGAACGATATTAAGAACAAAGTTAATGAAAAATATATTGAGGAAAAAGATAAATATGGATTGGATAATGCAGATTTTAAAGTTGTTTCAACAAAACTATATGAAAATTTTTATAGGAATGAAGAAGAAGACTATAATAATGATGGTATTGTTGATGGAACTGTTCGCATTTATGCAAAAACACAAGATATTAATTTAGCATGTCTAATGGAAGGAAGTTTGCCAAAGACAGAAGATGAAATTGCAGTTGACCGTATGCACGCTGATAATGTTGGAATAAAGGTAGGCGATACAGTTACCATTAGCGGACAGCTTTATCATGTTGTGGGGTTGATTGCTTATGTAAATTATTCAACGCTTCATGAAAAAAATACAGACCTTATTTTTGATGCTCTAAAGTTTAATGTGGCAATGGTGACAGCGGACGGTTTTAAGCGCTTAAATAAAGAGGTTCATTATACATACGCATGGCAGTATGAAAAAAAGCCTACTGATGAAAAAGAAGAAAAAATTTTTTCAGATAATTTTTTAGAGGCGCTTCTTACACATGCAATTGTCGGTGATAATGAAATTGTAGAGTATATTCCTCAATATGCCAATTCAGCAATTAATTTTGCAACAAATGATATTGGCTCTGATAAGGCGATGGGCGGTGTTCTTTTGGATATTTTGACCGTTATTATTGCATTTATTTTTGCTGTTACCATCAGCAATACAATAACAAAAGAAGCACAGGTAATTGGCACGCTTCGCGCTTCTGGATACAGTAAAAAAGAATTGATTGAACATTATATTTCGGCTCCTGTTATTGTGACATTTATTTCGGCAGGTATTGGCAATATACTAGGATATACGGTGCTTAAAAATGTAGTTGTTTCAATGTATTATAATAGTTATAGTTTGCCTACATATGAAACGGTATGGAATCCATCTGCATTTTTTAAGACAACGCTTATTCCATTGTTTTTAATGTTTGTTGTCAATCTCATTGTTATTATTAAGATGATGCAGCATACGCCATTACAATTTTTGCGCCGTGATTTAAAGAAAACAAAACGGAAAAAAGCAATACGCTTGCCAAGATGGGCATTTTTAAAACGATTTCGTCTGCGTATTATGCTTCAAAATATTCCTAATTATCTCGTTCTTTTTTTTGGTGTTTTCTTTATTATGATAATGCTTGCAATGGCAGTTGGTATGCCTGATACGCTTGATTTTTATAAGGATAATGTTGAAGATATGATGTTTGCAAAATATCAGTATCTATTAAAGTCTTATAAGGATGAAGCAGGCGATGTGGTTTATACTCAAAATGAGGATGCTGAAAAGTTTAATATGAAGTCTTTGGAAAAAAAGAGTGATGCATTAAATGAAGAAATTTCAGTATATGGAATTTCAGATAACAGTAAGTATGTAAAAATCGAAAATTTAGAGGCGCTTGAGGAAAATGAAGTTTATATTTCAGCTTCTTTTCAAGATAAATATAATCTTGAAATTGGCGATAGTATCATACTGGATGAAAAATATGAGAATAAGCAGTATTCCTTTAAAGTTGCGGGATTTTATGAACAAAGTTTAAATATTACAATTTTTATGCCTATAAAAAATTTTTGTTCAGTATTTGATTTTGAGGAGAATGAATTTGGCGGTTATATGTCAAATTCTGAAATTACAGATATTCAAGAAGAAAATATTGCTGCTATTATCACCGAGAAAGATATTACAAAAATGTGCGACCAACTCGACCATTCAATGGGCTCTTATATGGAATATTTTGAATTTTTATGTGTTCTTTTGTCAGCAGCGCTTATCTATCTTCTCACAAAAATTATTATAGAAAAGAATGAAAATGCAATATCTATGACAAAAATTTTAGGCTATGAAAATAAAGAGATCGCTAGTTTATATTTGTTTTCTACAACAATAATATTAATTTTTATCAATAGCATTAGTGCGATTTTAGGCGTGCTTGTTATGCAGCAGGCATGGAAAGCAATTATGTCTAGTTATAGCGGTTGGTTTGCATTTGTTATTGAACCAATTGGTTATGTGAAAATGTTTGCCTTTGTCTTTGTTGGATATTTAATTGTTATGATTTTTGATTTTAGAAGGATTAAGAAAATTCCAATGGATAAGGCATTAAAAACCGTAGAGTGATTTTTGAGCATAGGTATTTATTCTTGATGATTTTTTTGTATAGGGGTATAATAAATATAAGATTGAAAATCATGAATTTAAATTTTCAATCAATAAATTATTGTGCAAAAGATTGTGGCATATAAAAGGTTATATAACAGTCTTGTTAAAACCGGAACTATTTGCTGCCCTTAAAAATAAGTCGCAGCATAGAAGTTAAATAAAAATGAAAAAGAAATAAAAAATAAAAGGAATGATAGGTAATGGCAACCAAAATGTATAAAGTTCAAAAGCCTTACAAGAGAAAAGGAAATTTATATCACTATATTATAAAAGGTGTGTCTAATTATTCTAAAAATTTAGATAAAAGAAAAGCAGCTTCAATAAAACGATATAAGACAAATATTAAAGAGATTGCTAATAGTTCAGTTGTACAGCAGATGAAACAATTTAATCACCATAGTCATACAAGTTGTTTTACACATTCTGTACATGTGTCTTATATGAATTATCTGGTTTGCAATAAATTAAATTTAGATAGTTATGCGGCTGCAAAAGCAGGACTTTTACATGATTTGTTTTTGTATGACTGGCATCACTATAAAACAAAGCAAGACGAGAGACTGCATGGATTTGAGCATCCCAATAAAGCTTTAAAAAATGCGCATAAATATTTTAATTTAACTAAAAAAGAGGGAGACATTATAGTAAAACATATGTTTCCGCTTACATTCACACCGCCTTCCTATAAGGAAACATTTGTTATTGTAATGACGGATAAAATATGCAGTGTGGGTGAGGTGTTAGACCGATATCTTAGAAAGTGATGCACTCCCACCACTTTCGTAGTGGTGGTTTTCTTGCTAAAAGAAAATAAAAAATAGAGCGGTATGGAGGTTAAAAATGAAAAAACAAGAATGGAAACCAGGAAATATGTTATATCCAGTGCCAGTGGTAATGGTAAGCTGTGCAAGAGAAGGAGAAAAACCAAATATCATTACCGTTGCGTGGGCAGGAACGATATGTTCAGACCCTGTAATGTTGTCTATATCGGTGAGAAAGGAACGATATTCTCACAGCATTATATCAGATACCAAAGAATTTGTGGTAAATCTTACAACACAATCGCTTTGTACGGCAACGGACTATTGTGGTGTTAAGTCTGGCAAAGATATTGATAAATTTAAAGAGATGAACTTAACACCGTTACAATCCAATGTCGTTAAAGCACCAGGAATTGCAGAAAGTCCTGTTAATATTGAATGTAGGGTTGTGGATATAAAAGAGCTTGGCTCACATGATATGTTTATTGCAGAGGTAGTTTCAGTCAGTGTTGATGAATCGCTTTTAGATGATAACAAAAGACTTGATTTACAAAAGGCAAATTTAATTGCATATTCACATGGTGAATATTTTATGTTAGGTGAAAAAATAGGAAAGTTTGGATTTTCAGTGGCAAAAAAATAAAATAAGTATTGCGCAACTTCTGTACTGTGCTTTAGAATGGGGGATTTTTGTGAAAATAAAAGAGGTTGAAGTAAGAAATTTTAAATCTGTAGACCAATTAAAAATTTCAGAAATAAATGATGTTCTTATACTTGTGGGACGCAATCATTCTGGTAAGTCTGTCATTATGGACGCGCTTCGTGTAGTCACTGGCAATTTAATGATTGATAAAAAGGATTTTCACAGTGATAAAGGAAATATTAGCATTTCTGTAAAATTGGAATTTTCCTCGTCCGATTTAGAGTATCTTCACAAAAATGGAGTCTGCGGAAAAGCCAGAAAATATGAGATATGGAAAAATGGAATGAAACAAAAACTTCCATCTTTTGTAGAAAATAGTCAGGGCGGAGGCATTTTAACATTTGAATATACATATGGAAGAGATGCATCGGTTCGTTATAGGGATGGCTCAAGAAAAAATAATCCTTATATAAAAGAGGTTCTTCCCAAAATCTATTATGTTGACCATTACCGAAATCAGACTGATATTAAAGAAGATTTGATTATGTTTGCACAGGACAACGGCTTGTCGGATATAAGAGATAATAAATGTATTTTTGACAGCAAAAGAAAATGTAACCAATGTTTTGACTGTATTGGAATTATCAATAAAAAAAGTCCACAGGATTTAACCTTATTGGAAACAAGCAGGCTGCTTCAGTTTAAGATGTTTAATCTCAATTTGAATGCTTTTGCAGAAAAATTGAATGTATATTTTGCTAAGAATGGCGGTTGTGGTGAGAAAATCCGTTATGAAATTCAATTTGATGTGGATAGATTATTTCAAATAGAAACGATTGTGGAAAATCCAGAACTTAAGATGCTTGGAAATTTGGATTCATTAGGGGAAGGTATAAGAAGTATCTATACACTTTCTTTGCTGGAAACCTATGTTGAAACAAAAAATATAGCGCCTTATATTATTATGATTGAAGATCCAGAAACATATCTTCACCCACATTTACAGAAAGTGGCAAGCAAGATACTATATCGCTTGTCCAAAAAGAATCAAGTTATTTTTTCAACACATGAACCTGAAATGTTATTTAATTTTTCATCAAAGAATATTAAACAGGTTTATAGTGATGATAATTATTGCACCCAAATTATGGAAAAAACAGATATTGATGGTATTCTCAATGATTTAGGGCATACAGCAAATGATTTGATGAATGTAAGTTTTGTGTTTATTGTGGAGGGAAAGCAGGATAGAAGCCGACTACCTTTATTGTTAAATAAATATTATTCAGAAATTTATGATGAAAATCAGCAGTTAAGAAGAATTGCAATTCTTTCAACGAACAGTTGTACGAATATTAAGACTTATGCAAATTTGAAATATATTAATACTCTATATTTAAAAGATCAATTTATGATGATAAGGGATAGTGACGGAAAAGATAAAAACTTTTTGGGAAAACAGTTATGCAAATATTATGGCGATAGAGAAAAAGAAGATAAAGGACATCTGCCAAGAGTGACAGAGAGAAATGTGCTAATATTGAGATATTATTCATTTGAAAATTACTTTTTATTTCCAGATGTTATGGCAAAGGTAGGTATTGTAAAAAGTGTTGACCAATTTTATGATATTTTATGGAGCAAATATCAAAAGTATCTCTATAAGCTGTCCAGTGTAAAAAATATGCTTCGGAAACTGAATATTCGTATAGAAAGCAGGCAAGATATTATTGATAATATAGAAAATATAAGAATTTATGTGCGGGGACATAATTTATATGATATTTTTTATGGTCGTTATAAGAATCAGGAGGAACATATTTTAACACAATATATTGAGGAAGCGCCAAGAGAAATATTTAAAGATATATTAGATAAAATAGATGATTTTGTCTATTTTAATTCAAGAAAATTATAAAATAATATCCATATACATAAATTTATATGAATTTATATTTTAGGTCTTTACAAAGAATTGTTAACGTGATAATATGAACTTGTTACAGAATTGTTACAAATTAGTTAAATGAATTATAAAATTATAACAATTTATATTATGAAAAAATAAATGAGACGAGTTTGTTTTGAAAATATTGTGTAAAGATATAAAGTTATACAAGTTTTCCAGTAAAATAACATTGGTAATAATATAAATTTTTAAGATGCTTATAAACAATAATTACATATTGGAGGAAAACATGATTCATATATCACGGTATGGGAGACGTTTAAAAACAACAATGCTTAGTACAATGACGGCTGCTTGTTTAACTTGCGTGATTATAATACCTTTTGTAGAAAAGAAGGTGTTTGGTAATGAAGTTGGTTATTATAGTATAGAGATTAACGGACAAGAAATTGGTGCTGTCAATTCAAGGGTAGAGGCTGAAGAAGCACTTGCCGATGCAAGAATGAAATTTAGCCAAGAATATGATTCTGTTGTCTATATGGACAATTCAATTAATATTGTAGAAAAAAGTAAATTAGCCTCTAAGAGGATGACAAAAGAGGATTTGACGGATTCAATATATAGTAGTCTTTTTTCATGTGTGACAGATAGAGAAGATTTGGCGGCTTACACAGTAAGGATTGATGATTTTACAGTTACGCTTGCATCAAAAGATGAAGTTATTGAACTTATGGAAAAAGTTATAGGCAAGTATGATACACAAAATGAGTTTCAAGTTAAATTGTCATCAGGTGAAGATGTAAGTTATGGCGCTTATTCTGTAGATATGGTTCAATCGGAGTTAAGAAACACTGCTACAGATATTGTGGCAGCAGCTATTGATGGTGCTTCAACAGTAACAGCAAGTGATGGAACATCAAATAGAGATGGTATTACAGATATTGAATTTGAACAGAATGTTGTGGTTAACGAGACTTTGGCACAGGGTGCTAATATTATGAGTGTTGAGGCTGCTTATGAGGAGATAACAAAAGAAAAAGCGGAAAAGACATACTATGTTGTTGAAGAAGGAGACACATTGTATGGTATTGCAAGTAAATGTTCTCTTAAGTTGAGTGAATTGTTAGAATTAAATGAAGGAACAGACGAAAACGATATTATCAGACCAGGTGACCGTTTTGTTGTCACTGTTCCAAAGTCTGAAATTTCAGTAGTTATTACAGAACGTAAGACATATGAGGAAGAATATGAGGCAGATATTGAATATGTGGATGATGATACAGCTTATGTTGGAACATATACAGTTCAATCAGAAGGAGAGCCTGGTTATCATAAAGTAACAGCAGATATAACATATGTGAATGGCAATAAGACCGAAGTTAAGTATATTAATGAGGAGATTATTAAGCCAGCAGTAGCAAAGGTAGTGGCATCTGGAACAATTACACCGCCTACTTATATTAGACCACTTAGTGGTGGATCTATTTCATCAGAATATGGTTATAGATGGGGAACACTTCATAAAGGTGTTGACTGGTATGTTGGTATTGGTACGCCAGTAAAGGCTGCTGCTTCAGGAACCGTACTTCGAGCAGGATTTTATTCATCTTATGGAAATTGTGTAGATATAAGACATTCTGATGGTTCTATGACAAGATATGCACATCTTAATTCAGTGGCAGTTTCAGCAGGACAAACTGTTTCTCAGGGTGATTTGATTGCATATTCAGGTAATACAGGATATAGTACAGGTCCACATCTTCATTTTGAGATATGGATTGGCGGTGCAACTGTAAATCCGTTGAATTATGTGAATAGGTAAAAGCGTTTGTTGATTGCTTAACTATTTATAAAATATACTTGTGATAAAAAGATATGATAAAAAGATAATATAATTTGTTGAGTGAAAAATAGAAAAATATAATAAACAGTGTGATTGGACTGTTGCAAATGGGGTAATTCTATAAAGTGTGATATGATTTTATGAATATTCATGTTTTATGTAGAAAATCTCGTTTGCGGCAGTCTATTTTTGATAAGAGACAAGCTTTTTTAATAAAGTATTTTGTTAAAATATAAAAAAAGGGTATACATTTCTAAAATTTGTGTTATACTAGCAAAGTTAGTTATTTTATGTTGCAATTTTAAACAAAAGAGTGTATGAGATATTTTCGGTGATTAATTGAAGATGACAGTTTACAAAATACATTTTTATTCATATAATAGAAAATAGTGATTACAATTATGTTCGGTTAGAGGTGTGTCATGGAACAGTATATAATTAAAGGTGGTAATCCGTTGAATGGGAGGGTTTCAATAGGTGGTGCTAAAAACGCTGCCTTAGGCATCCTTGCAGCAGCAATTATGACAGATGAAACTGTTACTATAGAGAATGTACCTAATGTTCGAGATACTAGAGTATTGCTCCAAGCAATTGAAGGAATAGGAGCAAAGGTCAAATATGTTTATAATAATTCTGTTCAGATTAATGGCGGCAGTATTTGTGATATGAATGTCGATTATGAATACATTAAGAAAATTAGAGCGTCTTATTATCTTTTAGGTGCATTGCTTGGCAAATATAAAAAATCGGAAGTGGCACTGCCAGGTGGCTGCAATATAGGTAGCAGACCGATAGACCAGCACATTAAAGGGTTTAAGGCGTTGGGTGTGGAAGTTGATATCAGTCATGGAAAGATATTTGCAAAAGCAGATAAGTTAGTTGGCGGTCATGTTTATTTTGATATGGTAACAGTTGGGGCTACAATTAATTTGATGCTAGCTGCTTGTTTGGCAGAGGGTGATACAATTCTTGAAAATGCGGCAAAAGAACCGCATATTGTTGATGTTGCCAACTTTCTCAATGCAATGGGAGCCAATATAAAAGGTGCAGGCACAGATGTTATAAGAATAAGAGGGGTAAACCGTTTACATGGCACAACCTATTCTATTATTCCAGACCAGATTGAGGCTGGTACATTTATGTTTGCAGCAGCTTGTACAAGAGGGGATGTTGTTGTACAGGATGTGATTCCAAAACATTTGGAATCCATTTCTGCTAAACTTATTGAAGTTGGTTGTCAGGTGATTGAAGGGGACGATTGGGTACGAGTGATAGGTTGTGAAAATTTAAAAAGTACCAATGTCAAGACTTTGCCATATCCTGGATTTCCAACAGATATGCAGCCGCAGATGACAGCAGTGCTTGCATTGGCAGATGGAACAAGTATGGTGACAGAGAGTATATTTGAAAATCGATTTAAGTATGTAGATGAGCTTAATAGAATGGGATGCAAGATAAAAGTTGAAGGCAATACAGCTTATATTGAAGGAATTGAGCAGATGAGCGGCACACAAATGGCAGCACCCGATTTAAGGGCAGGTGCAGCGCTTGTTATAGCGGCATTGTCTGCTGACGGCGTGTCAGAGATAGAAGATATTGAATATATACAGCGTGGCTATGAAGATTTTGACGGAAAATTAAGGACATTGGGAGCTGTTATTGAACGTGCAGATTCAGAGCGAGATGCACAGAAAGTAAAATTGAAAATTGGGTGATAGAATGAACTGTTACAAAATAGAGGTGTTAAACATTCTTTTTGTAACAGTTTTTTTGTTTATTGTAAAATAGTTTTTTATTAAAATTTAATATCAGTTTTTCAATTTTTTATTGAATAAAATATAAGAAGAAATTAAAATTTTGACAAGCAGATTTTTACCAAAACCATGAAAGGGAAATTATGAAATTAAAGAGTAAAATCGTAGTGGCATTTTGTATAATGGTTATTTTGCCAACAGTTACATTTGCAATTTTATCAACAGGTATTTTTCAATATAAATCGTCATCCATACAAGAATTATATGATGTTGACTGGAATATGAATCTTAATTCTTTTGATTCTTCAGCAGCATTGATGGGAAGAATAATGGAACGGATATATCAGGATATGAAAGAAGTTGCAGATAATATGCCAGAAAAATATAATGATATAAAATTTTTAGAAGAAACAAATAAAGAACTTGAAAAAAAATTAACACAAATTGTAGTAAAAAAAGAGGATAACATTACATATAAATCAGACAATATTAGCATGGACGTTTTAAATGAATTGATAGATGTGTATGATGCAGATACCAATGGTGCGTTGTCTGATGTCAGTGTATATAAAGGTGATGAATATCAATGTTTTATACGCTGTATACAATTTAGCAATGAGGAAAATGAGGAAATTTCTGTTTATTTAATTACATCGCTTAAACAAAGTATTCCTCAAATCAAAGGATTTGCAACCGAAATTATTATGCTAGGATTAATTGTGATTGCTATTACAAGCGTTGTTTTAATGATATGGATATATAATTCTATTTTTAGACCGATTGAAAAATTGCGTTTGGCAACGAATAATATTAAGCAAGGCAATTATGACTTTGAGATGCCAAAGGCTTCAAAAGATGAAATTGGCGATGTGTTTCGGGATTTTGAAGAGATGAGAATTATCTTGAAAAAAACGTCTGAAGAAAAACTTATTTCGGATAAAGAAGAAAAAGAATTGATACGCAATATTTCACATGACTTAAAAACGCCTATTACCGCAGTAAAAGGATATGTTGAAGGCATTTTAGACGGGGTGGCAGACACCCCTGAAAAACAAAAAAAATATTTGATGACCATTGCTAATAAGGCTAACGATATGGATAAATTAATTGATGAACTTACCATTTATTCCAGACTTGGAAGCAACCGAGTTCAATATTTATTTAGAAAAATTTGTGTTGCTGATTATTTTAATGAATATTGTGATGAGATATCAATGGATTTGGAATCTCAAGATATTTTACTTGAATATAATTGTCATCAATGCGATAATGTATATATTGTAGCGGATGCTGAACAATTAAAGCGTGTGATAAACAATATTATAAGTAATTCTGTAAAATATATGTGTTCAGATAGAAAAGGCATAATTAATATTGATATTTTTGATGAGGAGGTATATGTACATATCATTATAAAGGATAATGGTAAAGGAATTGGAATCAATGAGCTGTCACATATATTTGAACGATTCTATCGCACGGATTCGTCCCGCAACAGTAAACAGGGTGGAAGCGGCATAGGATTGGCTATTGTAAAAAAGATAATTGAAGACCATAGAGGAAAAATATGGGCTGAAAGCGTTGAAGGAAAAGGAACGACAATGCACATATGTCTTAAAAAAGATATTGATGACAGCACATATCTTACTATATAAATGATTTATAAAGTTGCTTTGAGAAAATAATTGCAGAAAGATGAGGAAAGTGTTTATGAGCAGAGTATTAATTGTAGAAGATGAAGAAATTATTGCTGAACTTGAAAAAGATTATCTTGAATTGAGTGGATTTGAAGTTGATGTTTTATCAGATGGCGAGGCAGGTTTAAAAGCGGCATTGGATAATAACTATGATATATGTATATTAGATGTTATGTTGCCTGGTATAGATGGCTATGAGATATGCAGACAGGTAAGAGAAGTTAAAAATATGCCAATTATTATGGTTTCGGCAAAAAAGGAAGATATTGATAAAATACGTGGATTAGGTGTAGGCGCTGATGATTATATGACAAAACCGTTTAGTCCAAGTGAACTGGTTGCAAGAGTAAAAGCGCATCTTGCTAGATATGATAGACTTGTAAGCAGTGCAAAAGAGGCAAATGAAATTATTGAAATACGTGGAATCAAGATTGATAAAACAGCACGGAGAGTATTTGTTAATGGGGAGGAAAGAGTTTTTACAACAAAAGAATTTGATTTATTGACATTTCTTGCAAGTAATCCAAATCATGTCTTTACAAAAGATGAATTGTTTAAGGAAATTTGGGATATGGAGTCTATTGGCGATATTGCAACAGTGACCGTTCATATTAAAAAGATTCGAGAAAAAATCGAGTATGATACATCAAAGCCACAATATATTGAAACTATATGGGGAGTAGGATATCGGTTTAAAATGTGATGCACAAATAAAATAAAGAAAGGGAAAAAGATTATGTCAACATTGGAAAAAACTATAGATTTATTAAATACTCTGCCAGAAAGTCAAATAGAGACAATATATAGTTTTGTGCAATTTCTTAGTTTACAACAAAATACAGTAAAATCGGTAGATACAGAATCGTTAGATGATATTTTTGATAATATTGTTGGTGTTTTATCAGATACAGGAAAGAATTTAGAGGAGTATAGGAACGAAAGGCTAAGAGATAGATATGAAATTATTAATTGACACTAATGTGATTTTGGATATGGTGTTTAAACGAAATGGCTATGATATTGTTATGGAATTGTTCCGTAAGATTAAAAACTCTAAGGCTGTTGCGTATATAACTGCTTCTTCCGTAACAGACCTTTTTTATATTATTCGTAAAGAAACTCATAATATAAATCAAACCTATATAATAATGAAAAATATTTTTAGATTAGTAGTGATTCTTTCAGTAACCGAACAAGATATTCAAGAGGCTTTTAAACAAAAATGGAAAGATTTTGAGGATTGTGTACAATATATAACAGGAAAAAATAATAAAATAGATTATATTATTACTAGTAATAATAAAGATTATATAGATGATTTGATTCCCGTTTTAACACCAACAGCATGGATAAAAATGATAAATAATACACAACAAAATAAATAATATAAATTTAAGGGATTATTGCAAAGTTATTCACTTTACAGCAATCCCTTAAAATATTTATATTTTATCAGACATTAAAATAATAATAATTTCACCAGTTTAATAACGAAAAAAAAACAGTTGCAGCAATATACATACAGCCAATAACAACGCCGACACCTAATGAAATAGCGGCGTTTCTTTTACTATTTTCAAACTTTTGATAGTTTCCTGCCTTATATGCGTTATTGCCTTCTATAATAAAAATCAATCCAATTGCTCCCAAAATTTTACTAAATATAAGAATACAAGCAATACTTAATACAATCCACATAGAAAAATTTGGAAAGTTCATGTTGTTGACAAGATTTCCGTTGTAGTTGTAATTATTGTTATACCCATTATTAAATTGGTTATTGTTGTAGCCATTATTGGAAGTATTGTTGTTATAGCCGTTATTATTGTAGCCGTTATTGGAAGTGTTGTTATTGTAGCCATTATTGGAAGCATTGTTGTTATAGCCATTATTATAACCGTTATTATTGTAGCCATTATTGGAAGCATTGTTATTGTAGGCATTATTAGAAGCATTGTTGTTGTAGCCATTATTATAACCGTTATTATTATAGCCGTTGTTGTAACCGCTATTATTGTAGCCGTTGTTGTAACCGCTATTATTGTAGCCATTATTATAGCCATTATTGTAGCCGTTGTTATAACCGTTATTGTTGTAGCCATTACTATAACCGTTATTATTATAGCCATTATTATAACCGTTATTATTATAGCCGTTGTTGTAACCGCTATTATTGTAGCCGTTGTTATAACCGTTATTGTTGTAGCCATTATTATAACCGTTATTATTGTAGCCATTATTATAACTATTATTGTTGTAGTTATTATCATTGCTGTTGTCATTGCCATTATTTTGGCTGGCATCATCATTATTTTCATTTACAGCAGTGTTTGTATCATTTGAATTATTTTCATAATTGTCTGAATTATTGTTATAGTCATCATTATTATAATTGCCATTATTGCTATTATAAGGATTGCTATAATCATTTTCATTTTGCCCATTATTATAATTGTTGTAATTATCCGTAGTGGTGCCATTGCCATAATTATTATAGGCATTATTATTTTGTGTTTCCTGATTAGAAGAGTTTTCTATATTAGGATTGTAGTTATTAGTGGTGTCATTGCCATTATTATTATTGAATGGGTCTGAAGTATAATTATCCATTAAATTCCTCCTTTTTATTTATTCCCACAAACAACGAAAGTTGTAAAGCTATCAAAAGAACTGTTATTTAAAGTTTTTTGTGATAAACTTAGAACAGTGGCAAATTGTTATGTATGATTAAGATATGCCTTAACCCTGTAAATAAGAATATAATAAAAATCAGATATGAAGTCAAGTAAATTTAGGAAAGGTATGCGAAATCGCAAGTGAATATTTATGAAAATAGTATATGAAGACAACTTTATAATTATTGTGGATAAACCTTCTGGACAATTGGTTCAAAGTGGAAAAAATTTTGATATGGATTTGACAAGCGAGGTTTTAAATTATAGAAAACAAAAGAACGAAACGCCATATGCTGCTGTTATTAACCGTTTAGACAGACCTGTAAGCGGGCTGGTATTGTTCGCTAAAGATAAAAAAAGTGCGGCAAAATATAGTAAGATACTTGGGCAACAGGGGATAAATAAACATTATATCTGTGCTGTTTGTGGATATGTACAGCCACAAACAGGTACGTTGGTGGATTACTTGTTAAAAGATGCAAAAGAAAATTGTTCAAGAGTAGTAAAACAAGATAAAGCAGGAGCTAAAAAAGCAGAGCTAAATTATCGTGTGATAAGTTATTATTCCGATTGGAATTGTACATTTTTAGATGTAGAATTAATTACAGGAAGACATCATCAGATACGAACACAATTTTCATCAAGAGGACATGTTCTTGTTGGCGATTATAAATATTTGGCGGTTGATAACGAAAATAAAGAGGTCTGTACATTTCTTGCAGAAAAATTGAATTTGAAAAAAAATGAGATTGCTTTATGTGCTTATTCCATTGAAATTTTGGGGAATGTATATAAAATCAATCCAGATTGGGCGAAATATATTCCCAGTAATTGAATAAATTGGTGCAATTTAGAGATAATAATTCCAGATATTCATTGTAAAAATTGATAGTTGTATCTGGAGGTGAGATTATGCAGGAAGTTTGGACGATAAAACAAAAGTTTTTGTTTCTTGGCGGAAGTTTTGTAATCGCTGTTTCCATATTCTTGGGATTTAAATATATATTTCCATTAATTTCACCATTTGTTATTGCCTATATTATTGCGATTGCAATTGAAAAACCTGTTAATAAGTTGTCTAAATTATTTCGTGGAAAAAAACATCCAGCATCAACGATAATTGTAGTTGTTTTAGCTACGGTTATATTTGTAGCACTAGCGGCTTTATTCTATGCCATTTTTAAAGAGATTAAAAATTTTTTTGTCAATTATCAATATAATATGGTGATTGTAAAACAGACTGCCGCCAAAATATGTTTTAATTTAGATGGAATGTTTGGTTTAAGAGATGGCTGCTGTATGGATGCATTGGAAATGTGTACTCGATATATAGAGAAAGCTTTTAATGAAAATGGAAGCTCTGCCGTAGTAAATCGAGTAGCAGAAATTTCATTGCCTGCAATTGTAAAAATTGCAGTATTTATTGGAGGTGTATTTGTATCGTTTATTTCGGTTATTTATCTTTCAGATAAGTTGGATGTTATAAGAGATTGGTGCAACAGCACGCATTTTCGTGAGGAAATATTAGCCGTCACTTCCAGTTTAAAACAGTTAATGAGTGTCTATTATCGCATTGAGCTTTTAATTACGATAATTAACATTGTAGTATTGACAGTTGGTTTCTTTATTATTGGCAATTCGTATGCGATTGTTTTAGGTGTTGTAATTGGTATTGTGGATATGCTTCCTGTTTTTGGAACAGGGACAGTTTTAATTCCATGGCTGCTTTTTGACCTTGCCTGTGGCAATACATTTTCAGCGGTAGTTCTTTTGTTTGTGTACGCTATTACATGGCTTGTCCGAGAGATTATGGAGAGTAAATGTGTAGGAGACCGTGTGGGAATATCGCCGCTTGTTATGCTGATTATTATATTTGTTGGTATTTTAGTTTATGGTGTTATGGGATTTATTTTAGGACCAGTATCATACTGTATGGCAAAAGCATTAATACTCTACTTGAAAACAGTCATTGGACGTGGTACACTAAGTGATAAAAAGAACTTTGAGTAGAAATGAGGATAATTATGGCAGGAGATAAAAAGTTAGTTGAAGCAATTACTTCAATGAGTGATGATTTTGCACAGTGGTATACAGATGTTGTCAAAAAGGCAGAACTTATGGGCTATTCAAGTGTAAAAGGATGTATGATATTTAAGCCGGCAGGATATGCTCTGTGGGAGAATATACAAAAAGAATTGGATAGAAGATTTAAAGAAACAGGTGTAGAAAATGTTTATATGCCTATGTTTATTCCAGAAGGTCTCCTTGAAAAAGAAAAAGACCATGTGGAGGGATTTGCGCCAGAGGTTGCATGGGTGACACAGGGCGGATTAAATAAGCTTCAGGAAAAAATGTGTGTAAGACCTACTTCTGAGACACTATTTTGTGATTTTTATAAAGATGAAATTCAGTCATACAGAGATTTGCCAAAGGTATATAATCAATGGTGTTCTGTTGTAAGATGGGAGAAAGAGACTAGACCATTCTTGCGCTCACGCGAATTTTTATGGCAGGAAGGACATACAGCGCACGCAACAGCAAAGGAAGCAGAAGAACGCACACAGCAGATGTTAAATGTATATGCAGATTTTTGTGAGGAAGTCCTTGCAATACCAGTTGTGAAAGGGCGTAAGACCGATAAGGAAAAGTTTGCTGGGGCAAAGGCTACATACACGATTGAGGCACTTATGCACGATGGCAAGGCATTGCAGTCTGGCACAAGTCATGATTTTGGAGATGGTTTTGCAAAAGCATTTGGTATACAATATACAGATACAGACAATACATTGAAATACGTTCATCAGACTTCATGGGGATTATCTACACGCATTATTGGCGCTATTATTATGGCACATGGAGATGACAGCGGTCTTGTGCTTCCTCCAAGAATTGCACCTATACAAGTTGCAGTAATACCAATTATGCAAAAAAAGGAGGGCGTTTTAGAAAAGGCGTTTGCGGTAAAAGAACAGCTCTTAAAAGCAGGATTGCGAACAAAGATTGATGATAGTGACAAAAATCCAGGCTGGAAGTTTGCAGAGCAGGAGATGAGAGGGATACCAGTACGAGTTGAGATGGGTCCTAGAGATATAGAGGCGGGACAAGCTATCGTTGTACGGAGAGATACAAGAGAAAAAATTACAGTTGCAATAGAGGAATTAGCAGGCAAGATTAAGGATATTCTTGATGTTATGCAAAAGGATATGTTTGAGAGAGCAAAGGCACATCGAGATGAACATACTTACGTTGCGACAAATTATGAGGAATTTAAAGATTCTGTTGAAAATAAGGCTGGATTTATAAAGGCAATGTGGTGTGGCAGCAGAGAATGTGAAGATAAGATTAAGGAGGATACGACAGCTACTTCAAGGTGTATGCCATTTGAACAAGAAAGGCTGTCTGATGTGTGTGTTTGCTGTGGTAAACCAGCAAAGAGCATGGTATACTGGGGCAAGGCATACTAAATAAATAATAATATGTATATAGAATTGCCAGAAAATGTTAAGAGCATTATAGAAGTGCTTTATTCAAATGGTTATGAAGCTTATGCAGTCGGAGGCTGTGTAAGAGACAGTGTACTTGGAAAAAAACCAAAAGATTGGGATATAACAACCTCAGCCCTTCCGCAAGAAGTGAAGTCATTGTTTAAAAAAACAATTGATACAGGCATCAAACATGGAACAGTAACTGTTATGATAAAAGGCGAGGGGTATGAGGTTACGACATATCGTATTGATGGAGATTACAAAGATGGGAGGCACCCTGAAAATGTAAAATTTTCTTTAAAATTGACAGAAGATTTGCAGAGAAGAGATTTTACGATTAATGCGATGGCATATAATAGTAAAGTTGGGTTAGTTGACCAATTTGAGGGAATGAAGGATTTGCAGGAAGGCATTATTCGATGTGTAGGCAACCCAAGTGAACGATTTGGCGAAGATGCGTTGAGAATGATGCGTGCAGTACGATTTTGTGCGCAATTAGGCTTTCGTATGGATGATAATACATATAAAGCTATTGTTCAATTGGCGCCTAATATTATGAAAGTTAGTGTAGAACGTATACAAGTTGAGTTGGTAAAGACGCTTTTATCCGAAAATCCAGATTATGTCCAAAAGTTTCAAGAGGCTGGACTGTTTTCAGGCATACTTCCAAAGATTGATAAAATATTATCAGGCAAATATAAAAAAAGTACCCTTACCATGTTAAGGTTTTCAGAATGTACAACAATACTTCGCTATGCAGCACTTTTTCATTCAATTGGCTATGAAGATATACAAGAGATTTTAAAATCGTTGAAGCTAGATAATTATACGATTGATACTGTGTCAAAATTAATTAAATATTCTAAAAATACAATTGAAGAAAATGAGCCTGCTGTCAGAGAAGCATTGTGCAAATATGGAAAAGACATGTTAAACCTGTTGTTAAAACATGAAAAGGCTGTTATTGCAACAAAGGAAGCTGTTACAGGAATTATGTTGCCCGCTAGAAAAAAACATTTGGCAGTTATGGAAAATATGGTGAATCATATCATAGAACGAGGTGATTGTTTTACATTGAAAGACCTTGATATTACAGGCGATGATTTGATAGAATATGGTTTGAAAGGTAAAGAAATTGGAAGGGTGTTAGGACTTCTTCTTAATATTGTCATTGAAAATCAAAAATTAAATGATAAACAAACGTTGATAGCATTAATAGAACATTTGTAAAAAATAACTCTTAGTTGGAAAACAACTAAGAGTTATTTTTATGTTTGGGATGACATATGATAGAAAGGGCATTACCGTAAGTACGAGAGGAGGCTGGATATGAACGAAAAATCTTTGGAGGTCACAAAACAGTATGACTTTGAAATAATCCGTATTATTAGGGGCAGAGGGGGCATGATACTCCATACAGATGATGGAGTAAAATTGTTGTTAGAATGTCGTTATGCAGAGAGTTATTATGATAGAGAATGTATAATTACAGAAGCGATAGCTGGGAATGGGTATAGGAATGTTGATACTTTTGTAAAAAATTGTGATGAAAAAGTGGTGACATATAATGAGAGCGACCATAAAAAATATATTATCAAAAATTGGTTTGATGGAAATGAGTGTAATGTAAAGAGTATTGATGAGCTGAGTGCATCGGTGGCGGCACTTGCAAAGCTACACACAGCTTTAGGTGAGGTTTCTTTAAACATAGAAGAAGAAAGTGTTAATAGTAATGAAGGTTTTATTATGCAGTATACACGTCATGCCAAAGAATTAAAGAAGGCAATGAATTATTTAAAGAAAAAGAAAAAGCGTTCAAGTTATGAACTTCTTATATTAAAAAGTATTCCTTACTATTATGATGAGGCAATCAAGGCTATCAATAATCTGTCAAAAGAAAAATATAAAGATAGAATTAATCAGGCAATTCAAAACAAAGAGCTTGTACATGGGGCGTTTAATTATCACAATGTTATTATTACTTTCGGTAATGTAGCGATAACAAATTTTGATAAGTGCAGAATTGATTGCCAAATATGTGATTTATATCAATTTATGAGAAAAATATTAGAAAAATATAATTGGAGTATTGAAGTGGCATATAAGCTTATCAATGAATATGATAAAGTAAGAACAATCACAGAAATTGATTTGCAGCTACTAGGAGCATTGTTTGCATTTCCAGAAAAATATTGGAAATTGATAAATTATTATTATAATTCCAATAAAGCATGGATACCACCTAAGAGTATCGAAAAATTAAATGTCTGTATGGAACAAAATTACAGAAGACTTGATTTTCTTGCAACAATAGGCGCATTGTGTTAAACTTTTAATGAGATTATGCACAAGCAGCGAAGTGGATTGTAAATATCCGCTTAACTATAGTAGAAAGTTGAGAATGTACAATGAATAAATTGCATAAATACAAATTTTATAGAACAATAGTAATATTGATGATGTGTGTTATATTTTGTTTAAATATAACAGGCTGTGGGGAGACAAAAGAATCAACAATTAAACCAGGAAGTTCAATACTTGTCCCTCCAAAAAAATCGATTCAAGAAGCGCCGACAAATAAAAATTCAGATGAGCTAACTATTACAGGTGTTTTATCGTATAATGATAAGACGGAACAAAAAGCACATTTTGTTGATATTAGTTCAAATGTAGAATATGAGGTGCCATATTCAGGAGGCACAGATATTCAATCAAAGTATGGTACTGTTATTTCAGCAGGAAGTATGCAGTTGGGCGCTATATATGATGTTGTATGTTATAAAAGCGGTATTGCTAAGTCGATTCATGGCAATAAAAATGAGTGGGAAAAGAAGAAGGTAAATGATATTGAAGTAGATGAGGATTCCAAGAAGATTGTGGTTGGAAATTCTAATCTAAAATATGATGAAAAAATAGTTGTTTTATCAGATAATGATAGAGTGGCAATTGCATCTATTATCAAGCAAGATGAAATTACTATAAGAGGAATAGATAATACAGCATATTCTATTATTGTGAATGTAGACCATGGATATATTCGATTTACAGGGGTTACTGCATTTATTGGAGGATATGTTACCATAGGCAGAGATAACATGTACAGTGTTACAGAGGATATGCTTGTCGCATCCAAAGTTGGTAATCAACAAATTGAAATTCAGGCTGGCAATACAAAATCAACGAAAGAGGTAACCGTCGAAAAAGGAGAGGAAACCGTTGTTGATTTTAGTGAGTTTCTTCTTCCTGCCACAAAGCAGGGAGCAGTTATATTTAAAGTTTCGCCTTCTGATGCAATTATGTCAATTGATGGCAAAGAAGTAGATTATTCTGAGCCAATACAGCTTACATATGGTAAACATAATATAAGACTTGTAGCAAATCATTATGAGGAGTACACGGAAACAATTGTTGTAAATTCGTTATCTTTTACAAAAGTAATTGATATGACACCAAAAAGTTCAACAAAATCAACAACAAAAAATTCGACCAATTCTGCCAATTCTAATTTGACAGACGGATATAGCGTTCAGGTGGTGGAGCCTCAAGGGGCGGCTCTTTATGTGGATAGTGTGTATATTGGGATTGTGCCTTGCGCATTTGATAAAAAAGTTGGTACAAAGACGATAACGCTTACAAAAAGTGGATATAATACAATTAGTTATTCAATTTCTATCAGTAACACGGCGGGGGATTTGACTTATTCGTTCCCACAGATGGAAAAGGCAAATAGTAGCGCAACACAAACACCTACACAGACGCCAACAACAGCAGCACAAGAACAAGAAACAACAAAGAAATGAGGAAAAGATGAACATACCATTTTCACCACCAGATATCACAGAAGAAGAAGTTGAAGCGGTAGCTGAAGTTTTGAGGTCAGGCTGGATAACAACAGGACCTAAAACAAAAGAGCTAGAAAGGCAAATAGCACAGTTTTGCCACACATCAAAAGCTGTTTGTATGAATTCTGCAACGGCATGTATGGAAATGACATTGCGAATTTTCGGCATAGGACCAGGTGATGAGGTTATTGTGCCAGCATATACGTACACTGCTTCCGCCAGCGTGGTTTGTCACGTTGGCGCAGTGCTTAAATTGGTTGATGTATCTAAAGATTCTCTCCATATGGATTATGCTGCCTTAGAAAATATGATAACAGATAAGACAAAAGCCATTATACCTGTTGATATTGGAGGTATAATGGAAGATTATGCTGCTATTAGAAGAATTGTAATGTCGAAAAAAGCGATATTTAAGCCTGCCAATGAACTGCAGGAAGCACTTGGACATGTCCTTATTTTAGCTGATTCAGCGCATGGTTTTGGCGCAATGAGAGGTAGTAAAATGAGCGGTGAATGTGCTGATTTTACAAGTTTTTCCTTTCATGCGGTCAAAAATTTTACTACTGCAGAAGGCGGAGGCTTAGTGTGGAGAGATATTGAACAAGTAGATAATGAAGCGTTGTATCGCAAATTTATGCTTCTTACTTTGCATGGGCAGTCCAAAGATGCATTGGCAAAGACCAATCTTGGCGCATGGGAGTATGATATTGTTGGCACATATTATAAGTGTAATATGACGGATATTATGGCTGCAATAGGATTAGTGCAGATGAAACGGTATCCGAAGATGCTTGCGCGTAGAAGACAAATTATAGAACGTTATACATCTGGAATAAAATCAGAAAATGTAGCGATTCTCAATCATTATACAGAGGAATATCAGTCCAGCGGACATCTTTATATGGTTAGACTTATAGGACAGGCTGAAGCTTATCGAAATGAGATAATACGTAAAATGGCAGAATCTGAAGTTGCCACAAATGTACATTACAAACCGCTTCCTATGCACACAGCTTACAAAAATATAGGGTTTGATATAAAAAATTATCCCAACGCGTATGCGATGTATTGCAATGAAATAACACTTCCTTTAAATACTCGTCTTACCGATGAACAGGTAGAATATGTTATTAATACATTTAATGAAGTTATAAGTAAGTAGCCAAGCAGATTGCAAATATTTGTTTGATGAAGATATTTTATATAAAATGATTGTAAGTGGGACAACCTTAAAGTATTCAAAAACAATATTATTGATAATAAAATAATTGTAATAAAATAATTATAATTATATATTTAAGATGGACGAATAGGAGGCATACAGTGAGGTTAAAAGAATGGTCTGAACTTCCTGATAAGATGAGAACAAAGGAAGTCCGAAAATATTATAATATTCTTATTAAGCATAGTGGTTGGTTTAAATTCAAACGAATTATGGATATTTTTGTGGCAAGTGTGATGCTTATTGTGTTGGCATTGCCTATGGCAGTAATAGCATTTTTTATAAAATGGGACTCAAAAGGTCCTATTCTTTTTAAGCAAAAAAGGGTGACACAATACGGAAGAATTTTTGAGATATATAAATTTAGAACAATGGTGGAAAACGCTGCCAGCATAGGCAGTCAAGTAACAGTAAAAAATGATGTGAGAATTACAAAAGTAGGAAAAGTTTTAAGAAAATTTAGGATAGATGAGTTTCCGCAGGTGTTTAATATTATTAAAGGGGATATGACGCTTGTCGGAACACGTCCGGAAGTTATAAAATATGTACAATGTTATACGCCTCAGATGTATGCCACATTGCTTTTGCCTGCTGGTCTTACTTCTAGGACAAGCATTGCCTATAAAGATGAGGAAAAACTGTTAAGTAATGCTTCCAATGCGGATAAAGTATATATCCATGACATATTGCCTGTTAAAATGAAATATAATCTTGAAAGTTTGAGACATTTTGGTTTTACAGAGGATTGCAGTATACTTTGGGCTACATTTCTATCTGTTTTTAAGAAAGAAAGTTAAAAATGCTTTGTAAGAAATGAGGAACGAGACGTTATGGCAGAAATTAAAGGAATGTTGTCTATCATTATGCCTGCCTATAATGAAGAAAAATTAATTTATAACAGTATTATGACAACGCTTGATGTGGTGCAGCAATTCACAGAAAAACTTGAATTGATAGTAGTAAATGATGGCAGTATCGACAATACTAAAAATGAAATTTTAAAAGCAAAACAAATGGATAAAAGAATAAAAATTGTTAGTTCAAAAAAAAATCATGGGAAAGGCAGAGCAATTATTTCAGGTCTTACAGAGGCTATAGGAGAGTATATTGCATTTCTTGATGCTGATTTAGAGCTGTTTCCAGACCAATTAGAGAGCTATCTTAATGTAATGAAAGAAAAAAATTATGATGTGGTTATTGGCTGTAAATTTCATAAAGATTCTCAATTAAAATATCCATTCAAACGCAAAGTAATGAGTATAGGATATTATCTAATGTTAAGGATATTATTTCATCTTAATGTAAAAGACACCCAAACTGGAATTAAATTGTTTAAGGCAAGTGCATTAAAATCTGTTGCACATTTAATTCGTACATCAGGGTTTGCTTATGATGTAGAATTATTAGTAGCACTCAATAGAAGAGGTTGTACTATAAAACAGATGCCAGTTCATGTTGTTTATGTAAGAAAGAAGGATTCTAAAAGGATTGTGTTTAAAGATATTGTAAAAGCTTTTAAGGATACATGGTTGATATTTGGAAGAACATATATGAAACATTATTATGATTGTTAAATAGGTATTTACAATTCTTGTCAAATGTGGGTATAATAAAAGGTAAATTTTATGTGAAAAATTTATTTTTCACATATGAACTTGTTTTTTGTGTAAGAAGTATACTTATACATAGAACAATAAGCCATTGATGGGCTCACAGTTAAATCAAGAACGGGGGATTGAAATGAATGATAACGACATAAAGCTATTGCAATTAATACAAGAAGTTAAAAAAGGCAATAAAGATGTCTATGATGAGATAAGCAATCTGATAATAGATGAGGTGTACAACCTCGTATCTTTTGTGTACAAAAAAGAAGAAACTAGAAAGAAATTAGCAAGACATGTTGTCGTAAAAATCATACGTTCCATTGATGAATTTGACAGTGAAGCAATGGATATTCATATGTGGATTGCCAGATTTACTACAATAGAAATATATAATGTATATAGTAAACAAAATGGTAATATTTTTAATAAGACCTATAATAATTTATCATATGAGTATAATACGATACAAGAAGATACTTTATTTGAAGAATGTGCAGCAGAATATAATCGTGCATTTATTGATATTGCAGAATTAAATAAAATTAATGGTAAATTGTCTTCATTGACAAAAGCACAAAAGATTATTTATGAAATGTTTTGTTATGAGTGTTTTTCTATTGATGAGATAGAGGATGTCCTTGAAGTTGACAGTACATATATTATTGACGCCATTGCAGGAATGAGAGAACAATTATGCGCTTATTTGTCACAAGAATCATCAGAAAGTACAAATAGTATAGACAGTGCAGACAATATAAATAGCACAAATAATGATATTGCAATAAGTGAAGAAGAAGCATATGAATTAAATAATATATATAATAATCATTCAAGAAGTAATCATTCAAAGTATTATACTATATTTTCAAAGAAAATTTCAAAGAAATCATTAATCAGTGCAGCAAGTTGTGCAGCCGTTATACTTTTAGCTGTTATAGTGGTGGTGGTCGTGTCAATAAGAGATAAAAATTCAGTATCCAATGTTGCTAATTATGGTAAAATGTCTACGAAAAGTACAACATCAAAAGTACAAAATACAACTGCTGCTGCCTCTGTAAATACAAAAAAAGATGATACATCGACAACACAGACCGAAACAGAAGAGGAGACGGAAGCACCATCTACGAAAGACAATTCTGGAAATAATCAAAGACCAACTACAGGAAATAATACATATGTAAAACCATCATCAAATGCTCCAAATAATCGACCGCAGGTATCGACAAATAAGCCAACAGTTAGTAACTCTGATACAGAGCCAAATGATGAACCTGATACACAACCTGATACAAAGCCAAATACGCAGCCTGATACACAGCCGAATGATGAACCAGGTACAAAACCGAATACACAACCCGATACACAGCCAAGTGATGAGCCAGACACACAGCCCGATACACAACCAGACACACAGCCCGATGATGAGCCAGATACACAGCCCGATGATGAACCTGATACACAACCCGATGATAATTCTGATGATAATACAAAACCACAAGATAATCCTGATGATACACAAAAGCTAAATGATAATCCTGATAAAACCTCGAATGAGGATGATTCAACGCAAAACGAACATTGACTTTTAGCAAAGTAACAATATAGCAATGGAGTAGAATAGCCATGAAATGTATTATACTTGCAGGTGGTAGTGGAGATACACTGTGGCCATTATCAAGGAAAAATTATCCAAAACAGTTTATGAACATAAAAGATGGACGCTCAATGCTGCAGGAAACTGTTGTGAGGAATATGCCATTTTGTGATGAATTTTTGATTGTTACAAATGAAAATTATAGAAATATTGTCAATGGACAAATGAAAGTATTTCAGAGTCTTAAATATAGGCTTTTTATGGAGAGTACGCCAAAAGGAACAGCCGCCGCTATTATTTTAGCAACCTTGTTTTGCAATCAATCAGAACTAGTGTTTGTAGTGGCATCAGACCATATTATTGAAAGCAATGAATATAAGGAAACAATACTTCATGCGAAAGAGCTTGCAAAAGAGGGGAGTTTTGTTGCAATTGGCATAGAGCCAAAAAATTTTGTAGATTACGATTTGATTGTAGCTTCAGGTGATAGCGTATGCAATTTTATTGAGCGAAAAGATAACTGCCATGCCCTATTAGATAAAACAAAAAATAATTATTTATGGAACAGCGGTATGTATATATATAGGGCAGGTGATTTTATTAATTATGTAAAAGAGTATGAAAAAGATTTATATAACACCTGTTTACAGGCAAAGAGAAAAGTCTCTGCAATCAGAAGAGGCGTAACATTTAATGCGTATGTTATGAAAGATATTCCAACAAGAAGTATAGAAACAATATTTTACAAGAATTTGGAATATATCAAAGTCGTAAAAGGTAAATTTATCTGGAAAGATATCGGCAATGTTGCTGATTTAAGTGAGACGAATGCGCTTTCACATACAGAAAATGTTATTTATAATAATTGCAGCAATACGACAGTTATTAATAGTGCAGAACGTCAGTTAGTTGTATCTAATGGATTAAAAGATACGGTTGTTGTCAATACAGAAGATGCAGTTTATGTTTCATCACGAGAAAATGTCGATGCGATAAAAGATATTATTTGCGAAAATAAAGAAAAGTATAGTTCTTATTTTGACTATAATCGTTTGTCTTACCGTGAGTGGGGCATACATGAATTGCTTACACAAGAGGAAGGCTATAAAGTAAAAAAAGTAACGGTTTTTCCAGGTATGAGCATGAATCTTCATCAACATGAGATGAGAAGTGAACATTGGTCTGTGGTGGAGGGAACAGCAACCATTACATTAGGTTTTGAGACAAAAGATTATCACAAATATGAGTGTGTATTTGTACCAATAGGAACGATGCACAAGGTTGCCAATAAGACCGACAAAAATGTAGTTATTATTGAGGTTGGAATTGGAGAGACTGTATTAGAGAGTGACCTTGTAAAGATATACAATGACAGAAGTTCCGAGTTTAATTATGTTGTTGATATCAACAGTCCAATTGTTAAATTAGACCCTGCATTTAAAGATTATTTATGGGGCGGAACGAAGCTAAGGACTGTTTTTGGAAAAAAATGCGACTATGATATTATTGCTGAAAGCTGGGAACTCTCAGCACACCCAGACGGGCAAAGCCGCATTGCTTCTGGAAGGCATAGAGGTATGCTGTTTAATGATTATCTTTCCATTATCGGTAAAGATGCATTGGGATGGAAATGTCAAGCACAAGACCGATTTCCAATATTAATTAAATTTATTGATGCCAAACAATCGTTGTCAATACAGATTCATCCAGACGACGAATACGCGCTTGAAAATGAAAACGAGTATGGAAAAAATGAGATGTGGTATGTGGTTGACTGTGAGCCTGATTCATACTTGTATTGCGGTCTTTCAAAAGATACAGATAAAGAAGAAATAGAGCAAAGAATTGCTGATAATACCATAACAGAAATATTGAATAAAATTGAGGTGAAAAAAGGTGATATTGTTATGGTGAAAGCTGGAACAATACACGCTATTGGAGCAGGTATTATCATATGTGAGATACAGCAAAATTCAAATAATACATACCGAATGTATGATTATGATAGACGAGATAAATATGGCAACACAAGAGAACTCAATATTACGAAAGCGTTAGATGTTGTGGATACAAAAGCATATGTAAAAGATAGTGCCTGTGAAACGATAATAGAAAATACGCCTGACTATATAAAAGAACTTTTGGTACAATGTAAATATTTTGAATGTTTTAAATATGAAGTGAAAAATGAAGTCAAAATTATGGTTGATGAATCTTCTTTTGAATCTTTTGTATTTATTGAAGGCAGTGGTTCTATCAAATTAGATGGCAGTGAGGAAATCATGGATTTTCAGGCAGGCGATAGTTTTTTTGTGAGCGCAGGAAAACGTGTTGTAGTAATTAAAGGACAGTCAACATGTATTATGACACATGTATAAGTAGTGTATGAAATATAAAGAAGATAATTTGCACCTGTGGAGGCAGTAAGTAGCGAGGTTGGTAAGGTAAGAAAATGATTGCTTTAGACAATGAGAAGTTTACAGTAAGTCATAGCTGGAGATTAAAAATGGATAAAAAAACAGATAGAGCATGGGTAATGCAGCATAAAGGTATCATTTATGCTGCATGTTTGATATTGGTTTTCTTTTATTTTATTAATATGTGGTGGCTTGCAACACCAGATGTTGGGATAGAATATAAGATGTATTATATTACACATGAATTATCGGATTGGCCGGGATATGGCAATCTATCCTATACTTTAGGAACAACAGAGATTTGTACAGGAAGATGGGATAAAGAAGGGAACCTTGTCGATTATACGGTTTGTATGAGAAAAGGAACAGGCTGGGAAAGAAATCAAGATATGGGAAGTAAAAGCTGTGATAAGGAAAGCTTTATTTATTATATACCAAAGAAATCTGTAGATAGTGCAACATTGACAATACAAGTAAAAGATATATGGTGCAATAATAATGATGGGATTGGTGTATATGTAAATAATAAAAAAGTAGGCGTGTTTAACACTTCTGGGCAGCATAAATTTACAATAGAAAATTATGAAAAAGATGAATTGTTATGTGTAAAATTTGATACAGGAGACAATGAATTTCTTTTGTGGAGTATATGTCTGGATAGCTTTTAACCTTATTAGAGTTATGAGCAAGCAGCAAAACAAATTACGAATATCCGTTTGATATAATAAATTTTGCAAGAGTTTCAATGATTATAGACAGAAAGGATTGGCATGACAAAATATAGATTCAAAACACATATAAAATCGTATATACAAACAGGAGCAGTGACATTTTTAATACTGGCAGCGATATTTTTTATAAAAAGAATATACCCGTTTGGCAGCAATAGAATTGATTATTTTGACAATATGCAGCAGGTTGCACCGCTATATACCCACTTGTGGGATTGGATGCATGGACAAGCATCTTTATGGTTTGACTGGTACACGGGTCTTGGAACCAATATTTCAATGAGCTTATCTGCATTTTCTATGTTAAGTCCTTTTAATGTATTGTTATATATGATTCCAAGACATCTAATTCTTGAAAGTTTTTCCATATTTATTGCCATAAAAATGATAGTTATGGCAGTTACTATGAATATATATCTAGACAAAAAAATGTATACTATAAATAATTTTATAAAAATGGTATTTTCACTTTGTTATGCTTTTTGTGGATATACGCTTTTGTATGGTTCATGTTTTATGCCTTGGATGGATATTGTTGCACTGTTTCCGCTGTTAATGACAGCTTATGATACAATGATACAAAAGGGTAAAAAGTTGTTTTATATTTTAATGATTGCATTGTTATTTATCATTAATTATTATATAAGCGCTATGGCGGTTATCTATATTTTTCTTGTGAGTGGCATTTATTTTTTATGGATGTGTGATAAAAGCAAATGGAAAACACATATATGGAATCTTGGCATTGGAACAGTAACAGGGATTGGTTTATCTGCATGTATACTTGTTCCTGTGATATTTCAGCTTGGTAGTTCGCAAAGAGGCGGTGTAGGAGGTAATCTTTTTAGCCAATATATAAATTGTATTTCTGGTTCTATTTTATCAGATAGGTCACTTGCTGCATTTCAGCGTTATATGATGATTTATGGCATGGCGTTTGTAATAGCGTTAATTGTTATTGGGCTAAAAAAATATTGGAATGAAAAAAAAATTCGGTTATATTATGGCGTTTTAACATTGATTGTTCTTATTCCAATGTTTGTAGAAGGAACCAATCTGATTTGGCATTTTGGCTCTTACAATGGCTACACATTAAGAAATGGATTTTTGATTGCATTTACATTGTTATCTGCTGGCGCTTATTTTGCAGATAGGCTATCTTTAGAATTTACCATGCCAGAAAACATTTTAAAACAAATTGCAATTGCTGTGATAATAGCTGTTTCTTTTGTAGCAATTTATAGTATTATGCCATATAAAGATGAAATTATTGCAAGTGTATTTTATATAGGAATCTTTGTTCTTCTTTTGATAATCTATATAAAAAAGCTTAGTAAACAATCAAAACATTTTAATGTTGGACAGATTGCGGTATTGATGGCATTAGAATTTTTTGTTGCAGTATATACATTGATAGGGCTTCCTGAATTTTATCGCTGTGACCCTTATCAAGTGGGGGACTATGTTCAGACGGCTAACACGGTAAAAGAAACATTGGATATTGAACCTTCTGTTACAGATAGAATTATTAATCCAGATATTAGTCTGAATGCAAATTATCCACTTATATTAGAGCGCAGTGCTTTGTCTAGTTTTACAGCAGCGCTTCAAAAAGATACACAAAGTTATGCGAAAAGGCTAGGCTATTCTAAGTATTTTTTGTGGTTGCTGGATTCCGGCGGAACAGTATTTACCAATACACTGTTTCATGTTACGCAGGCAGTCAATATCAATGAATTAGATGAAAAAATGTATACGCCTTTGAGAAAAGATGATACGTATACTTTATATGAATCAAATTATCAACTTCCTTTTGCAATAAATGTAGATAAGAAAGCGATATATGATAAATATAATGATAATTGGGTTGATATACACAATAAGTTGTATTTTGCAGTGTCAAATGATGATTCTAAGCTAGTTGACAATATACAGTATACCTATAAAGAATTGCCTACGGTCAGAGAATACCATGCAGCAGTAAAAGGAAATAAAGCATTATATATTTCGATTGTAGATACAAATAATATTGACGGCGATGCAAATACTTCATGGCTAATCAGCTCTATGCGTATTTATGTCAATGATAAGCCTGTATTGATACCAACTTTAGGAGATGTTAAAAATACAGCTTATTTTACAGATTATAATAATAATTTAGTTTATCTTGGCTGTTTTGTAGATACGAATGTATCAATAAGGATTGAGTATGACGATGCTTGGTTTTTAAAAGTTAGTGAAGTGAGTCTTGCTGGTTTAGATATGGATAAAATGCAGTCTATGACGGCTATGCACAAAAATGATTACTGCAAGACAAGTTCTACAAAAGATTCGCTTACTATTCAGATGAATGGCAATTTACAGACAGATAATATGGCATTGATACCAATTGTTTACAGTGATAATTGGAATATTACAGTCAATGAAAAAAAGGTTGACGGAAGGGCAGTCTGTGGATTATTTACAGGTGTAAATATTGATGCGGGCAAAAATACAATTACGATGACATTTGAACCAAAAGGCAAAAGACAAGGTATGCTCATAACTATGATTACAGCATCACTTTTGTTGTTTGGAATCGTGATAAATCCTTTTATAAAAGGAAATGGACTGTCTGTTTTACAATATGTGGCATCATTTATATATTGGGGACTGTATAGTGCTGTGGCATTGATAATGTTTGTTATCCCATGTATAACAGCAATACCTTCATTGATATATAATTTATTGAAAATGTTAAATTTATTTTAATCTTGTCAAGTAGCGAAACAGATTAGAGATATTGTTTGACTTTTATCAAGAAAGAGTTTGATTGTTTAAAATTTATAAATAGTATAAATATGAAAGGTATAATTTAATATGCAAAAGGTTGATATAAAAAGAAACCAAAATTATAAAATATTTATGTGTCTATTGGTAATCTTTATTCTATCAAGACTAATTATGGCTATTATGGTTTTGGTTTATAATAATGTAATGGGAACCAATCATTCATTTGCATATTTAATGAATCCATGGGATGCAAAAAGATATCAGTTTATTATAGACAATGGATATACATATCCATTAGATACAGACCCGCAGGCAAATTGGGCATTTTTCCCCTTATATGTTATTGTATGTCAATTTGTTAAATTGTTGACTTTTGGGCAGTTGGACACTTTTTGGGTTGGCATGGTTGTTTCCAATATTTGTATATTTATAGGTACATTTTTTGGTTTTAAATATATTTTTAATAGAAATAATAATGATTTATATAATAAATATTACTCTGCACAAGTTTATAATATATTCGATAATAATTGGATTTCTAAAAATACTATTATATGGGGGAGCCTATTCTTTATGGCGCCTTATATGTTTTATTGTTCTTCAACATATACAGAAGCAATGTTTATTATGTTTATAGCGTTATTTTTTTATTTTTGCCAGCAGAAAAAATATGTTCTTGCAGGATGCATGTCAGCTGCCGCTAGTGCTACAAGAATTGTGGGTTGTGTGTTGGTGTTTGCTTTGATAGTAGAATTGTACCTTGATTTTATAAAATCAAAAACAATATATGCAACAGAATCTATATTTCATAGGATAAAGAAATTTTTATATCAAATATTTACCACACCCCAATATTTGATGGCAATTTTACTATGCCCGCTTGGCACATTTTTGTATATGACTTTTTTAAGATTTTTCTGTGGGGATGTATTTGCGTTTAAACATGTTCAAATTGCATGGAGAGAAGATTCGTATGTGCCTGTTATTGGCGTGCTTTGGCGTGCGTGTACAGGACAGATTGAGCCGCGCTATACATATATGGGATGGTTTTGTATAGGAGCATTTATTATATATGGTTATATGATTAGAAAAAAATATTATTCAATGGCAGTGTTTGGTATTATATCATTGCTTATTCCGCTTACATCACATGTGATGAGTACATGTAGATTTATAGTTGGTTCTTATGTTTTTTTGGTAGGAATATATGATTTGATAAATAAAATTAAAAATAAGTTTTTAATATGTATAATTATTGTGGTTTTAGCACTTATTGAACTATATTTAATATTTCTTTGGTATAATTCAGACTGTTGGTTAATGTGATTCGTATAATGTTATAATAATTAAGTCAATCGTTATATAATTGACAAAATATATACAATAACGATTTATAAATATAATTGAATTGTTATTATAATGAAATTAAAGATAAAGTTTACTGGCAATCATTAGGATTATTTGATATAATGCACTTGACAAATTTAATAAAATTATGATGGCTTTACGAGTAAAGCAGATTGCCAATATCTAATTGATTAACATATAAGGATTCATTAAGTTTATTGAAGTTCCTACCTCTTAGGTAGGAGAGGTTCACAATGTAAACAAAAATCAATATAAATAGAAATTAAAACAGCAGACTTAATAGAGATGGAGGAATATAATGTTGACGGTGGTAGTGCCTACATTTAAT
This sequence comes from uncultured Lachnospira sp., assembly GCA_910585095.1. Classification (GTDB taxonomy): domain Bacteria; phylum Bacillota; class Clostridia; order Lachnospirales; family Lachnospiraceae; genus Lachnospira. The sequence continues at coordinate 78,570 of CAJUBU010000013.1, forward strand.
GAAGGTAAAAATATCAAGAATTTAGTAAAACAAATTGACATGGCATTAAAAGATATAGATTATGAGATTTTATTTGTAGATGATAGTAAGGACAATACACCTGATATTATAAGGAAAGTGGCTAAGGAGTATCCGGTTGTTAAAATGGAACATAGGGAGAATGAAAGTGGTCTTGCAACAGCTGTTTTAAAAGGGTTTAGGCTGGCAAAAGGTGAATATATAGCATGTATGGATGCCGATTTGCAACATCCTCCAATTATACTTAAATATATGTATAAGGCAATGAAAACAGGAGCGGATTTATGTATACCAAGCCGATTAATTCCAGGCGGTGATGATGGCGGACTTAATTGGTATAGAAAATTTGTATCAGGCACAGCTAGAAAAATTGGACAATTTATGCTGCCTTGTCTAAGAAAGATATCAGACCCTACAAGCGGGTTGTTTATGTTTCGCAGAGAAGTTATTGAACATGCTGATTTGCAGCCAATTGGCTGGAAAATTATGGTTGAAGTGCTTGCTATGGGGACCTATTCCAAAATTGTTGAGATTCCGTATAAATTTCAGCAAAGAACGGCAGGAGAGTCAAAATTATCAGGAAAAGTCACTATGGAGTATTTAAAACAGTTGAAAAATTTAAGAGAACGATATAATAAAAAGAATCAATATACCGTTGAGGTATGGAGTGAAAAAAAGATGAAATCGTAAGAACAAGGAAATTTTTGGTGTTAAATTTTTAATTAATATTTGTTTGTTGGTTCTTATGCAAGGGGTACAAATAAAGAAATTTTAGCTTTTTTTGATTAAAAATGAAAGGAATAAAAATTGTTATGGCAATATTAGTGACAGGCGGAGCAGGCTATATTGGAAGCCATACCGTAGTTGAGTTACAAAATGAAGGATATGAGGTTGTTGTTATAGACAATCTTGTTAATTCATCAAAAGAATCTATAAAGAGAGTTGAGGCAATTACAGGAAAAACGGTCAAATTTTATGAAGGTGATATTTCCGATGCAAAGCTTTTAGATACAATATTTAAGGAAGAAACGATTGATAGTTGTATTCATTTTGCTGGATTAAAAGCAGTTGGAGAATCCATTTCTAAGCCGTTAGAGTATTATTCTAACAATATTTCAGGCTCTTTGATTTTATTTGATGCCATGCGAAGAAATAACGTAAAAAATATCATTTTTTCATCTTCGGCAACAGTATATGGGGACCCAGCATTTGTGCCAATTACAGAAGACTGTCCACTAGGTAAAATTACGAATCCATATGGGCAGACCAAAGCAATGTTGGAGCAAATTCTTACAGATATATATAAGTCTGATAATACATGGAACGTCATTTTACTGCGCTATTTTAATCCAATTGGCGCACACAGCAGTGGAACTATTGGTGAAAATCCAAATGGTATACCAAATAACCTTATGCCATATATTACACAAGTGGCAGTAGGAAAGCTTGAAAAGCTTGGTGTTTTTGGTAATGATTATAATACGCCAGACGGAACATGTATAAGAGATTATATTCATGTGGTAGATTTAGCACAAGGGCATGTTAAGTCTATAGCTAAGTTAAAAGAAAATCCAGGTTTAAAGATATACAATCTTGGAACTGGAAAAGGCTCATCTGTTCTTGATGTAGTTCATACATTTATAGAAGCGTCAGGCGTTGATATACCATATGTGATTAAACCAAGAAGAACAGGAGATGTTCCTGTGAATTATTGTGACGCTACAAAAGCAAAGGAAGAACTTGGCTGGATGGCAAAAAAGAATTTGTTTGATATGTGTGCGGATTCTTGGAGATGGCAAAAAAATAATCCAAATGGAATGATATAAAATATATTAAAAATAGGAGTGTATATGGGTAAGTATTTTGGTACAGATGGTTTTAGAGGAGAGGCTAATGTCAATTTGACAGTGGAGCATGCGTTTAAAGTGGGACGGTTTTTAGGTTGGTATTATAGCAAGAACCATAAAGAAGATAAAGTTAAGATTGTTATAGGCAAAGATACAAGAAGAAGCAGTTATATGTTTGAATACTCACTTGTTGCTGGACTTACCGCATCAGGAGCAGACGTCTACTTATTACATGTAACAACAACACCAAGTGTTTCTTATGTTGTGAGAACAGAAGACTTTGACTGTGGAATTATGATAAGCGCTAGTCATAATCCGTTTTATGATAATGGTATTAAACTGATTAATGACAAAGGCGAAAAGATGAGGGAAGATGTTATTGATGAAATTGAAAAGTATCTTGATGGAGAGATAGCCGAATTACCATTTGCAACAAAGGAAAATATTGGCTGTACCATTGATTATACAGCTGGCAGAAATAGGTATATGGGATATCTTATAAGCCTTGCAGTCTATTCATTTAAAGGTATGAGAGTTGGCATTGATGCGGCTAATGGAAGTGCATGGAACTTAGCAAAAAGTGTATTTGACGCGTTGGGAGCAAAAACATATGTGATTCATGCACAGCCTGATGGAATCAACATTAATGAAAATTGTGGTTCTACACATATTGAAGGATTGTGCGATTTAGTAAAAAGAGAACATCTTGATGTTGGTTTTGCCTTTGATGGCGATGCAGACCGATGTCTTTGTGTTGACGAAAAAGGAAATGTTGTGACAGGCGACCATATTTTGTATATATATGGATACTATATGAAAGAGAGAGGGAAGCTTTCCGATAATACAGTGGTTACAACGGTAATGTCCAATTTTGGATTGTATAAGGCATTTGAGGCAGCAGATATTTGTTATGAAAAAACCGATGTCGGTGATAAATACGTTTATGAGTGCATGTCTAATAATGGTTATCGGCTTGGCGGCGAACAATCGGGACATATTATTTTTAGTAAATATGCAACAACAGGAGATGGAATTATAACAGCACTCAAAATGATGGAGGTTATGTTGGCAAAGAAAAAGACATTAAGCGAGTTAAAATCTCCAGTTGCTATTTTTCCCCAAGTGCTTAAAAATATAAAAGTTACCGATAAGACAGCAGCTCAAAACGATATGGATGTAAAGGCAGCAGTTGAAAAAGTTGCAGAAATGCTTGGCAATGATGGAAGGATTCTTGTTCGTGAGAGCGGAACAGAACCTGTTGTTCGAGTGATGGTTGAAGCGGGAAGTCAAGAATTATGTGTAAAGTATGTAGATGAAGTTATTGAAGTGATAAAGAGTAAAGGTTATGCTATATAAAAATCAGGTATAAATCGAAACCTCCTATAATAAGATTATAACAAGTCTTATTGTAGGGGGTTTTTATGCGAAAGAACAAAATTGATATTTTAGTATGTATATTTTTGATATTTGTATGTTCCGTTTGCGGATTATGGGGTTGTGGTAAAACAGAAACAGAAGTGACACAATTGGATTATACTGTTGTGGAAGATAAAGATATACCCCAAGAACTAAAGAATATCATTGATGAAAAAAAGGAAAGTACGATTAGGCTTACATATAATACAGATGAATATACATATGCAGTTGCAGGGTATGGAATGATGGGAACAAGCGGATATAGTATTTGCGTAAATAGTGTATCACTTGGCAAAGATTCTATCTATGTAGACATCGATTTGTTAGGACCAAAACCTCAAGAGCAGGTCACAAAAGTAAGTACAACACCTTATATTGTATTAAAAATGGAAAAAAGAGATGAAACAGTGGTATTTAATATGTAGCGCAGCGCGCAGAAATGGAGTTTAGTGTGATTATTAATAAAGGGTATATTCATGATAACGAATGTAAATGCAAAAATACCATACAGATAACATTAGATGATGATTTTAACGTGCCAGATAACAAAGCGGATATTGAACATATTATAAGACAATGGGGAAATGCAAGAATTGATGAAGCAAAGGCATTAGGTGAAAAAGCAGAGGTAAAGGGGTGCCTTGATTTTGCTATTCTTTATATGGGAAATAATGAAGATGGCGGCAGTATGCCTTTTAAGATGACAGGAGATATTGATATTGGTGAAGTGATTAATTTAAGTTGTGACGTTGAGAATATTCCAATATATTGGGAAACACATCTTGAAGACCTTACAGTAAAAGCTATCAATTCACGTAAAATTAATGTGAAGGCTATTATTTCTATAAAAATTGTGTGTGAAGATATAGAGGATTACAGTTTTGGTTACGAAATATCAGAAGTTCAGGAAAATGAGTGTATTCAAGTGAAAAAGCAAAATATTCAATATGCTGAACTGATGGTTAATATGAGGGATAATTTAAGAATCCGAGAAACGGTATCACTTCCTCAAGGAAAACCAAACATAGGAAATATTATGTGGGAAGAACTGTGGATAAGAAGTTTTGACAGTAAAGCCGTAGAGGATGGTATGGAAATCAATGTTGAGCTGGGATATTTTATTATTTATGCTCCAGAAAATAGTGATATTGGAACAGCGTGGTATGACTCAACTGCTAATTTTAATGGAAAACTAGATATTAGCGGCTGCAATATGGATATGATACATTTTGTCAATTATTCGATGACGAGCTGCGGCATAGAGGCAAAGCCAAACTATGATGGAGAGCTTCGCGACTTGAATCTTGAGATGGTGCTTGAGATGAATGTAAAATGTTATCAGGAAAGAACACAGCAGATTATTGATGATATTTATTCGCCTGTAAAACGTATTGAAATTAATAGCACTCCTGTATCGATTAAAAATTTGATTGCAAGGAATAATTCAAGATGTCAGATTAATGAGCGTGTAAAGACGGATAAATATGGTTCTATTTTACAGATAATTAGTTGCAATGGCGTTGCACATATTGATGATATACAAGTGGAAAAAGATGGATTGCAGGTAGAAGGCGTTGTTATTGTAAATACGTTTTATGTATCAGAAAGCGATGCTAATCCGCTGGGCAGTTTTTCGATACCAATACCATTTTCACATAAGGTACAGTTAAAAACAACAGAAGATATGGAATACTACATGCAAAGCTGTGTTGAACATGTTGGAATTGTAATGACGGGAAGTCAGGAGCTTGAAGTAAAGGGCAATGTGGTAATTGATGTTATATGCTTTAATGTTGTTCATGTCAATGTTGTTCAAGAATGTGAAGTGAGCGAAGGCGATGAAAATATGTATTTGAATTTGCCAACGATGGTGGGGTATATATCCGATGGGAAAAATTCGCTGTGGGATATTGCCAAAAAATACAATACAACGGTGGATTCTATTAAAAAAGATAATAAAGGCATTCCAGAGCTTGCTGATGCAGATTATAAGATAAAGGCAGGAGAAAAACTGTTGTTGATGAAAGAACTTAGTATGAAAGAGACGTAAAAAATAGATATACCAAAAATGTAATATATAAAAACTATAAATAAACAATTGCATTGAGAACAAAATAAACAAATTTAAATTAGGGCTGTCGTCTTTATTTTATCATGGGGCTGTCGCATTAAAGAAGTTAAATACAAGATATTGGAAAGGAAAATACAATACTAAACAATATTTTGTATATTTTATCTTTTATGCGACAGCCCCTTAAAATTTGCAAAGAGTTGACAGCCCATTTAAGAGGATTGGACTAGTTTTTAATGAAACAATATTTGTAAATCTGCTTTGTTGTTTGCCTAATAAAATTCAACTATTTGCCAAGAATGTCTGATGTCTTTGCAGAAGAACCATTTTCTTCAAACCATTTATCAAACTTATCCATCGTAGCTGAATATGTATCAGAAGATATACCAGGAAGGTCTTTTCCCCAAGCTTTTGTTGCCTGTTTAAATCCCTTTTCAACAGCAGAAACCATTTTTTTCATTTTTTCTTCATCACCGCCAGAAAGTGCAATAGCAAAATCAACTAAACGGTCTGAAGTTTGATTAACACCCCAATAACCATTTTCGCCGATATCTTCCTTAGCTTGTGCAATTGTTGCTGCGTCAGCAGTAAAATTGCCATTTGCCAAAGCTTTCCACATATCATCAGCGTTGCCGATTGTCACACCCTGTTTTTGGAACATTTTAGTTACTAATGATTGCATCTGTTCCAATCTTGCTTGTGTGTCTGCCTTCATCTTGGCAACGACATTTGATGATGATTTTGAGTAAGATTTTGCTGTTTTAGCAGTTGTCTTAGAAGCTTCATAAGTAGCTCCTTCCTCAACCGTATCATTTTTTTTTGCTTCATTTGTGCTATTCGTCTTAGAATTGCTAGCAGAGCTAGAATAATCGGTATAAGAATAGCGGTTATCAACACCATATAAACTCATAGATTGCCTCCTTGCCGCGTAAAAACGCTTGAAAATTTTTTAATAGTACATCCTCCATGATATACTACTATTTTTTATATCGGAAGAATAATTCCCATTATTAACCTTTTTATTATTAAATTATTTAAAGATGTAAATAATTTAATAGCTATGTGTAAAATAATGGGTGACCTGCAAATGTGTCACCCATTGTTTCATAAAAAGTTTAATTGTAATGATAATTATATTAAATATCCCACTCCGATTGATTGGTATGTAAAAGTTCGTGTGATTTATGGGATAATGGTTTTTCTAAGAATTGTTCATACAATTGTCCTATAAAAGGATTTTCATGGCTAAAGCGGATAGAAGCATTTGCATCTAGATGGCGAAGTGTCTCGCCACGTTCTGCTGCAAGTTCTTTTCCATCTGTGATAGGTTGACCGCCGCCGCCTGCACAGCCGCCCGGACATGCCATGATTTCTACAAAATCATACTGTGTTTTGTTGGATTGAATAGCATGAAGCAATTTCCTTGCATTTCCCAGTCCACTTGCGACAGCAACTTTTAAACTCACATCGCCAACTTGTACAATACGTTCTTTCCAGCCTTCCATTCCTCGAACCATACTAAAGGCATCGGGATGTGGGTTTTGACCTGTAACAAGATAATGTGCGCTTCTAAGGGCAGCTTCCATAACACCGCCTGTTGTGCCAAAGATAACACCGGCGCCAGTACCTAATCCTAAAGGTTCATCAAAGCTACTCTCACCAAGTTCTTCCAGACAAATACCGCTAGAACGCAGCATACGGCTTGTTTCTCTTGTAGTAAGTACAATATCCACATCTTTTTTTGCGCCTGTATCAGAAACTTGAGGCACATCGGCTTCATATTTTTTTGATACACATGGCATAATGGATACACAACAAATCTGTTCAGGTTCTACATTGAGCTGTTTTGCAAACCAAGTTTTAGCGATAGCGCCAAACATTTGCTGAGGAGATTTTGCACTTGACAAGTTTGGCATAAATTCTGGAAATTCATATTTTAAGAATCGTACCCATCCAGGACAGCAGCTTGTAAACATAGGCCAGTGATAGTCTTCTTTATGTTGTAATCGCTCTAAAAGTTCGCTGCCTTCCTCCATAATCGTTAAATCAGCCGCAAAGTCGGTATCAAAGACATAATCAAACCCAAGACCTTTTAATGCAGTTACCATTCTGCCCACTGTTGCTAAATGTTCATCAAGACCTGCATCGGCTCCCCATGCAGAACGGACAGCAGGCGCCACTTGAGCAATAACAATTTTTTCTGGGTCAGCAATCGCATCTAATACTTTTTGTGTATCGTCTCTTTCATGTAAAGCGCCCACAGGACAATGGGTTATACATTGTCCACACAAAGTACAATTGGCATCGTTTAAGCTTCTGGCACCACGCAGCCCAACCGTTGTACGAGGACCTGTTCCAAGTACGTCCCAAACGCCAAGACTTTGTATTTTTTCGCAAAAACTTACACAGCGCATACATTTAATACATTTTTCACGGTCACGAATCAATGGCTGATTTTTGTCCCAGTTCTTTTTTCGATAAGAAACTTCAAAAGGAATATCTGTAATATTTAAGTCTTGACAAAGACTTTGCAGTGTACAATTTCCATTTCTTACACAGCTTGTGCAGTTTGTATTATGTGTGGATAGAATTAACTCGATATTAATACGGCGGGCTTCACGAACGCGCGGAGAGTTGGTTAAGACCTCCATGCCATTTTCTGCCTGTGTATTGCAGGCTGCACATAAATTTTCATTTCCTACAATTTCTACGATACAGACACGACAAGCGCCAATTTCATTGATATCCTTAAGATAGCATAATGTTGGAATTTTAATTCCCACGCTACGGGCGGCATTTAAAATAGTAGTTCCTTTTGTTACAGTCACATTTTTTCCATCTATCGTCAATTTTACCATTTCGTCCAGCGCTCCTCTCTGCCGCCTCTAAAACCGCCATAACCGTAATGGTCGCAGCGCAGGCAGCGGCTACATTCATGTTTTGCTTCTTCCTCTGTCATGCCGATTTCCATAATATCAAAGTCATCATTGCGATCACTTGGGGTTCGCTCAACCATATTGATACGTCCCATAGCGCCTCTTGCCTGATGGGTTGCTTTTGGCACTTCAGGTGGTTTTGGCAAAGTGCTGTGAAAACCAAGATATGTGTCAATATTTCCAGCAGCCGTTTTTCCAGCTTCAATTGCACGAATGGCAGTTGAAGGACCGCTTGCACAGTCACCGCCAGCAAATACACCTTCCATACCTTCAATTTTACAAAATTTATCCGACAAAATTTTTGCCCATTTTGTAGGAACGCCCTCCTCCATAAAACCGTCAGAATCAATTGCTTGACCGATAGCACCGATAATAATATCGCAAGGAATACGCTCCTGTGGGCGATTTGCATTGACAGGTTTTGGACGACCATTAGCATATTCACCCGGAATTTGCGGCTGAACAATCAAAGCAATAGCATATCCATTTTCATCCGTTTCTACACGAACGGGAGCCATTAGAGGAACAATGTCACAGCCTTCTGCAATAGCGCCTTCCACTTCTTCCACCTGTGCAGTCATATCGACTTTTCGGCGACGGTATACACATTTTACAGTATTTGCGCCAAGTCGTTTGGCAGTTCTAGTAACGTCCATTGCTACATTTCCACCGCCCACTACGACAATATTTTTGCCAGAAAAATCAGGTACGTTGCCGTCTCCTATGCCACGAAGCAAGTCAACAGCAGATAAGATATTTTTTGCATCTTGCCCATCAACACCAAGATTTTTATAGGAATGTGCGCCGATTGCAATATAAACGGCGTCAAATTTTTCACGAAGTTCGGTCAGTGTAATCGTTTCTCCAATACGAGTATTGGTATGTAATTCTACGCCAGTAGAAAGAATAACATTAATATCCTCGTCTAAATACTTGTCGGGCAGACGATAGCGTGGAATACCATAGCGCAGCATACCGCCTGTTTTTTCTCTCTGTTCATATATAGTTACACTATGTCCCATAAGACGTAAAAAATAAGCCGCTGTTAAACCACTAGGACCTGCTCCTATGATAGCAACCTTTTTTTGTGTATCAGCGGCACATTCTGGCGCAGGCACATGACCAGCACTGTCAACAGCGACGCGCTTAATTCCGCGAATATTGATTGCATCGTCCAAAATACTACGGCGGCAGCGTTCCTCGCAAGGATGTTCACATACAAGCGCACACGAACTTGGAAAAGGGTTATCTTTACGAATCAGACGAACGGCATCTTCAAAACGTCCTTCTTTGACAAGTGCAATATAACCTGGAATATCCACATGGGCAGGACAGGCACGACGGCATGGAACAGGCTGAAATTCTGCTGTACAGTGATGTTCTCTAATATGTGTTAAAAAGTCATCTTTTGCACCTTCAAGACAGGCAAGTACACTTCTTCCAGCTTCTGCACCAATAGCGCAATCCGAAGAATCCATAACGGTTTTGGCTGTTCGTTCCAGTATCACTAAATCTTCCATTGATGCAAACCCATCTAAAATTTTTTCCATCAACTTGGTCATCTGGTCTAATCCAACACGACAAGGTACACATTTTCCGCAGCTTTGTGAAAGACACACTTTTACTAATGCGGCTGTCTGCTCTACAGGACAATTTCCTTCAGGTGCTGCCGCATTGCGGTGTGCAAGGTCTTCATAGAGCATATCCATTGTTTTTTGGATGCCATCTGGACAAGTAATTTGTAATCTATTCAAACAATACGCCTCCAATCTTATTATATTTTTTATAATAGGTCAGCTATACAAGCTGAATTATTATTATCAGAATGTAAATTTTTATACCACAGCTATACTGTGGTTATTGTGCTATAAAATGAACATTATAAGTTGCCAGAAGTTTGCAGAGCAAACTTTTATATCACAGCTATGCTGTGGTTATTATATCATAAATTTCATGAAATGTAGATACCATTTTTATCAATTTATAGTAAGGATATTTCCACTTTAGAAGTGGGAGATGAATTGTGTATATTTCGCATATGACAATTTTAGAGCAATGTGTTATACTACAATCAGTCAAATTATGGGGAGGACTAATTATAAGTCAAATCATGACAAAGACTATGTACATATACTTTTCAAAGCACACCCCAATATGGAAATTAGCAAATTGAAAAGGAGGGAATTTCTATGATTGGTTTTAGCATAATGATGTGGTTTTGCTCAGTAATAATGATCATTTTAAGTATTTCTTTGTTAAGAGGAAATTATACTAGTATACATGGAAAGGTATTTGATAATACATCAGATAAAGCTGGATATGCAAAAGCTTTAGGAAAGCCTGTTTTAGTATTAGGAATAGGTATTGCTAGTGCTGGTACAGCAGTGATTGTAATACAAGGGATTTATTCAATCATTATTTCAATTATTGTCTTATTGTTGTTTGTTGTTATAGTTGGAGTATGGTTTATTAAGATTCAAAAACAATTTAACTTCATCAAGTAAGCAGTGAAGCGTATTACGAATATCCGTTTGACTAAATAATACAATAAAAGACAGCAATAAGCTATCGCTTTATGCTGTCCTTTATTGTGTCTATTTTAGGTTAAAGGTTTACTGGCAATTTTTGAATAATTTGTCATTTTTATGTAATTTTTATAGTTCGTTTTTTCCAAATTCCTGTCCAATACAGTAAATATAAGCATAAGGCAGATAGGGCGTTACTGACGACAACAGAATACCATACACTTTCGACTCCCATATTCAATATACTGGAACAAAACCATAGTGTAAGAAATCGAAATCCCCATATTCGGATGGCATCAATTAACATAGTAATCATGGTATGTCCACAGCCTTGAAACAGACCTTGTGAGACATTGTAAAACGCATTTGTCCAGCAGCACATAGCCATAAGCGATAAAAATTGTGTCGCAAGAGGTATCACATTTTCGTCTGTTGAAAAAAATCGTACAATAGGTTCTGCAATAAAGTGAAGTGATAAAATCGTTCCAAATATAAGCAAAAAAGTTGCGCCAATTCTCAATGCAATATGAAATGTTTTATCAGCGCGATTAATATTATTAGCGCCAATATTTTGCCCAACAATGGTTGAGATTGCTGAACCGATACCATTTGCAGGAAGTGTTATAATACTGTTTATTTTATTGCCGATACCATATGCAGTAGTTGCAGTCATACCATAACTATTTACGTTTTTTGTCATAAGTAAAAATCCAAACTGCATAGTACTGCCGCCTATAGCGGTAGGAAGACCAATTTTTACAATAGAAACCATTTTATTTTTATCAAACTGAAACCCTTTAAAATTAATATGTATAAGCTTTTTCTTATTACACAGAGAAATAATAGCAGCAATTGCACTTGGAATTTTTGCCAGAAGCGTTGCAAGTGCGGCTCCAGCAATGCCCCAGTTAAATGTTATAAGAAATATAGGGTCAAGGATAAGATTGACGCTTACACCAAGCAGATTTAGAAGCATCGGTTTAAATGTATCACCCTGTGATTGATGAACGGCTGTAAACATATTAATCATAAAAAGAAATGGTAAATCAAGTACTACAATTCTTATATAGGAAAGTCCATATTTATAAATATTGCCTTCTGCGCCAAGCCAGCTAACAATACCTGGACTTGCTAACCAACATAAAGCAGCACAGATAAATGCAAATATAATGGAACATAAACAAATATGATTTGCCATTGATTTAGCCTGTTCATCTTGGCGCGCTCCAAGATACTGCGATATTAAAATAGAACCAGCAGTAGTAATACCCATACCAAAATTAATTAATATATTTTGTACAGGAGATACCAAAGTAATTGCTGCTTGTGATTCTGTGCCAATCTTTCCAAGCCAAAATGTATCTGTAAGATTATACATAGATTGAATAAAACTGTTAAGCATTACGGGAACAGCTAAAATAAGAATAGCTTTAACAAGATTTCCTTCAAGAAGAAGGGTACGTTTGTCTTCACTTATTGGTTTTGCCATTTGTAAAAACACTCCTTTCTCGATATGTAAGCAATTGCAAAATAAATTATTTTGTATAACAAGTGGAAAAAATTTGAAATTTTCAATTAGTTATGTGTTACTTGACAAATCTTTATAATTTTATTATTGTAAATATAGCATAAAAAACAGTAAATTCCATAAGAATATCACTATAAATAAAGCAAAGTACAGAAAAAAAGCCATTTATGATAAAGATTTAAATAGCTTTTGGATATGGAGGATTAATATGATAATGGATATGCCATCTGATTTTAAGATAAATAAAGTAAAGAGAGATTTTACACAAGGAGTTCAGCCACAGCACAGTCATCCATATTATGAAGTATTTTATCTTATTAATGGGGATTGTACATTTTTTATTGAACACAATATATATAAACTTAATAGAGGAGATTTAGTTATTGTGCCAAAAGGAGCCATTCATAAAAGTACTTTTCCTATTTATGGAGTGAGTGAACGTTTTGTAGTATGTTTTAAAGATAGTAACCTTTTATGGCTTGATGAGTTATTAGGAGAAGAAATTAGAAAAGAGACATTTAAGGCAGGTGTGATATCTATTCCAGATAAAAGACGTGAATATGTAGAGTCACTTATGAAAAAAATGCTTTTTGAGAGTGAAGGGCAGGATATATTGTCACCAGCATTTATTAAAACAGGTCTTTTAGAGCTTATCTTATTTATGATAAGATGTCAGCGATTTGAGCGAAATGTAATGAAAGAAATTGATGTAGATAATCGCCTTATGCAAGAGATTGCAACCTATATATATGAAAATTATGAGAAAAAATTGAGTTTGGAAGAATTGTCTGAGCGTTTTCATATCAGCAAGTCCTATCTTTCAAAAAAATTTAAAGCAATTACAGGTACAGGTATTAAAGAATATATTATTAATGTCCGAATTAAAAATGCCTGCACCTTATTATTAGAGACAAACAAGTCGATTACAGATATAGCATTTGAATGTGGTTTTAATGATAGCAATTATTTTGGCGATGCCTTTAAGCATATCAAGGGAATGTCGCCGAATAAATATAGGAGAAACAAGGAAACAATGTAAATGTACTTGCATTTGTACAATATGTTATTATATAATGTTGTATATTTATAAGTACAATTTTTTCTGTTTATTAGGTGGAGAGACAGCATGGATAGTATACGACTAAAGGCAAGGGCTAAGATTAATCTTAGTCTTGATGTATTGGGGAAAAGGGAAGATGGTTATCATGACGTTCGTATGGTTATGCAGACAATTGGCATTTACGACCGATTGATAATTACAAAAATTCCAGAAGATGAGATAAGGATTCAATCCAATTTATTTTATCTTCCAATCAATGAAAATAATTTAATTTATAAGGCTGCAAAGCTTCTTAAAGATGAATTTGGATTTGCGGGCGGCGTTGATGTAAATTTAAATAAATTTATACCAGTGGCAGCAGGAATGGCAGGAGGAAGCACAGACGCGGCATCAACATTATTTGGTATCAATAAAATTTATGAACTTGGATTATCACAAAATAAATTAATGGAATTAGGCGTTCAAATTGGCGCGGATGTTCCATATTGTATTATGCGTGGAACAGCATTAGCTGAAGGAATTGGAGAAAAGCTTTCAAGGTTGAAATCTGTTCCGCATATGTGGATTGTTATAGCCAAACCGCCAATCAATATATCTACCAAACTTGTCTATGAACGTCTTGATATGAAGGATATTATCAGTCATCCCAATGTAGATAAGATGATACAGGCTATTAATAAAGAGAGTGTAGGAGAGATAGCTGCCAATATGGGCAATGTTCTCGAACATGTGACGATTCCTTTATATCCTATAATTGATAGCATCAAGAAAGATATGTTATCACATGGAGCGATTAATGCGATGATGAGTGGCAGTGGTCCTACGGTATTTGGTATCTTTCCAAACGAGCGGACAGCTCTTAATTGTCAGGCTTATCTTAAATTTAAAAAAGAGGCAAAGCAAGTATATATTACAGAAACATTTAATTAACAGGGCTAAGAATGGAGGATTTTACAGATATGAAAGGTGATTTAAAGATGGATGTCAATGATTATTTACCACTTCGTGATGTGGTATTTAACACATTGAGACAGGCAATTCTTAGAGGAGAGATGGAGCCAGGTGAGAGGCTTATGGAGATTCAACTTGCACAAAAGCTTGGAGTAAGCAGGACACCAATTAGAGAAGCTATTAGAAAGCTTGAATTAGAAGGTCTTGTGATTATGATTCCAAGAAAAGGAGCAGAGGTTGCACATATAACTGAAAAGGATATGAGAGATGTTTTAGAAGTGCGCTGTACTCTTGAAGAACTGGCAGTCTTACTTGCCTGTAAAAATGTAAATGCAGAACATATAGCAGCATTGAAAGCCGCCAACAAAGTATTTGAAATGGCAATTGTATCAAAAGATGTTGTTAATATTGTAGAGGCAGATGTAAAATTTCATGATGCCATTTATGCCATGACAAATAATGCTAGGTTAATACAGATAATTAATAATTTAAGAGAGCAGATGTATCGTTATAGGCTTGAATATGTTAAAGATGCAAGAACACACTCTATTCTTATCAGTGAACATAATGATATTATAAAAAATATCAGTGAAAAAGATATACTAGAAGCACAGAATGTTATGAGACATCATATTCGCAATCAGGAAAAAGGCATTATACGCCTTCTTAAAAATTAAGGGACAATAAAATTAAAAATAATAGAAATCAAAAAATTTTATTGGAAAAATTTGGAAATTTTTGAATAGTCTATGTTTTTACGGAAATAATCCATTTAGATATAAAAAATTGAAAAAAGATTTTTTAATTGAGAGAAACGAATTTTCAATTTATAAAAAATGGAGGTATTATTTATGAAACGTAAGAAACATAGGCTATTATTTTTTATGTTATTTATTACATTTTTAAGCATTGTTATTGTCATCGTTGGCAGTAGAAAAAATGTTGTTCGTGCAGAAGTTCAAAAAGATATTGCAAAAAATATTATACGATTTCATGTAAGAGCAAATAGCGACAGTGAATATGACCAACAATTAAAGCTGAAAGTAAAAGATGCAGTGGTTGATTTTATGCAGCCATTACTTGCTAATTCTTCAAATATTGATGAGTCCAGACAAATTATTCAAGAAAATTTAGATTCTATTGTGGAAAAAGCAAGGGAAGTATTGCGCCAAGAAGGTGCAGATAATGAGGTTACAGCTTATTTTGAGACCAGTTATTTTCCAATGAAATCCTATGGTGATATTACATTTCCACCAGGAGAATATGAGGCATTTCGTATTGATATTGGCAAGGGTTCTGGAAAAAATTGGTGGTGTGTATTGTATCCGCCTTTATGTTTTGTTGAGGCTACACATGGGGTTTTGCCAGAAGAATCAAAAAATACATTAAAAAATGTTTTGACAGAGGAAGAATATAATATGGTAAGTGCAAAACCTGTTAAGTTTAGGTTTAAATATCTTACATTTTTAAATCAATTTTTGGAGTGAAAAAAAAGATAAAAAGTATTTGTGATTGAAGTATAATCAACATTTACAGCTGATTAAAGCAAAGGACAAATTATAAATACATAATGTTATATTATAAAAAGTAATTGATATTTTTATAGATGCAAATATTTTATCTATAAAAATATCATTTTTTATATGTATATGATATAATATATTTGTATTAAAATAAATAATATAAATAATTAAAAAAACATATATATAGTATTGATAAATTTTTTATATTTGTTATTAATAAAAATTATTATCAAAGATTGTAAATATATTGCTATAAAATTAACAAAAGTAATAAAAATATATATTATATAAATGGTTTTAATATACAAAAATAATAGATTTTTAACATTCTATATGATAATATAAATTTATAATAAAATTAGGAGGATACGGTTATGAAATTTAAGAAAGTCAAAAAAATTTTTGCTGTAGCATCTGTAATAACACTAGTCAGCGGAGTTACTGCATTTGCAGATACACATATATATAAGCCATTTAATCAAGCATATAAGGGATTGGGAAGTTATCAATTGGATGTGGATTATGAATCTGGCATGAGGTCATGCAAAGCAAAAGCATGGGGAAATGATAATTATGAATATAAGGTAAAACTTACAATTGTTTATAGTGATGGACAAGAAGTAATACAAGACACAGGATATCAGCTTGGAGAAGCTTATATATCTCGTTCTTATGAATGGGCAGAGGATTATCAGGCATATATGTCTGTAAAACATGACAGAACAATAACAGGCGTCAATGTATCGGGCAGTTAATTGTTATATTTTTATGGTAAAAAAGATTCTTGTGCAAGATGCAGTGCAGAAATGAGGATAAATATGAAAAGGAAAGTATATATACTGATTATTGGTTTATGTACTTTATTTATTACTGGGTGTAATGGTAACAGTGTGCCTAAAGAAATAAAAACGCAAGAATATAATTTAACGTTAGAAAATCCTACTGTGAACATTCAAAATAATACGGACTATTTGAGTTCATTTTATACAAATTTTGTTATTAAAGATAATTATAGAGTATATACATTAAGAGACAAAACAGAAATTACCACTATGGCAATACCAGATTGGCAGCCTGAAAGTGAAGCAGTGATTGATACAGCTGATTTTATTAATATGATGGACGATGAAATGTTTGATATTGCAATAGAAAGAAGAAAATTTTTAAATAAAAGAATAAAACCAGATGGAATATTTATAGGGAATCAGCATAAAAAAGAAATGTCTATAGCATATAAAACCCCCTATATAAAAGAATATACATCTGTTGAATTTAGGAATGCTGGACAAGTAAAAGAAGAAATCAGTGTCATAGGAATGTGGGATTATTTACTTCGTGATAATAATAAAGTGGTGGATAAATTTGGTGTAGTTTGTATGTCTGTAAATATGTATGAAGGATTTTATAATCATTCAAATACAACAAAGTTGTTTATTTATGGGATTCCAGAGGAGGCTTTTGAGAATAGTGAAAAAATTGATAGCGGCAGATATCAGTATCCTGATAGATTTTCGATATTAAAAAAATATCATAATGGAGAATGTCAGTTAGATATATTGGCTGAAATAGAACTTACACAAAGTGGCAATTACTATATGGATTTTTCGGAAATTATAGCAAATGACAAGTATAAAGACCTTATTATAGAAATGGAATTGATAGGTGAAATAACAGATGAATATACATATGCGTGGTATGGAGTCGGATATAAAATTGATAATGAGCAAGTTTATCAACGCTGGAAAGAAAAAAATAAAGACAAATTTATATATTAAAAGATATAAAATTTAATTTCATTTTTTTGTATAGAAAGATAGATATAAAATGAAATAAAGATGAAAGGTTCATAAATGTATGAGCATAAAAGCTACTCTAAAAATTTTAATGGATATGATTAAAAGGAATATGTTATTGTCTGTATTGCTTGTCTGTATGAGTTTTATAGCAATATATATGATAGATGAAAGTATTTCTAATTATTTATATGAAATGCAAATAATAGACAATTATACAAATACATATTCTGAAGAAACAGAGCGTGTGAATCGAATAACTCAGCAAAGCATGAAAGAAGATAAGACAAAAGAGTACCATGATTTTTTAGAACGAATAAAAGAAGTAGATAAAATTGAATATTATGGGAGATTTTCTACCAATAATTTTATACCTGAAAATATAAATTTGCCTGAAAAAATGGGAAATGATGGAATTATACCGATTGTTATTACTGAAAAATCAACACTTGATTTAGGAAATTTTTATTTATCACAGGAAGAAAAAAATATATTAAAAAATTATGATGAAGATGTATATCCTGTGTTTATTGGCAGTGATATGAAAGATTATATGTCCGTAGGAGATACATTTTCTTTAAAGAATAAAAGTGAAAAATTTGTTGTTGCAGGCGTGTTAAAAAAGGAGGCTCACTGTGCCAGCAGATACGATATTGGTACCTATTCAGATACGTTAATGGACAATAAAATGCTTGTGTGTGTTGATGATTATGAGGGGTTTATAGAAGATACATCACCAGCATATATTTATTATGTATGTGACGCAAATGATAATTATGAGGTTTCAAATCAACTTAGAAAGTTGGCGCGCGAGTGTAACTATGATATAAGAATTGAAAATGCACAGGAAACCATACAAACTTGGAAAGCTTCCTATGGAATGTCCGATAATAAGCGTCTTATGGCTTCAATAATGTTAATGATTCTCGCCATTATATCCGTGACAACTGTAATAACGGCAATGTGTATGATGAAGATGAGAGAATATGGAATTATGTATACGGTGGGGGTGACGTTTAGCGATATAAAAAAGCTGATAATACTTTATGATACGCTTATTGTATTGTTAGGTTCTGTGTGGGCATGGATATTAAAAAATTATGACATCAATCGAATGTATCCAAAGAAAGAAGGAACAATTCGTTTTTTTCGTGATATATGGATGACTACTCATAATATTATGATTCCAATTATTATATTGTTGTGTGGATGTGCCATTATTTTTGCTGCTTCTTTTGTTCCATTAAAAATAATGAAACAAAAAACGCCAGCAGAAATGATAAAAAAAGGAGAGTGATTACGATAAAAGCGTTTATAACAAAATTGTTTCGTTATCGGTTGGTATCCATATGTTTTATAGTAGGACAGCTTATCGCATATATTACTATCTTTGGTGCGCTTCAGATATATAACAGTGCAATGATGAAAGAAAATGAACGAAAAGATGCCATTTATAATTATAGAATTATAGCAAAAGTGAGTGCATCTGGAAAAGATATTTTATCACAGGCAAACAATAATGTTAGTAAAGGGAATATTTTACTTAGCGGAAAAATGTCCGTTACATGTGAAGAATTAAATTCAGCATTTCGGGCAGAAATGCTGTTAAAAACCAGTGAGGAACTTCCATATAAATTAGTGAGCGGACATATACCAGGAACACAGCAATCCGATTATGGAAAAAAGGTAGTGGCAGTAGGGAGAAATAAATATAAAAGCGCAATTGATAAAAATGGTAAAAAATATCTTACTTTTTGTATGGAGGAATATGAAATAGTAGGTATTCTTGGAAGTGAAACCGATTATTGGGATGATAAAATTGTTTTTCATATTAATTGCATAGGAGAAAAGACATTAAATCATATATTAAATATGACCGAGTATGAGATACATATAGAAAGTAATAACTGTACGATTGATGAATTAAAAGAACAATACAATACATTATATATCAATATTATAAATGCAGACAATATGGCATCGGTGAATGCAAGTATCGATGTAAGTGAAGGGAATAAAACGATATCAACTACATATGCAAAAGAAAATATAAAAGTAAATTATATTGTGTATGTATTTTGTCTTGTAAATAATATTATTATATCTTATTTTTGGATAATATCCCGAAGAAAAGAGATTGCTGTCAGACAGACTTTTGGATATTCAAAACTGCGTTTAATAGGAATGTTAGTCAAAGATATGACCGTAATGATAATAACTGCATTAGTATTATTTATAACAGTATATTTATTAGGAAAAGGCTGGTTTAACGAGTATCTTAATGTTTATATCAAATTGGAGACATTGGGAGAATTAGCAGGTATTTTAATTATAACAACAATTATATCGGTTATATATCCAATATATAGAGTGATGAAAATGCAGAATGCACAGGCAGTAAGAGTGGATTGAAAAATATTATGAAAAAGCACAAGAAAAAATAGAGGTATTTATAAAAATGCAGTAAAAATTGATAAATAAATATTATAACAAAATGGCAAGGCTTGATTAATAAAATCATTACAGAAAGAGGCATAGGCATTAAGTATGATAGAATTAGATAAAATAACAAAGATATATAATAAAGAAATACAAGACAGCAAGGCACTTGATGAGGCTTCCATTACTATTAAAAATGGAGAGTTTGTTGCTATTATGGGACCGTCAGGCTCTGGCAAGTCCACGCTTCTTAATATTATAGGCTGTATGGATACTGCCACAACAGGAACATATTTATTAGACGGAGAAGATATTACACAGCTTCAAAGAAAAGATGTAGATAAAGTAAGAAAAGAAAAAATTGGATTTGTTTTTCAAAATTTTGCTTTGATGGACTATTATACTGCATATGAAAATATAGAACTTCCCCTGTTGGTAAAGAATGTAAAAAGGTCGGAAAGAAAACGAATTATTGAAGAAAAAATGAATTATTTAGGAATTACGGATGTCAAAGATAAAATTCCAGCAAAAATGTCAGGGGGTCAGCAGCAAAGGGTAGCAATTGCCAGAGCGCTTGTTACAGACTGTGATATTTTGCTAGCGGACGAGCCGACAGGAGCATTAGACCAAAATACTGGAAAAGAAGTGATGAAATATTTAAGAGAGATTAATAATGATGGAAAAACGGTTATTGTTGTCACACATGACAGCCAAGTGGCAGATATGACCGATAGAACAATTGTAATATGTGATGGGAAGGTTGTGGAGGATAGAAAAAAGGAAATGTTTTCATTAAAAGAGGAATAGATATGCAAAAAATAATTATAAGTAATTAGTATAAATGTATTATAAAAATATGTTTATAATGTATAAAAATAATTATAATAGTAATTTATATTAATTTAATGTAAATTTATAAAATATATAAAATAAGTTGTTTTTTTACATAATATATGATAAAATAAATGATGTAAAAAATAATAAGTAATTGTAAAATTAAAGGAATATTTAATATGAATAATCCTTAAAGCTTTAAATAAAGTCAAGAAGTTTTAAAAAGCTAAGAAATAGTTTTAACATTTTTAGAATTTTACAAATACTTAAATAAAGAATAGTTAGGAGGCAAGAAAAATATTAAAGAAAAGATGAACAAAATTGTATAAATACTAAAAAAATAGAATTTTGTTTATATAATTACATGTGAGTAAATAAGGAGGTACATAATTAATATGAAATTTAATGGTTCTAAAAAAATAATAACAGTATGTTTGGTAGCAATATTGTTGATAGTGTCTGCGCTACCAGCCTTTGCAGAAACAGATAAAACATATCTTGATGTTACAGTAACAGGAACATCAGGCGATTATTCGTATTTTCAAATTAAACGAAATAGTGATAAAGATTATTATGTTTATCTTAACTATCCGAGTGGTAGAGACCGTGTTGTATTAAAAACTTATCTTATTAATTCTGAGTACGAGGAGAGAGGTAAATGTGATATATATGAAGGAACATCAAATACAGGTCAAAATACTGGCAAAGCTGGTTATTCATATAGATTACATTGTTTAAGACAATATTGGTATGATGGTAAAGCGACTATTACAGGTATATGGAATGTAGATTGTTAAAAGAAAAAAGCTATTGCAAAATATATAAGACTAACTTATTAGGTATAGTATTCATTGTTTTGCGATAGCTTTTTATTTATGGAGGAAAAATGTGTCAATTATAAAATACAGATTATTTAATATAAACCGATGGATTTTTGTTGTTACAATTTTATTAGGATTATTTATATTTTTCTTTATCAGCAGTGGTTTATTTGATGTCACAATAGGATTTGATAGCAGTGCGCTAGATATATCAGATAATGCCTCCAGTGTACAACAAAAGCTAATTCATCAGCTTCTTACACTTGATAATTATACAGATGTATTAGGATTTTCATCAACTGTTATTCCAATTATGATATTTTTTAGTGTCACTTGTTTTTTTGATGAAATAAATGGTCTTTTTATATATGAATATAGTCGTGTTTCAAACAGTAAAAAATTAATTATTCATACCATTTTATTTTATTCCGTTTTAAATGCTGTAGTAGTATATATATTATATTTGATATATTTTTTGATTGGATATATATTCATAGGAAATAATATAGAAATTGCTAGAAATGCTTTTGATGGTATTTTTGGAGCTGGATTTGGTAATCATTCAATATATTTTGTTGTGGAAGCAATTATACCATATTTTATTGGCACATTAATATATACGTTTTTTGCGTGTACTGTGTCTTTTTTTGTCAATCATAAATATCAATGTGTTCTTGTTCCAATAATTTATTATTGGGGAAGCTATATATTAATTGAATTTGTAAGAAATTTTATGACACCACAATTAGCTTCTATTTTTGTAAAATTTCAACCTATGTATATATATGGGTATCAAAGTTATATATATGAAAATCCTTCCATATTTACTGTGGTTAGTGTATTAGATTCATTAATTTTGCCTTTTATTATAGGAATCGTTTTACTTATTATAAAACTAAAGAAGGGAAGGGATTGGTGTTGAAAAAGTATTTTTTAATAACAGCAATTTTTATAATTTTAGCTTATTTTATGTCAGGTCGATTTTATTTTTCAGATGTCTTATATTCATATTTGGTTTTTTATTTTGGATTTATATTTATTATTTTTAGTCAAATTTGTTGTTTGAATGTTTATACATTGTATCGATATGATAGCATGAATAAGTTTTATATCAAAGTATTTGAAAATATATTTCAAAATATTTTATTGTATGTATCTGTTTATAGTGCAGTTGGAGTAGCAGCAGGACTGATAAGTGGCAATTTTGAAATGACATCTATGCAGATAGCACAATTTATTATAATTGCAGTAGTTAATCTTATGTTGCTGTCTATTTTATGGTTTACATTAAAAGTGTGGTTAGGAAATGTAAAATCTACATTATGTATTGTGTTATCCATCGCTATATCTATGATATTATCGTTGAAAATAAAATATACAATATCTCCTTTTATATTTAATATTACTTTTATGGAAATTCATAAAATATTTTTACTAAGATATATAATTAGTTATCTTATGTTAATAGTGATTATTGCTGTAATTTATTTATTATCAAAAAGAGGAGACAAATGTTTAACATAAAGTTAAAACGAATCATACTTGCCGTACTTCTTATATTGTCTATTATAAATTTATATGAATTGGTTTGTGAAAAATCAAGTATGACAAATATAGAAGTTTTTAGTTCTATTAAAAATTATTTTTTTTATATAAAAGAAAAGAATGGTATTATAATTCAGTTTATTTCTTATTATTGTTTTTTAGTGTTAAGTTACATATATAGTTATTCAGGTATTGAATTTTTAATATCAGGATATCAAGAATTTATAATATATCGATATGGCAGAAGAAAGTATATAAGATATTGTGAAAAAGTAATTTTAAAATCAGTATTAAATTATATATTAATTATGGTTTTAACATTATTTTTTTTAGATATAGTTCATGGTAACCTTACATTTGAAATATGGAAGGATATAGTTATACAGATTGTAAAAATGCTATTATTATATATTAGCATTTTAAATGCAAATATATATAGAAATTTATTTACAAAAAAAGGGCATGTGCTGACGGAAACAGTAATTTTTTTTAGCTTTTGGCTGCTTTTTGAAGTATATATAATACCGTTTCATATAATGACATGGAGTGATATGTTTGGAAGTATAATAGCAATATGTGTTTTAGGAATTTTTGATAGTATATTAATATTGGGATTGAATTATAAAAAATACGATTGGATGTGAGAGATTTATGGAGGAATTGTTAAAAGCTGAAAATATATCAAAAAAGTTTAAAGGTAAAATGATTTTTGAAAACGTATCATTTGTCATTGAAAAGGGAAGTAGTTATGGATTTGTTGGAGCAAATGGCTGTGGTAAAAGTGTATTGTTTAAGATATTATGTGGATATAGTATACCAACTACAGGAAAAGTGATATATAATGGAGTAGAAATAGGTAAAGATAAAGATTTTATATTTGATGCAGGAATTATTATTGAACAGCCTGAATTTATTGCAGGATTATCAGGATTAGAAAATTTGAAGATTTTGGCACAGATTAATAATAAAATATCAGAAAAAGAAATTTTGGAGATTTTAACAAAATTAAATTTGTATGATGATAAGGATAAGAAAGTAAAAAAATATTCGTTAGGAATGAAGCAAAAGCTAAGAATTGCACAAGCAATTATGGAAAATCCTCAAATTCTTATTCTTGATGAGCCAATGAATGGTTTAGATAAAACATCAATACAAATGGTTACAAGTATGCTTAATGAATATGTGTTAAATGGTGGAACTCTTATGATGACTAGTCATATTGAAGAACAGATTAAGGAATGTTGTAAAAAAGTGTTTGAGTTTGACAATTTTCATTTAATTTGCAATTATTAAGTTATAGTGTGATATAAAAAGAAGGTGAAAGATAAAAGGGCAGAACCGATTTTTGTGGTTCTGCCTCTTTGTATTATATAAATATTATTATATATATTAATAATATTTATATAAAAAATAAAGGTATCAAACAAAATATGTATATTTAAAATTTTTTTATTAAGAGAGATGAATTAATGATTTTTAATAAAGTTATATTAGTTTAATTTTGTATTGTAATATTATAAAAAAGTTGATTTTAGACTAAAAATAGATTATAATTAAACTAAAATAAAACTAAAGGGGACTGACATGGATAATGAATTAATTTATTTGGATACTTATGTTTTGCAACAAGATATGAGAATCCGAATGCCTAAAAGCATTTTGGAAAATCTTAATTTAGAAAGGGGAAAGAGTAGATTGAAAATTTATTATGACCCATTAAATAAAAGTCTTGTTTTAAAAAAAGAAGATAAGGATATAAATAAAAAATAGTCAAGTTATAGAGAGTTTGAAGTGTATGATATTATAAAAATAAAAAATTAAGGGAGCTATAAAATATCAATGAGTAATACACAAAAAAATACGAAAAAAGAAGTACGAATTAAAATAAAAGGTATACATAAAAACATCAATTGTGATATACAAAATGTATCGTCTGGTTTTAAGAATATAGATTGTAAGGAATCAACAGAAAATATAGTTGAGACAGAATGTAGTGGACTTTACCAAAAAATTGACAAGCAAATATATATAAAATATGTTGAAGAAATTGAAACACAAGTAGTGAGTAATAATTTATTAAAGATTGATAATAATATCAATAACTTTAAAATAGAGATAATAAAAAAAGGTATTGTAAATAGCAAGATGACATTTATAGAAAAAGTAAAAACTGAAAGTATTTATAATACGCCTTATGGAAAAATTAATATGATAATAGATACAAAAAAGATTCGCATTAAAGCAAAAGAAAATGCGATATTTGTAAGCATAGAGTATGACTTATTTATGGAAAAAGAACATATGTCAATATCCAAAATTGATATAAGCATAGAACAATTATAAAAATTTTGTTCCAAATTGATATAATAATATGGTATAATAATCTTGGTAAAAGTTGAGATTTTGACATCTTATGATGTAGAAATTATAGTATTATAATGATATATTTTATATTTAAATACTGTTTTATATAAAATTTACTATTTATAAGAACAGTGTAGAAATGGAGAACCTATGGAAAGTTTTTTCAAAGTAAAAGAAAAAGGCTCAACAGTCAAAATTGAAATTATGGCTGGAATTACAACATTTATGGCAATGGCTTATATTCTTATGGTCAATGCGGATATGTTCTCAAGTTTAGATGGGGTTTCTTACAATGCAGTATATATTGCTACAGCAATATCAGCAGTTGTAGGAACGATGTGTATGGCACTTTTAGCCAATTTGCCGTTAGGACTGGCTACAGGTATGGGGCTAAATGCGTTTTTTGTATATACGATTTGTTTTTCGTTTGGTCTTAGTTATGCAAATGCGTTGGTTCTTGTATTGTTAGATGGCATTATATTTATTGTTCTTACATTAACAGGAATCAGAGCAAAATTGTTTAATGCCATTCCAGATTGTGTGCGAATTGCTATCCCCGCAGGATTAGGATTATTTATAGCTTTTTTGGGATTGCAAAATGCAGGACTTGTAGTCAATGATGAGGCAACATTAGTTAATTTATCATCTTTTAATCTGCTAAAAGAAGGTGTTACTTGGGGACAGATTATGCCTCGATTGGTGACAATAGCTGCTTTAGTGATTATAGCTGTATTGTCCTATAGAAAAATTAAAGGAGCAGTGTTATGGGGAATTGTTGGCGGCACAGGCATTTATTATGTGCTTGGCTTTACTGTATCAGGATTTTATGATGGATTTTTTAGTTCCCTTAATTTTAATCCATTTACTGCTTTTGGTGACTGGGGAAGAGAATCTTTTGCAAAAGTATTTACAGAAGGCTTTAATTTTACAACATATTTATCATCACATTCTAGTGCAGACCTTGTTTTAGTTATTGCAACTTCAGCATTAGCGTTATGTATGGTGGACATGTTTGATACACTTGGGACACTTTACGGTGCTTGTGCAAGAGGTGGTATGTTGGACAAGGATGGTAATGTACCAAATTTTGAGAAAGCTATGCTTTCAGATGCAATTGCTACATGTGCTGGTGCTGTCTGTGGAACATCGACTGTTACTACTTTTGTGGAATCTTCGTCAGGCGTTGCAGAAGGGGGAAGAACAGGATTAGCTTCTTTTACAACAGGAATCTTATTTTTTATTGCTATGTTTTTAAGTCCAGTTGCCGCCTTGATACCTAGCAGTGCAACCGCCGCCGCTTTAATTTATGTTGGTGTATTGATGATGGGATGTGTTACAGATATTGATTGGAAAGATATATCCATTGCCGTTCCAGCATTTTTAACAATAGCATTTATGTGTTTTACGTACAATATTAGTTATGGCATTGCGTTTGGTTTGATTTCTTATATATTAATTAAAGTGTTTACTGGCAATGTAAAAGATGTTAAATTATTTACATGGATTATAGCAGGATTATTTACATTGATGTTTTTCTTGACACATTAATTATTGTAAATAATAAGATATATAGTAAAGTATTCGGGCAAATAAAATATCAAGGGAATGATATTAATGGAACAACAGAAAAGGACACGAAAATTTATCTTATGGAATACAGTATGTGTTATTATTATAACTTGTATAGTCAATGCGGTTATATGGATTTTATTTCATGGAATCCCTCTTATAGGATTGCCTAAAAAAGAAAATGTAAAAAGTGTTACTATTATTTATAATGAAACACAAAAAAGAGAAATTACAGATAATGAAACTATAGAATTATTAGTGAAATCTGCAAATCTTTTAAATTATCAGCTTTGGGGTCAAACAGAGGACAGTCCTATAATTGATATCATATATCATCTTAAAGATGGAGAGGATATAAAGATTAGTGCAAATAATAACACTATGTGGTGGCATGGAAAATCTCATACAATAAAAGAAACAAATACGTTTGTTAATATAATGCAGGGAATGTTTTTTAACCTCATTAAGTTAAGTCCATATTGAAAAGCTGTGATACCAGCTAGGAGGTTTAAGCAAGTAATGAAGTGGATTGCGAATATCTGTTTGACTTAGAAAAAGTAAATATTTATTTGATTTTATATAAAAAGTTTGCAAGCATGTTTTTTACTTGCAAACTTTTTTGATATATTTTTATAAAAACCTTACATTATTCTACAACCCCATAATTATCAAGCAATGCTCTTTTGACATCATAAAGTTTCTTTGAGAGGTCAATATGGACTTCTTGTGGATTGATTAAACGCTTTGATTCCTCCCACAATGTATCCATTTCTTTTTTACAGTATGCTTGTATATCCATTACATCAGGTGTTTCATAGATACATTCCCCTTTGATAAAAACAGGTACCATAATTTCACGCATGGTGTATTCCCCAGGTTCTAGTAATGTTTTTTTCCAAGTTTCAACAGGGTCAAAAAGAAGAAGTGAATTGGTTTCATCATATTTTTCATCAGTGAGAGCAATCAAGTCTGCTTTTATCATTCTCTGATTGTCATAAATTCTGTATATGGTTTTATTTCCCGGATTTGTAATTTTCTCAGAATTTTCTGACAATTTAATTTTTGGTGTAAATGTTCCATCATCATTCATAACGGCGGCAAGTTTGTATACACCGCCAAATGCAGGGTTATCTTTTGATGTGATAAGATTAGTGCCAACACCCCAAGAAGTAATTGCTGCACCCTGCGTTTTGAGAGAATCAATAAGATACTCATCAAGGTCACTGGAAGCTGATATAATAGCATCTGGAAATCCAGCATCGTCTAACATTTGACGAGCTTTTTTAGAAAGATAGGCAAGGTCTCCAGAGTCAAGACGTATTCCATAACCTTTTGACAGCGTTCCAGCTTTTTGCATCTCTTTAAATACTTTGATTGCATTAGGCACGCCTGAACGCAATGTATCATAAGTATCAACAAGAAGAATACAAGCATTTGGATAAAGGTTTGCATATGTTTTAAAAGCTGTATACTCATCTTGAAAACTCATAATCCAACTGTGAGCATGTGTTCCCTTTACAGGTACATCAAACATTTTACCAGCAAGTACATTGCTTGTACCAACACAGCCAGCAATAACAGCAGCTCTAGCACCATATATACCAGCGTCAGGTCCCTGTGCACGTCTTAGACCAAACTCCATAATACCATCATCTTTAGCAGCATAACAAACACGCGCCGCCTTTGTTGCAATAAGGCTTTGATGGTTGATAATATTAAGAATAGCCGTCTCAATAAGTTGAGCTTCCATAATAGGAGCAATGACTTTGACAATAGGTTCTTTTGGAAATATAACAGTTCCTTCAGGGATAGCATAAATATCACCTGTAAAATGAAAACCACTTAAGTAATCTAAAAAATCGGCATCAAAGACATGAAGTCCTTTGAGATAGCTGATATCATCATAAGTAAAATTTAGATTTTTAATATAATCAATGACTTCATTTAAACCGCAGGAAATGGCATATCCGCCATCACAAGGATTTTTTCTGTGAAATGCATCAAATATCACAGTACGGTTATTGCCACTTTTAAAATAACCCTGCATCATTGTCAATTCATAAAAGTCTGTCAAAAGAGTTAAATTGCGCAATTATTATCCCTTCTTTCTTTTAAATAGCCCCTTTTTTTTCTTTTCTTCTACAACAATTTTACCGCCGCGCACAGATTTAATTCCTGTAATATAGATACCGCTTACTTCAGCCTTTATTTCAGCTTTGACAGGAATTTGGTCAAATACTTTTGGGTCACACATCAGTGACATAATTCTTGGTCCAATTTTTGCTTTAACAATTGGCATCTTAGAACCTCGAAGATACTTCGGTGTCTGTTCAAGTACCATCTTCGGCAGACCAGACTCTTTTAGTTTCATTTTCTTTTTATCTATGACAAGCATAGACATGATTTGTTTGGCAGCATCAATCTGTTCCTGTTGAGCATCTTGCTTTTTTTTGAGTTTATTTGCAAAGATAAACAAAGCAATAAATGCCACCAAAAGCACAGCTATGATGACTAACAATACAATACTCCAAACTGGCATTGTTAAACCCTCCTAGTAATAAATAAATCCCAAATATTGTAACATAGCAAAGACGTTTAAACAAGAGAATTATAGGGCATTTGATTTATTGATAAGACATTTATTATGTTCATATATATCTTTTACAACGTTGTAAGTAATATCAGGCAAATTACGGCGTTCTTCCTTAGACATTGAAGCGACGTCAATCGGTTTTCCAAATTCAATAATGGTTTGAGTTCGTTTAATAAATGGCATATGTGTTTCTAAAATGTTTTCGGTATTATTTTGTACCATAGGAATAATTTTGCAGTTGCTTTTTTCTGCAAGTTTAAAACTTCCGCCATGAAATTTTAAAACACCATCGCCATCATTGCGTGTTCCCTCAGGAAATATAACAATAGATTTGCCATTTTTTAAATATTCAATACCTTTCAAAATAGTTTTTAAACCTTCTTTTGGGTTTTGACGGTCTAGTAAAAGGCAGTACAGATAGCGCATCCAAACACGTATAATAGGTACTTTATTCATTTCCTTTTTTGCGATAAAGCCTGTAATATTAGGCATAATGCTGTAAGCTATAACCGTGTCAAAATTACCTCTGTGATTGCCAACAAATAAAACAGATTCACCTATAGGAATATTCTCTTTGCCAATAATGGTTGTTTTGGTTCCGCTTATAAAAAGGACAATTTTAAATATGCCTTGAACCATTCGCAGGGAGCTGATATCTTTGGCATTGATATTTATCTTACCTATAAGCCATTCTAAAGGTAACATAATTAAGCTTACAATAAAAACAATCAGCATAAATAAAGCTACTAAAATTACTCGTATCATTTTAAAATCCTCCATTTTTTCAGTCTGTAAGTACAAGTTTTATAAACAATTTACGATTTTTCATTCCTGCGAGCAACGAGCCAAGCGGACATGCTTGCGGCATGTTTGCCTTTCTATTTGGCGACTGCCGCAAGGGTCAAATACTATAGCGTCCTTTGGACGCATTGCAGCTCTGCTACGGGGTATTTGACTTTAGGCTTTATATATATCGTTGTAACATTCAGGTCTTCTGTCTCGAAAGAGTCCCCAGCTAAGGCGAAGTTGTCTTATGGAATCCAAATCAACAGTGGCACATATCAATCCCTCTTCATTTTTACCGAGCTGTTGTATAATTTCACCTGTTTCATTGGTTATAAAAGATGAGCCATAAAAAGTGAGACTTGATGATTGATAACCATTTTCATCACTAGGCACAACGTCTTCTGTACCTATACGATTGGCAGCAATTACAGGTACAATATTGGCAGCAGCATGACCTTGCATTACTCGACGCCAATGTGGTTGACTGTCACATTCAAGGATGGGTTCTGAGCCAATAGCAGTAGGGTACATTAGTATATCTGCTCCCATAAGAGCCATGCATCTTGCTGCTTCTGGAAACCATTGGTCCCAGCAAATCCCAACGCCAACTTTTCCATAGGCAGTGTTCCATACTTTAAAACCAGTATTTCCAGGCGTAAAATAAAATTTTTCTTGGTAGTAATGGTCGTCTGGTATATGTGTTTTTCGATAAATGCCTAAAATGCTACCATCTGCATCAATCATAGCAATGGAATTAAATGTTGTATTGTTGCTTTTTTCAAAAAAACTGATTGGCATAACAATAGAAAGCTCTGCACAAAGTTTTGAGAAATGTTTTACTGCAGGGTTACTGTCAACATCAGTAGCTAAGTTGTAATATTCATAATTTCTTTCTTGACAAAAATATTTTGTCTCAAAAAGTTCTGGTAAAAGTATAATGTTTGCGCCTTTATCTTTGGCAGCCCGAACAAAACTTTCCGCCTTTAGAATATTTGTATTAGGCTCCAT
Organism: uncultured Lachnospira sp.; assembly: GCA_910585095.1. Classification (GTDB taxonomy): domain Bacteria; phylum Bacillota; class Clostridia; order Lachnospirales; family Lachnospiraceae; genus Lachnospira. The sequence continues at coordinate 110,197 of CAJUBU010000013.1, forward strand.
TGTATTACATGTCATTTGAATGGCTGCAATTGTAACATTTTTCATAGTAATCCCCATTTCTGCGCTATTTTTTGCGCAATAAAAATTTGCTTGTAAGAAATAAGTACATCATATATTTTAAATATTATTTTTATTTATATACTATATTATTCAAACATTGGAATCTGTTGAGTAATACAATGAATGTTGCCTCCACCAATAAGAATATCCCTTGTGTATACTTGTATAATTTTTCTTGTTGGAAAAAGATTTTCAAGTATTTTTTTGGCTTCCCTATCGGATTTTTTATACGAACGATTCAGAGAATCATCGCATTTAGGATTGGCAAATCCTGGCATAATTATGGCATCGTTTGCAATGTAAAAGTTTACATAGGATGCTGCAAGGCGTTCATTTGGCATTCGTGTTGGCATAAAGTTCATATTATCAAGCCCTTCACATTCGTTGTTCGTTATATAAACAGGCTCTGGAAGTGGAAGTTTGTGAATTTTAATAGGGTTTCCCAGGGTATCGGTTTGTTCCTGTAAATAATTGAAACATTGCAGACACATATCATATTGTGGGTCATCTTGATTGTCTGTCCAAGCTAAGACAACATGTCCTGGTTTTACAAATGCACATATATTGTCAATATGTTCATTTGTTTCATCATTATATATACCACAGGGAAGCCAAAGTACTTTAGACACATTGAGGTATTGATACAGCTTTTCTTCAATTTGTGTTTGTGTCATCTGTGGATTGCGTCCTTTGCTTAGCAGACAATTTTTTGTAACCATAGCTGTGCCACAGCCGTCAACGTGGATAGCACCACCTTCTAGTACAAAATCACTTGCATCGTATACATCTGCCTGATATAAGTCACACAATTTGTTTGCCATAGCATTGTCTTTATCCCAAGGGAAATACAGTCCGTCAACCAAACCACCCCATGCGTTAAATGCCCAGTTAATGCCGCGAAGCTTGCTACAATCATTAATTAAAAATGTGGGAGCGACATCACGTGCCCATGCATCATCGCTTGACATCTCGACAACACGAATGTGTGGAGGAAGCAATTGTCTTGCATTGTTATACTGTGCAAAACTAGCACATACTGTTACCGATTCCGACTGTGAGATTGCACAGGCAATCTCAACAAATGCCTTTCGTGCCGCGTATCCTCCATATTGCCATGAGTCAGAACGCTCAGGCCATATCATAATACAGCCATAATGAGGTTCAAATTCGGCAGGCATATGAAAATTATCATTTTTTGGTGTAGATTTTAATATTTTCATGTATTATATCCTTTTGTAGTCTGGAAGATAGTAATAAATGATTTGACTATCTGTGTATAGCTTTATTATTCCTTTATATATTGTGAACACCCACTAGAGTAAGTTAAAGTTCCATCAGAGGTGTAAAATATAGCTTCTACGTCAGGTGTGTTTTCAATTAGTTTTAATCCTTCATCTAATCCTAATGCAAAGCAGGTAGTACTCAGACAATCGCCTTGTAAGGAGTTCTTAGAGATAATGGTTACATTTGTTAATTCGTTTTGATAAGGGTATCCTGTTTTAGGATTTAAAATATGGTGATATAATTCACCGTTTTCATAAAAATATCGCTCATAATTTCCTGAAGATACAACGGATAAATCATGAATATTTAATGTAAACAATAATTCGCTGTCATCAAATGGTTTTCTAATTCCTACATGAAAGGGAGTATTGTCATCTCGTGAGCCAACACACAAGACGTTGCCGCCTAGATTAATAATTGCATTATTAATATTATTTTCCAACAAAAATGCTTTTATTTTATCAGCAATAAAACCTTTTGCAATTGCACCTAAATCAATCTTTGTCTCTTGTGGCTTGGATATAATATAATTGCCATTGTCCAGTTTTGTTTGTTCGACCTTTGAGTAATCTACAAAAGGCAACGCTTGATTAATACTTTCATTGGAAGGCACTTGCGGTTTTTCTGCTGTAAAATCCCAAAGAGAAGAAATACTCCCTATTGTAATGTCAAATGCTCCCTTTGATAGATTGCAGTATTCCAGTCCAGTCTCAATCAATTGTTCAAGTTCATAAGGAATTTCCATAGAACTGCTGTTATTTAATTGGGAGAGTGTACTGGTTGTAATTGTTCTTGACAGCATGGCTTCATAAGTATCACAAAGCTTGAGTGCGTTGTTTAATATTTCTTTTAATTGAGCAGTTGAATAACCTCCAGTAGTATAGGATTTGATGGAAACATAAGTATTTAATTTAAAACCTGTTACCTCAACAGGATCATTTAGGGAAGAACCACAGCCCATTAAAAATATAGTTAAAGGTAAATATAGCGCTATATAAAATATAATCGTAGTAAATCGTAACTTTTTCGTCAAATGTTTACAATCATCCTTTCATAAATCAAATACCATTTTAAATGTATTAGTAGTATAACAGAATTACATATATTCGGCAATTATCAATTAGAAAATACAGTTTTAAAAATATATTAAAAAAATTAAAAATATATAAATATAAAAATTAAAGTTGACAATAGAAAATTAATGATATATAATTTATATTGTAAATATTATTTTACAGTTATAAACAATGAAAAATGTGTGAAATGTCTTTTTTTTAATAAATGATTATGATATAACAATAAGGTCATTGTAAGTGGCAGCAATTTTAGGCTTGTCTGTTTAGATGTTCAAGCTTCAGTAAAAATGCTATAAGTAGACAATGAGATTATGAACAAGCAACAGAGCGGATTGCGAATATCCACTTAACTAAGATAAGAAAGGAATAATATATGAAAAAGAGATTTTTTAGTGCAATTTTTGCAACCATACTTCTTACCTCTTTTGTAGGTTGTAGCAATAATAAAGCATCTAATGATGGTGATGATACTTCCAATAGGGCTATGGCAGCAAGTGAATATAATAATTATTTTAAGGCAAATGCCGCTGTTTATAAAAATTTGGTGACATTGCCAAGTTATGAAGGTCTTGAGGTGTCTGTAGATAAGTCTATATTAGATGTGACCGATGAAAAAGTGGATGAGCATATTAATAAGATACTTTCATCGTTTGCGACAACGGAGCAGGTTAAAGAGGGTGTTACAGAAAGTGGGGATTCTATTAATCTTGATTTCTCTGGCAAGCTTGATGGTGTAGCATTTGCGGGTGGAACTGCTACATCTACAAATTATACAATTGGTTCAGGTGGTTACATACAAGATTTAGATCAAGGCTTAATTGGTCTTACAGTTGGGCAGGAATATGATATTCCATGCAGATTCCCAGATGGTTATCAAAATGCAGAGCTTGCAGGAAAAGATGTAATATTTACTGTAACTGTAAATTATATATCTAAAACAAATACTCCTGCGCTTACAGATGAGTGGATTTCATCAAATAAAGAGGCTGCTGGAATCAAAAGTAATAATATTACCGAATTAAAACAAGAGACAAAAGATTATCTTACAGAGAGCAATCAATTAGAATATGATAATAAAAAATATACGGAATTGATGAAAAAGATAGTGGATGGTATGACAATTACAAACTATCCAGAAAAAGAATTAAACAGCCTTATAGAAATCTATAAAAATAATGTTAAGTCAGAGTATGAAACATATAAAGATTATTATGCATCGAATGGTATAAGTGATTTTAACGCATATCTTGCCAATATGGGATTATCATCAGAAGATGAATTTACAGATTATGCAAAAGAAACATCACAAGAATATCTTAAAAATAAAATGGTAGTTACAATTATTGCTGCTGATAATAATATTGAGGTAACAGAGTCCGAGATTAAAGAACTTGGTGAAGAATGGGCTACTTATTATGGTTATGATAATTATCAAGGTATTCTTGATGAATATGGTGATGAGATGAACTGTGAAGTTGGATTTGAAGTATTGTATCAAAAAGTTCAGAAATTGCTTATAGAAAAAGCTGTTGAAGTGTAATGAAATTACATAATAAAATTGCAATAAGATTATAAACAAGTTATGTAATGAAGTGTAAATATTCATTTACTAAATAAAAATAATTTATAAGATTAAAACCATTTGTGTCTATGTATTGCTTGATACAAATGGTTTATTTATAAAAAGAGGTATACAAGTGAGGATAATATGTTGTGTCATATGATAATTGATTTAAGCGATTTACTCTGTACAAGGTCTGATGATTGGGCGAAACTTGTACAGAGATAGATAATTATAAATTCGTCCGCATTGGATTTTGTACTTATGGGTAACTAATAAGAAAAATAGAACAACATAAGGAGAAAAATTCAATGAAGAAAAATTCAATACAGAATAATTTTAAAAGATATATTATATTTTGGCTTAGTCAAGCATGTTCACAATTGGGAAGTTCCATGACAGCATTTGCGCTGATTTTATGGGCATATACAAAAAATGGTTCAGCTATGACTGTCTCATTAATGTCTTTTTTCAATTATGTGCCATATATTATTGTAAGTTTGTTTGTTGGCACATTTGTAGATACCCATAGCAAAAAGAAGATTATGCTGATATCCGATAGTATAGCTGCCATTTGTTCCGTTGTTATATTTACCTTAAATCAAGCAGATGGACTGCAAATATGGAATATTTATCTGGTAAATTTTATAATTGGGTTTATGAATGCTTTTCAAGGACCTGCATCATCTGTGGCAATAGGAAAGGTTGTACCTAAGGATAAGTTGGCACAGGTTAGCGGCATGAATTCTTTTTCTAGTAACTTAGTAGCAGTGTTATCACCAGTGTTGGCAGCATCGTTGTTTGCATTAGGGGGACTCAAACTAATTTTAATAATTGATTTATGCAGTTTTATATTTGCTTTTATGGTATTACTTGTTGTACTTAAGATTCCAGAAGATACATTTGTAAAAGTTAAGAAAAAGTCTATGTTTGCAGGCTGTGCAGAGGGCTTTAGCTATTTGAAAAATAATAAAGCTATCTTTACAATTATTATTACAATGGCTTTGTTAAATTTCTTTTCCAGATTGACTTATGAAAATATTTTGTCGCCAATGATACTTTCAAGAAGTGAAAATAACAGTGTTGTATTAGGCATTGTAAATGCAGTGATGGGAATTGGAGGCATTGTAGGAGGCATTATTGTTTCTACTGGAAAAGTAAAAGGAAGCAGTGCAAAACTGATTTATATATCAGCAATGCTCTCATTTTTATTGGGAGATGTTATGATGGGGGCTGGCAGAAATATTATATTTTGGGTATTTGCTTCATTTGCAGCAAGTTTCCCAATACCTTTTATCAATGCAGGGCAGATGGTAATTTTATACAAATATGTTCCTCAAGAAATACAAGGAAGAATATTTGCATTGAGAAATGCTCTTCAGTTTAGTACAATTCCTTTAGGAATTTTGTTGGGAGGGTTTTTGGCTGATTATGTGTTTGAACCCTTTATGATGACTGAAAATGCAGTTGCTAAAATATTACAGATCATAGTAGGAGAAGGTGCAGGAAGCGGCATGGCTGTAATGTTTTTATGTACAGGTATATTAGGAGTATTGTTTAGTTTGATTTCATATCAACAAAAAGATATTCGTGAGCTTGACAAACCAGAATTCTGATAAGACACTTTTTATAGCACTTATTAACTGTTATATCTTATCTCCAAAAAGTTCGCAAACCCTTGAAAATGCTAAATTTATAGCAAGTGAGTTTGCCCTTATTCTTTCCCTCGTGTTGTATCCTTTTCCTTCGTGTTACGAACCCTCATAAGGGCAAAAATAAGGGAAAGAAAAACCTGTAACAAATT
>CAJUBU010000014.1 GCA_910585095.1 uncultured Lachnospira sp.
AAAAACTCAGCTAAATCATTTGCCTTTGAATCAACATCATTCATATCATTTCCATTTGCATCAATACCACCTATTGTAACATTTTGCCAGCTCAACTCAAGTTCAGATATTTTATACCATAATGCAGAAATAATTTTTTGTGCCTGTTTGTAAGTCAATACTCCTTCATCTATATCTTTTTTATAATATGGATATAAATATTGGTCTAACCTGCCAAATGATATAGAACCGCTGCCAGCTTCAGAAACCACACATTCATGAGTTATCAATAATAATTGCACGGACTCAAATAAATTTTTTGGCGGATTAAAAGCAATCCAACTACATGCCTCTGCAATATCTTTTAAATTTATATTTCCACTTTTTTTATACTTTTCTTCTGCTAATTTACTATATCTTAAAATAAGCTGCTGGAAACTTTTCATTAAAATTAACATACTCTCATAAAAATCTTCATTTGTACTATGTATAGAACACTTGTATTTTTCCTCTAATAATTTAATCTTATGACTTATGCCTTCTGTTATTAATTTATCATATGCAACAGCAACATGTACACCTAAAATGCTGCCAAAAAAACCTTCTTCTTCTAAATTTTCCATATATTGTGCTAAACACATTAAATCTTTTTTGTTACTTAACAATTTTAAATTAATATCTTTAACAGGATAAGGCAACATATCTAAATTACCATCACCTCCAATATGTCCTGCTAAAATATCATCATCATCTATAAATATAGGCTTTATTTTAAAATAAATGGAAAGTGCATATGCTTTCTTTTTAATAACAGCACTGCTTTCCATTTTCTTATCTATCATTTTAATAATTTCATTTCTAATATCTTTAAATTGTACCCACATTATAACCCGCTCCAGTCTGCATGAACCCCAAAATCATCCAATATTTCCAGACAATTTAACATAAATTGTCTGGACGGTTCATTGATATGTTTCAATGTATAATTCATTCCGCATAATTCATACTTTTTTATTCCCATTTTATGATAAGATAATAATTCAACCTTTTTAAACTGTATATTTTGTAAAAAAGCTCCTATCTTTTTCATCTCATCCAATGTTATATTTACATTTTCAATTACAGGTATCCGAACCCATATATCTTTTATTTTAGATATTTGCCTTATATTTTCTAGTATTAAATCGTTTGTCTGTCCTGTACAATATTGATGTAATTCTCTTGTATAAGCTTTACAATCAATAATAAATAAATCAACAGTATCTATTATTTTTTCAATCACATCAAAAGAAACATTTGCTGCTGTCTCAAGTGCAGTATGTATCGAATTTTCTTTGCATTTCAATAATAATTGTGATAATTCATCTACTTGACACAGCGGTTCACCCCCTCCTATGGTTACACCGCCATTTTGCCTATAAAAATGAAAATCTTTCATTATTTCCTGTAACACTTCATCAACTGTTCTATCTATTGAATTTATCTTTAATGCTCCGCTTGGGCATAAATCAACACATGCAGTACAATCCAAACAAGCATTATGATAATAAATGCTATGCTGAGGATAATTTAATTTATGGAATCCTTTATTACAACTTTTTTCACATAAACCACAGAACAAGCATTTTTCTTTGTCATACATCAGCCAATGTTTATTAATTGTTTCAGGATTATGGCACCATAGACATTTCATATTACAACCCGCCAAAAATACTGTTGTTCTGATTCCATGTCCATCATCTAATGAAAATCGTTGAATATTTGTTATTAACATTGATTTTTTACCTCATTTAAGTACTCTGATAAATCAAGCAGACAATTATCAACATCTTCCTCCGTCAATTCATAACTTTTTGAATATAAATCTAAAATAGATTCCTTAGGAAACACTTTATAAATATTTTCTCTTATTTCATTGTAATAATTACTATTATTACTAGCAATAAGAATAATGCAATCCCCTATTCCTCTATCTACAGCTTGCTGTATATTAAGAACTGTTATACCATCATATTTTTTATTATCTATACAAAATTCTACGTTGCCATCTAATTCTTTTAACGTTTGTTTTATAGTTATACCAAAATTCCCATTAGGATATATAATATAATTTTTTTTACCTTGTTTTATTTTTTCTTTAATTTTATATTTTGCAGCACTATACTCAAATCCATTTTTCATTTTAATTTACCTATCTTATTAACATTTTTAACCACTCTTAACTTACTAACTGGATGCACTTTTCTTTTCTCCACAGGAGGAAGCTGCATATAATCACCAAACTTAAAGGTCAAATAACTGTCATACTCCTTAATTCCTTGAAATATCACTCCCTCAAATACTGTATCCGCACTGCATTCATACCAATTTCTATAATATCCATACTCGTTGTTTGGTGTTGGAAACATCAATATGCGAACCATTCTTGTTTTCTTTTTATTATACCTTAAAATCATTCCATAATAAAATCTAAATATTTCCTTTTCTGGTATTTGAGCAAGTAAGTGAAACCATTGACGTTTAAAAAAATTTTTATCTGCTATTTGTCCAACTTTAGACCACAATACTTTTCGTACACAAAAGCACTGAAAATTCTGAACACTTCTAATAATATAATTATTTGAAACATTATCAAGTGGAAATATATCTATAAATATCCCCTGTTTATATGGCATATGTTCTTGGAACTCTCTAAGAAAAAGTGTATTTTTTCTTCTCAGCTTACCATATCCCCAACGATACCCCTTTGTATTTCGATGGTCTTGAAAATAAAATCGTGTTGTATCAAGTTCTGTTTTGCAAGCTTCTCTAAATTTTTCATACTCATCTCTTAATAAGGCAACATCGGCGTCATCGTCCCAAGGTATAAATCCTTCATGTCGAATAGCTCCCAGTAAAGTACCTGCTATAATATTGTAATGTATATTACATTTTTTACATATTCTATCTACTTCCTGTAACATTTCCAACTGAATCAATTGTATTTTACGAAGTGTTTTATTGTCTATCTCTAACATTATTCCCCTTTATCTTATCACAATATATTATAATTTTTCTAATTACAAAAAAAGACTATTACAAAATGAGTTTTGTATGCAAGATATTGAAGGCAATGTATAATCCTATCTTGCAAAATCTCTTATTGCAACAGCCTTAACGGTCATTATATCTTATCTATAGCCATTATTATACCAGCGACTCCATTCGCTAACTATTGCAAACTCCATTTTGCAAATTTTTTTACATATAATTTGTATCGGCATGTTTGATAGATAAGTTAATCTTTTATTGTTTATTAACCTTCACTCACCAATAACATCTATATAAAGTTAAATAAAAGAGGACTACTGTTTTACGATGATTCACCGTTAAAGCAATAGCCCTCTTTATTAATATTAATCTGTCTTACTTAACTTATTTACTACTCTGGAAATAGTATTTAAGTTTAGATTATCTTATCTGAAATACATATGTCATTGCTGGTGCTGTTGATGATGCAGCAGGAACAGCAACCTCTACCCACACATTCTCTTCAGCTTTTATAGCAGTAGCTGCAAAAGTAGCTGCACCGTCTGATGTTGTTGGCTTCTTTATAGTTAAAGCTGCAAATGTGCCATTAGCGCCTGTAGTACTTATCTTTGCAGTTATTGTTCCTTTCATATCAGCTCCATCAATTGTGAATCCACAGTTTGAACCTTCTTCATAGTATCCAACTGCTTCAGCATCTACAACCTGACGAATTGCTGTTACCTGACCCTTAGCATTTGATGTATATGTTACACCTTCGCCACTAAATACTTGAGCTGCAGTATTTGTTCTATTTGCACTTGTAATCAATATCTCTTCATTAAATGAGTATACAACACTTACTACAGGTTTTACTGCCTCTTCATTACGCAATTTTTGAACATAATCAACCCATTTAGTCTTCCAGCCAGCATCAGTATTTGCTTTTACTGTAAGTGTAAAATCTTGGCTTGAAGGTTTAACATTTGGATTTAAATATTGACGATAATTATGACTTCCTGTAGCCGCATCTTTATCACCATTTGTATCCTGATACTTTGTAGTTCCAGCAGCGCTGATACCATCTAATACAAAAGTCTGTGATACTTCATTTGAAACAACTTCTCCGCTTTCTGCATCTTTAGTTGTTTTAACTGGATAGCTTACACTATTAGCAGGAGTGGTTTTATCAACCTGAGTTAATGCAAGGTATACATCACCTTTCTTTCCTGATGTAAAAGTATCATTCTCTGCAAATTCCAAACCACAGTCTGTATTTACATTAACTTGAGCAGTAACAATAACAGGAGCTAAACCATTATTTACGATTTTAGCTGTTTGTGACACACCAGTGTTTTGTGCTACTGGAGCTGTATATGTAATATCTGTATCCGCATCTGTTAATGCTTCTTCATCTCTAGCAGTACCAGCACTTTTATACAATGTTCCTTTTTCTGTATTTAACACAACACTAACTGCTCCATCTGAATCTGTTGTAACTGTTAAATACTCTGCAAGTTCATTGCCATCTGTGACTTCTTTAAACACTTTTTTATATATCTTTCCATCATAAATAAATTCCCCTGATTGACCATTTGCTCTAAGAGTCATCGTATCAAGTGTATTATCAGCAGCCTTATATGTTGTAGTGATATAATTTTTATAATTGTCCTTTGTTATTCCTACCCATGTTCCTTTTGCTTCAGCAATTCCATCAGGGTCTGGTGTCCAAACAGCATAAGTACTACCATTAGTAGCATCTACAGTAGCATCTACAGCAGTATCTACATCTGATTCTTCGTCTGTTCCTGCAGTTACACTAAATAATGTTGTAAGGGTTGGACTAGATATTTCTGTCCACTCCATTATACCTAACTTTGTCTTAGCTGCATCTTTGCTTTCAACAACTGGTGCGCTCATACCTGCAAAATAGGCACTATCCGTATTATTATAAGCAGCGTTATCATACTGATATAACAATCCATCTGGGTCAAGTGTAAAATCATAAAGTCCTTCTGTTTCTGTAGGTAATTCTACTTTAAATTCTCCGCTAGGAGTTTCAGAATTATCATTCTCCACACCAACATTGCCACTAAGAGAAATTTCTCCTGCAAATGTAGGAACTACTTGTGACATTACCATTGTTCCAACACAGGCAAGCGCTGCTACTCTTTTAAATTTTTTCATGCTTTCTCCTCCTTGAAATAAACATTAATTATGAATTGTAAGAATGACTTTTACAGAAACCTTACTCGTTTCCTTATAATCATCATCCACTAAGTGATAAGTAAGCACTGTCTCATATGTACCAGCATCCAGAACATCGTCCAATTTGATATTTTCCAAACGACTGCCAGGTTCCATATAAGGCGACTTGTAAATCTGTCGATTATCATTTCCAAGTGTAATAGTAAAAAATACAGTAGTATTATTTTTTACTGGATTTGTTACCCGTGCATTGGAAGAAGGTGAAGAGCCATCTGGAAATTCCCATTTCGTATTCATCTGCACTTCGTAGGAACCTATTGGCGTGAAATCCTTTTCTTCCATCTGTGCAATAATCTCTTCGACATTGTCTGCTGTGATAACTGTATTGTAGCTTTGCGGTTCTTTCTTTCCAAACAGTAAATATACAATACCGCCGCCAAGCAGACAAACCGCCAATAATGCTACCACAATTATAATTCTTGTATGCGACTTTTTTTCGGCTTCTGGCATTGCATCCCTGCGGCTGATGCGCTCGTTTGCACCTTCCTTTGACATCACTTACCACCTCTATATATAACAGAAGTCTTTTTCACTTTCCTAATAACAAAGATTACTACTTTTTATGTAACGAAAATAAATCAAAAATCCTAAAATTATTGACTAATAAACGAATTTTATTTTTATGATATTTTAGCTTGTTTTAAAGTAATTTATATAAGATAACAGTACAAGTTACAAATATCATAATAATATTTAAAAGGATTTATAAATTATGGAAGAAAAGCAAAAACAAGGCGTTAGCAAAAGAGTACTGATTATTGTTATTGCTGTTTGTTTATTATTAGTTGGAAGTATTGGTGCTTTTGCATACAATATGTATATACATCGCAATGACAACACAGATTCAAAAGATGACCTTTCCATTTCTGGCGGAGGACTTGTTGTCACGGAGGACAACAAAGGCAACATAACACAAGATTTAAAAAAAGCCAACAAAGGCAATCTTGTAGTACGAATGACACAAGGATGGGTATTCACAGATGGTTGTACTAAGAGCAATGCTTATTTAGGCAATTCAACGCGCAACGAAGGACCTGTTCGATTTATTATCACAATGGCTGATACTGGAGAAATTCTTTTAACTTCTCCAGAGGTTCCAGTGGGTTCTTGTATAGAAAATTTCCCACTATCTGTCAATTTATCACCAGGCAACTATGATGTGGTGATAACACATCAATTGATGAAAGATGGGGAACCAGCAGGCAATGTCAGCACAGCTGCCAGCATCGTGGTAAAATAATTTTATTTATTTTGATTCATACCATATTCATATGGTTGAATATATACTCTTAATTATTTTTTTATAATATTTTCAAGGAGGAAGTTATTATGACAAAGAAGAAATTTTTAGCTGCACTTTCAACAGCAGCAATTACAACAAGCTTGCTTGCTACAACAGCATTTGCAGACAATTGGAATACAAATGGTGGTACTGAAACAGGTGAAGGTAGCGGCACAGTTCGTGTACCTGTAATCGAGGTTGAAGTACCTGTGGAGTTACCATTTGCAGTAAACCCTTATAAATTAAATCTTGCTGAAGAAGGTGCAACTGCTATTACAGACCAAATTTGGTCAGATAATTATATGATTATTAATCATAGTGAAGTTCCTGTAGCAGTTAAGACAGCATCTAAAGCAACTCCTAGTGCAGATATTGAATTAGCTACTGCACTTAAAATTGATTCAAACACTAAAAAATATGTACATTCATCTGATTCAAGCAAGAAGAGTGCTTTTCTTGGTATGCAATTCGCTAAAACTGTAGAATTTAAAAATGATGCATATGAAATAAAATATGATTATACTGCTTGGACACCTGCTGATGGTGATGATAAGACAAAACTTCAAGCTATTGGCGGTCTTTTATTAAATGATGGTGCAAGTGCAACAGAAGATGCTATGGTTATACTTAACAATGAAACAGAGTCAAATACAACAGGTGGTAGAAACGCTGCTGCATTTAAATATACAGGTTTCCTCAATGATTCAGCTACAGCAGCTTATACAGATGAAGATTTAAAAGTAACTACAGTTTATACATTGACTGTACTTGCAAATGGTGATATAAAAGCAGATGGTACTATCGATGGATACACTGCAACAACAGCAACCGACAATGCTGGTACAGCATGGAATGCTTTTAAAACAGCAACAGCATCACCATAATTAATTAGATATTAACAATATTGTTATCAAATTAAGAGTGTATGTTAAAGGGAAGCCATTGTGCTTCCCTTTATTCTATTTATCTTTATTTCCCAATGATTAACTTTGAAAGAAACACTTATGAATAAAATATGGAACCGCAATCAATTAAAATTATTTGTTGTATGTACGATGCTTTTAGACCATGCCACTACTGCCCTATTTGATTTTACCTCTTTAACAGGTCAAATAATGTGGTTTTTTGGTATGTTTACAGCACCAACAATGGCTTATTTTGTTGCTGAAGGCTATCACTACACACATAACTTTAAAAAATATATCCTAAGAATGGGCATATTTGCATTGCTTTCATGGTTTCCTTATTACTATTTTCGTTATGGCACACTCCCTTTTATAGATGGCAATTATTTTATTCTCCCATTCTCTATTAATAAAAATGGATATCAGGAAAGCATGGTAACAGGAGTTATTTATACTTTCTTCATTGCACTTTTAGCTATTTGGTTATGGGATAAAGCAAAATGCCCAAAATGGTGCAAAATAATAGGTGTTCTTTTATTAGCGCTGCTCTCTGGCTATGGTGATTGGGGAATGTATGGCATGTTGTGCTGCTTTTTCTTCTATATATTTAGAGAAAATCCTAAAAAGAAATGGATTATATACTATATTCTTACAGCATTATTCTTCTCCCGTTATGTATGGAGCTGTTATATCCATCATCATATGGAAATGATTATATATTATCTTCATATATTAGGACTGGTTTTTGTTCCATTGCTTATTGAATTTATGTACAATGGACAATCTGGCAAAAAAAATGGATGGACAAAATGGCTATTTTATATTATTTATCCTATTAATCTAATTGTATTTGGAATTATTCGATGGTAAAAAAAGAAGCTACCGCAATAAGAATTAAATATACAAGATATAGTGTTAATTTTAATTTAAGTTTTACTATATCCTGTATATATTTTCTTAGTGCAACAGCCCCTTCTATCTTTTTTATATAAATATTTTATTGTAAAACGATATTTGCAATCCACTTTGCTATTTACTTATATAATCTAAGAATAATTCTGTTTTATCAAAATAGTTTAATTATACAACTTTTGTTTTTTATAAAATGGATATTCATGCGCACTTGCAGCTATAACAGGGATTGTATAATCCCCATATAAAGTACTGAGTATCTCGTGATATCCACATGGCACATTAATTTCCATATCCATAAATTTCATCTTAATAGTACTGTCATACCATTCTTTCATATAGTAAAATGTTTCTTCTTCTATCTGTGCCACACGTAAAAATTGAGTCAATCGGTCGCTCTCCTCCTCAGTATACATAGAAGCAATATTATCATAAAGTTTCATAAGCTGATTGCGCAATAAATCGTTATCATATAATTTTACTTTGCATATCTGTTCAATATTTTCAATATATTTTTGTATTTCACCCTGTTCTCGAATTTCATCCAATCGACATGCCATATCATAAACAATTGTATACATTGACTGCTGTAACATTGCCATATCGTCATCATAAGGCATATAATCTAATGGATATATATCTACACCAACGACATACGGGCAATCATAAAATTGTCTCTGTATATACTCTGGAACAGGATACACTGCAAAATTACCTACACTGCTAAAAGGTTGACGATGATTAACATTTGTATAGCAGCTATTTACTGAATAAAAATCTGGAAGTTCTTTTGATAAAATAGAAATCAGTTTCATATAATCTGCTCTTTTTAGACAAATATCAATATCATCATCCCACGGAACAAAGCCTTTATGTCGAACTGCCCCAAGCAATGTGCCATAGTCTGCATAATATGTAATATTATGCTTATCACATATATTTATAATTTCAGAAAGCACTTTCAACTGAGCCGCCCAAACATGTTTCATTTCTGATTCTACTGCAAATCCTTCTATAATCTCCATCTTAAAAAAATCATCATTATATTTCATCATTTTCTCCACCTTTAATTTATTCTTATTGATATGAATATCATCTTCCCGCTTCAATATTCTTGTAACCTACAAACTCTACAAACTTCAATTTTTCAATATAATTCATTCTTTTCATATATAAAATATCTTTTCATCTTCTAATCGAATACAAGCAAGCTTTGCCCCTGCCATCTTATCGCGAAATACGCTCCCGCAATCAATATTATAAAATAGACAATCCTTGTTTTTATCATAATATCGAAATACATCACCCTTATTATAAAAAAATTCACCCTCAATTATGGTAGGCGTATGTCCAGCTATAATCATGCTATGCGTTTTGCCACCCAATTGACAGCTTTCTTCTCTAGCATACAGATAAAATTGTTCTAAACTGGAAAATGATGAATGAATATCCTCCAATTTTTCTGCATATCCAGCATGAACCACAATGCAGACTTTATTTTCAATTTTTATTTTATAAAAATAGGGCATGTTTTGAATCAACTTTCTCCATCTGCATAAATCATTTAAACTTATGCCAAAATCATTGAACAAGCTATTAATTGTTCCATATAAATCAAAATATAAAACAGGCAACCCTTTTTTCTTAAAAAGATATTTTACCGTTTCATATAAGACTATTGCATCTTGATTAGACTTAAAATCAGAATTTAATTCTTCTTCTCTATCAAGCTGAAGCATTAAATCAATATATGCTGCAAATTCTTCTTCATGATTTCCTCGCACAAGACAAATATTTGCTGGACAATGTTCTATCCATTTTAACATTTCATAACTGTCCTGTCCTCGGTCAATGTAATCTCCTGCTCCAATTAACAAATCGGTGTCAGAAAAACAAATTTTATCTAACATAAGAAGAAACTCTTTGTAACAGCCATGTATATCGCTTATCACATAGGTACTCAATCCATTATATCTCCTCTTTCTTTATTCTTTTTATTTATCCTTTTTCATTAATCTATTCATATATTTTCTACCATTAATATAGCATGTTTCCTCAAAAAAAGATAATATTTTCACCATTTTTCTAAATTTTTTGATATTTTAATATATTAAAAACTTACAAATTATTTTTTTATAATATTTCCAAATCACTTTTACTGGAATTATTTTCCATATCATATTATAATAGGTTTATCTGTTATATTATAGGCAACAATATTTAAAAAATGAAAATCAAAATGTTAAAATGGAGGAACATGATTATGGCTAAAGATTATTTATCTGAATTTTTACCAGATTTAGAGGAATTTCGTACAAAAACAATGCAATTCCACAACAAAGAACTTTCTGTTGCAGAGTATAAAGCATTTTCTGGCGGCTTTGGTAGTTATGCCCAGCGAGGCGGTGAAAAACATATGTTAAGACTTCGTATGGCAGGAGGACGTCTTACCAAAGACCGACTTGAATTTGTTGTAAAAACATGTGAAAAATACCATATTAATTTTGTAAAACTTACAACCTGCCAATCGATTCAACTTCATAATTTGGAGGCTGAAAATTTATGCGAAATGATGGAGGAAGCTTGGAGGGCAGGTATGATTTCACGCGGTGGAGGCGGTGATTTTCCTAGAAATGTAATGGCTTCACCTCTTTCTGGCGTACAAAAAGATGAATGTTTTGACGTTATGCCTTATGCTGAAGCGGCTGGAGAATATCTTATGCAATTTATTAAAGCTGTAAAATTCCCTCGCAAACTTAAAGTATCCTTTAGCAGCAATCCTGCTAATGAACCTCATTCAACGTTTCGAGATATGGGGTTTTGCGCTAATGCTAATGGAACATTTGATGTCTATATTTGTGGCGGTCTTGGCAATAATCCAAGTCTTGGCGTAAAAGTTGCCACTAATATTGATGGAAGCAAAATTCTTTATTATATTAAGGCAATGGTAAATACATTTGTTACTTATGGAAATTACGAAAACAGAGCCAAATCAAGGACAAGATATCTAAAAGATACATTGGGAATAGATGGATTAATTAACGCATATACCGAACAACTTAAAAATGTTATGGAATCCGAACAACTTGATATTGATGTTTCTCCTTATGTTATCCACAAAATAGGTGATTCACCTTTAAGTTATCCACATAAACGCGTAGTTGACCAAAAACAAAGTGGATTATATAGTATTTTTTACCAGCCATTAGGTGGAAAAATTACTCCAACAAAACTTAAAGAACTTTACGAAGTAATTAAAGATATGGACGATGTTGAGATACGTATTACACCAGACGAGGCATTATATGTTATCAACTGCAATGCCAGCGAAGCCCAAAAAGTACTTGAAATCACAAATGATGGCGCCAATACGCTGTTTGAAACATCCGTAGCCTGTGTGGGCGCCTCTACATGTCAAGTTGGACTAGGTGATTCTCCCGCACTTCTTGCACGTTGTATTGAAGCTGTAAAAAAAGAAAATTTCCCAGATGGCGTACTTCCTAAAATTCATATTTCTGGCTGTCCTTCTTCCTGCGGTACACACCAGATTGCTGCTATTGGTTTTCGCGGTGCAATGAAACCGACCCCTGAGGGTCCTAAACCTGCATTTGCTATCTTTGAGGGCGGCAATGACCGACAAGGCGAGGAAGTAATTGCTGGTACTGGCAAAGCGATTACTGTTGATGAAATTCCTAACTTTTTGGTCGAATTAGGGCGTATGGTTCATTCAGAAGGTATGGTTTATGAACAATGGATTCAATCAAACCATGATAAGCTTGTAAGCTTAATTGAAAAATATACAGCATAACGCTTATTTTCAACGGATACTTTTTTTAGATATAAAATATGCTCCCTCCTAAGTGACAAGTTTTTATTATTTCACTTGCCTGCCTAGAAAGGAGCATATCACTTTATACAACAGTCTTTCTTTTAATATTTATTTTTTATTTTAATTTTAAACTGTGTCTTCTTTTTTTTACCACACAGCCTGCTAAAACGACTGCACTAATCACTGCCAAAATGGTATACATTACTGCATATAAACCTTTTGTATCTCCTGTCTGAACGCTCATATTTGAATTTTGAGATGAATCTGGAACAACAGGCTTTGGATTTTCTGGGTTTGGATTATCTGGATTTTGCTCATTAGAATCTGGATTTTTTGGATTTTCTGGGTTGTCTGGATTCTCTGGAGGAGTTACATCATCAGGATTGTTAACAACTTCATCTGTATATTCTACATTTAGTGAATGTATTGTTGTACGATTTCCTGATTTACCAGCACCTGCTGTACCTGTATGCTGCAAGCCAAAACCACTGTAATGGTTTGTCTCACCCTCAAAAATATGTTTCAAATGCACCTCATGTACAAGCTCTGCTGGTGAAGCAGAATCCTGCGCCGAAACCGTTGTTACATCTGCTGTCAGTACATTGTCCTTCATTTCAATGACAACCGTACATCCCGGCAAAAATGCTGTAGATACAACGCCTTCTGTCAATGGTGTTGCGATACCATTTTTATATTCCATTAACGTAAAAGTACAAGATTTTGCTGCATAATCTGCCAAAGCTGGATTACTAATTTCTGGTACTCTGGCTATTCTTAACCCATAACCTGTCATTGTTGCCACATCATATTTAAAGTAAATATCCATAAATTGTTTTGCACTACCAAAGCCCTGTGCGGCTGTTTTGTGCGGTGACAACTCCACTGTCATTTTCATGTTTTGACGTTTCGTTGTGTCAACATAAACCAAACGCGCTCCCTGTGTAGTGGTCTGCAAACCATATGTACCCTCTGCACCCGATGCACCTGCCGCATAGGTATATGGCGCTTCATCTGCTGGCTTGTATGCCTTATCTGACCAAATGCCGCCTTCTCTATATTCTGCTGGAAGATAGAATCCACCATACCAGTTGCCGCTCTCTAATGAATTTGTCCACTCATAATTATTTTCCTGTGTGTCATTTACTGCTGGAATGTAAGCTAAATGCTCCAAATCCACATTATAAGAGCTATCCGAATCCTTTGAGACAGCCGCCTTTTCAATCTGCACTGATGCAGCGCTAAACATTGAACTGCCTTCTTTGGAATTAGATGCTTTTGGCACAACTTCACAGAATATATATTTGCCAACATCATCATTTCTTAATACGTATGCGGTATATGGCGCTGAATCATCACGGACATATGTTGTCTGGGCAACTAATACCTTATCGCCTCCATCTGCCTTTGAAGCTCTGTACCAGTTTACTTGACTAATATCTTTTGCACCTTCCGTCAAGCCATTTAATACATACGATACTTCTATCGCACCATCTTTTGGTTCAGAAAGAACAGGTGCGCCTGCCAATGTTGGTGCGTCCACAATCGCTGGTGTCACATTAAAATACAATACCTTCTGCATTCCGTTTGATGCCGTTGCTGTTAAACACCCCTTTTTTGTTTCTAGTGTCATATTTTTTGCTGATACAACAACTGTTCCATCTGCCTGTGGTGAAATTTGAAGTGTATCATCTGATACAGACCACTCTACCTTTTTGTCTGTACCCCCTAAAACAATTGGCGTTACAATAAGAGAATCCGTCTGATTGCCTTCCAATTCTGGCAAAACATCTTTTGTGATGCCTGGATAATCAAACTGAATATTCCATGTAGACACGGGCATACTATTCTTTTGTCCCAATGGGTCCCACTCTTCGTAGCCTGCGCCATTAAGCAAGTTATATATATTATATTCCCCATTATATTTAAATGCCTGAAGCTGCTGTTCATTTGGTGTAACAGAAAGTTCTGGACGACTTGGACTGATTACAAAATCTTGTCCATTTAACTTATTATTATAAACAATTTGTCTTAAATCATCGGCTAAATTGTTCTGCTTCCATTCCATTCCCTGCATATCACCTTTAAAGTTACAGTCAATAAACGCAAATGGTTTGGTATTTTTACACAAAGTAATTATTTTATTATCAGATAAATGTGTTGTAAAATCACATCCTAAATATGCCTGCATATAAAATGAAGCGCCTCCGCAAGGCGTGTTGGAATATAAGTCAAACGTACAATTTTCAAAAACAGTAATATATCCTGTTCCTAAAGAATCATCTGTACACTCCAGATGACAG
The DNA here is from genome assembly GCA_910585095.1 of uncultured Lachnospira sp. Taxonomy (GTDB): domain Bacteria; phylum Bacillota; class Clostridia; order Lachnospirales; family Lachnospiraceae; genus Lachnospira. The sequence goes on from CAJUBU010000014.1 coordinate 14,482, forward strand.
TCCTTTAACAAAGAACGCTTTGGTCTGTCATCTCTTGAAAACAAATTCAATCTTGAAATAATATTACAGTTTTCAAAAAACCATTCGTCCATATCTTCTATACCAGGAACCTTTGTTACTGCTTGTGCTTGTGTAATAGATTCTTGTCTTTTTGGATGATTTTTTAATGGGTCTGCTTTATATACCAAATCCACATTACAATAATTGCCAATTGTAATATCTTTTGCATGAAATCCGTCACCTACACCAATAGTATTAAAGTTGCCGTTTGCGCCTGCATTTTGTCCTCTGTCTGATGCAATAACAACATCCTCTGGATTTCCTGTCATACCAGCTAATGTAATATAAGGCTGTGGTATGGTAAGACCAATCAAATCATCGCTTGGTCGAACTTCTGGCTTTGTATAGTCATCTGTCCAATATACATCAGGCGCCAGATAAATAACTGTTGGATTTTCCTTTGTACCTGGTGTTGCTGCTGCTACTGCATCCTGCAAGCTTCTAAACGCAAAGCTACCAAGCTCATCTGCACTCAATCCTGCATCGACATACAATGAATGTTCCGATAACTGAACAGTTGTCCCCTGATACTCAATAGATGATAACACTGCTCTACTCTCGCTCCTTTTTGCTGACTCTTTGCTTTGGGCGTTTACAATTACAGAATGAAATGTACTGCTTGTACAAATCAATATTGCCGAAAGCCCCACCGCCGCAAAAGAGCCAAATAATCTTTTACGTCTCATAAAAGTCTCCCTTTCTGCGCTGTTTTGAACAGTATTTCTACCAACAGCGCACAGGCACAAAATAAATACTGTATAATAACTCCTTCTGTCGTCTTCTATAAAGATTACTCCCCTTATATCTAAATAGAATATATTTATTATACTTCATTTTACATATTTAAACTACTTAAAATCAGCATACTTTAAAACTTTTTACAAATTTTTAGAACAAATTTTATTTATGTAGTTAGACCATCAAAAAAACTGCTGCATAAAGCAGCAGCAAAATCAATTTACTTTACAATCTCTAAATATCGGTCAAGACGCTCATTTACATACTCTCCATTGGCACAAGCAGACGAACACGACGATTAGAAATACCCTCTTTTTCTGCTGCCTGTGTAACTGTTAGATATTCCATCTTTCATACCGTTACTGAAAACTTATAAAAAGTTATAAACTCTTATGTTTCATTCCTATTTCAACGAGTATGCTTTTGTAATAAATAAATTCATATACTACTTAATTTAGAACTCGGAAAAAATCGGTCTGCAATAATTACTTGAATATTTTTCCATTCCGATTTGTATTTAATCTATCTTCTAAATTCATAGAATCCTTGTTGCTGAACTGCTTTGGATAAATGATTGTTTTTATCAATGTTTTCTTCACCTTTCTCTATAAGATCGTTTACAAGTTTTCTTGCTTTATTGGCTCGTTTTCCTTGTAATTTCTGCTCCAAGCAAAGTGCCAACTGCTCTGTCCGTATTAATTACATCAATCACAACACTTCTCTTCTCACCATTTTCAAGTGCTGTGATAAATTTTTTGATAAGCGTTTTTTCATCAATCGCCTTTTCAAGCTCAAAATCATATACATTCTTTTTATTGTAACAAATTTTTCCTGCCTCTTTGATATATGGATTATTAATAATTCTTGATAAATCAACCTTCCCTGAACGTCCACTTTCTGGTATATTTATCTGCTGTAAAAAGTCCGTTCTGCCAACCAGTTCATCAACACTCTTCACATCTAATTTTTCCATATATTCGCGGAGTTCTTCTGCTATAAACCGCATAAAATTCACAACATACTCTGGCTTTCCTGCAAATCTCTTTCTAAGTTCTGAATTTTGTGTAGCAATTCCAACAGGACATGTATCTAAATTGCATACTCGCATCATCACACAGCCCATCGTTACCAGCGGAGCCGTTGCAAAGCCAAATTCCTCCGCACCAAGCATAGCTGCAATCGCTACATCGCGTCCGCTCATTAACTTTCCATCCGTCTCAATAATAACTTTATTGCGAAATCCATTCATTGTAAGCGTCTGATGCACCTCTGCAAGACCAAGTTCCTAAAGAAGCCCTGCATTATGAATGGAACTTCTAGGTGCAGCCCCTGTACCTTCTATTTTTGGGGTAACAAAATACAAATTTAGGGACATTTTCACACTAATCCATTTTATCCCCTAAATATATCTCAGGAACATTTGTAATAATATCTGTTGCACCATATAATTTATATCGATCAAGATGCGTATCTTTCAGTGTTCTTCCATCATTAAAAAAAGGTTCTTCTACATTCCATACACGTACAGGCATTTTAGAAAACTCTTTTGGCAGCACATATCCAAGTGAACCAATATAAGGGTGAAGGGCGTCTGCACGCACTATCTTGGCATAAAGCATACAATCATCAAGCGTTTCTGCCAATATTCCCGTCTGTGCTGTTGGGTCTATTTTTTTTATCAAATCTATAGATTGTGGTAAAAATGAAGAATATACAATATATTTTTCTAAGTGATAGAATTTTACTAAATCACAAGTTTTTTGTTCAATTCCTTCATATCTTACCACACTTGTTTTTAATTCAATATTTATCAACAATCCATTCTTTTCACAGTATGGTTTTAATAACTCTAAAACCTCTTTGAGCGTTGGTATTGTGGTATATTGCTTGTCTCCTGCCCCTATTTTAAGTGCCTTTAGAGATTCTAAAGTAAAATCTTTTACATTTCCAGTGCCATTTGTAACTCTATCAACGGTTTCATCATGAATTACAACGATTTCACCATCACTCGTCAACTGTACATCAAGCTCTATGCCCGTTATACCAGATGTTTTCGCTGCTGCCTCAAAGGCTTCTAATGTATTTTCAGGATATCTCATACTACACCCTCTATGCGCCCATATATTTGGCATTGGTATATCCTGCTCTTTTTGTTTACACTCTTTATTAGCAGTTTCCCACAAAGGCGTATTAAATGTCAAAAATTGTTCCATAATCTGTGCAGCTGCTACGCTTTCATTTTGTGATATCATTGGCAAATGATGTGTTGTATTATTATTTTTATCAAGTATAGCTACAAGAAAAATTGCCAACTCATATTGAAGCCCTGTTTTCTCATATGGATAATTGTATTCTTCTATACGATTGGCATCCTCAAATCGTACCTGAAATGTTTTTGTCAACCACCAAGGTGATTTTGCCAAAATATATCCATTTGTTCCTGTTACAATAAGTTGCCCTTCCGACTTTGCGCCAAGTCCAGTTTTAACCGTTGCCATAGCGTTATTATACTCTATAAATGCTTTTGTATATGTGTCAACTCCGCCTATATTTCTCAGTGATTTAAAAGAAACATTCGTATAATCTGTCCCCAATAATTTTAATACTGGAAGCAAACCATATGTGCCAAATTCTAAAAAACTACCATTATAAATAGGATTTGTATATTCTCTTGTATTTGTTGGCGTTAATCTTGTAAATGTTGCTTCAACATCAACAATTCTGCCTATTTTGCCACTTTTTGCAAGATTGATAAGCTCATTAAATCCTGGACAATATGCCGTTTTTACAGCCTCCATAAGCACTAAATTTTTTCTTGAAGCCAACTCATATAGCTCTACTGCCTCAACTTTTGATAATGCCATTGGCTTCTCACACAATACATGCTTACCATTTTCAAGCATCAATTTTGTATAATAATAATGTGTTTCATGCGGTGTTGCTATATATACACAATCAACAACGTCAATTAAATCTTCAAGCTGGTCTGTATAGATATCTAATTTATATTTTCGACCAAACTTTTCTGCACTCTCTCCATGTGGATTGTATACACAAACAACTTCTACATCAAGACCATCAACAGCTGTCTCTACAAATCTGCTTGCAATTCTTCCTGTTCCAATAATACCTAATCTCATACAAATCACCATGCCTTTCCAACTGCCTGTAAACCTACCTAAGAGGTAGGAGCTTCAATAAACTTATTTCATATCTCTTCTTTTAGTCATAAATTTCTCTATAAAATCAGACATAGCAATGGACTCCTGTGCTGTAAGTTTATAATCTTTTTTGTCTGTTCCATTTATTTTTGATATAAAATCGGCTATTTCATACCTTAAGCCATCTCCCTGAAATCTAGGTTCATAATGCTCCACTTTGTTTGCATCTTCATATCGCACATCAAATTGCCTCATAAGCCACCATGGCGATGGTGCAACAATATATCCTTTTGTCCCTGATACAACTAATTGCCCCTCTGTCTTAACACCAACTCCTGTCTTTATTGTAGCAAAACTTTTTGGATATTTTATATTCATTTTTGTATAGATATCCAATCCCTTTTCATCTGTAATACTATCAATACTCATATCAGTATAATCTGTTCCCAACAGTTTAATAACAGGAAGTAACGTGCTTGGACCAAATTCGAGAAATGCACCCCCATATATTTCATCTGTCATCTCTCTTGACTGTGGGTCTGCAAGTCTTGTAAAACAAGCTTCAACATCGCAAATTTCACCAATCTTTCCACTTTTAGCCACATTGATAAGCTGCTGAAATCCTGGACAATATGCCGCTTTAATTGCCTCCATAAGCACTACGCCTTTTTTGCTTGCCCGCTCATAAAGCTCTACACTCTCAACTTTTGTAAATGCTAATGGCTTTTCACTCAACACATGTTTTTTATTGTAAATTGCCTTTTTAGCATACATGTAATGTGTCTCATTAGGCGATGCAATATACACTGCATCAACATGCTTTAGAAATTCATCATAATTATCTGTAAACACTTTTATTTCATGTTTTTTTTGAAATTTCTCTGCACTTTTTTTATCTGGATTATAGGCACACTCAATAGTAAGTCCGCTGACGTACTTCGATTCTGCTATAAATCGCGGTGCAATTCTTCCTGTTCCCACAACACCAACTCGAACAATATCAAATTTACTGGAACGAAGCATTGTTGATGACACATTTGGCGTTCTATCTAAATAAACGACATCACAATAAGCTTTTAAATAATCAAACACACCTTCCCAATCAGAGCCAAGTGTAAATATATCAACTCCATATTTTTGTATATCTTCTATCTTTTGTCCATCATGGTCTTCTACAATAATCATATCCGCAAAACCAGTCTTTTTTACATTCTCAATTCTATCCATAATAGGGTCAACAACATTAACTTTTCCTCTGGACTCGTCAAAATGTTCTGTTGTAACTCCTACAATCAAATAGTCTCCAAGCTGTTTTGCCCTCTTTAACAAATTATAATGCCCCTGATGAAATAAGTCATATGTTCCATATGTTATTACTTTTTTCATATCAATTTTAACTCCTCTAACACTATCTGAAGCTGTTTTTTATAAAATGGATATTCATGCGAGCCTCCTCCTATAAATGGGGTCATATAATCCTCTCCATATTTTTGTATCAAAATTTTTTCATAACCTACAGGTATTGGTATTTCTGTATATTCAAATGGAACATATATTGCACTGTCATAATATTCTTTTGGATAAACGTCATCAGGTCTAGCTCCCGCATGGTCTGGCATAAGCGCAATATGCGTAGCCTCCTCTTCTGTATACATCATACACAATCGCTCACTAATTTTAAATAACTGTCGGTCATAAGGAATATCATCTCTTATAGGTACATTGCACATATCCAATATTTCTTTTGTCATATTTCTTTTTTCTTCCTCTGTTGCATCTTCCATACTATTTAAGTTGCCAGCAGTAATACCTGCTATTCGTATCATTTCACATTGAAGTTCATCTTCTTCTTTTGTTGGTGCAACATAATCCAAAGGAAATATATCTAGTCCTATTATATAAGGGCAGCCATGAAATTTTTTTAAATGTTGTGGATCATAATTTACACTTCGTCCATTGACAATCCTGCTAAGCATATGATTCCAACCATCATCAGAATGCAAATTAACAATTTCATATTCATCTTTTAACTCATCCTTAGCAACCTGACAAAAACGTATATAATCCTTTCTTTTCATGGTTATATCCATATCGTCATCCCAAGGAATAAAACCTTTATGTCGAACTGCCCCAAGCAGTGTCCCCCAATCCGCAAAATATTGTATATTATGCTTTTTACACAAATTATCTACAACATTTAAAACTTCTAACTGAGCTGCCCATACTTTTTTCATCATTGTTTCTATATAAAAGCCTTCTCGTATCTCACTTTTCAAAAATCCCTCTGGTATATTCATCTCGATACAAATCCTTTCCAATTTTTTCAAATTTATATAAAAATTCTATTTAAAAATACAATATATCACACAAATATACATCTTTATATGTCTATTCTTTTATTGTCATTTCTTGTTCAATATATTTTTCTAATAAATGCTCTGTCATACCTAACCTAGAAAGTTTATATAATTTCATCTGTTTTGGTATCATATATTCATATATAGATTTATCATAATCTATAACTTCTTTTTTTACAATGTCAAATAATTCCTTATATAATTCAAAACTGACATGCTGTCCTCTGCATTTCAAAAAATACAGCGTCTCATAAAAATACGTATGAAGAAAATACAATTTAATTTCTTCATAAAATCGCTGAAAATAGTCTTGCTTTTTTACAAATTCCCAAGTCAATAATTGTACCTTAGCATGTTGTTTTACTGTATTTTCATCTTTCATATCTTTTCTCATAGTACCGCTCATATTTTGACGATACATATAAAATGCATCTGCCATTGTCACTACTTTTTGTGCTTTAAACAATAATGGGTACACAAACAATGGTTCTTCATAAATCACATGCTCTGCAAATAAAACGCCTGCTTCTTTAACAAGAGAGGTCTTATATAATTTATTCCAACAACCATAATCCACTTTTTCCTCAATAAGCATCGATTTACGCTCTAAATCACTATTTATTTCTAAAATTTCATCTTTTACAGGCTTTTTGCAAAATACTTTTACTTCATTATTATAACAATAAAAATAGTTAAATTGCAATATATCCGCATCATATTTTTTAGCTTGATGATAGGTTTTTTCACACATTGAAATATCAATCCAATCATCTGAATCAACAAATGCTATATATTCACCAGATGCATACTTTAACCCTTCGTTTCTTGCTCCACCCTGTCTTTTATTTTCTGGCAAATCAATAATAATAACGGATTCTGGATATGCTTTTTCAATTTGCTGTAACATATTCCATGTTTGTCCATCATCTGTAGATGCATCATTTATAAATATAAGTTCTAAATATTCAATCCCTATTGTCTGTTTTGCCAATGATAAAAAACATTGTGGCAGACACCAAACTGCATTATAACAAGGTATTATTATGCTGATTTTCTTTGACATAACACGATTCCTATCCTATTATAATTTTCTTTAAAACAATAGAATCCACACAATGTGAGGATTCTATTGTCATAAACTAAGAAAAGGCTGGCTAAAAGCCAGCCTTTAAATTTTAATATCTTATTGAAGAAGTGAAAGAACACCTTGTGTCTGCTGATTAGCTTGAGTAAGCATTGATTGACCTGCCTGTGCAAGAATATTATTCTTGCTGTATTCAACCATCTCCTCTGCCATATCTGTATCACGAATACGTGACTCAGCAGCTGATGTATTCTCACTTGATGTATCAAGGTTGTTAATTGTATGCTCAAGTCTGTTTTGAATAGCACCCAATTTAGAACGCTGTTTTGATACCTTTTCTATAGCAGCCTGAATCTTTTCCATTGCTTTACCAGCAATTGAGAATGAACTTACTCTTAAACCGCTTACACTTAATGATTTTGCATCCATATTGCTAATGGAAATTGAAATTCCTTGTCCTGAAATAGCACCTACTTGAAGGTTCTTGCCAATAAATGTGCCATCTAACAAATTCATTGTATTAAACTGTGTTGTAGATTGGATTCTGTTAATTTCACTTGTAAGCTGATTAATTTCTTGTTGAATAGCATCTCTATCTGTCGAAGTATTTGTATCGTTAGCTGCCTGTGTAGCAAGCTCATTCATTCTTTGCAAAATTGCATGTGCTTCATTCAACGCACCTTCAGCTACTTGAATAAGAGAAATACCATCCTGTGCATTGGCAGATGCTCTGTCAAGACCTCTAATCTGGCTTCTCATCTTCTCTGAAATAGCAAGACCTGCTGCATCATCTGCTGCTCTATTAATCTTAAATCCTGATGACAACTTTTCTGTTGCTCCTGCCTGAGCATCTGTTATTATACCTAATTGCCTATTTGTATTCATTGCTGACAAATTGTGTTGTACTACCATAATTTTTTTCCTCCTTGAAAATCATCCACATAAAATATTAGGCGATATCATCATCCATAATTTTTATTATCACCTACTTAAGCTATATATCGGAGCATTTTTTTTAATTCTTAACCTTTTTTTCTTTTTTTTATTAAAATAATTCGCCTTTTATGTAAAAATATAAAATTTTATTCCGCAGACTTTATATCTTATAAGTCTGATTCAAATTTAGAATTGAATATACATATCCTCTTTTATAGGCATTACACTATCACCACTCTGTTATAATAACACATCTACAAGAAAAAGTACAGCAAATACAATATTTTCTAAAATAAATTTACAGAAAAAAAGTTCCGCCAACGCGGAACCTCTTTTCCCTATAGTAGTATTGATTAACCGAGAAGTGAAAGAACGCCTTGGTTAGACTGATTAGCCTGTGCAAGCATTGACTGTCCAGCCTGTGCAAGAATGTTGTTCTTGCTGTATTCAACCATCTCATCAGCCATATCTGTATCACGAATACGTGATTCAGCAGCCTGTGTATTCTCACTAGCTGTATCAAGGTTGTTAATTGTATGCTCAAGTCTGTTCTGAAGAGCACCCAATTTAGAACGCTGTGTAGATACTAATTCGATAGCATCCTGAACAGCCTTCATTGCAGTACCTGCTTTTGAGAATGAGCTTACGCTCAAACCACTTACACCCAATGATTTTGCATCCATATTGCTGATTGAAATACCAATCTTCTGACCTGAAAGCAAACCAACTTGAAGATTCTTGCTTGTAAAGCTACCATCTAACAAGTTCATTGTGTTGAACTGTGTTGTAGATTGAATTCTGTTGATTTCGCTTGTAAGCTGATCAATTTCTTGCTGGATAGCTGTTCTATCAGTTGAAGTATTCGTATCGTTAGCTGCCTGTGTAGCAAGCTCGTTCATTCTTTGTAAGATTGCATGAGTCTCATTCAAAGCACCTTCAGCTACTTGAATAAGTGAGATACCATTCTGTGCATTGTCAGATGCCTTGTTAAGACCTCTGATTGCATATCTCATCTTCTCTGAAATTGAAAGACCTGCTGCATCATCACCTGCACGATTTACTCTGTAGCCTGATGATAACTTCTCTGTTGCCTTAGACTGGCTTGATTGTACCATGCCAAGCTGTCTACTTGTGTTCATTGCTGTTAGATTATGTTGTACTACCATATGTTTTTCCTCCTTGAAAATTATTCGTGGCTTCCCTTCCACTTAATTTTTTAATATTGCAACTTTTGTTGCTTGCATTTATTATATCGGATAAAGTTTTATAAACTTAACCGTTATAATTAAAAAAATTTAAAATAATATTTATTGCTTACGGTCCATAAACTGCGATTCAAAACTCGCCTTATTCATATTTTTGTAATACGAATTCATTTTATTGGCATTATCCTTAGCATTATAAATATCTTTTTTTAATGCAAAAAATTGTTTTTCAATCAAACTCTTATTGCGCTTTTCTTGTGCTTCAACCTTTACCGATAAAGCTGTCACATCACGTATCAACTGTTGAATCTGCTCAATTTGGCTTTTATATTTATCTTTATTGCCCTCAAGAGCCTTTTTTACTCTCTCAAATAAAGAATTAAAACCATCGTCCAGTCTTACTATATTATCTATGAGTTCTGATTTTTTGTCAACAACTTTTAAAAAATTTTCTTCATCAAACTCAGACTCAGCCAATTTCCTCTGTTCCTCATTGAGAATCGTGATTTTTTCTAAGATACTCTTTTTCATAATAAGACTGTCTGACATCATCTGAAGATAATTATCCTGCATATATTTATTACCTCTTATTACTGGCTTAAGCCTTTTGTACGAAAAAACAACAATATTTTATTTAAAGCAACAAATGGATTGTGCATTTAATAACATTGCAGAAATTTTACACATTGGTTCCATTCTTTGTCTTAAACATAACCTCTTTCCATGTATCACGCATACCGCGCAATTCTGCCAACGCCTTTTCAAGCACTTCCTTATCTTTTTTAACATTTGCCTCAACAAGAAGGTCATAAATATAATTATAAATTTTATTAAAATCCTCAGCAACTGGATACTTTCTATTAAGAGTTGACTGAAACTCTACGATAATATCCTCAACCTTTTTAATATTTGTATGAACCTTTACCAAATCATTTTGCTCCAAGCCAACAAGTGCTAAATTGCAAAATTTAATTGCTCCTTCATATAAAAACAAAGTTAACTCTGCTGGAGTTGCTGTCATTATTTTATTTTTATTATATTGTTGTGCATACGCTGTTCCAGCGCCCTGCTTTCCATATGCCTGATTAAACGCTTGATTATTAAATGCCATTATATTGTTGCCTCCTCTTTACTATTTATGAGAAAAATCCTGAAAGAGATGTCTGTGTCTGATTAAGCTTAGCCAACGCAGTCTCCATAGCTGTAAACTTCTTATAATAGTAATCTTCCATTCTTGTTATATAATCTTCTTTATCTTTAATCTTTGTGTTATAACTTGAATATTCTGTTGCCATCTGCTTATCATTATACAGTGTATACATACTGCTTAATTTTGTTGAACTCATCTTCTTTCCTAAATCGTCATAAACCTTTGTTGACAATTGTGTAAAGAATTCTATAACAACATCTGGGTCACTGGCAAGCATAGCTTTTAACTTGTCATCATTACCTGCTGATACAGTATCATCAGGGTCTCCATCGATATGATAAACACCTTTTTCATTCTTTCCTGAATCAAAATATCCCTGTGTCTTAATTCCAAAACTTGCAAGCGAATACTTTTTGCCATTAATTTCAATTGCTGAATTCATTAATGTCTTCATAGCAGAAGCTGCGCCGCCTAATGTAGAGTCTTTTCTAAGAAGGGCATCTTTAATTTTCTTCTCCCACTTCTCAATATCATCATCCGTCATCGCTTCTTTTTCTTCACTTGTAAGCGGTTCATAACCCTTTGAACTATCTGCATTATAAGCTGTATCCATAGCCATTATCAAAGTGTTATACTCTTTAAAAAATTCCTTGATATTATTATATACAGCATCAATATCAGCTTCTGTCGTAATTGTCACTGCTGTATCTGTTTTTTCTGTCACTTGAATAGTAAGTCCATTTACTGCAAAATTGTTTGTATTGCTTGTAAATGTAGCACCATTTAATTCAATGACAGCATCATCACCCTTGATACGAACTGCCCCTTCTGAATCCTGCATAGAATCATATGCAGCTTTCATTTGAACAGAATATGCCACTTTTGCATCAAGATTGTCACTGATACTTTGCTTTAAGTTAGCATTTTCTGACTTCACTTCATTTTTAACTTTTGTATTCGTAGGGTCTGCCACTGCATTGCCATCACTGTCAAGCTTTACATAACTTTTTGAATCACTTACTATTTTTGTATTATCTTCATACAGTTTAATGTTCGATTCTTGAGCAGCAATTGATTTAGACATAGCTCCAAATTCTGCACGCTCTGATTCTGACATCTTACTTGTATCATATTCATCGCCAACTTTATATTTACTAAACTTTGTATTAAAGGTATTTTTTTCACTAGCTAAATCAGATTTAGCTTGAGCTAAGCCTTTCCAAGTATCATCACTTTCAATGCCTTCTATAACAGCCTTTGCATCATTATATTTGTCTGCATATGCCTGCGCTCTGTCTTCAACTTTTACTTCAAGTTTTTCATACTCAGCCTGTTTGACAGCAGCTAATTCACTTGCATTCGTTGCATAAGATGCCCATTTATTATACTCTTCTTTATCTTTGCCATTCTTTTTAAAGAGTCCCAAGCTTTGTAATGCTTTAAGACCATCCGCATCATTAGCCGTTATTGAAAAGTCATGGTCTTTACCAGATTTTGATGCACTGACAAAGAATCGTTGATTGCCTTCATCAAAGTTCGCACTTATTCCAGCATCTTTTAACTTAGCTATAAACTGATTGACATTTAAATCCTTATCTATATAAACATCTGTCCTTTTTCCATCAATTGCAACAGAAAGAGAACCTCCTGTTATACTGTCCATACCTTTTATATCGCTAAGTTTTGTGCTGCCTGTAATCTTTGTAGAACCATCTTTATCAGGCTTTGCACTAATTTGCCCACCCGTAAGGTAGCCCATAGCAGCAAGATTTGTTACCTTCAATGTCTGTGAACCTGTAACAGCATTAGAAGCTGCTGAAACCTTTGCAATATTGCTATTTGATATAGAAGCCTTTTTCAAATTATATGTCTTAGACATCCTTGCTGAAGCAAGCCTGCCCTTATAAAAGTTATATATGCTTGTATTCATTGTTTTCCAAGCATCTTGCTTCCATTCAAGCTTTGTTCTTGCTTTCACAAGGTTATCTTTTTGTACATTGTATCCTGATACAAGAGCCTTAACTAAAGACTCTGTATCCATTCCTGATGATAGACCAGATAATCTTATTGGCATATTAACAACCCCTTTCTATCTTATCTTTTTTCATCTACAAGAAGACCTGCGAGTTCCCATGCCTTTGCAAGCATCTCTAATGCTTTTTCAGATGGGATTTCTTTGATAACCTCGTCTGTCTCTTTATCCTTAATCTTAATTGTCACTCTATTAGTTGGTTCATTATAGCCAAATTCAGCTATAGTATTTTGATTAATAACTTTATTAATCTCACTAATATCTTTCATAGTAGCAGTCTTTTTTTCACTTTTAGCGCCATTCTTATCAGAGCTTTGACCATCCTTGTCATCACCTCTTGACTGCTCGTTGCTTGATTTTACAACGGTACTTTGTGTTATAGCAACACTGGCAGCAACTGCCTCTTGAGCATTATTTACTACCTGCTCTGGTTCTTTTACTGGCTTAACAGCCGTACTTTGATATCCTGTTGAGCTTACAACTCTGCTAATTGAATCAATTGCCATTATTCCACCTCCATGTGTTTTCATCTTAATTTTTATGCCGCATTATTCCAATCCTCATAATTGTTATATCGGAAAATATATATCATAATTTAGAGATATTACTAAAATAATTTTTTAAATTTTTAAAATATAGTTATATTTTTATACTAATATCATTTAATATATATTATTAATTTTATTATAGTAATATATTGCAATAACTTTTACTAATTATTATAATGCAGTTATTATTATCGTATATTTATTTTTTAAATAATTTGTTTAATTCTTTAATATCTATAGAACCTGCCGCTTCCTTATTTGCATTCTGTATCTGTACATAAACCTCTTTTCTGTAGATAGGAATTGACTTTGGAGCAGATATGCCAAGTTTAACTTGGTCCCCTTTAATATCGATAACCGTTATTTCAATATTATCATTCACTACGATTGCTTCATCTTTCTTTCTTGACAATGCCAGCATCCTAATCACCATCCTTTCTGCTCTTTTGCTCAAGTATATTATAGATAGGATACCTTACCATATAATCATCATTATCTGCTATAAGCTGAATACCTTTCATTGTATCAACATTAATGATAATTGGCGCTTTAAGATTGCATGTCATTTCCTTAATATCTTGTGTAACGGTCAATGTAACAAGTACCAATAATTCTGCCTCTTTAATATTTTCTCCCAATGAATTAATCAATTCATCCTCAACAATTGGGTCATAATGTTCAAATATAAGTTCTGGCTTAATTACGGGCAACGCCAAAGATACCTCGTCAAGTGACTGCAGCCACATTGTTGAAGATTGTGCATCTTTTTGAGCATCATATACAACAGTAAATTCTTTAAATTCATCAAATCCAATGATACCTCTGTCAAATGTTATAACTTTATCTCTATCTATTTCAATTTCCCCAAACCATTTTGTTTGTATTTTCATTGTTATTCACACCTTTCTGGCATCTACCCAATCAATATTTTTATATCTTATAAGAAATCAAGCAATGTCTGTTGTACCACCTTGCTAGCTGCTGTAAGAGAAGCATTGTAAACCAGCTCTGCTGCCGTATAGCTTATAACAACTTCCTCAAGGTCAATATCCTCATTTTCAGATTTCAGTTTTGTAAAATTCGTTTTTTGTTCTGTAAGCCTGCTCTTTGTCAAATTAAGACGATTCATTCTGTTACCGACATCTGCTTTTGCCAAAGAAGCCTGCTGCTGATAATCTTGTGTCTGTTTAATACCTCTCTCAAAAGCATTTGTCATCTCTTCTTCAGCGAGTTCCTTTTGCTTTGTCAATCCTTCTTTGATTGTATTTAACTTATATTGAGAATCTTTATCTTGATATCTTGACTCCCCTAACATACTATCAACTTGCTTAATTTGATTTTCTATATCAATTACATTATTAACAGCATTTATAAGATCATCTATATCTCTTCCAAGATACATATTAAAGGCATCATTTGCCTCTGTATTTACTTTAAGTTTCTGTGCAAAATTAATATTATATTCAATATCTTCTGCTTCTTTTGTATATACAACACCAACATTTTTATAATTATCTACACAATCATAATACATAATAGGATTGACATCATTTTTTATAAAATTATCTTTTCTATATGTAAAAGAATATTCCTCTGCATTATAGAGCCTTTGATATACATCTTTACCTATAAGAATCTCACCTGTCGTTGCATTAAATGCTATCTCTCCATCAGCAGGTATATAATTCGGATCAGTTACTGTATTATCAACTGTCAAGGCAGTTTGTGTTCCATTTTCTGTAACAGTCATAGAAAAATCACTTGCAAGCACTTCTTTATAACCAAGTCTAAAACGATATACTTCTTCCACATTTGGCGTTATTACCTCCTGTGTTGTAGGGTCCTTTTTATACTGCAAATTTAGTATATCATCATTTGTATACGCATTTGTATATACTGTCTTTGACTCTAAATTATTTCTATCAAAATGTTGTGTAATTGTATAATCTACGCCTTTAGCATCCTCGTCTGATTGATAAGTGAGAGGAGTATCTGTCATATATCCTGTAAACAAATATCTTCCTGCATAGTCAACATTTCCTTGATCATAGTATGCCTCTTTTAGTTTTGTCAAACTTGAAGCAAGTGTATCACGTTCAGCTGTTGAATAAGAATCAGAAGCTCCCTGTGTACAATATCCATATAAATCCGTAAGAATTTCATATGCTTCATCAATTGCCCCCTCGGTTGTCTTTAACCATGACTCCGCATCTGGAATATTCTTATCCAAATATCGCACAACTTGGTCAAGACTAGAGCGAAGTCTTAACGCTCTAATTGCTATAACAGGGTCGTCGGATGGTCTGTTAATCTTTTTTTGTGTTGAAAGTTGTGTATCTAAATCATTGAGCTGATATTTATTAATCTGCACATTGGACATGGTGTTGTTTATCATCATCTGATTGGTTATTCTCATATTTAGCCTCCATTCATTAAATACCTGTCTGATTAATTAATTTGTCATATATCTGATTCATAACAGATAACATCTTAGAACTTAAATTGTATGCCTGTTGAAATCTCATAAGGTCCATAGCTTCTTCGTCTGTATCAACCCCCATAACAGACAATCGCTGATTGTGTATGGTATCTTTCAAATTCGTATAATTTTTAAATAAATCTCTTGATTTACTTGTATCAATAGACAAATCACTGACTATACTCTCCAAAAAGTAGGTTGGTGAGCCTCCGTCAAATGCTGTCGATTTTTGAAGTTTATTTAATTCCTCCATAACTTTCTCATTTGCCTCGCCTGTATTAAATACCTTTTTGATGGCAATTCGCTCAGGATGGTCTAATAAGTTTTGATTGATTCCTACACTTGCCCCTGTCATTACTTCTGCATCATTTACTGTTACAAACAAAGATTCGCCTTTATACATTCCATCTGAAGAAAGACCATCTTTGAGAATTTTATTTACTTCATCAGCAAATGTGCTTACAAATTGATTTAACTGTGCTTGATAATATGGAACTCCTTTATATTCTGTATTTTTATTTGGCTGTGGCGTTGTCTGCATAATCTTATTGCCGTCCGAATCTGTAATATAATTTCCATTATTATCTTGACCAATACTTTCTATCTCACCATTACAACCATCTCGAATATCTAAAAGACCTTTTAGTTCACCGCCAAGACTGATACTATACATATTAAATTCTTGCCCAGAATTCCAATAGATATCATATAAACCAGCAGCATCCGATGCATTTCTTGGCTCTTGTCTTGCCTCTACTTCCAGTGTATTATATCCATATCCATTGACTAATGTTTGACCATTAATTCTCACTGTAAAATTTGTAAGATTATTTCCCAAATCTTCCTCTGTTGCACTGATATTAACAATGTCTGAAAGCTCATCTAAAGCTTCATTCCTCTTATCTCTTAAATCATTGGCATTGCCGTAGCAAGCTTCTATTTGATTAATCTGTTTATTCAAACTCGCAATAGTCTTTGCCAATGAGTTAATATGTTCAACTGCATCTTTAATTTCATTGTTTGCATCTGCTTGAACATTTCTTAAATTTGTACTGAGGGTATTAAAGTAATCCGCCATACTTTTTGCATTATTGACAAGCTGATTTTTCGCTGCATTATCACCTGGTGTCAATGTCAGCTGATTCACAGCTCCAAAGAAATTTTCATATTCTTGTGTAAATCCTTGTAGGATAAACTCATTCATATAATTTTCTATTTGTATCATATAATTTTGCTTTGATGCATATTCACCATAATGTGACTGATTATTATAATACTTTACATCATAATAGCTGTCTCTTAAACGATTGATTGCTGCAACCGTAACACCCGCGCCCAAAGTACCATATGTGCCATGTGTTCTTATCGCATCAGCTGCTGTCGTAAAAGCTTGCTGTTTGCTATATCCCTTTGTATTAATATTTGAAACATTATGACCAGCAACAGTCAATGATGTATTTGCTGCCTGTAAGCCTGTATATGCTATTGTTAAGCCAAAAAATGTTGATGCCATACATTCTCCTTTCTGATTGTGCCATTATCCGATAAATGCAAAAACAAAATTTTACATGATTTATTATGTAAAATAAAGAATCCATCACAAGACACGCTTGCACTATTTGGCACTTCTAATGATTATACAATACTAAAATAAATATACAATCATTACCTATTCCAAAGTGTTCCATGAATGAACTTTTTTATTTTGCACAATATACACAGTAAAATAATGTGTTCCGCCCTTATCTATACACTGTTAATAACAATGCCGATAACTGTTATAATAAGGATTGACGCCCTTACTAATACAATTATCGGCAATTATTAAATGAATCTTAATCAATACCTATAAAGTTTTTACGAACCAAGTGATGTTACCAGATGTTCTAACATCTCACTAATAACATTAATATATCTTGATGAAGCATTATAAGCCTGCTGATACTTAATCATCTTTTGCAGTTCTTCATCTGATGAAACACCTTCTGTCTGAAGCCTTTGATGGTCATAACCACTCACCATTGTCTGCCAATGACTAACAAAATCTTCAAGTACATTGCCTGCTATAGCATATTGACTTGTAAAATTATCATAATATTCTGAAAATGTACCAACAGAATACTGTTCAGGATTGACTGAGGCAAAATCTGCACTCCATATATCAAGAAGCTCTTGTCCTCTTGCCATATCTTCCTTTCCTTGAATGGTTGTCATGGCAATTTTCCCGACATCCTGCGCAACAACAGCATTAATATGAAGATTGCTCACTGAATACTCTGTACGGTTTCCTCTTTCATTTTGGTTATTATGAACATACATTTTCCCACCATTTCCATCGTCCATAACAATATATCTTGGCGTATCTGCTCTGGAAAATATTTCTTCACCAACAGTCTTATCATCATCCATTCCATAATCGGTTTTATCCATATCAAGAATCGTATAATTATAACTGCTCACTGTTGCTGCATTTGTATGTTCTTTATCTGTATATAACTTTTCCTTTGATACATACGTATATGTCCCATTCTCACTTTTGCCCTTTACTTCATTGCCATGAACATCATACATTACATCTTGGGCGATGCCAGAATATGTATAGGTATTTGGCATCACCTCTTCTCCATTATTCATCAAAGGAGCAGTCAATGTCATCTCTTTTTCTGGACACAAAACATCATTAATTGCTGTAACAAGCCCATTTACTAACTTATCCAAACCTGATATCGCTGTTAATATGGCTGATGAATCAATATATTTATTATAATATTCCTGCTTATCAAGATACTGTGCATAATCATTCTCATACTTTTGTTTTCCATCATTCGTTGTAAGGTCATAATCTTTTTGCTCTGGCTTTACAGGAACATCATCATAACTTACAAGAATACTTCCTCTTGCCAAAAGCAACCCTTTCAACTCCGCTTTATCATAATTATCTGTAATTTTATTCATTACAGATTCTGGATATACATCTCTATCAAATGCTGGCCATGTAGGTATATAAAGCATTGTCCCTTCTGTTGTTCGTTTAGACATCTCTAATGTTCCTGTCAATGTGACAAATGGAACGCTCTCCGCATTGACAACAACTTCCCCGTTTGGCTCTTCAAAATAAGATATATTGATATATCCACTTAATTCATCTAATGCGTTATCTCTTGCATCTCGATAATCGTTTGCTACTTCTCGTCCAGTACTCTCTATTTTAGAAATCTGTTTATTAAGGTCAAATATTTCTTTGCCAAGCTTATTAATTTTATTTACCATATTTTCAACTTCAGTATTCAAAGTAGCCTGATAATCTGTAAGACCCTTATATACAGCTTGTGACCTTGTTAAAAAAGCAGAAGCACTCTGTATCAATGAAGAACGCCTTGTTGTACTTGCTGGCTCTTTACTTAATTCATTGATTGCATCACGCAGATTTTCAAGGCTTTTTTGATAAGTGACGCCCTGTAATTCACCAAATTGGTCTTCAATTTCTTCAATCGTTTTATATTGACTTGAATAATAACCCAATCTGCAATTTTCAGATCTATATGCCCTATCTATAAATTCATCTCTAATTCTTCTAATCTCATTAACGCCTACACCTAAACCATATGTTGAAGTAACAGGAGCTTTATAATTATTTCCTGTTATTTTTACATACTGTGTATCTTTAAATGCAATCTGTTGGCGCGTATACCCTTTTGTATCAATATTAGCTAAATTGTGTGCTGTCGTATTTAAAGCTGCCTGTGATGATTTTAGCCCAGTTGCTCCAATCATTAAACTAGCCATACCATTCGCCATAATCTACCCTCCTTGTATGCCCGCTTTCTTTTCTGTAAAATATTCTACTAAACAATATATATTTTTTATAAAATACTTATTTAAAATTTACTTTCCTGTTCCAAAATAGTAAATTTTATACTTCTAATTTATAAAAAAAGAACCTCATATTGAAGTTCTTTTACTGCTTTGCATCAAAACTACCCGTTGAACCATATCCTACCTGTTCACATGCGCCCTTGCTATAATTTGCTGTCTGTGGCGCCATCACTGAATTTCTTGCAAGATTAAGCTCAAATTCAATCATATCCATCGACTCTTGTAATAACACTTTATTATTCTCATTAATACGCATAAGATAATCCAACGTTCTTTTTAACTTCATGTGGATATCTTGCAGAGCCGCTTGTTCTTTGGGTTGTTTGGACAACATCTCTATAATCATATCAATACGCATACCTTTTTGAGAAAGATTTAATACACAACATATATCCTTAACACAATCTTCTCTATTGGCTTCAAGCTTATTAATAATATCTATATTTCTTTGTTCAAGTCCAAGTATATCTTGGAGCTTATCGACATCATTATTAACAATAGCAGAAGTTTTATCTTCGGACAGTTTAATTAACTCTTGATATTGCGAATTTTCCTTATTAAGAACATCTATAAGATTTTCAATTAAACTTGCCATCTATAAAACCCCGCTTAAAATATTAACGTCGATATATTCTCCAATATCTTATCTGCAATTGCTTCTGAACTTATATTATAAGAACCTGCCTCCATCTGCGCCTTTACCTGAGCAATTTTATCAGCCCGGATATCTGGTGCATTGTCAACAGCTGCTTTTGCTGTCTTAAAAGTCTTAGCTGCCTGTGAAATCTCTAACTTATCGCTAAATGACTTTTTATTATCGGCTTTTTTAACCACTGGTGTGCTATTAGACCGATATACTTGGCTAACTGCATTATATGCATCAATACGCATATTACCGCCTCCGTTTCATTATGTTCTTAGATATCTTATCGGACAGTTGTTCATATTACTTAATACCCAAAATTAAAAAAGTAGTATTTCTATTTTTTACTGTTTATCTAAATACCTCATCCTTGCTGCATCTTTTTGATTCATTTTCTTTGCTGGCTGTGGCTTTTTATCTTTATACATATTTCCTAATTGAGTTGACATTGTAAGTTTACAGCTTTCACAATATTTTCCTGACTTAATAGTTGCTCCGCACATCTCACATTCAATACCAATAGGTGAATCATCTGAAAAATATAATCGTTCTTCTCTTATCCACTGTTCAATCTGTTTAATACTGACATCACAATCCTTTGATATCTGACTAATACTTGCCATAGGATTATCGTTTATATATGTTTTAACATCTTGAAATTTATCTTCAAGTGCGCTGACGCAGCTAGGGCACATATTTCTATATGCGCCGCCAATATAATTATATAAACGTCCACATACTCTACAATTCCTTACATCCATAGTATCTTTCCCCCATTCCGCTGTTAAACAGCAATATACAAATTAACTAAATCCTCTTCCAATGCACAGACAGACACCATATATTTCTTTCACTCCCTGTCTTTTCAATGCGTTTGCACAGGCATCAAGTGTTGCTCCTGTAGTATATATATCATCTAAAAGAAGTACCTTATTATATTCTACCATTTTCCTTTTTACAAGGAAAGCATTTTCAAGATTTTTTATTCGTTCTATTGCATGAAGTTTTTTCATAGGTGCTGTTCTTCTAATTCTAAACAATAATTTAGTATCTATATCAACACCTAATAATTTTGATAAATTTTGTGCTATCAGCTCCGTTTGGTTATATCCTCTTACTTTTTCCTTTGTATGATACATTGGAACAGGAACAATAATATCTGGATTCCATATCCTTATCTGTCTTCCACAATATTTTTCTATAATATTTGCATACCACCATGCGTATTCTCGACAACCACCATACTTAAAACGATATATGGATTGTTTTATCTCCCCTTCATAAGGCAACGCTGCAATACATTGTGTATATTCATGTCTTGTATGTTTACAATCATAACAATATTCACTGTCATCATCATTTAAAATTTTTCCGCATTTCATACATTGCGCTTTGCTTATCGGTTTTATTTTATCTGTGCAATTACTGCACAAATCGCCATATTCCTGCCATGCCGAACAGTTGACATCCATCCTTTTATCTGTCGGCTTGCCGCATAGCGGACATGCCAAAGGATATATGCTATTTACCATAAACTTTATGGCTTTATTTATTATTTTGTGTTGAATCAATCAATAAAATACCTTTCTAAAAATGTCTATTTTAAACCCTTTATTCATTAAATAATATCTCTTTAATTCGTATATCCAGTGAAGAATATCTTTTTTGCTCTGCTTCATTTTCTGCCATTTGATGAAACACATCTTCATTGCCAACCAAGCACACACATTTTTTTGCTCTTGTCACTGCTGTATACAATAAATTTTTATTCATAAGAAGTCTTGGTCCTGAATACATTGGAATAATCACTGCCGGATATTCACTTCCTTGTGATTTGTGTACAGTAATAGCATATGCAAGTTCTAATTCCTCGAGCATATCAAAATCATAAACCACTTCTCTTGCATCATCAAATTTTATAAGTACTTGTTCTGAAAAAACATTAATTTTTTGTATAATTCCTGTGTCCCCATTAAAAACACCGCTGCCTGTATCATAAACTATATTGTTTTTATTTCGCTTTTCCCATTGAAGCTGATAATTATTTTTTGTTTGAATCACTTTATCGTTTTCACGAAAAATAATATCTTTTACTTTCCTTTCCATCTTTGAAGGACTTGGAGGGTTTAATCGTTCCTGCATCAATTGATTTAGCCGCTCAACTCCTACGGAGGACTTTCTTGAAGGTGTCAATATCTGAAGTTCCCCCACATCAACACCTACATACTTTGGCAATTTGTCCTTAATCAATGTGTACATTGCATTAATAATTTCTTCTGGCGTCTTTCGGTGTACAAATAAAAAGTCTTTGCTATATTTATTAAGAACAACTTTCTTTCCCTTATTAATTTCATGGGCATGTGTCACAATTTCACTTTCTGCTGCCTGACGAAATATTTTTTCTAACTTGACAACAGGAAATGCTTTCGATGCAATAATATCTTTTAATACATTGCCCGCCCCTACGCTTGGAAGCTGGTCTGTATCGCCTACCAATATCAGCCTTGTTCCTACTGCAACCGCTTTTAATAATGAGTTCATAAGACTAACATCAACCATAGACATCTCATCAACAATAATAACATCCGTCTCTAATGGGTTATCTTCGTTTCTTTCAAAATGCGTTTTTGCTGTCAACTCACCTACGGTTTTGCCGCTCACCTCAAGCAGTCTGTGTATGGTCTGCGCTTCATAGCCACATGTTTCTGTCATTCGTTTTGCCGCTCTGCCAGTAGGCGCAGCAAGACGTATATCCATGCCTTCCATCTGAAAATACTGTATAATGGCATTAATTGTCGTTGTTTTTCCTGTGCCAGGACCTCCTGTCATAACCATAAGACCATTATGAACAGCCGTTTTTACAGCCGTCTTTTGAATATCATCTAAATGAATTTCTAATAAATGTTCTATATGCGATATTCTCTCATCAATTTCTTTATCAGGGCAATCATACTCTATATCACAATCTTTCAATAACTTTGCAACACCCATTTCCATATGATAATATCTTGCTGCATAGACACATTGTTTATCCTGTATCTTTTTAATTACGATGCGATTATCAATAGCCATGTCAATAAGACAATCATCAAAATTTGGCATCTCAATCAATAAAAGACTTTTTACTTGTGTAAACAGTTCTTCTATGGGCAAATACACATGACCTTGCGCTACTGCCTGATAAAGACAATAGTATATTCCACTCTTAATCCGAAAATCGGAATCTGCCCGAATCCCTACTTTTGCTGCAATTTCATCCGCTATCTTAAATCCAATGCCATCAATATCATCCGCCAATTTATAAGGATTTTCTTTTAATATTTTATATATATTTGAACTATACTTTGAATAGATTTTATTAGCCATCTTCATGCTTATGCCATATTTTTGCATAAACATCATAGCATTTCGCAATTCCTTTTTGTCATTTAACTGCTCTGCTATTTCCATTGCTTTTTTTATGCTAATTCCCTTAATTTCTGCAAGACGTTCTGGTTCTTCTTCCATAATTCTAAAAGTATCGTCACCAAATTTATTGACAATATTTTCAGACATTTTCTCCCCTATACCTTTGACTGCGCCAGAACTTAGATAACGCTTTACAGAATTTTCATCTGACGGCGCCTTAAATTCATAAGATGTGATTGTAAACTGCATATAATAAGATGGGTGTTTTACAAAATTCCCCTCAGCAACGATAAATTCACCTGCGCTAATGTACCCCAATACACCAACGCAGGTAATATCTTCATTTTTATAAATTATGTTAAATACCGTATATCCATTGTCCTCATTGCGAAATATAATATTTTCAACAAATCCTTCAACGTGTTTTACAGTTTCATAATCCACGTCAATGAACCGTTACTGAAAACTTATAAAAAATTATAAACTCTTATGTTTCATTCCTACTTCAACGAGTATGCTTTTGTAATAAATAAATTCATATACTACTCACAAAGTTCAAAAGAAGTTCTTGAACTTCTTTGTACTCTCCATAGGCGTAAATTCCTAACTAACGTATCAGTACATATCTGTGATAACTTAAAAAGTGTTATGCTACAGATTGCTGTTTTAAAAACATTTCTCCATATTTTTTTTAATTTAAAGCAGCTTGATAGTCTCTATCCATTACATTTCCACATTCACATTGATAAATACGCTCTGACAACTTTAAATTTCTTTTTATGTTTCCACAACAGCTACACAATTTAGAACTCGGAAAAAATCGGTCTGCAATAATTACTTGAATATTTTTCCATTCCGATTTGTATTTAATCTGTCTTCTAAATTCATAGAATCCTTGTTGCTGAACTGCTTTGGATAAATGCTTGTTTTTCATCATTCCACTTACATTCAAATCTTCTAAGCAGATAAAACTTGGTTCTCGCTTTATGATAGAAGATGTTGTTTGATGTAAATAATTTTGACGAATGTCTGCTAGTCTGTGATTTAAATTGAAAAGTTTTTTTTCGCTTTTTATAATGTTACGTGTTTTACAGTAACGTTCTCCTTTCTTATTTTTCTCATATCTTCTTGACATCGAACGCTGTAACCTACGTTTTTGTTTTTCTAATTTCTTTATGTTCTGATTTTTCAGTGTTGTCAATTATTTCTATATCACAATTTCATATTCTCTATTTGCCGTTCCAAATCCTCTTTTTGCTTATTACTTGAAACCCTGCCATACTTCATTCTTATACCACTTCATTCAATTTCTTCCACAGCATAATTTCTCTTCATTTGTTCATATAACTGCTGTGCAAGTCCAAGTCCACCGCCGCCATTAGAATCAACCACTTTATCAGCTACATTCTTTATCATCTCATCTCCAAAATAACTTGAAAGCGTACTCATGCCTGTATCGGAACTTCCTGTCACACCAAACAGCCCTGAATACATATTGTCATCAGAGCCTCCGTCTACTTTAGACATCTTAATCATTGCCTTCAACATCTGCTCTACAAAATATCCTTCAAAGTCTTTGCAGACTTCCATAAGCTCCTCATCGGTTGCCTTAGACAAGTCACTGTTATTTATCTTGTCTTCAATAGCATTTGTTGATGGATTATATATATTGTTAGCATATGTTGATGAAATACCATTTATAAAATTATCCATATTTGCCCTCATTTCTATGCTGTGTTTTGCAAAAAAAATCAAAATTTATTATTGTATAATTTGTCATATCACAAGCGCTTGACTTTTGCCGAAATTATTACACCGCAGCTATGCTTTGGTTATTATCTTTTAAGATTGTTTGCCTGCTCCATCATGGTGTCTGATGTAGTAATTGCCTTAGAACAAAGTTCATAAGCTCTCTGTGCTATAATCAAATTAACCATCTCTGTTGCAACATTGACATTAGAACCTTCAAGATATTTTGACTTTAAAGCGCTCTTTTTGCCAATATCATCATAAGCCTCATTCAATGGTACTCCCGATGCATCGGTGGCTCTTAAATAGTTGTCACCAATCTTTTCAAGACCAGAAGGATTTGTAAACTGGAACAATGCAATCTGCATACCGCCTATTGGCTGAGGATTACCTGCCTCGTCTGGATAACAAGCATTACCGTCTGCATCAAATGTAACCTTTAAAGGATTATACTCTGATGTAAGCACAATTGGCATACCATCTGAACTTAAAACAGGACAGCCGTCGGCTGTACATAAAGCAGAACCTTGTGCATCAATAGCAAAATAAAAATTACCATTTCTTGTATATACAGTCTCTCCATCCAAATTTTGTATAGCAAAGAAACCATCACCATTAATTAAAAAATCGGTGTTGCTCTCAGTCTCCATAGCAGAACCTTGTGTGTAATGAGAAGTTATAGAAGACACTCTTGTACCAAGTCCAACTTGTGCGCTGACTGGCTTAAACTCTCCATTTGCTGTTGTTGTTCTCGCCTGCAAATCTTGATACAACAACGTCTTAAAACTAGCGCTTTGACCTTTATAACCTACTGTATTAACATTAGAAAGGTTATGTGAAATAACATCTACATTTGTCTGCTGTGCTATCATACCTGATGCAGCAGAATATAACGACCTAACCATAATTATCTTCCTTTCTATTATAATTCAGACATACTTACCATACCGCCTAACATGCTATCAACGGTCTGAATAAGCTTTTGATTGCTTTCATATTCTCTGGCAAGACTTATCATTTCAACCATCTCCGAAACAACATTGATATTAGAAGCCTCCTTGTAACCTTGAATAACAGCCGCATTAACATCTGGCGTCTGTGTTGCTCCCTCTACTGCTCGAAATAGATTTTCACCATATTTTTCAAGATAATTATAATCTTCAAAATCGGTTATTAAAAATGTATCAACATACATATTATCAGCATATATCTCGCCGGTCTTTTCAACCTTCAATTCTGCTATATTTGTAGGTAATTGAATGGGTGCGCCACTCTCACCTAATACATAATCACCATCCTTGGTAACCAGATAACCTTCTGCGTTCATCTGGAACGACCCATCCCTGGAATACATGGTTGATGTCACTCCACTTTTACTGGTAAAGGAAATATTAAAAAATCCCTTATCTGCCAATGCAAAATCATATGTACTATCTGTGTTGATAAGAGAACCTTGTGTCCAGTCTCGATATGTTTCGCCAATCTTAGCTCCAAGTGAAAGTTTACCAATCCTCTGGTTAAGGGTGCCAACCGTTCTATCCTTAATCTTAATGCCAAACATCTCATCAAATGATTTTGTTGTACATCCCTCTTTCTTATAACCTGTCGTTGAAGAGTTTGCAAGGTTATTGGTAATAACATCCATTCTGCGTTGGCTATCCACCATACCTGTATATGCAGTGTACAATCCTTTAACCATAATTTCACCTCGTTCCTTCATTAATAAATAATCGCCTGTAAGCAATATCGTCACAATTTGCAAAAACTTAATAGCTTACCTGCATAAAAGTGCAAAACTTTATTTTTATGATATAATTTGTCAATTATACAAAAATATTTACAATATAAAAATAGTGTTTTATACATAAAACTATAAATTTGTGTTAATCTTTCCTATCATTTCATTTAAAATGTTGTAAAAACATCTATTATTAAAGTTAGACATTTACTTTAATTTTCTTTCATTCAATTATAAATCCTATAAAAGTATTGATTCATTAAAACGAAAAGTTTACTTTAATTTTTCTCTATTTAATTACATGTCCTATAAAAATGTCTGTTGCTAAAGCCCAAAATTTATTTTAATTTTATCTATAATTAAATAATAAATACTAAAAAATACTTATTACTAAAATTACAATCTTCCTTTAATCTTCTCTATGTCCAGATAAAAATTCTATAAATTTACCTGTTCCGATAGCTACACATGTCATTGGATCTTCTGCTGTCATTGTATTAATTCCTGTTTTTGACTCAATTAAGTCCTCTAATCCATTTAATAATGCGCCGCCGCCAGTAAGGACAATGCCCCTGTCTGCAATATCCGATGCAAGTTCTGGAGGTGTTTTTTCCAAAACGCTGTGGACTGCTTCAACAATCTGTGAAGTTGCCTCTCTCAATGCTTCTTCCGTCTCTTCTGATGTCACTTCAACCGTTTTAGGCAAACCTGTGACAAGATTACGTCCTCTTACATTCATCACGGCAATCTCTGCTCTTTGATATGCTGAACCAATATTAATTTTAATGTCCTCTGCTGTTCGTTCTCCAATAAGAAGATTATGCTTTTTTCTCATGAATCGAACGAGTGCCTCGTCAAAATCATCTCCAGCAATCTTGATTGATGTACTTACAACAATACCGCCAAGTGATATAACCGCTATATCTGTTGTACCGCCGCCAATATCGACTATCATATTGCCGCATGGTCTAGCGATATCAATACCAGCACCTATTGCCGCTGCAATAGGCTCCTCAATAATTGCAACTTCTCTGGCTCCTGCCTGCAATGTTGCGTCTTCTACCGCTTTCTTCTCTACCTCTGTCACACCAGAAGGCACACAAACGCTAATTCTTGGCTTTTTTAACATTCTTTTGCCAATCGCTTTTTGAATAAAATATTTAAGCATCTTTTCTGTCACGGTATAATCTGAAATAACACCTTGTCTTAATGGTCTGACCGCCACAATATTACCCGGCGTTCTGCCAAGCATAAGGCGAGCTTCCTCCCCTATCGCCTTAATTTTATTTGTATCTCTGTCAAATGCAACAACTGAAGGCTCTTTTAAAACAACACCTTTACCTTTTATATAAACTAAAATACTAGCTGTTCCTAAATCAATACCAATGTCTGTAGATAACATCACAGAATCCCCTTTCATGTTTGTATCACAAATCTTCTATATCCGTCAAATATGTCACAATAAATTAACAAAATATTTGACCATCGCAGTATTCACTAATATGCAAAACAGCCAAAAGCTGACTTTTGTATAGCACTTAGCTCATTACTCGCGGAAATAAACTCAAATAAGTAACTATATCATACATACGAATGTATCGCATTTTGCGACTAGTTATCATTATATACAACCTTTTTGAAATTTAAAAGAGAAAATTTAATTATTTTTCATTTTTTAATAAAAACACAAAAATATTTTTAGATTGTTTTAAAAATTGCAACTTATTTAGCACAAATCTGTGCAGTTAAATAATATTTTCAATTCACTTTTTTCTTTAATGTGATTAAAAAAAACAACTGTGCAAAATACACAGTTGTTTTTTATTCATTTAAAAACTTCTTTATTATATTGTACTATTATAGTTATTGAATTAGTTAAGTGCTTTTTTAAGGTCATCAACCTTATCAAGTTTTTCCCATGGAAGGTCTAAATCAATTCTTCCAAAATGACCATATGCAGCAGTCTGCTTGTAAATTGGTCTTCTAAGGTCTAACATTTTAATAATTCCTGCTGGTCTTAAATCAAAATTATTTCTGATAACCTCTACAATTTTAGCATCTTCAATCTTTCCTGTTCCAAATGTTTCAACCATAATAGATGTAGGATGTGCAACACCAATTGCATATGAAAGCTGAATTTCACATCTATCTGCAATACCTGCTGCCACAATATTTTTTGCAACATAACGTGCAGCATACGCAGCTGAACGGTCAACCTTTGTGCAGTCCTTACCAGAAAATGCTCCGCCGCCGTGTCTTGCAGCACCACCATAAGTATCCACAATAATCTTACGTCCTGTAAGACCACTATCTCCATTTGGTCCGCCAATAACAAATCTTCCTGTAGGATTGATAAAGATTTTTGTATTTTCATCAATCATATTCTTATCTACAATTTCATCAATAACATACTTTTTAATATCAGTATGAATCTGCTCTTGTGTTACTTCAGGTGCATGTTGTGAAGATACAACAATCGCATCCAAACGAACAGGTACATTATTTTCGTCATATTCAACTGTAACCTGTGTTTTTCCATCTGCTCTCAAATAAGCAAGAGTGCCATCTTTACGCACCTTTGTCAATTGCTTTGAAAGTTTTTGTGCAAGGGCAGCAGAATATGGCATATATTCTTCTGTCTCATTGGTTGCATAACCGAACATCATTCCTTGGTCACCAGCACCAATCGAATCAATAAGTGCATCTTCATCCCCATTCTTTACTTCATAAGACTTATCAACACCCATCGCAATATCTGGCGACTGCTTGTCCAATGCTAATAATACAGCACATGTATTTCCATCAAAACCTTTCTCTGAATTATCATAACCAATCTCACATATAGTATCTCTTACAATCTGTGTAATATCTACATTTGCCTTTGTTGTAATTTCACCCATTACCACTACAAATCCTGTATTTGTAAGCGTCTCACAAGCTACTCTTGAATATGGATCTTGTGCATACATTGCATCAAGCACAGCATCTGAAATCTGGTCACAAATTTTATCAGGATGACCTTCTGTTACGGATTCTGAAGTAAATAATCTTTTTTCCATTTTTTCCTCATTTCTGCGTTGCTTTTGCTTAAAGAACTAAAATTCTTGCAGATTTGTGACAAGCAGCGCACAAACACAAATCCTGTGATTGAAAATTTCAATCTTTTATCTTTTCTTATTTTTAAAACATATATGTGCCTTACATACAAAAAACGAGCCCTTATCAAAGGACTCGCAATCATCTGACTGGAAATCCTCTTATTGTTCGAATTACTGCAATTTACACTACAGCACATCTCCGCTCAGGTTGGCACCTTCCAAAAATTATGGGGTTGCCGGGCTTCATCGATCCTATGTATCTCCACCACTCATAATAAGGGACATAATTGTTATATTTAATTCATGTGTATTGTTACATAGAAATATCATCTTGTCAACTACCAAATTATAATTTTTTTAATTTTTTATTTTCTTTTAGTAAGAAGACCGACACTTCTAAAGTGATGGGAGTATATCACATTAAACTATTATTCTAATAATATAGTACAAGAATCAACTATATTGTTTTTTCCTTGACCTTTCTACATAATGTGTATACTTAATAGTATTGACAAATTTTTTTATAGGAGGCTGTCTATCAAGATGCGCGCCTATCATTTTTTCCATACATACCATATGATACCACCTATTAAACTTATATCCACAGTTATTAAATTGTCCCACTTTATAAAACCCCAAACATTCATGAAATAACTCACTGTCATTGGTAAGATATTCATCAGGCACTTCTGGAACGGCAATACAGACATTCATATTAACAATTCCTTGTGATTTAAGACAATCTTCAAGTTCCTCATACAACTGCCTTCCAATTCCCATCCCTTTATAATTATTATCAACATATATTGATGATTCAACAGCCCAATCATAAGCTTTTCTGCTTTTAAATGTATCTGCATATGTATAACCTATAATCTGTCCATCAAGTTCCCCTACAAGAAAAGGATATTTTTCACTAATTTTTACTATCCTATCACCAAATTCCTCCACCGTTGGCACCTCATATTCAAATGAAATTGCCGTATTTTTTACATAGTATGAATATATATCCAACAAATAATATGCATCTGCTTTTTGGGCTAGTCTAATATCAATTTGAGGTATTAATGCAATTTCTTCCATATTTATTTTTACTCCTTATTCAATCTACAAATCTAAAGTAATTTGTTATTTTTATAGACATATATTTATCAATTAAATTTTATTGAATTTACAAAAAATTATTTTCTATACACACTATTATGTTTTTATCTTTATATACTTTAAATAATTTATATTTACAAACATTTTTCCTTTTAAATTTATTGATATTTAATTTTAAAGCAATCGTTTTAAAATAATATATATTGATATTTTAAAAATATTAAAAATTTTATAAACTATTTTTTAATATATATTATATTGATAAATTTTATATAACCCAATATCATAAATTTCCAAAACAAACTTTAATGTTACTAAGAAGGCAGAAGTTTGCAAAACAAACTTTTACACCACAGCTTTATTGTGGCTATTATATCATAAAACTTATGTAAATTTTCACAAAAATTAACTTTATAAATTTTAAAACAACTATCTATGTTATGATATTATATCATAGTAAGGTATCAATAATTCACAAAGTAAACTTCTATATTATAATTAATTATTATATTAATCTCATGTATAAACTTTAAAATCTTGCAAATGCACTTTATAGCTCAATTATACAAAATTATTATATCAATCTCATACATAACATAATACTATAATAAACATATCCTTTCTTACCTATAATTATATTTTAATATTTTTGACACTATATAAAACACTATGCTATAATAACAAACAATTACTGAAAATTTCAGTACATCAAATCAATAATATTTTGGAGGAAATTATTATGTATATTACCTGTTTAGACCTTGAAGGTGTATTAGTACCAGAAATATGGATTGCATTTGCAGAGGCAAGCAATATCCCTGAATTAAAAAGAACAACACGGGATGAGCCAGATTATAACAAACTTATGAATTGGCGTTTAGAGATTCTTAAACAACATAATCTTGGTCTTAAAGAAATACAAGATACCATCGCTACGATTGATCCTATTCCTGGTGCAAAAGAATTTCTTGATGAACTTCGTTCTATCACACAGGTAATTATTATAAGTGATACATTTACACAATTTGCAACCCCTTTAATGAAAAAATTAGGATGGCCTACAATCTTTTGCAATTCACTTGAAGTTGCCCCAAATGGTGAAATTACAGGCTTTAAAATGAGAATAGAAAACTCTAAATACACCACAGTAAAAGCTCTCCAGTCTATCGGTTATGAAACAATTGCCAGTGGTGACAGCTATAATGACCTTGGTATGATTCATGCTAGTAAAGCTGGTTTTCTTTTTAAAAGCACAGATAAAATTAAAGCAGATAACCCAAATCTTATGGCATATGAAACATACGATGAACTGTTAGAGGCAATTAAAAAAGTAATGGAGTAATCAAAATATGATAACCCCTTATAAGCGTTTACTAACTATCCAAGATATTTCTTGTGTTGGACAATGTTCACTTACGGTAGCACTTCCTATTCTATCAGCATGTGGACATGAAACAGCCGTATTGCCATCTGCTGTACTGTCTGCTCATACGGCATTTAACCATTTTAGCTTTCGAGATTTGACAGAAGATATGCCAATTATTGAGCAATATTGGAATAAAGAACAGATCAAATTTGATGCATTTTATATAGGATATCTTGGAAATCGTAAGCAGATTCAATATGTTAAAAATATTATGAAATCAACTGCCAACGCTAACTGTCTTAAAATTATTGACCCTGCAATGGCGGACAATGGAAAATTATATACAGGATTTGACCAATCTTATGTTGAGCCCATGAAAAAGCTATGTGAAGAAGCCGATTATTTACTTCCAAATCTTACTGAACTTTGTCTGTTGACGGATACCGATTACAGGGAAGAATATGAGGAATCTTATATTGATAAAATGTTATCTAAATTAAAAACTTTTTGCCCTGGAACAATTATATTGACTGGCATTAACTTTGCCCATAATTATACAGGAGTTATCATTTATGATGACACAACAAAATCATACTATAAACACAAAAAATTACCACAAAATTGTCATGGTACAGGAGATGTTTTTGCCTCTACATTTACTGGGGTATTATTAAAAAATAACGACGTTTACGATGCTGTTAAAATTGCTTGTGATTACACTTTAGAATGTATGATTCATACCATTCAGGACAATAGTCATTGGTATGGCACCAAATTTGAAATCACTCTACCAAATTTGATTTCAAGGCTTTCTAAATAAAAAAGGAATTTCTTACACAATAAAAATCTTATAAAATTGTTGTATTAAGGAAATCTTGCACAAAATATTTTAAAATATAAAATTGGACAATCTCTTATATATTTAATCTTTAGTGCAACAATTTTATTAAAAACTTTTTTCTAATAGTTCCACAATTATAAACCTATTATCATAAAATAATTAGAAGATGAATTTTAATATTAAAATTTATACTTTATAACAAATTGATAAAAATACAAATGAGCTGGTGCAAGATAAAAAATTTTACATAAAAAATTTTTCTTGCAACAGCTCATTTATATGTTAATCATTTATAATTTAAATATATTTATAGCTTACCATTATATATTATTTTAAGAAATAATATGAATATGTATACATTTATCTAAAAAATCCAAATTTCTTATTCTCTTCCTCTATTAGAATCTGCATAAGAAAGCAATTCTGATGTTTTAAACAAATCCAATTTTGCCAAATCAAAGCAATCTAAAATTTTTGGTGAAAATACACCACATTCATTATCATGAATCATTCGGACCGCCTCATCTTCTGCATATGGCATTTTATACACACGCTTACTAACCAACGCATCATACACATCCACAATAGACACAACCTGCGCCCAAATAGGAATATCCTCTCCCACTAAGCCATCTGGATAGCCATTGCCATCATATCGCTCATGATGATGACGACAAATATCATAACAATAACGATAAAAATCACTATCTTCCTGTCTAAAGTTTTTCAAAATTTCACAGCCATATATTGTATGTTTTTTCATTTCCTCAAATTCATCTTTAGTAAGCTTTCCAGGCTTTAACAAAATACTGTCAGGAATTGCAATCTTACCAATATCATGCAATATGGATGCATTCACAATCAAATCAATTTGTTCCTTAGTCAAATTATATTCTGGATAATATTCTTTTAAATAATTCAAAAGAATACGAGTAAAATATCGTACCCTTTTTATATGTTCCCCAGACTCTAAACTTCTAAATTCCACAACAGAGCTTAACGCATTTATCAAAAATTCATTATTATTTTGAAGCTTTGCCTGTACAGCAACAAGCTCCTTTGTTCGCTCTTTAAGTTTTGTTTCTATATTAATTCTATTTTCAAACAATTCCATAATATTAATTGTTCGGCGCATAACAACTCTTGCATTAAAAGGTTTATATATAACATCAGAAGCACCATAGACATATGCTTGCTCCTCTGCTTCGGCAGTAGCCTCACCTGTAATCATAATAACAGGAATTGTACTCATATATCCCTTATTTTTCATATGCTCCATAACTTCTAATCCTGTTTTTTCAGGCATTATCAAATCCAAAAATAACATTACAATCTTATCATGGTGAGCGTCTAAAAGTTCGATTGTTTCTTTACCATCTGCAGCTTCAAGGATATTAAACTGCTCTTCAAAAATCAATTTTATAATATCACGATTAACCTCCATATCATCTGCTATTAATATCGTTTTTTCTTCAATATCCATGAAAATCTAATCCTTCCTTAATTTAATCGAATTTGCATATATATTGTTATTGTAACTTTTTTATACACTATAACGCAAGTATTTTTTTGCAAAACATTTTTAAGTTAAAAAACAATTTTTTTATATTTATCAACTTTTCTGCAATTCCAAATATTACCTAAAAAAACTTGAATTTATCTATTTTATTATTTTTTACATTGTAAATAATTTATATAGGATTATTTCTACAAAACATATTTTATAACACTCATAATAACATATGTTGATTTGCTCATCAAATATATATTTATGAATAGGGAGGTAATTGCTAATGAATGAGGAGAATTTAATTATTAAAAAGAAGCGTCCGAAAGGCGAAGACGGCTACAAAACATTTTCAATTAGAATTAAAGAGGAGCTTGTGTTTGAAATTGATGAACTATCATCTAAAACAGGTCGCAGTAGGAATGAACTGATAGGAATTTTATTACAATATTCTATTAAACATTGCAAAATTGAAGACGAATAATAAAATTTAATTATCAGTATATTATTAAAAATTCCCCTTTCTCAACGCTATAATATTATTTTTAATATTTTTTTATTATTAATAATATTATAAAAAATTTATTATTTAGAGAAAGGGGGTTTTTAAATTTTATATTGTTTTACTATATTTACTCAATACTTTCCAATAATTTCTGACATCCTTCTAACACTTGTTTATAAGTCGTATCAAAGTCTCCTGAATACCATGGGTCTGCTATATCGCCAGGACAGTTTGTAAAATCCCTTAACTTATACACTTTATTGTCTGAATCACTGCCTATAATACGCATTATATTACGAATATTCATACTGTCCATTCCTATAAGGTAATCATATTTATTATAATCGGATTTTCTCAACTGTACAGCATATTTCCCATCAACACGAATACCAACCTCCGCTAACTTCTTTCTTGCAGGCGGATATACTGGATTGCCAATTTCTTCTGTGCTTGTAGCTGCTGACGCTATATAAAAATCAGCTTCTCTGTTTTGCTTTTTCACTAAATCTTTCATAACAAATTCTGCCATTGGACTTCGGCAAATGTTGCCGTGACAGATAAAGAGTATTTTTATCATCTTGATTATATCCTTTCATAAGCCTTTAAGCCTTGATATACCAGGCTTTTTGGCACTTTTCTTCAATTTTATATTTTGCCTTTATCTCACACAAATTTATGTAAATCTACGCAAATTTATAGACAAGTGGTGTAGTAAATTGGTGTATTCTTCAGCTTGATTTTCTTTGATTTTTGTGTATATAGGTATCTTTAAAATCAATAATTCTCGCCATTTGCTCCACTGCACAGTCAACACTTGCACGCATATAAACATTCAACGTAACGCCTACATCGGAATGTTTCATTACATACTGCAAGTTCTTGATATCCATGCTCACACTTGCCATATTAGTACAAAATGGAATACATGAGCGTAATATGGGGAAACAGTTTATCCGAGGTGCAGCTTCTTGTATTTCTTCATTGTCTAACGCATTTTATTTTCAATATGCAACGCTACTTTCGTTTTATCATCCTTGTTTAGTAGAAGAAAGTTACTATATCCATCAACAATCATTTCTGTTCTCAGATATTTTCAAACTCCTTTCTGTAGTGGAAAGAGCCTTGCCTTGATATGACTCATTCATTGTACCATATCAAAGCTGATTTTACACCATAAGGTTCACAAAAACTGCAAGAAATAATAATGAATAGCTAAATCAGATAAAATACTCCTGCTCAATGTACTGATTGAACAGACAGCATTTGATCAACCTTAGCGGCAAATGACACAAGCGAAACATCGGATTGCGAAACTTGGCTGATTATTTAAGCGTATTTATAAGAATAACGAAAATCATAAACTTTCTAACAGCAGATTTCAAATGCTCTCTAACAATTACGAACAGGAAGAACTGTGGGAAAAGCTGTTGTAACTAAATGAGGAAATTAACCGACAAGAAGAACAGACAGAAAATATTGAACAGTTCATCAGTAAGATACATAAGTATCTTGACATAGACGAACTAACACCCATTGTACTGAATGACATGGTAAAAGCAGTTTACGTCCATATGCTAGACACTTCAAACAGACACAGTGAATAACTGATTGACATATCCTATGACCTTATAGGAATACTCCCTGCGTTCCTAATGAACGACTTACAAAACGGAAAAATGGCATAGCCAATGCTACGCCATTTCCAAAAAGCAAATCTAATACTGTCTTACGAGTATCTAACTTATGACGGCTTTTTTTGCCGTCATGCGGCAGATTGTTTATTTTATTTTGCTTTTTTAACTTCTCAAATTCTAATTGAGTTTCCCCTACAAATTCCGATTTTATTTACTATTTGCTTTAACTTTCCTTAATCTTCAAAGATTTGAAGCATGTTCAACCTCAAAATATATATCCTTTTCCCTTGTTTTTACCCTTATGGGCAAGTGAAAGTTTCTCTTATTAAAATCTAACAAACAGATGATTTTATTATATCTAACAATGGAGGAGACAACTTTCGCCCCCACTGAACAGGCATCTGTCACTTTACACCATTTTCACAACAAGCGTTATATAGAAGCATTCATCATGAATATCAGCATATACCTCTCCATTCATAATCCCCATCAGCTTTTTGCATATGAAAAGTCCAAGCCCGTTGCCCTGCACCTTGTCCGCATTGTTCCCACGATGAAAACTCTCGAATATCTGCGGCAGTTCTTTCACTTCAAGAGTACAGCCTGTATTTGATACTGTGATAAGCTCACAGCCGTCCATTTTATCAAAGCTAATCTCAATTCGTCTGCCATCACCGTATTTGATTGCATTTTCAATCAGATTTTGCAAACACTCTGCAAGACGGTCGGGGTCGCAGGAAAGAATACAATCATCATATTTCTGAATCACAAACTCCGTTCCCACTATGGCAAGCTGAGGAGCATATCTTACATCTATCCTTGTGATGATAACGCTTAAAAAAGCCTCCCCCTGTGTGACTTCAAAGTTCATAAAGTCCTCGCTTGCCGCCTTGGTAATTTCGCTAATAAAACGCTCTATCTCATCTGCACGGGTATTGATACTCTCGGCAGCAGCACGTCGTTTTTCTTCGTCCTTGTGTAAGTCTCTAGCAAGTACCTTTGCATTGAGCTTGATTGCCGCCAAAGGTGTTTTGATGTCGTGGGAAAGAGAAAGCAGCAAGAGCTTTTTGTCCCTCTGCATTGTGATTTCTTTTTTGCGGCTGTCCTCAATACTCTCACGCAGGAGATTTACACCCCATGTAAATTTTCCGAAGAAACGGCTTTTTTCCTCTGGTATCGGGACAGCAAGATTGCCCCTTGCAAGCTCCTGTGGAACATCGTTCAACCTGCCGAACGGCACGATGATATGCCCCCATATATAATATAAAAAACCAATCATCAGCACAAACAGCGCACCCAATACACAGTTTATTGCCGCAATGCTGTGTTGTTCGCTTCCAACAGTATACTCCACACGATACAACATACCATCTGCTTCTATAATCAAATAATGCTCATCGGAGGTGTACAGTTCACCGTCATCAGCCTTGAACACGCCTGTAATATGGGGATATTTTTCAAGGTCATAATTGCCTGTTTCCGCCATCTCATCTGCAATCCGCTTGGCTTCAACGCGATAAATGCCTTTATTATGGTCTTTCACTCCAATAAGAAACAGATTCAATACCGTCGTCAGCAAAAGAAATACCATTATCACTGCAATACACAGTCTTCTGAAAGCCCTCATACAAACTTATACCCCACACCCCAGACGGTCAACAAACGCTTTGCATTTTTAGGATTATCACCAAGCTTCTGGCGAAGGCGATTGATATGCACATGAAGCGTTTGCAGCTCCGAATCGCTGTCGCTGCCCCAAACAGTGTTGAACAGGTACTCTTTTTTCAAAGCTTTGCCCTGATTCTTAATCAGAATTGCCAATAGGTCAAATTCCTTTGCAGGCAGCTCTATAGGCTTTCCGTCAATGACTGCTGTTTTATCTACAAGATTGAGTGTCACACCGTCCGCCGACAATATATCACGCTGATACTGCCGTTTGAATATCCCCTTAATCTTAGCAATAAGAATATCAATGTCATAGGGCTTTTCTATATAATCATCAGCACCAAGGTCAAAGCCATTCAACTTATCCTCCTTGTCCGTCCTTGAACTTACAATCAGTATAGGAGTATCCGCATTTTCCCGAAGTTTGGAGCAGACGGCAAAGCCATTCACATCAGGAAGATTGATATCAAGCACCACAAGCCTTGCACCATATCGTTCAAAAAGCTGCACGGCACGCTCTCCACTGTCCACGCTTGACGTAATATAACCCTCGTCATGCAGAAAGTCAGTTAGCAAATCGGCTAGTTCTTTATCGTCTTCTACTATCAAAATATCGGTCATAAGATCACCTCCTACAAGTCTTGTACCATATCAACTAAGATTCTGCAAGTATCACCAACCCTGTTCCATAAGCCAGTTATTCAGTTCTCTTTCACGGTCACGAATCTGCTTGTCACCGCCACCAAAATGTCCCATTTCTTTTTCACCGACAATCCCGCCGTCCACAATGTAAAGTACCCTGCTGCACTTGGCAGCAACCTTTGAATCGTGGGTCACGCACATAATCGTCGTACCATCACGGTTGAGGGAGAGCAGCTCGTTCATAACCTCATCAGAGCTTGCACGGTTTAATGCGCCTGTCGGCTCATCGGCAAAGATTATCTTGGGATTATTTATCATACTGCGGCAGATACAAGCCCTCTGAAGCTGTCCTCCCGACACCTCGTTAATATCATTACCGCACACATTGTCAATGCCAAGCCTGTGCATAAGCGCTCTGCCGCGCTCCTCGGTCTGTCTGTGACTCTCCCTATTCTTTTTCGACTTTACCGCAGGAAAAATGATATTATCAAGTACCGAAAGATTTTTCATCATGTACATCTGCTGAAAAATAAAACCCATTTCATCAAGTCTGAGCCTTGCAAGCTCCTTATCACCAAGCTTTGCCGTTTTCCTGCCGTTAAAGAACACCTCGCCTGCGGTCACTTTGTCCATTCCCGAAACGCAGTAGAGCAGTGTGCTTTTACCTGAGCCAGAGGGTCCCATGACCGCTACCATTTCGCCTTCGCTAATCGTCAAATTAACGTTTTTTAACACATTATTCTGATGTTTGTTCACAATATATGTCTTGCAAAGTCCCTTTGTTTGTATAACTGTATGATTCATTATGTTGTCCTCCTACTTATTCTATTCTATGCTTGCCGTATCGGAAGCCTTGATTGTTTTTGTGTAAAGTGCTGTCAGAAATGAGCCAATGACAGTCACACCGATGAGAATTGCTGGGCAGATTATAAATATTTCCAGTGGGTCAAAATCGCATTTCAAGTTTGATACATCGCCGACCATGTTACCTACCCAATTCATCATTATATTGCTAATCGGCATAAGCATCACCGAAGAAACGATGCAGGCAATGACTGATACAATTACAAATCTGAGCAAATGCTGCAAGATGATACTGCCGTTCCCGATGCCCACCGCTTTCATCAGTGCAATCTCACTCTTTTCCTTTGAGATGAACGAGCGCTCCATAAGTATGACGATCAATGCTGTTATAATCACAGTAATGATCATCATCATCTGTTTGATTGCATTCAGCGTATCGGACATTCCCGTCAAATGATTAATGAAGTCCGAGGTCGAATACACCTTGTCAGTTTCAAGCAGGCTTTTGAGCTTTTCAATGTTTTGGTTTATCTGCTCCTTGTCAAAACTGCCGTCAAAGTGTATCTGTAAACCCATCACATTGCTTGCCGGCAGATGTCCGAGGTCAAAATCCTTATATAGAAAAGCTTGTGTGACGAACGAGGAATATGTTCCTGTGATGATAAACTCATACTCTTTATCGTTAATTACTGCCGTTACCCTGTCGCCGATCTCTGCGCCTAAGTCATCGAGGGTGCCTGCTGTTACAGCAATCTCGTCCGTCTTCTGTGGAGTGCTGCCCTTGTCTACATAAAGCGTGTCATTTGTCTCACCTTTTATGACACCGAAATTAAGCTTTGCTGTTTTGTCTTTGTGTGATACTTCAAACTGCTCGCCTATCATCATTGTGCATTTACCGGGCATTCCGTTATCGGCAAGGAGCTTTTCGGTATCTGCAATGATTGTCTTATGTGTACTCTGATCTACCATGACCTCTCCCATTATTTCAACATCCATGATATGCACTTCACTTACGGATACATCGAAGAATCGCAGTATCTTTTCACTTTTGAACGTCAATGCAAAATTTGACATAATCGTCATCAACAGTATACAGAACGTAAACACAACTGTTATAATAGAAAACTGTTTCGGTGAGCTGAGTACATCATTGACCGAGAGAAATGCGGTTGACGGCAGCTCCACGCGCCCTAAGCGCAAAAGGTTCTTTTTTTGGAAACGCTCGCCTGTCTGCCCATTTCTTACCGCGTCGATCGGCGAGAGTTTATTTACTCTGCGTGTGCAGCCGTAGCAGAACAGCAGGATAATGATAACTACCAACCCAGAGCTTAAAAACCCTATAAGAGTGCCGCTCTCGCTGCCGAGAATCATATTTTCTGATACGTTTTTCATCATCATATCCCCAAGAGGGACAGAGCAGAAATATCCTATCAGCGTACCGACCACAGTAATTACAAGATACTTGACAATATACAGACTTCTTATACTGCCGTTGTCGATACCAACTGCCTTCATCACACCGATCTCACGAAATTCCTCACTGATCGTAAAACCTATCGTAAAACGTAACACCACAAAGGCTGTGAACATCAGCACGATGCTGATTACCATTAAGAGATAAGCCAAAAGCATATCATAGAGATAAATACTCTTGCTTTCTTCCCGTGTTCTGACAACTACACTGTCATAGCTCTTTGCAAGTTCCCTTATTACATCAACTTCTGATGTATTTACACAAAACTGCCCACAATTCATCATATGAGTGGCTTCTTCCTTGTCAAGATAGTCATAGTCCGTAGAGTTCATGATAAGATATGGAGGATTCGAGTTTCCCGAACTAAACAGCGCACCTTTGAACCGCCCCATAAACTTAAGCGTGAGATGACTGTTACCAACATCAAGTTCAACCTTGTCGCCCTCTTTTATATCAATGTTTTGTAAAAAAGGAGCGCTGGCATAAAAGCAGCCCTTGTCCACGCTTTCAATGATATGATTGTTCTCATCGAAATAGTTGATAGCCATTTCACCATCGGAAATCAAATACGCAGCATTTGTAAAATTATCAAGTTCCTTTCCGTTATACCTAAAATACTTTGAGTTGGATACAACCAGCCAATGCTCATTCCTTATTTCCCTGACACAGGCAAGTTCCCCGACCTTTTCCCCGAAATCGTTTTCCTCACTGTTGAACATATGCACGTTGACATCGGGGACATTCGCTGCATCAAAATAATGCTCGATACCGCCAGTCACAGCTATAATGTTGTTCATCGCCGCCGCTGCAAACATTGAACATAAAATAACAAACAGCAGCAGAATGATGTTCATGGTCTTTTTGCGTTTCAGGTCTTTTTTCAATATCCTCCAGAACATAGTGTATACCTCTTTTCTTGCGTTTTATTTTCTTCATGTTCTGAGCATAGCATAGAAATTCTTAACAAGTCTTTAACTTTTGACAGAGCATAAAAGTTTGCATATTCAAGAGTTTTATCTATTTACAAAATATTTTGCCGATTAAGAAAAGCCTTGCGTATTTATCATACGCAGAACCTTTCTAATCTCTTTTCCCTCTACATAGAGCGTTTTCTTTCTGTAAAATTCATTTTACAGAGTTATCCTCGCCTTTTTTACTAAAATCTATTATTAAACTTTCTACTATTGCTTAAATTTTATCCTTCTTCTATAATATATTTACAAGTGTTGCTACACCAAGTACATTAAAAGGAGAGTATTGATATGACTAAAGACGAATTTAAAAAACGATATTCTGAATCTTTATCTAAAACCACTAGTTGTATTGATTATAAAAACTTGTTTTATAGTATACTTAAAGATGAAACAAACCAAAATCAAAGCTTATCTTATGACATGATTTTTGTGAAAATTTTAGAAATTTCCATAGCAATTAATCAACAAATCATTGAAACAGTACTTGTCGAGCTGCTTCCAGAACTATTTAAATCAGATAAATAGTTTTTAGTTTTAAATAATTTTTTATATTAAACATAAACATAAAACTAAACCTACAAGACATATCTATTTTCAACTTTCTTGCGATTCTGATTAGTACTACTTCTTATATATACTTGATATGACATATTTAAATTTGCCTTAGCTGTTATTAATACTACTAAGGCATTTATTAATTCTACAACACTTCCATATGCTCCATTTTTGTCTTATGTTTTACAATTTTATATAAAACTTTATTTTATCATTAATGTAATATTGCTCAAATTATCACCTTGTATATTTATATCAATTAACCTTATAATTTGAGAAATTTCTCTTTCAAAATCAATCCAATTTTTACTATTACTTAATTGCCTAAAATAAAATCATTTTCATTCTCTACCCTTCCCAAGCCACCCTTGTTCTGTCCAATACTTTCCATCAAGATATTCTGGATTATTTTTATGTAGTGACTTTTGCATCATACGGCAAAAAAGAAATTTTATCTTTGTAAAAACATTTACATGTGCAGGCTTTTTATAATTGATACAAACCATTTTTTTTGACAATCGTCTTATCTTTTTAGTAAGCATAAAACGCTTTTTCTCTGTGAGTTTATCCCAGACAATATCTCCCATCAATTTATCTGTAAATACTTTAATTTGAGAAATTCCCCACCAAGAAAGACTATGTTTGATATCTTTTGCCGTAGACTTTGCTCCCGCGCCAAGACATTGCGTAATGATAACTGCTCGCTTTGTAAACATTGGAGGCGCTGGACGATGCGGCATCCACAAATAAGCAAAATGGTCAAGAAGCGCTTTCATTGCACCTGTTGTATGCATCACATAGGCAGGCGAAGTCATCACAATTAAATCAGCTTCCAATAACGAGGATGCAATTTTTTGTACATAAATCGCATCCTTGCATGTATCCTCACCTTTAAAGATACAATTGCAACAACCTGTGCAAAAAGAAGGGCAATCTCTTGGCAGATAAAATTCTGTAATTTTTGCTTTTTCTTTGAATTGCTCCAAAAATATCTCTTTTAACTGATAGGTTACACCATGCTTTTGTGTTCCATTTATTACTGTAATTTTCATTAA
This sequence comes from uncultured Lachnospira sp., assembly GCA_910585095.1. GTDB lineage: Bacteria > Bacillota > Clostridia > Lachnospirales > Lachnospiraceae > Lachnospira. The sequence goes on from CAJUBU010000014.1 coordinate 58,870, forward strand.
TTATACCTCCAAAATATCATGTAGTATTTTTGAATGAAATTCCTTGCGTTCTTGTGGATTCTTCAAATCCATTCCATAAAACTGCAAAATCATTTTATGCCGCAAAAAAGATTGCTGCATTACTGTAATCAAATAAAATGTTTTTCGCTCAAGCGTTTCCTTATTCCAATCTGGACGACAAGCGGACACAAGCGGCAAATAAGCAAGATATGTTCTGTGTGTATTATCATCTTCCTTTGGCATACTCATATCTGCAAGAATAGAAATTTTTGATACAGCAGCATGTTCAAATAAAAATGTCAACGTCATATTTCCAAGATAATCCAGCTTTTCAAAAGGAGTAAATCCTTCTGTTTTTTCCCCAATAGTACGAAAATTATCAACAATGCCATTGATGATACGTTCAACACACAATTCTATCAGTTTATCTTTATTTCCAAAATGGTAATTTACAAGCCCTAATCCTACATTTGCTTTTTTACATATCTGTCGCACTGTAATATTATTTACATTCTCACCGTTCTCATTGATAAGGTCTATTGTAGCTTGAATGATGATTTCTTTATTATCCATAATCCCTCCTTGAACACTGTTCAATTTTTATTATATTGAACAACGTTCAATAAATCAACCATTATATATTATTTTTTATAAAAATGGACTTTTTTTGTTTTATGTTCCTATACAAAAAATCAAAGGATATTCACAATCTGCTTTACTGTTTCAAGATGTTAAATTTTCTATATATTAAAACATCGCTTATTTATCTGCTCTATTTTTCCTACATCTATATAAAAAAAGAGCCAACAAACAGTAATTATCCACCTGTTTGTTGGCTCTATATCCAATAAATGGGACTTTTTCACAGTCACCATTTGTAAATTTTTATCTTTAATCAATCCATGTTTTACTCTTTACTATCGCAACGCAAGTCCCCCTCCACTTATGCCTTTGCAACATTGAAGTGAGGAGACATCTTTGATGAGGTTAAAGTCAAATACCCCGTAGCAAGCTACGGGGCATGAAACTTGTACTACGCAGCAAACTGCAATGCGTCCAAAGGACGCTATAGTATTTGACCCTTGCGGCAGTCGCCAAATGGAAAGGCAAACATGCCGCAAGCATGTCCGCTTGGCTCGTTGCTCGCAGGAATAAACCTTTTGCACCAACTGCTTGGTCTCTCACCAATAATTATAATATTTGTTATATCTCCATATAAAATATATTGCCAATATAAACGTCAACAATTCTGCAATAGGAATTGCTAACCATACACCTGCTACATTTAAAAATCTTGGTAAAACCAATAATAAAATTATAATAAATCCTAATGTCCGCAAAAACGATATTACTGCTGATACTGTTCCATTTGAAAGTGCTGTAAATAAAGCAGAGGTAAAAATATTAAAACCAGAAAATAAAAAACTAAATGAAAAAATAGTAAAGCCCATTTTTGTAATCTCAAAAACATTTTTATTATTCTTTACAAATATTGCTGCAATATTTTCTCCTGCCATTAAACAACATAAAAATACAAATATAGAAATTGTTATTATAAAACAAAAACAAATATGGACTACTTTCTTTAATTGTTTTATATTTTTACTGCCATAATTATAACTTAAAATCGGTGCAACGCCCATAGAAAAACCAATATAGAAAGTTGTTAATAAAAATCCTGCATAAACAATAACAGTAATGGCTGCCACGCCATCCTCACCCAACAGTTTCATCATTGCAGCATTAAACAAAAATGTAGTCACTGCTGTTGACAATTGACTTATCATTTCAGACATGCCATTAGAACAACTTTTTAACAAAACAACTCTATCCATTTTGGGTTTGCAAAAATGCAGTTCACTTTTATTTGTAAGAAAAAATAGGGTGCCTACAAATGTTGGTATTGTATATCCAATTCCTGTGCCAAGCGCCGCCCCTTTTATCCCCATTTGCAACCAAACAATAAAAATATAATCAAAAACAATATTGGCAAGTCCTGCTGCAACACAAAGGATTAGTCCTAATGTCGGCTTTCCTGCTGTAACAAATAAATTTTGATATAAAACCTGCATAATATTGAAAACAGCAAAAATCAATTGTATTGTCAAATAATCTTTACAATATGGAAATAAAAGCTGACTTACTCCCAATGTCCAGATAATTTTATCAACAAATAAAAGTCCAACAAACACAATCACCAGTCCAACAACTATCCCTGTGATAACAATAAGTGTAAAATTACTTCTAGCTTCATCTATTTTTTTATCTCCCATTTTCTTTGCGACAATTGCACTTCCTCCTGTTGCAAGCATTGTTCCCAATCCAACAATAATATTGATAATAGGACAGACAATATTAATAGATGACAAAGCATTTGTATTTACAAAACGAGCTACAAAAATCGTATCTACTATCGTATATAACCCCATAAACAACATCATAATGATACTTGGAAAAGCAAATTTAATAAGAGAGGATACATTAAAATTTTTAGCTAACGGATTTTTTTGTACTTCTGTCATTATCAGATGCCTCCTTATTTTTTGGAAGAAGCACAAAACACTGTGTTGGATACCCATACTCTACAAGCAATTCTCGTTGTTCAAATCCAAGCCGACAATATTCCTCACGATATTCTATGTCTGCCTTATCACCTGCACGATATGTTGTCAACGTAATTTCTTTGCCATAAAACTGTTTGTCCATAAGTTTATCAATAAATAACTTTGTAATGCCAAAATATTGATACTGTGGATGAACCGCTAAAAAATCAATATTTCCCGTATTATATGAAAATCCCATAATTCCAATGGCAGACCTGCCATCCCGCAATATTAAAGCCTTCTTTTTTGCAATATATTGATGTAATTTGCTAATATATTCCATTTTATCTAAGCATGGATATCCATTAACTGTAAGTTTTACCAACTCCATCCAATCATCTATATCAGCAGACACAGCAAACTTGATATCCTCTTTTGTAAAATCTATTTTTGCAAGTTCATCCTTCAAATGAATTTTAAGCTGCAACGGATAAAATTCTTTCAATTTACGAAACTTTGCAGGTGTTGTTTTATACATTGCCTTAAAACTGTCTGTAAATGCTTGCTGACTTTCATATCCACTAATAAAAGCGATTTCAATAATGGGCTTTTTAGAAAAAATCAATAATTTTGCTGCTTCTGTAAGCTGTCGTCTCTTTACATAATCATGGAGAGTCATCCCAACTGTTTTTGTAAAAATGCGATGCAGATGAAATTTAGAATAATACAATGCCATTGCTACTATATCTAAATCTAATTTATTATATAGATTATCTTCAATATAACAAATAGCCTGCGAAACCATACTAATTTGACGTTGCATTAAATATTGTCCTTTCTTCTTTACTTCCCATTTTTCTTAAGTATAATCACACTTTCTTGGTGTTATTGCTTTATACTTATATCTTTAAAAAAAAATAATATCTATTGTGTTTCTTCCAATAAAATATTGTAATACAAAAAAACTTCCATTTTTTCATTATTCTTGCTGTATTTTAACCTCGTCAAGAAAATCCCCCACTTCAATACTGCAAAGACATAAGTGAAAGGGACTTGCTTGTTTCATTGGGCGTATAAGCTCCCACTGAAAAGCTGCGATAATAGATAGGTGGTTTAGGCAAGCAGCGTAGCGGATTGTGAATATCCGCTTAACACATTTATAACTTTAAATCCCCTGTTGTTCTTTCTCTATCATTTTAAAAAATTTTATTGCAGATAATCCTAAAACACATACCATAATACCAGTTGGAATTAAAACAAGATAAACTGCATCGCTAAATCTATCAAATAAAAATCCATATACGATTTGTCCCACAGGCTGAACACATAAAGTAATTGCAGATGTATATGCCATAACTTTACCAATTAAATGATTGGGTGTTCTTTGCTGTATCAAGGAAACTGTAAAAATTGAAAAAATGCTAATTGCTATCTGCATACCACAAAATGAAACAATATTGATAATATACCTTGTTATAGAATGAATTGGGATAAGAAAAGCAAGCCCCGCAGGAATCATAAAAATACCAAGTGAAGCAAGCAAGAAGGATAATTTATGTATTTTAAATTTTTCTGTAAGAATCCCTGCTGCAATGCTTCCTAAAATTGTGGCAATAGCTAACGCACTTTCAGCAGCACCATAATATTTTGCATTAAACCCAAGAATATTACGCACGATATAAGGCAATCCAACAATAATAATTCCCATCACAAAAAACCTTGAAAAAGCGGTTAAAAGCAGCATTTTTCCAATATGTTTTTGTTCTTTTGAAATATATTGCACACTTGATAAGAAATCATGCTTAATAAGCAACAATATGTTTTCTTTGCTATGTGAACGCTGATACTTTAATTTTATAAAACATTCAAACAGTGCTGTAATAAAAAAACAGGCTACACTTGCCACCATAACTGATTTCAAGCCAACCACAGCATATAGAACACCTCCTAACATAGGCGCAATTAAATAAGATAAGGAAGCTACTTGATTAACAACAGCATTTCCTTTTATAATGTTATCCCCCTGTAACATCGTTGGAATACACGCTTGTACTGTGGGTGTTTCAAATGCACCTAAAACAGAAAGTATCACAAGCAATACTCCAATAACTAGAAGGTCATTGCTTTCCGACAAAATTAAGGCTGCACACAAAACGGATATCCCTGTTAAAGTATCTAATGCAACCATCATATTTCTTCTGTTTACCCTATCTGCAAGAATACCGCCAAACGGAGAAAGAAGTATTGTAGGAATCGTTGCAGCAGATACTATCCCTGCAAATATAGTGGCTGAACCTGTCACTTCCAATACATACATTGATAATGCCAGTTTTAATATAAAATTTCCAAACAAGGATGTAAGCTGCCCCAAAATAAGAAGAATAAAATTTTTTGTAAATAATTTTTGTGTCATGACTTTTTTCCTCCTTTCTCTGAAATATCGGTTATAAATTTTTCTGTAAAAGATATCATTTCATCATCAAAAATTGGCAATCCCATATAATCTAATATTTTCATAATAAAATGGTATTTATGCTGTAATTCCTCTGATGTTGCTGGAAATATTGAAGGCATAAGCCAAAAGTTAATAAGCGGCAAAAGTTCCGAAAGTTCTTTTGTATATTCTGTTTTAATTGAACCATCATTGTTTGCTTCCTCTAATAGTTCTAACCATAAAGGTGTCAAAACACGTCTGTTTTGTTCCACTGCTGCTGCCAAAATATGCGGGTCCTTTAAAATAGGAACAGCCTCCATATTTAGATGATTTCGTTTTTCATCGGATTGATTTAATGCAAGTAACGACTTAATTTTTTGTAAACCATTTAAATCACTCCGATTTTTTACTGCCTCAAAAGGATTATTTTCAAAAAACATTTGATTTCCCAATGTGTACATTACTTCTTCTTTGCTCTGAAAACAACGGTAAAACATTCCTTTTGCCCCGCCTACCCTATCCATAATATCAGAAATGGAAGTTTCCTCATATCCTTTAGAAATAAATAATTGTTGTGCTGCATCCAAAATTTCTTTTTTCCATTGTTCAGGTGTTTTTTTTACAGGTCGTGCCAATTTTTAATGCACCTCCTTTATTTATAGTTATTGACTTACGGTCAATAACTATTTTACTACTATTTTTATCTTTTTGCAACACAAATATGCCTTTTCGGCATTGAAGTGGAGGACTTCCTTGATAAGATTAAAACCAATCATATCAACTATACAAATGTACTACTGCATCGGCTGCTGCAATACTGCTTGGTCGATGTGCTATTGTAAGTATGGTACGTCCGCCTTTTAAGGCTTTTATCGCCTCCTGAACAAGTGATTCCGACTCATTATCAAGCGCCGATGTAGCCTCATCTAATATAACAACAGGTGCATTTCTAATAATTGCACGGGCAATTGCTATGCGCTGTTTCTCTCCACCTGACAATGTATTGCCGCGCTCTCCTAATACAGTATCATATCCATTTGGCAATTTTATAATAAAATCATGTGCATTGGCTGCCTTTGCTGCCGCTATAATTTCATCACGGCTTGCTCCATATCTGCCATAGGATATATTTTCAGCAATTGTTGTTTCATATAAATATGGTTCTTGTGGAACATACGAAATTTTTTCTCTGATTTCCTTTAATGTAAGCTCTTGGTATTCTTTGCCATCTACGCATATACTTCCTTTTTCTACTGGATAAAAACCTAATAAAAGTTTCACTAATGTACTTTTTCCACAGCCTGATTCACCCACAACAGCAACCACACTTCCTTTTTCAACTTCCATTGAAAAATTATCCAAAACTTTTCTATCCTTGTCATATGCAAAACTTACATTTTGTACAGACAACATTACATTCTTATGTGGTTTTACTGCTTTACAATCATCATCCTTACAAACTTCAAACGCCCATTGTTCTGGCTCTTCTTCCATATCAAGAAATTCAAAAATTTTCTCGGCATTGGCAATGCAGTTCATCATTTGCGGTAAATACTGCCCTATTTCTAAAAAGACATTACGAAATGCACCATATAATGTATAAAGTGCTGTCAATTCCCCAAGATTTATCCTTCCCAACGACACAAACCATATGCCAAGCCCTAAAAATGCCAAAGCGCCTATTAAATCAAACATGCTATTTAAACATTCAAGACCTGCTGATAAGTGATTTGTACGTTTTTGAATATGGAAATATTCCTTATTGGCGTCTTCATATTCTTTTGACAGCCGCAAACGAACGGGAAAAATTTTTATTAATTCCATACCAGATAAAATACTTGTCAATTTTTCAAGCATTTTATTGTTTTTATCCGAAAGCTGCCTGCCTGCTGTTTTTATAGGTTTTGCAAAAAGGGTGTTTACTCCAAATGAAAACAGACTTACTCCAATCAAACAAAGGGTAAGTTCCCAACTAAAGTAAAACATTGGAATAAGATACACAATTGTAGAAATGAATGCTGAAAGCAATCTGCGAAGTCTTGATGTATAAATATCAGAAGCTTTCTGCGTATCAAAAATCAGTTTTGACATAAAATCACTGCTATGATTTTTTTCATAGTAGGACATCGGCAAACGCATAGCTTTTGAAAATACAAGTTTTTCTACCCTGCCTGCACCTATTCTTCCCTCAATATTATAACGTATAATACCAAAACGCCACAAAAGCAAACCAAATACAAATACTGCAAAATTTCCAAGCACAAGAAGAAAAATATTATCTGCATTGCCAGTCTGTGCCGCTGCGACAATATCTTTAATCAAATATGAATTTGCTATTTTGCGTCCTGCATCACCTATCGTAGCAAGCAAAATAGCTCCTAAATAGATAGGAAGTCTATCTTCCATCAATCTCATAAAACGAAAAAAAGTTTTAGCCATGCCCTCACCACTCCTTATCCTTTTGCATACATTTGTGCATAAATTCCTTGTTTCTCCAAAAGTTCCTGATGATTTCCCATCTCTGCAACTTTTCCGCCACTAACGACATAAATTCTTTTTGCATTTTTTACAGTAGAAAGTCTGTGTGCTATAATAATCACTGTTCTACCTGTTGCTATTCGTTCAATCGCTTCCTGTATTTTCTGTTCCGCCTCAACATCCACTGAAGCCGTTGGCTCATCTAACAAAAGTATTGGCGCATCTTTTAAAAAAGCTCTTGCAATTGAAATTCTCTGTCTTTGCCCTCCTGAAAGAAGCACGCCGCGCTCACCGACCATTGTCTCATACCCATTGGGAAGCTGCATAATAAAATCATGAATATTTGCATTTTTACATGCTTCTATAATCTCTTTCTCTGTTGCATTTTCCTTGCCGCAAGCTACATTCTGCCTAATTGTCTCAGGAAACAAAAATACATTTTGTGAAACTTCCGAAAAACAACTTCTTGCTGCCTCTAAATTCCACTCCTCAAAGGAATGTCCAAAAAGCATATATCCACCATTATTTTTTTCATAAAATCCACAAAGCAGTTTAAAAATCGTTGTTTTTCCTTCTCCGGAACCTCCTACAAAAGCTATCTGCTCACCCGCTTCAATCAAAAAACTCATTCCATTTAAAACCAAATGTTCTTTGCTGCCATCATAAGAAAAATTAACATTTTGCCACTCAACAGCAGGAACATTTTTATTATTTTCAAGTTTTTTATGTATACTGCCATCTGCTCTTTCTTTCTTTTGTTTATAAATTTCTTGTATTCTCTTTAACGCAACGCCAACTTCACGAATATCATTTGCACAGAAAACAATATCTCCAATTGGATATAAAATTCTGCTGAGTATTACTGTAAAAGCCATCATTTCCCCAACAGTAATCCTGCCCTGTCTCGTTTCATGCAACGCAAAAAGGTAACAACATATTACAGGAATCGTTGTAATTACATTTTTAAGCACCCAGCCAAGTGAGGATATTCGCGTGCTTTTACATGCCTGTGCTACCATATTATCAATAATTGTATCAATTTTTTGCTTTTGCAGTTCATAAAGGTTATAGCTTCTGCCAACAATAATGCCTTGAATGGCATCATAAGCCTTCTCGGTGCGCTCATCCATATGCGTACGTAACTTTTTTGCCAACTCTGCTAATTTTTTTGATAATCTATCTGCTACAATTAACATAATTGGATAACTTGCAAATAAAACAACAATCAACATTACATCCATTTCAATCAAATATATTGTTGCTGTCATTACCGTAATGATATTGATAAGAAGACTTGGGAGAATTTCTGAAAAAAACCTTCCCATTTCTTCTATATCCGATATCAATCGAGTAATAATACTCCCCGTTCCTTTTTCATCAAAATAAGAAAAAGGAAGCTGTAACAAATGTCTTTCAAGTGATGTACGCACTTCCTTTTGCACCATTGCACTATAATGATTTCCAAAAATACTTTTTAAATATGCACAAACTGTTCCTAATACAATCATCCAAAACAATGGTGTAATAAATTCTCCAAAATATACTTGCTCACCCGAAATTAGTAAATCTGTTGCTTTGGCGATAAAATCGTTGCCTATAATAATAACTTCATTTAAAATAAATGAAAATATGATAAACAATAACAACATATATCCATTCCGTATGCCTGCTTTTACCATTTTACTGTTCCCTCCATCCATACTTTTGCATCAGGATATTCATCATCCTTTTCTATCCTTCCAACAACATAACATTGATAATAATTTTCAATAATTTTTACCACTCTGTCACATTTCGACTGCGGCACCGCCAGCAACATATTAATACCAAGTGAAAAATTTTCTATAAAACATGTTCTATCCATCATTTTTAAATGATATATATATTGAAACAGTGAAGGAATTGGTATTGTGGAAATAGAAATATTTGCACCAAGCCCTTTTGGTATCGTATCATAACATTTTCGATGAAATAATGACTTGTCAATTTTAAAAATGCCATGTATAAGATTTTGCTTGTTAAGCTCACTTATAATATTGACATAGCAATTATTGGGTTTCATTAATTCATCCATAAAAACATGGTGTCCATCAATCTTTGCAAACATAGTATCTGGTCGTCTATCTAGTATGATTTTTATAAAAGGATAACTAAGTGATGATATCCCTTCTGTATGCAGTCCGATAAGTACGTCCCCTTCTGTTATTTGATTTCCTGTTATTATTTCTTTTTTGTCTATAACACCTATAATCGAAGCACTTATTTTATATTCACCTGAATGATAATTTACAGCCTGAGCTGCAACTTCCAATCCTGCAAACATAATTCCATTACTCTCACAAGCTTCCTTAAAAGCTTCACCCATTGTAAGAATTTGACCACTGTCATTGTTTCCGCAAACCACATGTGCTAACAAAATTGCTGGTCTTACCCCAAAACGTATCAAATTATTAGCCGAACTTGACACCAAATCAATACATATTTCCCTGTCATATCCATTTTCCATTGCAAAACGCTCCTTAGAGCCAGGAACATGACTTGCAAATACATATACAGGCTCTTCCATTCCTGATGTGTCCATCTTGCAAAATATGGGGTCACTATACCTTGTATGAAACAGCATATCATTTTTAGTAACAAGATTACTTAATCTATCCTTTGCTATATAAAGCTTTTTAACGTCTAAACCTGTATCCATATAACTGATAACTTTTCGTTCTGAAAGTCCATTCAACAAAAAGTCAACCGTCGTTTCAAGCGTCTGTGCAATATCATAAATCATATCCACCGATGGCAGACTGATTCCCTGCTCCCACCTTGAAACAGCCTGATACGACACATTCAATAAATCTGCAAGCTGTTTTTGTGTCATTCCTTTTACTTTTCTTTGCTCTGCAATTGCTCTTCCAACTTTTTCCCTGTCAAGCATTGGTTTTCCCCCTTCTATGCTTTGCCCTAACAAAATTTCAATTATTATTGCCTGTTTACAACAAAACATTCCTACTATAAAATCAAGTGTTCTCATACTTTTATCATAATAAAATTTTATCACAGGATAAATACACGAACAATCAATAGGATATTGAGAAGTAAATAAAAACTCAACTTATATGTTATATATTTTTCTTATTGGGATTGAATCAAGATTGAAAATAGAATATTAATATAGATTTGATAAAGATATAAAAATTTATTATAGAAAATAGAAATTTGTGAAATTTTACTATATATGAAATGGTATTGTTAAAATCATCTAAATAATGAGACAAACTGTATCATAAAAAATGGATTCTTTGTTATTCAAAATATTTGAATAATATCAAAAACCTGTAAAAGTTATTGCAAATTTTATGAAATAATAAAAAATTTCATATTATATAAAAGGCTATTGCAATGAAGAACTCTTAAATCAATATTGCAGTTATGTAAATAATAACAACCACATCGAATGCTAAAAGATTCTTTTGCAACAGTCTCTATATATTTTTCATATAAATTTAACCCCATCAAGCAAGCAGCGTAGCGAATTACAAATATCCACTTAACTCATGCCATTGTCATAAACCACTCAACTATCTTTGGGTCATAATGAGAGAAAAATAAGCTCTCTCCCGTATCTAATGCTTCAATTTTAATCATTTCATCATCTGTCAACTTAAAATCAAAAACATTCAAATTTTCTTCCATTCTTTCCTTATGTGTCGATTTTGGAATAACCACCACATCACTTTGAATAAGAAATCGCAAAGTCACCTGTGCAGCCGATTTACCATATTTTTCACCAATTTCTTTTAACACTGGATTATTAAAATAATCATTTTTTCCCTCTGCAAATGGTCCCCACGACTCTATTTGCGTGTCATACTTTTTTAAATATTCCTTAGCCATTTTTTGCTGCTGAAATATATGTGTTTCTACTTGATTAACGGCTGGTTTAATTTCTGCAAAATGGTGAATATCAATAAATCTATCAGGATAAAAATTAGATACTCCAATCGCTTTTGCTTTGCCATCTTTGTAAGCTTCTTCCATTGCTCGATACGTTCCATAATAATCGCCAAATGGCTGATGAATTAATAATAAATCAATATAATTCGTCTGCAATTTTTGTAAAGATTCCTCAATGGAAGCCTTTGCTTTCTTATATCCAGCATTACTAATCCAGACTTTTGTTGTTATAAAAAGTTCTTCACGCGAAACGCCGCATTTTGCAATTGCATTTCCTACGCCTTCCTCATTGGCATAAGCCTGTGCGGTATCAATCGAACGATACCCTGCACTAATGGCATCTAAAACACATCTTTGTGCTTCTTTAGGGTCAACCTGATACACACCATACCCCAATATTGGCATTTTTACTCCATTATTTAATGTAACATATTCCATTTTTATCCCATCTCCTCCCATACTTCTTTAGCCATGCGAAATGCTGCCCAAGCTTTCGGCCAACCTGCATAAAATGCTGCATGTGTTAAAATTTCTGCAATTTCTTCCCTTGTCACGCCATGATTTTTTGCATTCTGCAAATGAAATTTTAAAGAGCTGTCTAAAATTCCACTTGCCATAAGAGCTGTTACCGTTACAATACTTCGGTCTCTTGCTGACAATTTATCTTCTCTTGCCCAAACCTGCCCAAACAATACATCATCATTTAACTCTGCAAACTTAGGAGCAAATGTGCCAAGTTCATTTCTTCCTGCGGTTACTTTTGCCATATTATTCCTCCTTATACTTCTTTTTCTAATTTTTTATATTCTTCATCTTCCATTGGTTCACACCATTGTGTTTTGCAATTTTCTCCTGCCACTTCAATAGCTAAATGCTGAAACCATGAATTTACTGTTGCTCCATGCCAATGCTTTACACCTGCTGGAATATGAACAATATCACCTGCCTTTAATTTTCTTGCAGGCTGCTGCCACTCTTGATACCAACCTTCTCCTGCGGTTACAATAAGCATTTGTCCGCCACCCTTATCCGCATGATGTATATGCCAATTATTGCGGCAGCCCGGCTCAAATGTCACATTACCAATCACTACCTGCTCTGTCGAAAGCATATTTAAATAACTATTTCCAATAAAATACTGAGCAAATGTTTTATTAAATTTTCCTATTGGAAATACACTCATTTCTTTTGGTTCCATAATTATCCTCATTTCTATACTGCTTTTATTTTACAAACAGTCATTCTCTTAATAATTTTATACCAAGCTTAAATATATTATCTGTATTTATTTTATACTTATATCCAACTTTCTAATTCTTGTCGCGAACGATTTACACTGCTTCCATGAATTGCAATCCCTTTTTCCACTTTAGCATTTGGACAAAGCGTTTGAATATCTTTTTCACTGCTTCCCATTCCACTGCCTTCATGTGTACAAAAAGGTTTGATAATTTTACTGCTAAAATTAAAATGTTCTAAAAATGTAAATACTGCCATAGGCATTGTCCCCCAATAATTGGGAAAACCAAGATAAATTACATCATAATCATCAATACTGTCTGGATATGCCTTTAATTCAGGACGTGCATCACGTTTCTGGTCGGACTGCGCCTGCTCTATACACTCATTGTAATTTGTTGAATATGCTTGTATTTGCTGCATTTTAAACATATCTGCTTCTGTCAACTCTTTAATAATACCTGCAACCACCTCCGTATTGCCAACAGTCAAATTTTTTATCATTCCATTTACATAATTTTCATCAGCTCTTGAATAAAAAGCAATCAATTTCTTTGACATGTTAATTCCTCCATATCCTTCTGAATGATTTTATTATAATGTTATTTTTCTTGACATAGAATCTTCAATATGTTATTACTGTATAAACTATAAGTTTATACAATTTTTATTGGAGATATGTCATGTATAACCCACTTTTAAATACCTTTATTGTCGTTGCTGATTATGGCAGTTTTACAAAAGCCGCTGACATTTTATATATTTCACCCACTGCTATTATGAAACAACTAAATGTTTTGGAAAGTCATCTCAATCTAAAATTAATTGAGCGCACTCATGCAGGAATCCATTTAACAAAAGCAGGAGAAATTATTTATCGTGATGCAAAATTTATGATAGATTATTCCAAAAAATCAATTTTAAGTGCAAAAACAGCCCTTTTGGCAAATGATACAACATTTTGTGTCGGAACATCACTGCTTAATCCTGCAAAACCTTTTATGGATTTGTGGTATCATGTCAATAAAGATTTTCCTGAATATAAATTACATCTTGTCCCTTTTGAGGACAACCATGAAGGTATCCTTTCTGAAATTGAACTGTTGGGAGAAAAATTTGATTTTCTTATTGGTGTATGTGATTCAAAAGAATGGCTTTCACGCTGTAATTTTTTGCCAATTGGCTCTTATAAAAAAATGATTGCTGTATCAAGAGAACATCGACTTGCCAAAAAAACTTACATTGATATTGAAGATTTATATGGAGAAACATTAATGATGGTACAACGTGGCGATTCTGGAACAAATGATTTTATTCGCCATGATTTGGAAAAAAATCATCCAAAAATTCAGATTGAAGACACACCTCATTTCTATGATTTATCAGTATTTAACCGCTGTGCCGAAACACAGCAAGTACTTCTTACTATTGAATGTTGGCAAGAGGTACACCCTGCTTTAATTTCCATTCCTGTCAACTGGAATTATACTATTCCATACGGATTGCTTTATAGTTTTAACGCACCAGAAGATGTATTAAAATTTATTGAAGCGGCAAAACAAATAACAAACTATTAGTATTGTATCTTATCTGTTATCCAATATATTTTAATATTTGAAAATTTATATTGTAATAAAAAAAATAAAATAAGGCTATTCTTTGAACAGATAATAACAATCTGTACTAAGAATAGCCAAAAATTGACTTTTTATTACAATCATTTTGTAGCAAGTGTAAAATGATTTACTAATTCCTTCAGGCAGGCAGCTTCAGCAGAAAGCTGTTCACTTGCAGCCGCACCTTCCTCAGCAGTAGCACTGTTACTCTGCACAACGACTGAAATTTGATTGATACCTTCAGAGACCTGTTCAACTGACTTCGACTGTTCATTAGATACAATTGCAATATGGTCAATGGCATCAACCACAGACTGAATACTATTTACAACACCAAATAAAATATCTGCTGTACTTTGAGCAATTTCTGTACCTATATGCACTGCATTTGTAGAATTTGCAATAAGGTCTGATGTATCTTTAGCTGCCTGTGCAGATTTACCTGCCAATTCTCGAACTTCCTGTGCAACAACAGCAAAACCCTTCCCTGCACTGCCAGCTCTGGCTGCCTCTACTGCCGCATTCAGAGCCAGTATATTTGTTTGAAATGCAATATCATCTATTGTTTTGAGAATCTTTTCAATTTCTTCAGAGCTGGTTTGTATCTTTTCCATAGCCTCTACTAAATTCTGCATCTTCTGGTTACACAAGAAAACTTCTTCACCAGTTTGATGCGTTTGGCTTCTGACATTCAATGCTCCGCTGGCCGTATTTTTAACTTCCTCAGAAATCATACTAATCTGTGTTGCCAGTTCTTGTACTGAGCTTGCCTGTTCTACAGTCCCCTGACTAAGTGTCTGTGCACTTGAAGATAATTGATTGCTGGCATTTGCCACTTCTTCTGCAGAACGATTAACCTGATGCATGACACTGCTCAACTCAATTCTCATATTGCGCATAGAAAGTAAAATATCCTGAAAACTGCCAACATATACCTCCTCATGTTGTGTATGTACATCCAGATTCTGATTTGCCATCTCATTAAGCAAATAACTGATGTCTTTGATAACAATACGCAACCCTTCTACTAGCGTTTGAGTTGACCTGACAAGTACACCTGTTTCATCCTTATTGTTAACTTTAGGCATCGGTGTTTCTAAATCTCCCTCCACAAGCAGCTTCATTCGATTTACACAAGCTTTCATTGGTCTGCCAATATTAAGTGCCAAAATCAAAGCAACAATAACTGAAATTAATATAGAAATAACAATCACTGCAATATTGATAACCATTGCATCTCGTGTAGATGCCAGATAATTGATTTGCGGTGCTGTCACTGCAATACTCCAGCCATCTGTATCTAATACAGGAGCATATGTTGCAAACATTTTATCTTCTCCATTTATATAACTTCCAAATCCATTTTGCCCCTGACGCATCTTGGCATGAATTGCTGCCAGCTCTTGCAACGAAGAATCACTTTTTGCCTCCGTTTCTATATTTTGAACAGTGATTGTATCAAGTGTAATATCAGCAATCGTGTCACCAGACTTATTAATCATGTAAGCTCTGCTATTTTCACCAACCTGAATAGCTGACACAATATCATTCAAAAATGTTTCATGCGGAACAAAATATACAACACCAACAATATCATTTCCATAATCTCCCTCAGAATATAAAGGTGCTGCTACCATAATAGACAATTCTCCCGTAATTTTGCTGATTAATGGCTCAGATACAAAAACATTTCCCTGCATAGCTTGACGTACATATTCACGGTCTGAATAATCATTTCCATCAAAAATACTAATGCCATCTGCACCAACAATATTTCCTCTGCGGAAACCGTGCATAGAGATATGCTCATCAATAATAGCCTGTTTTTCTGTCACTGTTACTTCTGGATCTGACAACTGCGGAATACACCCCACTTCCATAACAACATTCTTATATGACTTCAGCTCCTGCTGCACACGCCCTGCCGCTAAGACCGCTGTCTGGCTCATCATCTGTTCCACAGTAGACATAGTATTGTTGTAAGTTAGCATGATACTTAAAGACCCAGATGTAACCAGCCCAATCAGAACAGTCAAAATAAGACATACAGTAATTTTTGTTCGGATACTTTTCATTTCAACGTTCCCTGCTACTCAAAATATAGACAAATTACACTTCACAGTTGTCAATTTTTAAGTAGCTCTCTCCTTTCTTTTTTTAACGCTTTTCTATATCTTCATATTTTCTTGATAGACTACATTTCAAGCAGCAAAGCAGCTTGCAATATCCTCTTAACTCACCTAATAATACCTCTAATTACAGGCTAAAATATGAGATATTTAACCGTCCTTATTAATATCATAACTATTATAAAAGTTACTATTCCTCCTTGTCAATTACTATCTGTTTTTACCGATGCATATAATTTAATAATCATGCTCCAGCTAAGCTCAACATCATAAACTTAATTAAAACCATTTATGTATAGGAAGATTGTTTTTATTATGTTAAAATAGAGACAGAGGTGCATATGAATAAACCATATATAAAAAAGGGGCAAAAATTTTCAAAACAGTTATTTAATCCAGAATTATCAAAATATGCTTGCTATTGATGGAAGCAAAGCAGAGGTACCCAATTCTAAAGAAAACAGAGAAGTTTTTGGTGTAAGTGCAAGTCAATATTTAAAGCAATGTTGTGTGCGTGCATTAGTAAATGGTATGTATGACATATTAAATGGCTTTTACTTAAATATTCAAATTGTACACTATGAGTGAAAATGAATTAGCAAAACAAAATTTAGGTTGTTTGAAAGAATTAGGAATTAATCAATCTGTTTTAGTGATATTGGACAAAGGATATCCACTCATTGAAGCTTTTTGTCTCATCGAATTAAAAGCAATCATTGCTTTTGCTTGTCTTATTGCTTTTATTGTTTCTTCAAAACTGCCATCTACAATATTAATCATAATTGCTGTTGGTTTTCCATTATTCGTAATAACAACTTCTCCATCAGATGAAAGATTATCCCATACACTTTTAGGAGTATTTCTTAAATCTCTAACTGTGTAAAAATTCATATCAATCACCTCTTATAATTATTACACCATGTTGTAACACGATTGTCAACAAATTATACAAAGCCTTACTAAAACCCTAATTTTATTATCTATTCACTCTCCGCTAATGTTATATCGTTTTCTATATGTATCATTTTAATCGTCTTTACACCAAAAATAAAATAAATAATATGAAACAGCCATACACCAGCAAGAATAATTCGTCCTACTGGTACATGGCTCATCATTATAAATCCAATGGACATCAGCAATGTAACCATCACCATTATACGAATTTTCGTTTTCCATGTCATACCTTTTCCTTTTATATAACTTTCTAAATTATTTTTATAAAGCTTTGTTCCTATAAACCAATTATTCAACTTTTCTGAACTTTTTGCAAAGCAAAAAGCGGCAAGCAGTAAAAATGGAAAGGCGGGCATAAGCGGCAAAACTGCGCCGACAGCGCCAAGTCCAAGCCCAATACATCCCAAAATAATAAGTACTATTTTTTTAATTTTCATTACAATTCTCCAACCTCCTCTTTTCTTTTTTTGTCTTTATTACATGCCACAAAGCTGTCACAGGGTGATAAAATAACATTCGCGGTCCTGAAAATCGCATAACAGCACGAATTTTCTCCTGCATTTCAGGCTTATAACAATGTACTTTACAATTTGAACAAAACGTCTTTGTCTCCATAAATGGACATTTATCAATGCGTTGTTTTGCATAATTGACAAGATTTGTACAATCTAAACAAAGACTATTTTTCACTTTATGATTTTTTCTGCAATACAGCATAATCATTTGAGATACCATTGCTTTCTCTTTTTCTCGTTTTGTCTGTATATCCTTTGACATTAACTCATCCTCCCGCCTGCTGCTGATAAGTCTTCCACAGAATAAACGGTATCTGCAATTCTCATAGTAGACTTCCTGTGCGACACTAATACCACTGTTTTATCCTCCCGTTCTTCTTTGAGCGATTTTAAAATGACTGCCTCATTTAAACTGTCAAGATTACTGGTCGGTTCATCAAGAAGCATAAACGGTGCATTATGTAAAAATGCTCTCGCAAGACCAATTCGCTGCCGCTCTCCTCCCGAAAGCATATCGCCAAGCTCTCCAACTGGTGTGTCATACCCTTGCGGCAAACTTTTAATAAATTCATGTATCGATGCTTTTTTACAGGCTCTCTCAATTTCCTCATCGGTTGCATTTAGCTTTGCAATCCGAAGATTATTTTTAATACTGTCATGAAATAAATGCGTTTCCTGTGTTACAAAACTTTCCATATCACGCAAATTCACTGTATTAATTTCAGAAATATTTGTGTCAGAAATCCTTATATTTCCCTTTTTTACTTCCCAAAAACGCATAAACAATTTTAGTAAAGTCGACTTTCCGCTGCCGCTTCGCCCCACAATTCCCACTATAGAATGATTTGGAATTTGTAACGATATATCCTCAAAAATAGTCTGTGCATCATAAGAAAATGTCACATGTTCTGCTGTCGCATTTATAAAATGTACTTTTGTTTTTCCTGTTACTTCTTTTGTAATGGGCATTTCTTCAAGAATATCCAGTACCCTATTTCCAGCCGCAAACGTATTTTGCAATGTGCTTCCCAGATTTGCAAGCGCTACGCAAGGTCCAAAAGAACTCATCAATGCGATTGTAGGAATCAAAACACCTGAAAAATTAACTATATTATTTTGATACATCACAGCGGCTGTAAATAATATAACAAAGTCAAAAACAAGAATCACCATATCCGTCACTGCTATATTTCGTCCTGCTATCCGCTTCATCTGTTTTTCATCTTTCGACAATTCATCTGTTTTTAGATTCATTTCAGAAAGTCTTTTTTCTCCCTGCCCATACTGTAAAATTTCAGAAAGTCCTCGCAGATTATCAAGTACAAAACTGCTAAGCTCTCCTGATTTCGTGCGAAATTTTATACCATTATCTGCACTTCGTTTTGATGTAACAATGGGAATTATCACACCAACTGTCAAATATGCAAACAATGCCAAAATACCTAAAACCCAATGATATGCTCCAATAAACAAACACATAATAACGGTAAACAAAAAGGCAATTGCTGCTGGTGAAATCGTGTGTGCATAAAATACTTCCAAAAGCTCAATATCGGATGTAATAATGGAAATTAAATCACCTTTATCACGCCCTTCTAATTTTGCAGGACAAAGCTTCCGCAGCGACCAAAAAACCTTATCTCGAATTAATGCAAGCAGTTTAAAAGCAATAAAATGATTGCAAGCTTGCTCTGCATAACGAAGAACTCCACGCAAAAGTGCAAATATGCCAACGCATATAAACAATACTTTTAAAGAAAAAGGCGTATTAAAATGCAGCAAATCTAACAGACAAAAACCGCCAAAAATAGTTATAAAAGCTGCACATAAATGTCCTATCAATCCCATAAAAATTGCAAGTATCATAAATCCCGCCAAAGGCTTTACAAGCCCTATCAGATGAAACATTACCATAAATCCGCTTCTTTTTTTCATACATTTTCCTCCTTGCCATAATTTTCAAGACTTTGCTGTGTTTCCCACAATTTTTTATATACTCCATTTTGTGCAAGCAATGTATGATGACTGCCTTGCTCTACAATATTTCCTTGTTCCATTACATAAATAGTATCTGAGCAAACAACATTGGCAAGGCGATGTGATATTAAAATAATCGTTTTTATTTTTGCTAATCTATGAATTTCACTGATAATATCATTTTCACTTTCCACATCAATATTAGAAGTTGCCTCATCAAAAATATATATAGGACTGTCATGTAAGAGCGCCCTCGCTAATGCAAGGCGTTGACACTGCCCACCAGAAAGATTTGAAGCTCTCTCCAAAAGAATCGTGTCAAGTCCTTTTTTATTTTTTAAAAAACCTGCAATATTTACCTGCTCCAAAATATTCCATAATTCTTTATCTGTGACATTTTGCTTGCCCATCAGTAAATTTTCCCGCACCGTTCCCTTAAAAAGGTAACTTTGATGACTAATATAGGTAATATTTTTCATCAAATTGTCTTCTGAAATTTGTGTTAATTCAATACCACCCATTTTTACAGAACCACTGTATTCTTTATTTTTCCCCATAAAAATCGCCGCAATAGTTGATTTTCCACAACCCGATTCGCCTACAATGGAAGTAAAACTTCCTTTGGGAAATTGCAAATGAATTTGATGTAAAATTTCACGATTTTTATCATAAGAAAATTTTAGATTAGAACATATAATTGAACAATCCACAGGAATTTTTTGTGTCTTTTTGGAAACTTCCGGCAAATCCAATAGACGAAAAATTTTATCGCTTGCCGCCATGCCATTCATGGCAATATGAAAAAAACTGCCCAACTGACGCATTGGAATAAAAAAGTCAGCCGCAAGCAAAATAATCAAAAGACATTCAGCAAATGATACATTTCCTGCTCTATATTGTGTTGCTGCTATGATAATGCCAAGTGCTGCACCTCCATATGCAATTAAATCCATAATGGTGATTGAATTAAGCTGCATAGTCAGCACTTTCATTGTAATTTTGCGAAATTTCTCCGATTCTTGATTCATTTCCTTATTTTTAAAATCATCTGCCTGATAAATTTTAAGCGTTGTCAAACCCTGTAAATTTTCAAGAAATGTATCGCTCAAAGCAGTATATTGACCCCAATATTTACTCAGCAATTTTTTTGCCCAAGTCTGCACTGCTGCAATCGCTATTGGAATAAACGGTACACAGATAAGCAAAACGACTGCTGCTAATATATTAATAAAACTCAGATAAATAAACAGTGTCAAAGGCGCCAGCATAGCATAAAAAAATTGAGGCAAATAGGAACCAAAATAATTTTCTAGCTGTTCTACACCCTCTACTGCAACCTGAACAACCTCTGATGTTTTCACTTGCTCTTTATAAGAAGTACCAATTCTTAATAATTTTTGATATATTTTTTCACGCAATATTTTCTTTACCTCTTTTGAGGAATAATAACTCATACGGCTTGCCTCTGTTGTACAGATAAACCGAATAATCAATACTGCAACAGCAATAATAAATGTCGTTGCTATACTATTTATATCTGCTGTTTTATACAATAAATGCTGCAATAAATATGTAATGCTTGTCATCATAACAATATTAGCCACTAGAGAACACCATTGCAGCAAAACTTTACCCACCACATATTTTTTACTTGTTTCTATTATTCCAATTAGCCGTTTATTAATCATCATAAATTTTTATCATCCTTTCATTCCATTTTTTTAATCTTATTCAAGAAATCTCCTGCATCTTAAACAGAAATTAAAATTGATTTTTAAAAAATTATATATTTTAAAATTATATGTTATTTAACTCAAACTTATGTGAGTTTTAACTAACTCAATGCTCAAATAAGAGGGCTGCCGCACTAAAAACTGACGATACAAAATATTGTTCAATATCACATTAAATTTTTCAATATCTCATATTTGATTTTCTTAATACAACAGTCCTTATAGTCAAGGATATTTGTAATTTGTAAATCTAGGGCAAGTTTAAAATTTCTATTATTTTTTCTGCCATTTGCTTATGATTTTACTTTAACAAATGGCTTCAAGTATACATTCAGAATACAATTTATCTCTCATTTACAATTAAGTTAGTATCCACTAACGCAATTATACTACCACAGATTTAATTACTATGTCAACCATTTAAAGTGAACCTCCCCCACCTAAAGAGGTGGGGGCTTCGTAAGAAGATTGGTATTTAAGTTTCCACCTTTTCAGGCAACCCTTATTCTTACAGGCGTGTCCACTTCGCCCCTACTGTATAGAGTATCTAAACTCACAACACTACTTTTTCTCATGATATTCAATGCACCGTTTACATCAGCATTGAGTAATATTCCGCCGGCAGTTATGTACACTCCTCTTTGTATGCGTTTTCCGCTAAAACTGTAAGACTGTGGATTATCTGCATTATATACAGGTATTATATCTTTATCCCAGAAAGATGCTTTTGATGTATAGCTTTCTTCCTGTTTCACAAAGTTGATTCCGTTCAGTTCGCACAGATATTCCAGTTTTGAACGTAATCTGCCATACGGAATATTGACAAAATTCTGATTATTCTGCTTGCCCATATCAGCATTACGCTGGATTGTTTCATTATATCCGATTATAAGAATACCTATATCATGTTCGATACAATAATCAATAATTTTCTTTGCAGTCTTGCTCATATAGTCATTTACTTTGTTGTTTCTGCTGTCTGTCAATACTTTCTGACGGTTTGTTGTTTTTCTTTTATCGCCCTGTTTGTCTTTGATAGATTGCAGTCCTGCATTTTCCTTGTTATACCATTGATTTATAGACTTCAGTCTTTTTCCGTCAATAATGAAACTTCTTCCCTCGCTTGATACAGCAGTCACAAGATTATTTACTCCCAAATCCAAAGCTAGTGCATTGTTTTGATTAAGATTTCTCTGAATACATTTAGCTTCATAAGTGTACTGAATTTCAAAGAACCTTGCTTTTGATTTCGGAATGATTCTGATTTCCTTGATATGCTTGTCGGCAAGTATCGGCGGTATCTTAATTTCAACAGGATTGTGCATTTTCCTGAATACATTGGAATATGGCAGAATCAGCCTGTTTCCGTTCAGCCTGACAAATCCTATGACAAGCGTGGTAAATCCATCTTTTGGAAGATAATGCGGTAATTTGCAGTCTCTGAAAGAGTATCTGCCTTTTTTTGCGAGTTTCAGCAGTCCGAAAAAACTTTTGAATGAACCGTCTACTTCTTTTAAAATCTGCTGTGCCATATTGGAATTTAGCATTTTATAATTCGGACTGTTTTTCAGCAAAGCATAATTTTTCTCATAATTCAGATATTCTCCCTCTGTGAAGTAATACTGCCGTATATTGTAGATTGCTTCATTTGCAAGATTTTTTGCAGTATGACAAAGTTCCCTGATAATACTGTATTCTTCTTTTGACAGATGTTTTACTTTTTGTTTTACTGTAAGATACATGGATTTTCTCCTTTCTTTCAGATTCAGGATAGTTCCTGTGTATCTATTATATCATATATTTTACTGATTGCTAATTATTTCCGTAAAAAAATCGGCAGAATACCCCCACTTTCGCTCATTCCGTTCGCTTAGAAGTGGGGGTATTCTGCCGAAATTAAGATAAAAATTTAATCTCATTCTTATATGAATAAGCAAATACACATATATTTTTTATTTCTCTTTTAAAGACATTTTTATAAATAGATTTTTTGCACGAATTGCTATTATCAAAGAAATAAAACCTGCAAACAAAATCACAATCCATTCAACACCTTTGCAATATTCAAATAAAATACCATATAGCGCATTGCCCAGCGGCTGCGCACACATTGAAATTGTAAGAACAACTGACATCACTTTTCCAATGAGATGCTGTGGTGTCTCGACTTGGACAAAAGACAGCATTTGTACGGCAAAAACTGTTGAAAATATCATAATCATAAAGCCACATAGTATCATAACCAGATAATTTATAAAGCCCGATGAAAATAATAGTAAAGAAACACCCATAGGAAACACAAATAAAGCACAGGCTATTATCAGTGTTCCTGCTCGTTTAATAACTAATTTATTGGCAAAAATACCTGTACAGATGCCGCCTATCAGCCCTCCTGCTGCTAACATCCCCTCTGCATATCCAAGCAATTTGTTTACCTGCAATTCTCCCAAATTTAACACTTCCGTTATTATATAAGACATTCCAACCATAATCATTGCTGATAAAAATAAATTAATTCCACAAACCACCAGCAGCACTTTGCCAATAACAGATTTCTCTTTTCGTATAAATCGGATACTCTCTGAAAAATCTTTTATTGCCATCCTGCATATACCGCTATTAGAATCTTGTTTGACAAATGGTATTTTAATAAAAATTTCCATAATTGCTGACAAAATAAAACAGACCATACAAACCCACAAAACACATTTTAGCCCATATGTACTATATAAAATCCCTCCAAATATAGGACCTATAAGCGTTGCAAATGAATTAATTACATTGACAATAGAATTTGCCGCCATATAATTGCTTTGACTTACCAATGCAGGTATACTTGCCTGCACCGATGGCTGATATATACCTGCAATGCTATATAAAAGCATCAGCATAATGGTCAATACCAAAATCAGATTAACATGCAAAAAAAGTAAAGAAAATACAAAAATACTTATAGCTGTAAAAAAATCCAATATCACCATCACATTTCTTTTATTTACTCTATCCGCAAGAATACCGCCTGCTGGCGATAACAAGATGGCAGGAATAAAAGCACATGCTGTAACGTTTCCATAAATAACAGAAGAACCTGTTTGATTTAATAAATACAATGGCAGTGCAAATCTTATGGTGGCATTGCCAAACAGTGAGATAATCTGTCCAATAATCACTAAAATAAAATCTTTTGAAAATAATTTTTGATTCATTTTTTCCTCATTTCTGCGCTGCTTTTTACATAAAGAACAAAATGTTCCTAGTGATTTGTATAAAGCTGCGCCATACACAAACCCTACAATTAAAATCTTAATTTTCAATCATAACCTTCATATGCTCACTAATTTTTAGTAATAGCTAACAGATATTACTTCAATTAAATACTTGTTTTCATACACCATACCCTTTTTAATAATCGTATGTAAATTAAAATATATTTTTTTAATAGTTAAATCGAATTTTTTTCTGAAGAAAGTTAAAACATATCTACAACCCGCTACGCTACTTGCTCATAACTTCATAAAGCTTCTATCCCTATTAAAACAATGATGACCTTGCAATATAAATACCAAACGACGGTATGTATTATTTTAAAATGTAAGACTGTCATATATTTATTTTTATACAACAGTCTTTTATCGTTTCTCTTGATAAATTGATGTCAACTCTTGTAATCGCTCTAACATTTCTTTATCTACAATATCCAGCCCAAATCCCTTCATCATTTGTTGAAATACCATAAACTTGCAATAAGATTCTTCTTGTGTGTCTTCAAATATCATAGGATTTATCCATACATTCGCTGCAAGCATAATTAACTCAGCCAACTGCTTTGGATAATTTGTCTGAATAGAACCATCCTTAATACCTTCTTCAATAATAGGCAAAATATAATTCGGTGTCGCTTCTTCCATTGTATCTTGTAAAAGACCAACCAGAAGCTTTGAATTATTATGAAAATTGGGCGCTGTCGCAAAAATTTCTTCTTGAACAGGTCGACTAATCGATGCCTTAAAAATTGTTTTTAACTTTTCCTTTCCATTCAAATCGGAACGGTCACAAACATTTGCAAGCAACTGATTGGATTGTGCTGTCATTCTTTCTATCACTGCAATCAAAATATCTTCTTTGGACTTAAAATGATGATAGATAGCACCTTTGCTAAGTCCTCCTAAATTGTCAATAATATCTTGAATTGATGTATATTCATAACCTTTTTTCATAAACAAACGATATGCCACATCCAATATTAACTGAACCGTCTGTTCTGGGTTCTTATTTCGAGCCATTATGCTATTCACCTCCAAACCGACTAACGGTATGAT
This sequence comes from uncultured Lachnospira sp., assembly GCA_910585095.1. Lineage (GTDB taxonomy): Bacteria > Bacillota > Clostridia > Lachnospirales > Lachnospiraceae > Lachnospira. The sequence continues at coordinate 84,758 of CAJUBU010000014.1, forward strand.
AACATATTATTTACAATATTGTCAAATTTATATTTTATATCTCTTATTGCACTTAGATGTATCTTTGCCTATCAATATACTTCACATTACACCAAAATTGTTCAAACAATTTATCTGCATATTTAATATTTACTTTTTATTGTATAATGAACAACTTATTCTATTTTTATATATTGTCTTTTTTATATATTATCAAAAATGCCGCTATAATTAAAATAATATTACCTATCATAATCACTCCGGTTTCCCATGTAATTTTAATTTGCTCTAAATGATTGACAAGAAGATATAATTGTTCAGAAAAAAGAAATTTAGAGAATTTTTTAATAGTTTCGTTAAACATCGAAAGCATAGGCAAAAATGAAAGAACCATCATCACAGGAACAGTAATTGATGTTGCAACCATTTGATTTTTGCTTACAAGACCAATCGTTGCGCCTAAAAGAAAAGAACAAATATGCCCCACAAACATAATAAGCATAAATCGAAGCAAATCTATTCCTGTATATCCACCTGTCAATCCCATAATAAGTGAACCTATCATACATATAACGATAATATAAATAGCATTTCCAATTAAATATTCAAATGCCCTCACATTACACATTTTCAGTACACGCAATGTATTTTTTTCTTTCTCTTCTGCAATAATTGCAGCAATACTAGTAAGCGACGCCATTCCTACATACATTATGCCAAATAAATTGACAAAAAAATGAGGTGGCATATCCTGCATATTCATTGCATTTTCCATAATAATTGTCATCAAAGGAAACATAATAAATTGAATTAAAATGGCTTTATTTTTTATTGTATCTTTTAACTGCTTCCACAAGATTGCTTTAATATGATTTTTCATAATTCAAATTTCCTTCCTGTTAATTCCATAAAAACCGTCTCTAAATTAGGTTCTGTGGAATGTATCGTCTCAACTTCATCCTTTAAAAAATAGGATTTAATTTGTTCCCCGCATTCCCTATTATGCTGCAATGAAACATCCTCACCATTTTTCAAATGAATATCAATTTTTTTTTGATGATTATAGCGTCTGCAAATATCTGAAGGAGAGCCATATTCAACAATCTTTCCATTGTTTAAAAGCGCAATATTGTCACAGAGTTGTTGTGCCTCATACATATTATGCGTTGTTAAAAAAATGGTCGTCCCCCGTTTTTTTTCAGCTAAAATCATTTTATGTATCGCCTCAACCGTAGTTGGGTCTAATCCGCTTGTCGGCTCGTCAAGAAATAAAATAGCAGGCGCTCGCAATATTGCTCTTGCAAATGCTAAACGATTTGTCATACCTTTTGATAAATTCATTACCAATGTTTTTTTTGCATCCAATAATCCAACATCATTTAATATGGTTTCTATATTTTTATCGCTTTTTACTCTTTCTTGTGAATCATATTTTTTCTTGTTTTTACTTTTATCTATCATTTGATAAAATTTTAAATTATCATAACAATTCATTCTTTCATATAAACCAAAGTTATCCATCATAATTCCAATTTGCTTATAATGTTCACCTGTCATATTTGCGGACGGTGTTCCTAAAATAAAACTACTCCCGCTAGTTGCCTTTAACTGTCCTGTCAAAATATAAATCAATGTTGTCTTTCCTGCTCCTGATGGACCCAAAAGCCCAAATATTTCACCTGCATCTACATCAAAATTAATATTGTCCAACACTGTTTTTTCATTAAAATTATGTTTTAAATTCTTTATACAAATCGCTTTCATTTACTCTCCTTTAAATGCTCCAATGCTTCCTGCATTTTTTTATTATCACTTTTTTCTTTGATTGCAGATATAACCACACTAATACATGCACAGACAAAGAAACAAACAAAAAACATCGTCCATGATTTCATATCATTAACAGGAAACCATTGAAAAATAGCCGCAAAGATGCCAATTAACAAAATAACACATACAAACATCATAATGGTTCTTATTATAATGCTGACGCGTTTTATTAAAACATCTGTAAAAAACAGCCATCTTAAACTGGCAATTATAATAGACAAAAATAAATACTGTATTAATGTGGAAATGGCAATCCCCGAATTGCCTAATTGAAACATGGAAGAATATCCTTTTGCCATTTCACCAAACACCGAACAAAACACACAAAGGCTCAAGATTGAAATGCCCCAGATAACCATAATCTGAATAAGATAATCAAATATTGTACTCTTTTTTATCATTTCGTAACCCCCAATCTTCTTTTAATTTCATCTGCATATTGCCTTGATACCATGATTTGCTCTCCATTTTTTAAAGTTAAACGCAATTTTCTTCCAACATCATTTTTTATAGACTGAATAAATTGCAAATGCACCAAACAAGATTTGCTTACTCTAAAAAATCCGCTTTTACATAATCGTTCTTCCATCTCATATAATTTTAATTTTGATTCATATATTGCCTCATCTGCATACACAAATGTTTTTCGTTCCAACGCTTCTATATATAAAATCTTGCTGACATCTAAAAGATAATTTTCACCATCTTTTGTAACGCTCATTTGCTGATTAATCATTTGCAGCATTGCAATTATATTTTCAACGCTAGGCGTCATTTGACTGCAATGAATATTGATTTCAACATCATCTAATTTTTCATTTATATTTACTGTAATTTTCAATCTTTATACCTCCATAAAAATGAGTCTATCAGCAAATTGTTTTTTGAACAATAGAAGAAAACGCAAGTTGCCATATCAAATACATAAGTTGCCATAAAAAATATAAGCTTGCCTGTACTGTCAAGTAACAAGGCAAGCTTATAGGGTATGAGCAAGCAGCATAGCGAATTGCAAATATCCCCTTAACTTTATTATTTCTATTTTTTATAACAATATTATTCGCCATCAGAAAATAACGGCGTTGACAAATATCGGTCTCCAGAATCGGGAAGTAAGACAACAATTGTTTTACCTTCATTTTCAGGTCGTTTTGCAAGAATTGCTGCAGCCTTTAACGCCGCTCCTGAAGAAATACCTACCAAAATTCCCTCACTTACAGCAAATGCTTTTCCCTCTATAAATGCATCCTCATTTTCTATTGTAATAATTTCATCATAAATTTTTGTATTTAAAGCGTCTGGAACAAACCCTGCACCAATTCCTTGAATTTTATGGGCGCCGGAAATCCCTTTAGAAAGCACAGGACTTGTTGCTGGTTCTATGGCAACCACCTTTATATTTGGATTTTTTTCTTTTAAATATTCTCCCACACCCGTTATTGTGCCGCCAGTGCCAACACCTGCAACAAAAATATCCACTTTTCCATCCGTTTGTTCCCATATTTCAGGCGCCGTAGTTAATTTATGTGCAGCAGGATTAGCAGGATTTACAAATTGTCCTAAAATAACAGCATTTGGAATTTCTTTTGCAAGCTGTTCTGCCTTTTCAATAGCGCCTTTCATTCCCTTTGTGCCTTCCGTAAGCACTAACTGCGCGCCATACGCCTTTAAAAGATTTCTTCTTTCCACACTCATCGTTTCTGGCAATGTAAGTATAGCGGTATACCCCTTAGCTGCTGCAACTGCTGCAATGCCAATTCCTGTGTTCCCACTGGTAGGCTCAATAATCGTCGCCCCTTCTTTTAATATTCCTTTTTTTTCGGCATCCTCAATCATAGCCAATGCAACACGGTCTTTTACAGAACCTGCTGGATTTAAATATTCAAGCTTTGCAAGAATCGTCGCATTTTTAATTCCTGCTTTCTTCATATAACCATTTAATTTTAATAGTGGTGTTTTTCCAATTAACTCTAATGCGCTTTCTCTTATATCACTCATAACAATCCTCCATCTTGTTCAAAGTCTATTTCATACTTTTTTGATAGGCTTTATATGTTTTTCCAAAATTATACATTCCATATATCACCTTGTCAATATTTGTTTTTTTATTTTTCTTCTATTTCATCTTGTTTGGGACGACGCACATAAATAAGCATTTCTTTTTCACAAGCACCATATTCATTATAATTTTTTCGTGCTTGCTCTAAAGTTATACCATGATTGCAATCACTTTTTTCGTTGCTCGCAAGAATAAACACATCATTTTCCCAAAAGCAAACAGGACATATATATCCACATGCATCCTCTATTGGCACATTATATGTATAATATCCACAACATGGACAAGAATATCTTTGCATTTTAACCCTCATTTCTGTGCTGCTTTTTTAAACAAAAAACAAAATTTTATTTTTACAACTTTGTGTCAAGCAACGCGCAGACACAAATTGCTAGTTAAATTTTATTTAACTTGTGAAATAATTTACTTTTCACACTAATCCTCCACTCCAAAGCATCATAAATATACTTATTTTATATAGTAACATTTTTTATTAAAAAAAACATAAAAAGTAGATAAATCGTTGAAAATTATATAATATAAAATAGAAAAGCATTTGTTTTTACAATGAGAAAATGTTAGAAAGGTATAAAATTTGATTTATGAGAGATAAAATTTTAATTGTTGACGATGAAATGGATATTGTATCCATGTTGAAAGACTATTTTTTATATAACGGCTATGATGTAATAACGGCTGTCAATGGTTTAGAAGCTATCAAAAAAGCACAAAATCAGCCAGATATTATCTTGCTTGATATCAATATGCCTGATATTGATGGTATCGAAGTTTGTTCTCAAATAAGAGATTTTGTGACATGTCCTATTGTATTTCTCACAGCTCGAATTGAGGATAACGATAAAATTAAGGGCTTTGGTATTGGAGCGGATGATTATATTGTAAAACCATTTTCAATTGATGAACTTGGCGCAAGGGTTTCTGCTCATCTAAGAAGGGAACGCCGTCAAAGGAAATCCTCAAAAATACATTTTGACAATAAGGTCGCTATCGATTATTCCGAAAGAAGTGTTTATTATAATGGTACAATAATTCCTCTTGCAAAAAAAGAATTTGACATTATTGAACTTTTATCTTCACATACAGGGCAAGTTTTTAGCAAAGAGCGAATATACGAGCTAGTTTGGGACTATGACAGTGAGGGCGACAGTTCTGTTGTTGCTGAGCATATTCGCCGTATCCGCACAAAATTTGCAGCCGTTGGAATGAAATCTTATATTGAGACAGTCTGGGGAGTGGGTTATAAATGGGCAAAATAAAAAATTTTTTTCATCATAAATCCATTAAAATTTCTTTTACTATTTATATGCTTATCTGCATATTTTCAGCTCTCTTATTGTCCTTATTTTTTTCAAATCTTTGCCAATTTGGACAATCTGTAATTTATCAGAAATATGATAATAAGTATGACACTTCTAGTCATGGGTATAAAACGGAGCTGAATTTTCTTAAAACAGAAGATGGAAAAATAGATGGCACACTTTATTATAATACAGTAGATATCACATCATTTTTTACACCGTTTGAAAAATCAATTTATAATATAATGAACTTTTTTACTTTGGCTTTTTATCCAATCTGTTTTATCCTATGCGTTGCAATAACAAGTATTTTATTTTATAAAAAACAATTACAAAAACCGTTTGAAATTCTTGATAACGCCGCAGATAATATATCCAAAAACAATCTTGACTTTAAAATTGTTTATAATAATCAAAATGAGTTGGGACGGCTTTGTTTATCGTTTGAAAAAATGCGTGCTACATTACAAGAAAATTATCTTGAAATGTGGCGGCAAATTGAGGAAAGAAAACGCCTTAATGCTGCTTTTGCCCATGATTTAAGAACCCCTTTAACGGTTTTAAAAGGTCAAAGCGAAATGTTAATAAAATATACGCCTCAAATGTCAACAGAAAAAATAGTATCCACAGCCGAGATGATGCAGCGTCATATTGTACGATTGGAAGCATATGTAAATACAATGAATGATTTACAGCGATTAGAAGATATTGAGATAAACAAAACACCTGTAATTGTCGATGAAGCAATAAAACAAATGCGTTCAACAGGTATTTCTATTTGTCAAGACAAAAAATTTATGTTTTCAGACGATATACCAGAAATGAAAAAAGAACTGATTATAGATTTTTCAATAATAATGAGAGTATATGAAAATTTACTTGCCAATGCTGTACGATTTGCAAAAGAAAATATTTTTGTATCTGTAAGTATCAAAAATGATAATTTATATCTTATTGTATCTGATGATGGAAATGGTTTTACTAAAACAGAATTATCCAATGCAACAAAACCTTTTTATAAATCCGATTATGAAAAAAATAATAACCATTTTGGCATGGGACTAAATATTTGTAAAATTCTCTGTGAAAAACATGGAGGCTCTTTGATACTTAAAAATAATGGTGGAGCTGTCATTACTGCTATATTTAAACAATAAAATATGCCAACTCTGATGTAAGCCCACTGCAAAATAGCAATCTTATATTTCTGTTTTGCAATATTTTTGACATAAGGATGGCTCACAAAAAGTGTTATTCGTTGTTTTCTTATCAAACTTGATTTGTAGATAAAAAGTTGAAAAATACCCTTTATCATTAAGCTATTCGATAGTCAAGCGGATATTCGCAATCCGCTACGCTACTTGCTCAAACCATCTAGCTGCTATTGCAGCTTTTCAGTGGGAATTTATACTTCCACTGAACCAAGCAAGTTCCCCACTTATTTTATACCTACAGCATTGAAGTGAGGGACTTCCTTGATAAGGTTAAAAAAACATGTGCAAATTCAACACAGAAATGAGGATTACAATGAACAATTCTATTGAAATTAAAAATCTAAATAAGTTTTATGGAAAGAAACACGCATTAAAAAATATCAATCTTTCTATCAAACAGGGTATGTTTGGCTTATTGGGCAGAAATGGTGCAGGAAAAACAACGCTAATGAAAACACTTGCCACCTTACACCAAAAGAAAAACGGAGAAATTACCATTTGTGATATACCTATTGAAAATGCAAAAGAAATTCGCAAAATTGTCGGATATTTGCCACAAGATTTTTCTATGTACCCATCAATGAACGTTGCATGTGCTATGAATTATCTTGGCATTTTATCTGGACTAAATACGACTGAGAGAACACAACAAACAGAAAATCTTTTAAAAAAAGTCAATTTATCACAACATAAAGATAAAAAAGTAAAAGAACTATCTGGAGGAATGAAACGCCGACTTGGCATTGCACAGGCATTGTTAAATAATCCAAAAGTATTAATTGTCGATGAACCAACTGCTGGGCTTGACCCTGAAGAGCGTATTCGATTCCGCAATCTATTATCTGAAATTGCCGAAGACCGCATTGTTATTCTCTCAACGCATATTGTTGGTGATATTGAAGCCACCTGTGAAGACATTGCTATATTAAATGACGGAAAAGTTTTATATAACGGAACCGTAGACAATCTTTTAAATACAGCACAAGGAAAAATCTTTACAAAAGTAACTGATAAAAAAGAACTTCCTAAATTAAAAAAAGAACTTATTATTACTAGTATGCACACTCAAAATGAAAAAATTTATATCCGTTTTTTATCCAAATGTTCCATTCATGATGCCCAAATGTGTGAACCTAATATTGAAGATGCCTATATGTTATATTTAAGTGAAAATGGAATGTATCCTGCTTTATCTATTAATGATTTAGGAGGTGAACAATAATGCTATTTTTTCAAGAACTAAAAAAAACAATATTTTCCATCTCTTATATTTTGATTATTATAGTACTTATTGCAGGGCTATATTCACAAGACGCATTAAGCTTTAAAGACCGTAAAATAAGTGAGCCACAAGTTGGCGAAAATTATGGTACAACAACAAAAGAAGTTCCAGAAATTATTATGCCTGCTGCATTGGAGCAGCTATGGGGAGAATTTTGTGAAAATAATTATAAAACATATCCTATTGGACTTATTAAAAACATTAAATTAAATGACAGCGAACAAGATAAAGTCATTCAAATTATTTCCACAATTACAGGAATGGAGAAAGATGTCATCTTAAAGGCTAAAGAGCAATTTCCTAACAATTTCAGTGACACTGTGCTAAATATAAAGACCAATATAAATTATTCTGACTTTAAAGATTTGATGCAGCAAATTGATGATATTTTAGGCGGAGGTTCTAGTTACAACAAAGATGCTTTGATAAGCTTTGGAATTGTTCCAATTAGCTATGAAGAAGCCCTCCATCAATATAACCTTGCTGTAAATGAAGATAAAATAACAGGCGGATATGCTCGCTTATTTTCCGACTATGCAGTGGCTATGGTTCTATCAGTATTACCTGTTTTTCTTGCAATTATTATATTTATAAAAGACCGAAGGGCAAATATGTCTGAGATAATATACACAAAAAATATATCTGCTGCCAAAATAATTATAACTCGTTATTTTGCTATTATTACAGCAATAATGATACCTGTTATTATTTTATCCTATATTTCTAATGCCTCTGTCTGGGGATTATATAATGACACCCGTTTAGATTATCTTGCCCCATTAAAATATGATTTTGGATGGATTATGCCAAGTGTTATGACTGCAACTGCTGTTGGTATGTGCTTGACAACACTCACCAATACGCCAATAGCTGTTGTTGTTCAAGGATTTTGGTGGCTGTTGGATATTAATATTGGTATAAAATCAGTAAAATCTGGATATTCCCTTTTTCGATTAATACCAAGGCACAATGCAAGTACTGTATCCTATTTTCGGACACAAGACTATATCAATCATTTTAATTCATTAATTGCCAATCGTCTATTGTTTGTAGGATTATCTATTTGTTTGATAATCATAACTATTTTGATATATGAAATGAAAAGAAAGGGAAAATTAAATGAAAACTTCCAACTTAAAAAAGCCGTTTCCAATTTTAGAAATCGCAAAAATAAATATTCAACATAATGCACTTTCATCAATTATTGTTTGTATTATTATAATTACTTTGATACCTATTATTGTTGGAACTGCAAATTTAGATAACAATGCAGCCGCACTGCCAATGGAAATGTTTGTTTCATTAATTGCAATTGTAATTTTAACACCAATATTCCAGCCAGAACAAAATTCAGATATTAACGACTTAGTTTCATCAAAATATATCAATATTACAAACATTTATATAATTAGAACAATTTATTCCATCATTTTTTTAACCATATTGATTAGTCTATTTTCAGTCTATATGTATATTCGTCATTGTGATATCACTTTATGGCTTATTATTGGAACGATATCCGATGCAATTTTTCTTGGTTCATTAGGCATGATTACTTCTTCTATATGCAACAACACAATTATTGCATATATGATACCAACAGTCTTTTATGCTCTAAACTATGGAATGGGCAGTAAATTAAAAAATTTTTATTTATTTTCTATGACAACAGGACAATTTACACCTAAAATATGGATGCTTGCCACAGGAATTTTGCTTATTATAGCAGCAATTTTATTAAAAGAAATACAAAAAAAGTTTCGATAATATATAAATGCTCTTTTTAAAATTGTACACTTCCTAATAAGTCAAATACCACACACACCAGAGTTATAATGTGTCCAAAGAACGCTATGGTATTTGACCCTCGCGGCAATCATTGCTCATAAGAATAAATCTGCTAATTTATATTTTAAAAAATGTAATGAAAACTTGACAAAATATATTAACAAGAAAACTTGGCAGTGGTATTATATAATGGTAAAGTAAACTTAGCAAATAAATAAGAAAATATACCATATAAACAAAGATGAAGTTTTAGCAAAAAGCAGAGCAGAAAATAAAAATAAAGATATATATGAATAAGAATTTTTAGGAGAAAGCTATGGAAAAATGCAAATTAGAGAATCTCTCATTGACAGGCAGATTATGTTATTTATTTATGTGCATTGAAAAATATCTTACCATATGTTATCCCCAAAAAGAATGGATATTCGTAGCAAAGAAAATGTGGCAATGGACAAATGTTTACTGGAATGAAGGTTGTGATATATATTCTGTTGTTGTTCCTGAATATCTTTTTGAGTTTGATAATTATGAAAAAACAAATACGCTTGCTTTTGAGGGAAAGCTGTCTAAAAAAGATTATTTGGAATTGACAAATTTATTTGCTGGTTTGACAACAGGAAACCCAGAAGATGAAATCAATCAAGTTTTAATGTTACCAATAGAATTTAATAACGAATGTGAATGTACGAACTTTGATACTGCAAACAATCCAACATTGAAGATTTTATATAAAATGCAGGATTTTTTATCTCTGCACAATATTTCTTTTCCATCTGTAAGCCGTATTCAAAATATGACAGTGAATCAAAAAAATGGTTGGGGTAATTTTATAGACAGCAAATATCTTTCAATAATTAATTAAGCGGATATTCGCAATCGGTTACGCTACTTGCTTAAACCCTCTAGTTGCTATCGCAGTTTTTCAGTGAAAACTTATACTCCCACAGAAACAAGGAATGTCCCCCACTTATGCCTTTGCAGCATTGAAGCAGGAGACTTCCTTGATAAGGTTAAATTGTTATACATTCATATCGTTCTGAATTAATTACACTCTGCATAAATTCAACTGGTGTATATCCAATACAGCCAAGCAGCTGCTTAAATACGGTTGTAGACTGTCCACTACATAATTGAACGCCTTTTTTTGTCTTGTCTGAATGAAAAATATTATTTCGACTATTGACATTCCAAAAAATAAGATTTGGTATATCGTATCCTTTTGACTTAAATTTATGAAACATTTTATCATAAAAGCTCCAGTCACGGCTTCCGCAATAATCAATTTCCATATCTGAAATAACAATAATTGACTTTGGCATCTCTTCTCTTGGAACATCATTATCAATGGCAATTTTAAGCACCTTTTCAAAAGCTGCACATAAATTTGTATTCATGCCCCACTCTGCCTTGGATGTATTTAAAATTTTTTGGTGTAAGGTCTCTCCCTTTAACAACTCAATCTTAGGGTCTGCACTAAATGTCATAAACATATTATGATATGCTCCAACATTTCTTTCTGCAAAATAAATTGCAAGCCCAATAGATGTTGCCATTGGTCTGCCATACATGGAACCAGAAACATCAGCCATAACAACTGCATTGGTATTCTCTTCTATGTAATTTGGCAGCTGCCTCCACTGTGCTTCAAGAACACGGCTATCCTCCTTATTATAAAGAATTTTCTCCACAATATCATATGGATAAAGCGTTGCCGAATTAATTTTTTCATCACTAGCAAGAACCTTATTGATAAACGCCTCAAATCTATCCTTATCATGCTTCATAAATGTGTTTCTGTAAATCATCATTGCCCTGCTTGGCACCTTAGAATACTTAATTTCTTTCCAACGGTTTGCCGACATAAGGCTCTCAACAACTTCGATTTGCTTTCTCATACTGCGTACAATTCGCTTAAAATTATAAACAGGATAGCCCAGTTTTTGCGCTGTCAAAATACCCAATCTTCTCGTTTCCTTTGAGCTTGCATCCGCTGTTTTTATCCACTTTGCAAGCAGTGAAACAGCATTTCCTTCATTTAAATTTCGTAAATCTTCTTCAAACTGCTTCTTCATTGCAGACCACATATCTTCTTCAAGAGATGTTCCGATAAGACAGTATAAATCATCATAACGCCCAAAGACTCCAATTAAATCAAGATTCTTTTTTAATGCCTCAGGATGAACATCTGCCATATACTTTAATAATATACGAAAAACTTTTCTCTCTCCTAAGCCTTCACGAATATCTCTTGCATAAAATACAATTTTGGTAGCAAATAAAGGATTTTCTTTATATGCCTCAGCAAACAAAGACTGAATACGTGATTCTTCCTTATTACGCAAAGCGCCAATTGTTGAAAATAAATCTAGGCAGGCATCCCCTGTGGTATTTAGTGCTACCGCACCATTTTCTGTCCTAGTAAATGCTGCCTCTTTTCTCATCTCATCTGCAAATCCCATAAGAGTTTTCTCCTTTCATGACTCTGTTTTGTGTTGCGGATTCGAACCGCTATATACTCATTTACTCGAAATGAATAATATTTTACTATGAACACTATTGCTGTAAGAGCCACATTTTTACATGACGCGTTTGATTTATAAGATTATCAGTCTTATCCAAAAATTGCTGTATGCGTCACAAAGACGGCGACAGGATTTGAACCTGCAAAACCATATGGTCAGAAATTCCCCTAAAATAAAAAATGCTGTTTCGGTCACTCAAATGACCACTATTTTAATAATTTCCGCGTCTTGCCTTTCCGCCACGCCGCCAATCGGGAAGAGAGGACTCGAACCTCCAACATACGGCTTATCATGCTAAAATAATTGCTGTTAGTTTCACAAACATGAAACATTTTTCGTCGCTCTACCATTGAGCTACTTCCCGAAATAAAATATCTATATGTCTACTCTTGCAGACTATTTTAGTATAATATATTTTATCAAGTTTATCAAGTTTTGTTTAACATATTTTAACAAAATATATTGACAAAAACTTCAATAAAAATAAGAATAATCCAACTATCCTAATTAACAATATTAATTTTTTAAAGTATACTTAAATAATCAAAAATAACATTATCAAAAAATATTATCACATTAAATTTGTTTACTGAAAGGAAATAAAAACAATACCATGTCCCATTTTTTAATGAAACCTAAAATTGATTTTGCCTTTAAAGAAAATTTCCAGATACTTTAAAAAATAGAACAATAAGTTCAGAAAAAAACAAGATATGCGATGATGAATTTTATTCTTGCTTTCATATTAGAGAAGACAATCATCATTTTTTATACACTGATAAAATGGAGTTTCATGTAATAGAATTACCAAAACTTCCAAAAGAACTAAAAGAAAACAGTACTGATATTTTATTATGGGCTAAATTTATCAACGCTGAAAGAGAAGAGGAATTTAAAATGTTAGCTTCTAAAAACACCTATATTGATAGTGCTTATGAACGACTACAAGTTATTAGTCAAGATAAATAAAAACAAATGGAATACGATGCACGCCAAAAAGCAATTCTTGACCATAATCAAATGGTTCTTGAGGCAACTGAAAAAGGACTGAAACAAGGCATTGAAAAGAGCATTGAAATTGTAGTGAAAAAGCTTATTGCTGCTGGTTATCCAACAGATACAATTGCCCAATTAACAGATATTTCTTCTAACATTATTGAAAAAATGCGAACAGATACAGAATAATTAGCAAAAACTGTTGTAAGATGAAATCAATTAACAAAATAGCAACTTTAATTTGTTGTTTTGTATAAATTTTCATTTTATAACAGTTTTTATTTTTTATACAAATTACTTAGTGTTTTATTACATTTTTCAACAGATAAGTTGCACTTATATTTAAGAGAAAGACATAACTTTTCTACTGAAATTATAAGTAAATCGCAAATCGAATTACGAATATCCTTTGACTATATAAAAATATATTGACAAAACAACTATTTTTAACTAAAATTAAAACAGATGTTTTAAAACATTAGTTTTTAATTAAATCAGGAGGAAAAAATATGCCGCCAAAAGCAAAATTTAACAAAGAAGAAATTATTGAAGCTGCACTTTCTATCGTTTGCGAACAAGGCTTTGATGCGCTGACTGCCAGAGCATTAGGCACAAAACTTGGCAGTTCAGCGCGTCCAATTTTTACAGTATTTCAATCGATGGAGGAAGTCCAAACAGAAGTTATTGCTACTGCTAGAGAGCAATACAACCGTCATATTAGGGAGGCTTTATCTCAATCCAAAAATATTCATCGTTTTAAATGTGTTGGTGAAAAATATATAAAATTTGCTATATCCGAACCGAAACTCTTTCAGCTTCTTTTTATGAAAGAACAAGAACATATGCCTAATTTTACAAATATTTTACCAATTATAGAAACAAACTATGAACAAATTTTATCTTCTATTGAAGAAGAATATGGCTTTGACCGCTCCAGCTCACAACGAATTTATCAGCATTTATGGGTATATACACATGGTATTGCAACACTATGTGCTACAAAAATGTGTTGTTTTACAAAAGAAGAAATCAGCAACATGATGACAGAGATATTTAAAAGTATTTTAAAAGAAATGAAAGGAATATAGGATATGATTGAAGTTAAGAATATTAAAAAATCATATGGAAAGGATGAGAATAAATCGAAAATATTAAAGGGTATCAGCACTCAGATTAAAGACCATTCTTTTACTGTTATTTTAGGGGCTTCTGGTTCTGGTAAATCGACCTTGTTAAATTTAATTTCTGGATTAGAACACCCTGACAGCGGAAATATTTTGTATGATAACCATGATATTACTTCTTTTTCAGATGAACAATTGACATCTTTTAGAAAAAAAAATATTGGATTTATTTTTCAGCAATATTATTTGCTGCCTAATATGAATGTAGAAAAAAATGTAAAAATGGGCGCTGACCTAGCAAACAATAAAGATTATAAGAATATTATTGAAGCTGTTGGACTTAAGGAAAAATCACATAAATACCCAAGTCAGCTATCAGGCGGTGAACAGCAGCGAGTATCTATTGCAAGAGCATTAGCCAAAAAACCTAAAGTTCTGTTTTTAGATGAGCCGACAGGCGCTTTAGATGAACAAACGGGTCGCTCGGTTCTTCATTACATATGTGAACTTCATAAAGAATATGGCTTTACTATTGTAATGGTAACACATAACCAAAATATTGCTGAAATGGCAGATACCGTTATTATGATGAACAGCGGCAAAATAGCACAAATTTATAACAATGCTGCCACTAAAAATGCCTATGAGATTGGATGGTGAAACTATGGTAATCGGATTAAAAGATGCGGCAAAACTTGTTGGAATTTGTATTATTTCTTTCTGTGCAGTATTTGTCTGCACCATGTTTTTAAGCTACAATATTGATATAACCAATATTCAGGATAAAATCACAGTACCACAAGTTCAAATATTTTATGATGCACAAGTATTAACATCAAAAGTAGTAAGCGCTGTAAGTGGAGGCTGCCTGCTTATAACCTCTGTTATTATGCTATTATTCTACATTAAACATTATATTGACACCCATAAAAAAGAATTAGGTATCTTAAAAGCATTGGGATATTCCAACTTTAAAATAGCAAAAAATTTCTGGATTTTTGGGTTAAGTGTTTTGATAGGCACATTGCTTGGATTTTTAGCAGCATACTGTTTTATGCCTACCTTTTATGGCACACAAAATATAGATAATATTCTTCCTGAAATCGAAATACATTTTCATTTATCATTATTCTTTTTTCTAGTAATATTACCTACTATCATTTTTTCAATAATTTCAATTATTTATGCCTGTCTAAAATTAAAAAAGCCTACATTAAATTTATTAAAAGATATGGTGACTGTTCCATCAAAACCGCTCAAATATAAAAAAGAAGCCAATGCGGATTTGCCATTTTTAAATGAGCTTCAAAAAAATATATTGCGTCAAAAGAAAACACTTGTATTTTTTATTATTTTCGCCTCGTTTTGCTTTTCTGCAATGACACAAATGTCATTTAGTATGGATGAATTGGCTTCTGAACTGATGGGCATGATGATTATGCTTATAGGAATTGTTTTAGCATGTACAACACTTTTTTTAGCTATCACAACGGTTATTCGAGGCAATATAAAAACCATTGCTATGATGAAAATCTTTGGATATTCAAAAAAAGCATGTTCTAAAGCTATTCTTGGTGGATACCGTCCTATGGCATATATTGGCTTTGCACTTGGAACGATTTATCAATATATGCTGCTTAAAATAATGGTTACTTTTGTATTTCGTGATATGGAAAATATGCCCGATTATAAATTTGATTTTCCAATGATGTGTGTTTGTCTTATCTTTTTTATTGTATTTTATGAACTTGTTTTATATTGTTATTCTAATAAAATAAAGAGCATTTCTATTAAAGAAGTTATGCTTGAAAATTAGAAATTTGTTGTTGTAAGATATAAATATAAAAAAGGAGCAATTGTAAAATAACGACTTATAAGTTATTGATATTTATTAATATAATTATCACTTATTTCGTCTGTTTATTTTAAAATTGTTCCTTTTTTGTTATTATAACGGTTTGTTTGTATTTTAAAAACATATTTTAAGGACTGTTGTATAAAAAATAAAATATATAAGATATTGTTTAATATTATATTTTATTTTTTGTGTTTGATTTGTTTCATGCGATAACCTCTTAAAAAACTATTCTTGTTTATATTCTTGCTTTTTTTCTTCCAGCCACTGATTAAAATTACCTTCAGGATTCAATTCAAAATAGGATACCTTCATATTTTCATAAACAATTTGTGTATCTGGATGCTGTAATCCAAACTTTAAAAATAAAATTCGATAGGCTTTTAAATAATAGTTTAATGCTATTTTAAATTCTCCTTGACTTTCATACAATACTGCCAAATTATTATAACTATTAGCGGTATCTGGGTGATTCTCTTCTAATATATTTTCTCTTATTTTTAATCCTTTTTTATACAAAATTTCGGCTTCTTTGTATTTTCCTTGCCTTTCATACACTCCTGCCAAATTATTATAACTACTAGCGGTATCTGGGTGATTCTCTCCTAATATTTTTTCTCTTATTTCTAATCCTTTTTTATATAAAGTTTCGGCTTCTTTGTATTTTCCTTGTCTTTCATACACTCCTGCCAAATTATTATAGCTAATGGCTGTATCTGGATGATTTTCTCCTAATATATTTTCGCTTATTTCTAATCCTTTTTTATACAAAATTTCAGCTTCTTTGTATTTTCCTTGTCTTTCATATACTCCTGCCAAATTATTATAGCTAGTGGCTGTATCTGGATGATTTTCTCCTAATATATTTTCGCTTATTTCTAATCCTTTTTTATACAAAATTTCAGCTTCTTTGTATTTTCCTTGTCTTTCATATACTCCTGCCAAATTATTATAGCTAGTGGCTGTATCTGGATGATTTTCTCCTAATATATTTTCGCTTATTTCTAATCCTTT
>CAJUBU010000015.1:0-3696 GCA_910585095.1 uncultured Lachnospira sp.
GTCTGTGTTAAAATCCTCTGCCATACTTCCTCCAATCTTTAGAATTTTCTTTCTTTATATTCTTAAATCAACCCCTTTTCTTTGATACCTTGAGTACTATCTTCACTTAAACGTTCTCCTTTCTATTACTGAAAACTTATAAAAAGTTATAAATTTTTATATGATTAAAAGAACGCTGCTTCCACCTTGGAGGCAGCGGTTTCAACTTTTTTCAATAATGCTTTTTTACATACTTTTCAACCTTTACTCTGCAAAACAACGGCATTTAATTTATAATATGACAATCTCTTTATTTTGTCAATCCTTAATAAAATACCAAAAATCTCCTATTCCTTGTCAATACTCAATACTTTCATTTTTCCAGATAATTTCTATATTTGATTCTTTATATACCACAATTTTATAAATTAATGTATCAATTAATTCTTTATTTAAATATGTTGTTTGTAACTGCTTTACTATATTAAAATCATATTTTTTATTTTTATTATTTACAATCTTCAATATATGTTGTTGTACCTCACACAATATGTATTCTTCTAAAAATTTTAAACTTATTTTTCTAATACAATTCAAATGTGTTGTCACATAGATATATGGACAGCGAAAATAAGGGTTTACTCCTTTTTTTAACTGTAACTTTTTCCCACAATTACACAATAACTTTCCTGTCAATGGATGCTTTTTATTGGTTTCATATATTTTTGTACATTTTATATTTTTTTGAACCCTCTCAAAAATTTGTTGTGAAATAATTGGTTCATGATGATTGTGATATATTTTCCATTCACTTCTTGGCTTTAAATAGCTTTTTCCGCCAATTTCTTTTTTATAATATTTCCCATAAACAATATCGCCTATATAAATCTCATTTTTTAATATATGACATATAGTGGAACTATGCCACTCAAAGATTTCTGCTTTTATCTTATTAGTCTCCATTTTAAATTGTTTTGGAGTTTTTATACCTTCCTTGTTAAATTGCCTAGCTATCTGCACGCAAGTATATCCACCAAGTGCCATATCAAATATTTTTCTTACAATAATAGCTTCGTCTTCCTTAATAAATAATCTATGTTTATCTTCTTTGCCCTTCTCATATCCAAATGGACTATTTGCACTAATATATTTTCCTTCTTCTTTTTTGGCATTTAAAGCCGTTTTTACTTTAACCGATAAATCTTTACTATATAAATCATATAATAAAAATTTAAAAGAAATATCCAGCGTTCCTATACCCCCTTGTGTCTTTTCACTGTCATAATGGTCATTTACTGATATAAAACGTACTCCCATAAATGGAAATATCTGCTCTATATAGGAGCCAAGTTCAATATAATCTCTTGAAAATCGCGAAAAATCTTTTACAATAATACAATCAACCAATTTTACACGCACATATTCTAACAGTTTTACAACATTTGGACGTTTAAAATGTGTTCCTGAATACCCATCATCAACAAATTCTAATAATTGATATTCCTTAAAATGATTGCTTGCATATTCTTTCAACATTATTCTCTGATAATAAATACTGTTACTCTCCTCTGGCAAGCATGTATCTTCTTTAGAAACTCTCATATAAAGAGCAATTACCATTTCTTATAACGCTGCCTTTCTAATGATATAAAAATTTTTTATTCTTTTCTTGAAAACAAAACGTAATTTCAACTCGCTTATCGGAAAAAATATCAATTTTTTTAACGAATATATGTAATAATTCTTTATTCAATATACTTACTGCATCCCATTTTAACAAAGAATCAAAAATTTCTTCCTGTTTTGCAAAAATAATATTATAATCGTTTTGTTGATTTTCTATTACTGCAAGATTTTCGGACAAAAATTTTGTTTGCTGTCTATATTCTTCTTGTACTTTTTTAAATGTCTGCAAACTTATCCTGCCACTTTGATATTTCAAATATTGCTCACTTTGCCTTATCTTACAATTCTCTATTTTTCTTTTTAAATTATCTCTATTTTTACACAATAAATTCTGCTTCAATGTAAATTGATTTTTTAAATATTTTATTATATCTTGTTTTTCTATATTGGAAAACAACCACTCTTTTTTTAGTGATTCTTTTACAAGTTCCTGCAATGTCTCGAATAAAATAGGATGACTGGAGCATTTTCGGATATCCATTCGGACTGCATTCGGACAGTCGTAAATATAACTCCTCATTTTTTCATTATGATTCAAATTTTTAGTCAACACTGTTCTTTTCATCTTACAATGGCAATTTCCACAAAACAATATTTCGTTAAAAATATCTTCCTCTACTAAAATAGATGGATTCTCATTGTTTTTATGATTTCTATAATGCAGGGATTGTTTTTCAAATTGGTGAGCAATTTTTAAAAATTGCTCCCTGCTAACAATTGCCTGACATGTGCCTTGAATCAAACATCCCATATAAATTGGATTTTTAAAGAGAGCTTTTAATGTCCATTTTGACCACTCGAATAAAGTCTCATCTTCCCTGCAATATATATGTTTATATTTTCGATACTCTGTCGGTCGATGCACCTTGTTGTTATATAACCATCTTATTAATGCTTTGTAATGATTTCCTGCTTCATATTGATTAAATAATGCCCTTACAATACCTGCTGCCGCTTCTTCGACCATCAAAATTCTTTTTCCATCTACTTTGCATATACGATATCCATAAGGCGCATAGCCTCCTGTGTAACTTCCATTTTTTTGTTGACTTATACGCGTACTTTTAACTTTTGCCGCGATATCTGCCGCATACATTTCATTTACAAGATTTTTTACATTTACACAAAAGTCATCTGCCTGCATATTATTGGAATCAAATCTATCAGTCACTGAAATAAAACGAACATTTAAAAAGGGGAATATTTTTTGTATAAAATTTCCTGTTTCAATATAATTTCTTCCAAAACGAGAAAAATCTTTTACAATAACACAGTTTACTTTTTCTTCCCTAATATCCATCATTAATTGCTTAAATCCATCCCGTTCAAAATGAACGCCCGATTTTCCCAAATCAATATAACAATGATACAATTCAAATTCTGGTTTATCTTTTATATATAATTTTGCAATATCAATCTGCGTTTCAATGGATTCATTTTTTTCATTGTGATTATCTACAGACAATCTTGCATAAATTCCAACATGATATACCTTTTGCTGCACCATTCTTTTGATATTTTTCTTTTTAGAAACCCTATCCATTCACCTCACCATTACTATCTATTTACTATTGATTATTCATATTGGAACAAAATTGCTTTATCAATTAAATCTTGATATCGAAATTCTATACACAGTCGCTTATCTTCATATACAATAATACGTTCTATAAAACGAATTAAAATTTCTCTATTTATTTGTATCAATGATAATTCTGTTTTTAATTCTTTTAATTGCTCATTTGCTATGAAACTTATATAAACCAACTCTTGTATTCTTTTTTCCTGCTGTTCAATCATCTTTTGCAAACCTGCATACTTTTCTTTATAAATTTTTTTTAAATCTAAAAAATCTTCTCTTGAAAGGATACCCTCTTTCCAATCTTGATATAAATGTGCTTTCAACTCAACGTATTTTTCCTGTTCTTTTTTTAACCGAGAACATTCTCTGCCCATACTTTCAATTTGTTGCATATCTACTTTCCATTCTTCTATAGCATTAAATACACTATCTTTATCAACCATAATCAA
>CAJUBU010000015.1:3706-83593 GCA_910585095.1 uncultured Lachnospira sp.
AAAGCCTGTACCTTTAAACATGCAGCAATAATTGTTTTTAATTCTTCTTCTTTAATACTATGCCGACTGCAACCTTGTCCTTTATTATTTTTTTGACAAATATAATATATCGTTTTTTTTCCATGATAATGGTTTACTCTCCGTGTCATCGTTTCCATACAGTCGCCACAAAATAAAAGACCTGAAAAAATATGTGAATTTTTTTGCCCTTGAATTGATCTTCCATTTACAGAAAGCATTTTCTTTACATTTTTAAAATCTTCTATGCTAATAATTGCCTGGTGTGTATTTTCAACACATATCCACTCACTCTCTGGCTTTATGATGTTCTTTTTTACTTTATAATTAATTTTTTCACGTTTTCCTTGCACTAAATTTCCTATATATACTTCATTGGTAAGAATCCGTTTTACTGCCATTGCCGACCATTTTGCAATGCTTTTTGTATAAAATCCTGTCTGAAAATTCTCTCCTTTAGATTTTTTATACTCCATAGGTGATAAAATTCCTTGTGCATTTAGCTTATTTGCTATTGCAAGAAAACTGTATCCTTCTAATTTCCACGCAAATATATTTTGAACAACTTTTGCAGCATACTCATCAACCACCAATAAATTTTTATTTTTGCTGTCTTTTTTGTATCCATAAACGGCAAATGCCCCTATAAATTCACCACTTTCACGTTTTATCTTCTGATGACTTTTTACTTTCCATGAAATATCACGACAATATGAATCATTTATAAAATTTTTAACTGGAAGCACTACTGACGTTTCATTAAAATCGGCTGTCAATGTATCAAAATAATCATTAATTGCAATAAATCGAACATTTAATGCTGGAAAAATTTTTTGTATAAATCGCCCTGTTTCAATATAATCTCTTCCAAATCTTGATAAATCTTTAACAATAACACAATTTACGAGACCTTCCTTAATATCATTTATCATACGCTTAAATGCTGGTCTGTCAAAATCCACGCCAGAATGCCCGTCATCAATATATGTATCAAATAACTTCATATCTTTATTATTTCTAATAAAAGAGTATGCAAGCTCTCTCTGAAAACAAATGCTATTGCTTTCTGTTTTACAATTTTTTTCTCCTTTATCCCCATTTTTCAATATTATATCATCTCGCGACAATCGAAGATAAACGGCGACAGAGTATAGTTTTTCTTTGTTCATTTAACTCTATTACTTTCTATAAATAATAACTTTTCAATGGATAGATGCCAACTTTACAAGATATTCTTTCATTTTTTGTTCCATACTTTTTTTACAATCCATATATTTAAATTGTACTACATATTCGCCAACTTTTACGATATAAGGATTTCCAACCTGTTCTATATAATCCTTTATACGTTCTTCCATTGGTTTCTTTTCATCAATTTCTATCTGCATGATGTCTACAAGTTCTTCTCTGTCTATTTTCATAATATCTGCTATTTTCATCTCCTGTAATTTTTCAACTGTAAACATACCAATCACACTCCTTTCCTATTAAAAATATATGACTGCAAAGGATTGTACTATTACAATTGTTATGATAAGAATACATCGAACAACTTAACATTATCATCACACACTCCCCCGTATCAATAATACCTATTAAAACCCCTTGTCCTCGTATATCTAATGTTGGCTGATTCAAAAGAGCAGTTATGCCTGCACTGTCATAAGCAGATGTATCACTCATTGTTGCGCTTGCCACTTGTTCTCTTAATACTTCTGCATCCATCAAACCATATAATTTAGGAATTGTACGATATTCCAAACTTCCAATATTCATATTTAATTCTACTGGCATCTTGCCATATACAATAGACCAATTTTCATCCACATTAATACGACATTTAATTTCACTTGGAACACGAATACTTTGTGCAATATAATCCATATATTCTTCTGACGTAATAAATTCGCTGCAATCCATACATCTCCTGACCGCCGTAATCAGCTTATTTGTTTATGTTCATTATATGCGATAAATTTTTTAGTGTTTATAGACAACAAAAAAGAACAGGCTTGTCAAATGTGCATATAACTTGTATATACATCTGAACTTACCTGTTCTTTTATATGTTTTTTGTATATTTCTTATACAATCATTCTCAAAAAATGATTTTAGTTAAAGTAGTCTCAATAATTGTAAATCCTTCTTTATCAATATCCATCTTCTCCTTTGTTTTTATCTCTCTAAGTTTCATCACTTCTCTTAATTCATTTTCTCCTTTTATAAACTTCACAGATATTGAAGTATAAACGGACGATTATTAACAGATTCTTCAATTAATTTTTATTAGAAATCAACGGCACAACATACCCTCTCATTTGAATCAAAGGCGCGCCTTTTTTATTAATATAATCCCCTGTTATTGTCACTTTGCCAATATTGTCATCTTTTGGAATTTCATACATAATATCAAGCATATATTCCTCAATAATAGAACGCAATGCTCTTGCACCTGTCTTTTTTTCCAGCGCTTTCTGTGCGATTGCCTCCAATGCACTATTGTCAAATTCCAATTCAACCTCATCAATCTCAAGAAGTTTTTTATATTGCTTTAAGATTGCATTTTTAGGCTTTTTGATAATATCAACAAGCATTTCTTTTGTAAGGCTTTCCAACGAATATATAATTGGAAGTCGTCCAAGAAACTCTGGAATCATTCCATACTTTCTAAGGTCGTCCACTGTAACTTGTTCTAATAAATTCGTTTCTTTATCATATTTATCTTTTAAATCTGCATTAAATCCAATTGAACTTTGCTTATTGAGACGTTCCTTAATAATATCCTCTAAATCTGGAAAAGCGCCACCACATATAAAAAGTATATTACTTGTATTAATAGTAGCTAATGGAACCATCGCATTTTTGCTCGTTGCTCCTACTGGAACTTCAATATCGCTTCCTTCTAACAACTTTAACATTCCTTGCTGAACGGACTCTCCACTGACATCTCGGCTTCGGGTTTCTTTCTTTTTAGCAATCTTATCAATCTCATCAATAAATATAATGCCATGCTGTGCCTTTTCAACATCATTGTCTGCTGCCGCAAGAAGTTTTGACACAACGCTCTCAATATCATCGCCTATATATCCCGCTTCTGTCAATGAAGTTGCATCTGCAATAGCCAATGGCACAGACAACAATTTAGCCAATGTTTTTACAAGGTATGTCTTACCGCTTCCCGTAGGTCCAATCATTAACATATTGGACTTTTCAATCTCAATATCCTTTGGATTGGTAGCAATTCTTTTATAGTGATTATAAACGCCAACTGCCATAATCTTTTTTGCCTTTTCTTGTCCAACTACATACTGGTCAAGCATCTCCTTAATCTGATGTGGAGCTGGAACTTTCTTTAAATCAATTGGCTCATAATTGGTATCTTTTTTCTTCTTTTTCAGCTTTTGTTTGTTAGCAATATTATCTGGTATATCTTGAAAATTAAATGTTCCAAAACCACCTAGATTCTTCATCATATCATCATAATTAATACCACTGTTATTGATTGAATCCATTGTTTTTTGCATACAATCGGAACATATATATATATTATTAGGCATGGATATCATTTTCCCTGCCTTGCTTTCTGTTCTTCTGCATATATAGCATACTTTTTCATATTCATCAGTACCGTTGGACTTTTTATCCATGTTGTCCTTTTCTTTTGATGAATCATCAATTTCTCTAAAATCGTTCATATATAATCCTCCAAACTAGACACAAGTACAAACAAATGTCTACACGCACTAGTATACATACTGGCAATCATTTTAGCAAGCAAAATCCCCCGCAAACAGGGGGGATTTTTCTATAAATAATATAAATTTTTTATAATTTTTTAGTTGCTTTTCTTATCTAATGTTATATCTGTCGACTTTAACACATACTCATTGCCTTCAATATGATAATATTCTATTTTTACGGTTTCGCCAGCCTTATAATATTGCAATGTTGACAATAAAGAAGATGATGTTGAAATGCTCTGGTCGTCAAAACTTACAATAATATCGTACACGCCAAGTCCAGCCTTAGCCGCTGCTGAATTTTCTTCGACGGCACGTATCATTGTGCCTTGTGGATACCCATACAATTCCGCTACGGAACTAGTCACATCAAGTAAGTTTACACCAAGATAACCCATTTCACTCTCACTGACTTTTGTTCTTGTTTCGCGATTCATAAGAGAATCAATTAAATCTCTTACATTAGAAATAGGAATTGAATAAGCCATACCCTGAACACCATCTGCACTTGTCTTTGCAAAATTAATGCCAACTACTTTGCCAGAGGCATCAAGCAATGCACCGCCGCTATTGCCGGAGTTAATTGCCGCATCGGTCATAATTAAATTATCAAATGTAACATTGTCTACGGTTATAGAACGATTTAATGCACTGATAATACCTGATGTAACAGACTGTCCTTTTCCTAAAGCATTGCCGATTGCCACAACTTCCTGCCCTAATACAACACTGTCTGAATCCCCTAATTCAGCTATCGCTATTTGATTCATGGTGCTGCTTTTTATGGTGCTTAAAGGAACCGTTACAACAGCCACATCTTTATTTGATTTTGACCCCTTTACTGTACATTCCACACTCTCATTATCAATAAATGTACAAGTCAAGTTATTGACATCTTCCACCACATGTGCATTTGTAAGTACTAACAATTCTGAATCATTTTTTCCCACAATAATTCCTGTTCCGCTTGTCTGTGCCTGATAATTTTGACCAAAGCCGCCAAACAGTGAACCGCTGCCGCTTACCTGTGTCGTTCCTGACAACGCTACCATTGCAGGCATTGCAGCGCTTGCAACTTTTTTGACATTCAATTCTTCTGAAGACGAAATCTTAATATTATCAAAATTATCCGAACCTTCCAATGCTGCTCCAGAAGACACTAATGGAAGCTGTATACCTGAACTGCTATTGACAGGCTTTATCTTATTGGCTGTATAATACACACCATACATTGTACCGCCTGCAATAACACCAAACATCACTGCTGAAAGTGCTACGGCAGCTATTCTTTTGCCGATTCCGCTCTTATTTTTCACTTTTTTAGCATTAAAACTATTGTTCATATTATTGGCTTTGCCATTCATAGGATTCTTGTTGTTTATATTATTATTCGGATTGTTATATGGATTATAACCAGAATAATTATTATTGCCTGCATAACGATTATTTGCAGAATTATTATTGCTATAGCCCATATTGTTATTGCCATAGTTCATATTATTATTTCCATATCCCATATTTCCATTATAATTTGCATTATTGTTATTATAATTATTATTGCCTGTTGTATTATATCCTGTAGCATTATTATTGTTATAATTATTATAAGTACTATTCATATTATTATTTGTATCCATGCCATTTATGTTATTATTCATATCCATATTTATATTATTATTAACATCATTATCTACACTCATCTTGTTGATATTAACATCATCATTTTGTTCAATATTTGTAACACCATTATTAATAATATCACCTTGTGTCATTCTGTAATTTCCATTTTCTTCCATTTCGTTATTTTTTCCTAATATATTATTTTCAATATTATTATTTTCTGTATTCCCATTTTCCATATTATTATTTTCCATACTATTGCTCTCTACATTATTGTTTTCAACATTCCCATTTTCCATATTATTATTTTCGTTATCGTACATGATAATTCTCCTTTCTATTCTTCCATAGTGCCATTTATTTATATGTTATTTTCTGTCATAACACAACGCATTCCAATCAAAGCCCCTGCTATAAAAACCCTTGCAGCATCTCATTGTTCACAGGAATAAACTCACATAAAAAATGAACACATCTTCATTGCTTGTATGTTTGTATACTAACAATGAAATGTGTTCATATTGTGTTTTTATTGTTAAAAAAGATTGAATCAAAACATTTTAAAATTCACTTATTGTCCTACAAGTTCCATTACAGCCTTTTTCAATGCTTCTTCTTTTGCGCTTGCATCCTCAAGACTTGAACCTTTAACACCAATATAAAACTTGATTTTTGGCTCTGTTCCCGAAGGTCTTGCACAGCACCACGCATTGTCTGAAAGAGCATAATACAATACATTTGAATTCGGAAGTCCTGTGCTTTTCTTTTCATTGGTTGCCATAATAATACACTCATCTTTCTTATAATCCCTAGCTTCAAGGACGTCCCAATCGCCCAATTTTGACGGTGTATTGTTTCTAAGATTATCCATCATCTCAGCAATCTTTGCAGCGCCTTCTGCACCCTTCATCGTAATGGCAACTTGGCTTTCTTTATAATAACCATATTTTTCATAAATCTGAATCATCTGGTCCCAAAGAGTAAGATTTTTGGTCTTATAATATGCAGCAGCTTCACAAAGTGCCATCACTGCAACAATCGCATCTTTATCTCTTGCATGTGTACCGACAAGACAGCCATAACTTTCCTCAAAACCAAATTCATAAAAATAGCTATTTTGCTGTTCAAATAATTTAATCTGTTCACCAATAAATTTAAATCCTGTAAGAACTTCTATCAGTTTTACATTATACTCAGCAGCAATTGCATCCGCCATATTGGTTGATACAATCGTCTTAATAAATGCTCCATTATCATGAAGTAATCCTTTTTCTTTACGCTGTGAAAGGATATATTCTGCAATAAGCATACCAGACATATTACCTGTAAATGACTTGTATTCTCCTGTTTTAGAATCCTTTGCATAGATACCAAGTCGGTCTGCATCAGGGTCTGTTGCAAGAACAATATCTGCATCTTTTTCTTTAGCAAGCTTTAACGCATATGTAAATGCTTTTGGGTCTTCTGGGTTTGGGTAATCCAATGTTGTAAAATCTGGGTCTGGCTTTTCTTGCTCTGGAACAACAAACACATGCTTAAATCCTAATTCTTTAAGAATTCTTCTTACAGGAACATTACCTGTACCGTTAAACGGTGTATATACAATCTTAATATCATCTGCAACTTGCTTTATAATATCGCCATTAATACTCATCTTCTTGAGGGCTTCAATATATTTATCATCCATGTCAAATCCGATGATATTATACAAACCACATGCCCTTGCTTCATCAATATCCATTGTCTTGCACGCATTAAAATCAGTAACTGCCTTTACTTCCCCAATAATGGAAGAATCATATGGTGCTGTTACCTGTGCGCCATCTTCCCAATACACTTTATATCCATTATACTCTGGTGGATTATGACTTGCTGTAACGACAATACCTGCAGTACAATGCAGTTCTCTTAAAGCAAAGGACAATTCTGGCGTAGGTCGCAGTGTCGGAAACACATATGCTTTAATTCCATTTGCAGCCAAACATAACGCTGCTTCATCTGCAAATTCTGGAGACATTCTTCTGGAATCATAGGCAATTGCTACACCTTTATCAGCAACGCCCTGTTTTATAATAAAATTGGCAAGACCTTGTGTTGCTTTTCTTACAGTGTAAATATTCATTCGATTGGTTCCATTGCCAATGACACCTCGTAGACCACCTGTGCCAAACTCCAATTCCTTATAAAATCTGTCCTGAATCTCATCTTCATTGTCTGCAATTGATTTTAACTCAGCTCTTGTAGCTTCATCAAAATACTCATTATCGCACCATTCCTTGTAAGTTTCCATGTAACCCATGTTTTTTACCTCTTTCTTAATTTATTTTCACAATTATGCAGAAACATATAAATATTGCTGATAGACATTTTATATCAAACAACACATTGATATGTCACATACATATCTTTATGAATACAAGAATAAACAACAAATGTTTACTTCATAAAACATTATTATATTCTTAATCATCTTCTAAAGCCTGTATGAATTTAGAAGATACAGCTTCAAGTGCCTCCTCCTCGTCCGTGCCTTCACATATAAGTTTAATTTCTTCACCACATTTTACACCCGATGCCAATATTGATATTACACTTTTAGCATTGGCTGTCTTTCCAACACCATACTCAAAATTAATAGAAGAATCATATTTTACGGCCTCTTCACTCATTGCCCCTGCTGGACGCAAATGTATGCCTAGCACACTATTTACAATAATATTCTTACTAACCATGTCTATCCTCCTATTCTAAAAACTCAATTCTTATAAATTTAATTCACTGTTGTAGCTGTGGTTGTTGTTTCATTCTCATCTTTTTCTATCAATATCTTTATTCGATAAGAACCCGACACTCGATACCCTTGCGGAAGTGTAAAATCCACATTTACAGTATGCACACCTTCTGTCAACGATGTCATATCTACACTTGCAGCAATATCTTGTGATGTAATCAATTCCAGCGAATTGTAATCGGATACAACACTGATATAAAATTCAGTCTTATCTTGAACGCTTACTTTATAACCATTTTGTACATTGTTAAATTGAATATCTTTTACATTAATAGGAATATCCTTACTATTTTCTGTCGTTACTAATGCTGTTACTTCAACAATACTATCCCCTTGAAAAGAAATTGCCGAATCAACAAACTTGGATAACTGAATTGCAAATATTTTATTGGAAGAACATCCATTAATATTAAGCTCACTGGCAGGTATAACAATCTCTTGTATTTGATTGACTGCTTGTGCTTCTCCTAAAATAGTCACTTCCTCCAAGCTAAGCTCCAGCCCTTTAAATATATACCCTTGTCTTACCTCGCCAATTGTACCTAAACACTTTACTTTAACTGTTTTTTTCAAACTCACTTTTACTTTATATTCAACTTCTGTTCTCGATAAAACTAATGCCTCATTTTCAATTACATTTCCATCCGCATCCAAAAGCACAATATTTGCAGTCCCGCTATAATCTGCATAAAGACCATTCAAATCACACTGCGCGTCAACAGAATTGATTGATTCAACAAGTGAAGACGGTCCTGTAACACGAAGCGTATTCGGATAACAATTTAATTCTGTCATAACATATCCATCATTTACTGTACCAACTTCTATTGGCTTAATATCAAATTCCTTTGTCACCCTATTTTCTATCTCCAATTTCACTGCTGTCGTTCTAGGTGTCACTTCAATATTGTCAATCTCTCTCCCATCTTTTACAACTTTTACATGAATATCAACATAACTGGCAAATGCAGATATTTTACTTAAATCTGCTGTAGCTATAATATCACTGGATTTTATATCGGTTATAACACTTTTCGGTCCACTGATATAAACCGATATTTTACTTCCCTCAATGACCTCATACGTATAATTGTTTGCAGTCAAACTACCTGTATTAATCAATTCAACATTGACATTACTAATCGTTACACCAGTTGTAGGGTCATATATGTTTACGATAATTGCCCACAATACAATTGCACACAACACTGAAAGAATCTTAAGAGACAAATTATTAAAAAGCTTTTCCTTCATTGTTTGACTCTTCCTCTCCATAATCTGAACGACTTTACATCAATTGTTTTCTTTCTAATATATTCTAATTTATTGCGCAACGAACTTGCATCAATATCTCGTATTAACTCTCCTCCCACAGCAACAGAAACTGCTCCTGTCTCCTCTGATACTATAATGGTAATACAATCCGATACTTCACTGATTCCAACACCTGCCCTGTGTCTTGTTCCTAACTCTTTACTTAAATTAACATTGTCCGACAATGGCAAATAACACGTTGCCGATAATATCCTATCCCCTCTGATAATAACAGCGCCATCATGCAATGGCGTATTATGTTCAAAGATATTGATAAGAAGTTGACTTGTCACATAACCATCCACATCAATTCCTGTGCGGATATATTCTTCTAACATGATATCTTGTTCAATAACCATTAACGCACCGGTCTTTACAGCACCCATCTCATAGGAAGCACGCACTAATGCATCGAGTGTCTTTTCTGAAAAACGTTCTCCCTTGTCTTTATTATCACCAAAACTAAACAGTCCTCCAAATACAATTTTTTTCCTGCCCAGCTGTTCTAATGCCCTTCGTAGCTCTGGCTGAAATATAATAACAAGTGCAATAATCCCCACACTAATTGTCTTACCTGCAATCCACAAAATTGTTTTTAAATTAAGAATATATGCGATGATAGCAAAAACGACAACAACGATAATCCCTTTAAGAAGCGCCCAAGCTTTCGTATTCTTAATCCACACCAAAACATTATATAAAAGAAACGCAATAATAATTATCTCGATAACATCTGTCCATGTCAATCTTGGAAGGTACAATTTTGATAGATAATTTTTCGCAAAATTATTAAAAGTAGATGTCATTGTACCACTCCTCTCTAAACCACTCTCAAAATATTATAACATAATCAATAACACAATTCATCATTTATCTTCATACTATGTAATCATCATCATCATCATTTGTCACATCACTATACGAATCTGTTGTTCTGCTTGACTTCTTTGTTTTTCTTGCATTAATCTGTTTCACTTTCACATCGGCATTAGCAATTGTAATTTTAGGTACTGCTTTCACATAATAATAATATTCATCATCTTCATATTGTACAAATTCTGTTCGTTTAAAGTCCACATTAAACAGTAACATTTTACATATATAACCAACAATTACGCCTAATACAGCACCGAGTACTGTAACAAGAATATTAATTTTTGCATCAAACGCCAAAATACCAATTATCAAAAATAAAAGTTCTACAACAGTACCTGCTATAATTGCATAAAGCCATGAATTATTAATAGAAAGTCTTTTTATGCAATTTACCACTATAATTGTAACCGAAAATGCAACAACCATAACAATAACACTTTTATTACTTACAAAGCTTTCTGCAATATAAGATATCTGCTGTACACTGTCTGAAGCAGAAGCATTCGTAATTGCCGCTTCATATTGGCTTGCTGTCTCAATAATGCTAAAGATAATAACACCAAATGCCACTGGAACCATCGTAACCATTCCAAATCCTAATGCTGCTACAACGGGGATAGCTGCTGGAATTTTCATCCAACATAAAAGAACGGTTACAATGAGTAAATATCCATATTTTGAAGAAAATCGAAAGAACAGCAGATACATTACTAGAATAACACACAATGCAACAATAGTAAACTCTATAGATATAGCATATAAATGCAATAACATAAAAATTGACAATATAAATATTGTAAACCAACTTGGTAAACATGCACAAATAATCGAAAGAATAATAGCAATTAATGGATTCTTTATTTTTGCCATATATCCTATATTAGAATTGAGCATTAAAAATGACACCAATGCAACAAAAAATCTTATAGCTGGTACAATAATTTTATCAAATCTGCTGTATATTCTCCTAATATTTTCCTTTAATTCTAATAAAAATTCCATGTCATTCTCCATTTCTAAAGTTATAAAAAGCGAGCAAAACTACTTTTTAACATTTGCTCTGCAAATTTATAATTTAAGAATTTCTCTTTTTATTTTGATTATTATAAAAGCGTTCTAACTTATTTAGTCTTGAAAGATACTTTTTTAATCCTGCTCTTGATTTGTCATATTGATATGCGTTGACAATTCCTGCAACAATAGAAAACACAATTAAAAATATAATATAATAAGTACCTAATTTTTTTGCTATCAATGTATAGTCCATTGTATTAACTTCAGAAACAATTTTTTCCATATTGCATAGTGCAAAAAAAATGACTATAACTGCAAATGCAAATGTTGAAGCAATAATACTTTTAAGAACGCCCAATGTCACAAAATCGCCTTTATAATATCTTGACATCTTTAACATCCTTTTTCCTTCATTCTTCTCATAAATTGCCATCTTAGTCATCATTTTGACTTTATTTTCATTTAACATATAAATCCTTTCACTATTATTTTTTATGCCACAACTTGGTTATGGTTAAACCTCATTGTGGCTATTTTACCATATATTTCCTTAATTGTATATTACAATTTGAGAATGTCCGCCATTTGGAGCAACAACAATACGAACTTTTCTATCATCAACCATAAAGGTTTTATCTGTATTTGCAGTAAGATAATTATTCCAAATTTGATTATAACCTGAAGGAACTAAACTTGCTAACACACCTTGCACCTGCGAATCAAAATTGTCGCCTCTTTTTTTTATATAGATTATTGTTACATTTGGCTGTGTTACAATCTCTCCATAATAAGTGTCATTTTCCTGATAAACATATACATTGGACATAGCTTGAGAAAATCCTTGTGTATCAAGCTTACCTCCTATTGTATTGCTGTTGTCTCCCTCTCCGCTTGATGTATTATTGTCCGAACCATTATTTTGCGTCGTATTATCATCTCCATCAAAATCCCCATCTGAGTTATCTCCACCTGATGGTATATCTTGAGAAGGATTATCATTTTCTTCATTATTATTTATCGTATCATTTGGATATTGCAAATCTCCCTGTTGATTATTAGGATATTGCTCTCCATCATTATTCATATTAGGCACATAGTTATTTGTCCATGAATCACCATACTTGTCCGATACAAAAGATTCTGCAACATACACGCCAAATCCATTTTGGGAACCTGATGATGTATTTTGTATACCCTCTATTGCAACCGAATCAGAGACCGTTCCTACAGTGGCTGTAATGACACTTACGCCAACACCTTTAACCGTAATAATTCCTTGTGAATCAACATCAATAATATCTGGATTGCTTGATGTCCATACAACAGATTTCTCTGTATCTGCTGGAGTTACAATGGCAATTACTTTAAACTGTGTTCCCATTGCTACTGCACAGTCATCAAGTTGTATCTCAACAGTTGATGCCACTCTCCCACCTTCTGTTCCATCCGTTTCAATATGAGATGTTTTTATTCCAGAATCGGATAAATGTATACCCACTTCATTACTATCTGAATTTTTGCTGATATTAATAGCATATGTCACGCCTGCCACAATCAGAACAATAACTGCTGCACAAGAAACAATCACAGGTATCAACTTATTTTTCATATTTAACCTCCATGCTGCAACTACTATTTAGAAGCAGCTATATTCATTTTAAAACTAAAAAGCGCGCCCCCCTTTTCGGCAGGCGCATACTTTAACATTTCCTTATATATTGAAGTACTTTCTCACTGCCCTGTTACTATTTATTTAGACTGTTAATAGTCTCTGTAACTTCACCGAGAGCCTTCTTAATATTAACACTCGTTGTCGCCATGCCCTGTGCAAGTTTTTGTACTTCTTCAGCAACAACACTAAAACCACGTCCTGCCTCGCCAGCACGCGCTGCTTCAATACTGGCATTGAGCGCAAGAATTTTTTGACGATTACTATAAGCCTCAATCTGCTTTGTATTGTCATTGGCAACAACAATCTGGTCTGCTGCCTTACTAATTCCTTCTTTAAGTCCGCTGAGCATCTTTTTATTAATTGTCGTAGCATAGCTTGCTCTTACAAACATATTAATAACATCACCTAAAAGATTTGCTGATGCCTCAATTTCATCCCTTGTCTTTACATTAACCTTGCGAAGTGCATCTATGTAATCATCCTCATTAATATTTAAAGACCTTGCCACTCCTCTAAATTTCTCCTCATCGGGATTTTCTGGAAGAACCTGACCACCAATAATACTGCCTAAAACAGTTCCATCATCAAGAGTAATCGGAATACCAAAATCAACTAATCCAGCATGACATGAATATACCCCTTTTCCTTCACGGTCACACTTTTCACATCTTCTACGTCCCTCTTCACTGCCCCTTGTATACCTTATGCAAAAATCTGTAAAATTGTAGCACTCACTAATGTACTTTCCATCATGCCCTACTGCCACTGTTGCTAAACCTGTACATTTTGCCCAATTTTTCATTATTTCTTCAAATTTATTCATGTCACAGAAATCTTGAATCTTCATAGCACTACCCCTCTCTACATTATACATTTTGTAACCATAAATCTGTCGTTATTGTACCATTAACCTTACTTTATGTCAAGTCAAGCGAGTATTTACAATCCGCTTTGTTGCTTGCTTAAACCATCTTGACACTTATTGGTATTTTCTAAATGGACAAGTTTAACTTCCGTTTTTTTACAGAAATTAAACTTGCCCGATAAGATTAAGCAGATATTTACAATCTGCTATACTACTTGATGAGGTTAAAATAAGGATACGACAAATACTGCCAATATACCTCCCACACTGCTTCCCATAAGATTTACAATAAGCTGATAACCCCAGTCTACCATTTCACTATTTTTGTTTGGTATTGGCAAAATGCAAAACCAGACACTGCTAAACACAGAACGCATAGCATTCATACTAAATCCTGTACTATTTAGCGTAAGTGCAAGAATCATCACACCAGCAAATCCAATAACACCAATCTGAAGTGCTGCTGAGGCTCCTGAACAAGCTTTAATTGCACCAAGAACGAGAAAAAGAAAGGCAAACGTTGCCAAAAGCTCCTGAAAAAAATTTAAAGGCATATTTTTTTCAACAGGATATGCTGCAAATATTCCCCTTTTGGCTTCATTTTTGGATGCCTTAAATGAATCCCAAAAAAATACCATACACAAACATACAGCACTGCCTGCTGCAAGAAATTCCATCAGCAAAAACAAAAAAGCATCTTTTACTGTTAATGAACCAAAAATAAGATTTCCTAAAACAACGCCTGGATTAAGATAGGCAGGACCACCCATAATAACAGCCATCGCAAGACCAAATCCAACCGACAAGCTCCAAGCCCAACAAAGTTCAATATAACGAAGTTTTCCTATCAATGTTTTCTTCAGAGATATATTACACATATAAGAATATCCTCCAAGAAGAAAAATTAAACTCCCTGCAAATTCTGATAAGTATACCATAAAATTCCTCCTTTTCGTATATAAAAACTATTACCCTCAACTTAAATCAAACCAATTGCCCTTACCACAAACACTTCTACAAAAATGCTCAAAATCGAAAATAATGTTGTCCATACAACTAGCTGACCTGCTAATTGTCCATCACTTCCCATCTCTTCTGCCATAATTGCACTTGCCACTGCAACTGGTGTTCCAAAAAGTGCTATAAATGAAGCAAACACCCCCTCGTCAAAATATACAAAACCTGCCTTATGTAATAGTACTGCACTGCCAACACCAATAAGCGGCGCTAATACATTTCTTCCCATTACGCCTATAGCAATCTGCTTTCGATAACCTTGTATTTTCTTAAAATCAAACTGCCCGCCAAGCACTAACAAAGCAAGGGGTGAAGCCACTCTTGCAATATAATTAATAACTGTTTCCAAAAATGTAAAATGGGCGATTGCTGGAATAAAGGTATGGATAAAACGGCTTCCATATGGCTTTATCAAAAGTACAATTACACCCAATAAAACACCAATTATCAAAGGATTTTTAATAATCTTACTAAAAATAGTCATTATATCCGATTTATTTAACTTTTTGCTATCTTCCCGAAATATCGAAAGTGAAACAACAGCAAATATATTATATATTGGAATCGAAAATGCAGATAATACTGCAGCTGCCAGTACCCCTTTCTCCCCAGCAATTAATTCTGCTAAAGATACCCCAATTAATGCAAAATTAGAACGAAAAATACACTGCATAATAACACCTTTTTGTCTTGAATCTGGTATTATTTTGGTCGTTAAAAATCCCAACAGTACTAATATTCCAATAACAACGATTATAAACACAACTGTTATCCAATGGATATCAGATATACTATCCACATCTGCCACATTTTTAAATAACAGTACAGGAAGAAAAACATAGAACACACTTTTATTTGCCATCTTTAAAAATTCATTGGTAAAAATTCCTCTTTTTTTCAAAAAATATCCTAATGCCATTAAAATCATAATGGGAAAAATAGCATTTACTGTAAATATAAATATTGATAACATGATAAATCACA
Source organism: uncultured Lachnospira sp. (assembly GCA_910585095.1). Taxonomy (GTDB): domain Bacteria; phylum Bacillota; class Clostridia; order Lachnospirales; family Lachnospiraceae; genus Lachnospira. The sequence continues at coordinate 19,618 of CAJUBU010000015.1, forward strand.
ATAAGCCTTCCTAGAAAATATAATTGATAATTCCATCTGTTATTGCTCTTGCTATAGAAGAAAGTTTTTCTTCATCACATAAAAAATTTCTATAATCACTCTCACTGCTAAGAAATGCTGTCTCTATAAGAACAGACGGAATCCCCATTTTTGTTGCTTCATATGTAATCGTATAATAATCGGCACTAGAACCATCTGCATATTTACTGTTATCTGTACAATTTCGCCTTAACAGCCCCTCATTTTTATGAGCCTCCCAATCTGTCGTAATAGAAATCCCTATATTCTGCAATTGAGCAAGCATTGATTTTGCAAGATGTTCACTGCTTTGATATACACTTTTAACTTTTGCACGAGGTGCATTATAATGACTTTGTGTAACAATCGCAAGACAACCTTTATGATTGATATCCTTGCTGCTGCTATTATTATGTATGGATACCAGATAATCCGCATAAACATTCTTTGCAAACTTTACTCGCTCTTGAAGTTCAATATCCTCGTCTTTTTCTCTTGTCATAACAACCTTAATTCCATCATATTTTTTTAAATATTCTCTTACCTTTAACGATATTTTCAAATTAATATCTTTTTCTGACACATTAACGCCGTCATACACAAATTGACAACCATTTTTAACGCCTCCATGTCCTGGGTCAAGACATATCACAATATCTTTTTTGCTCACCTGTTGTCTTTCCTCATCATTTAATGATTGCCATGCTTTTAAATCAAACAAAATAACCAATATAATCAATAAAAACAGCCCATAAATTATAAATTTTCTCAACAAGCACTCCATCATTCAATTTGTTTTTTATAATAATCATATGCTGTTTTATGCAAATTTATTGATAATACCAGCAATTCCAAAATGAATCAAAGTACAAACATTCCTATAACATATGGTTTATCTTATATAATAAATAATAAAACATTTTAAAAACACCAAATACTGCCATCTTTTTAACCAACACAAGATAGTACAATATTTGGTGTAATTATTTCAATTTTTTACTTTAGTCAAGCGGATATTCGCAATCCGCTACGCTACTTGCTCAAACCCTCTAGCTGCTATCACAGCTTTTCAGTGGGAGCTTATACTACCACTAAAACAAGCAAGTCCCCACCCCACTTATACCTACAACATTGAAATGGGGGACTTCCTTGATGAGGTTAAAATACGTTTTACTTACTACGAATTTCCTTTACAAGATTAACAGCCTCCTCTGTCATTTCCTTAATCTTATCAAATTCGCCAGCCTTAATCATATCGCCTTTTACCATCCAGCTGCCGCCGCAACAAAATATCTTATCACATGCAAGATATTCTTTAATATTTTTAGCACTAATACCGCCTGTTGGCATAATCTTTACAGTTGTATACGCAGCGCACATCGCCTTAATCATCGCAAGTCCACCTGCTGCCTCAGCAGGGAAAAACTTTACTCGAGTTAAACCGCGCTTTACAGCCTGAGCCAACTCAGAAGGCGTTACAATACCTGGACAAACCTCAATATTTTTAGAGATACAATAGTCTACAATTTCTGGGTCAAATCCCGGACTAACAATAATAGAAGCGCCTGCTGCTACTGCTCTGTCAACCTGTTCTGTTGTAAGAACAGTTCCTGCTGCAATCAACATATCTGGATATGCTGCATGAATCTGCTTAATAGATTCCTCTGCTGCCTCTGTTCTAAATGTGACCTCTGCACATGGAAGACCACCCTCAACCAATGCCTTTGCTAATGGAAGGGCATCCTTTACATCATTTAATACGACTACAGGTATAACACCCAACTCCTCAAACTTATCTGCTACAGTACTCATATTTTTTGCTGTTTGAAATAAGGACAAAATTTTGTCTAACAGCTTCTCCTTTCTTATTTTTAACACTTTGATGGCTTTTGTATTTCCTCAAAAGACCGTGTTATTATCCAATTTAACACTTCCCACAATAAAACTATATGGTTTAACAACACTACTGATAACAATAACGCAAAACAATATGGATTGCATATTCTCTATCTTTCATACTATACTCTTGAATTGGCATTTGTCAAGTATTGGATTATCTTACAATTCTATCTTTTCTTGCAAAATACTGTGCAAAATCTCTAAAAGTGCCTGTGGCATAAATGGCTTTACAAGATAATCTTCTGCACTCAGCGTATTAGCCTTGTCAATGGTATCAACATTTTTATCTGATGTTAAAAATACAATTGGAACATCGGATGTCTTTCGGATTTCATCATATACTTTAAAACCATCCATATCAGGCATCTGAATATCTAACAAAATCAAATCCATCAATGTAATCTGTAATGTTTTTAATGCTTTTCTTCCTGAAGTTTCCTTATATACTTTATAACCCGGCTCGTCCTTTAAAATATTTTCAATTAAAGTCAAATTTTCAGGTTCATCATCAACAACCAATATTTTTCTTACAATGGCATCCTGCTGTCTCATCTCATACCCTGTATCTTTATCAATCATATCGAGCATAACATCAGCAATTTCAGGGTCAAATTGCACATTTTTTCCATTTTCAATTTCCGAGCGCACCTTTTCTTGAGACATAACCTGTCTGTAGCTTCGATTGGACGTCATTGCATCGTAAGCATCCGCCACACCAATAATCCTTGCAATTTCTGGAATATTTTTTCCCGCAAGTCCATTTGGATAGCCATTGCCGTCAAATCGTTCATGATGCCATCTTGCGCCTTGAGCAATCATTGTATTTTCCTTAATATCTCTCAAAATATAATAACCAACCATCGGATGCAGCTTAATATAGGCAAATTCCTCATCATTAAGACGGGAAGGCTTATTGATAATGGCATCTGGAATATGTATTTTTCCAACATCATGAAGCAGTGCCGCATAATAAATATTTTTTAATTCCTCCTCGCTTTTTCCCATTCGTCTTGCTATCTCAACAGCATACTTTGCTACTCTCTGTGAATGTCCATTGGTATATCTATCCTTTGCATCGATGGTATGTGCAAGTGTTCGCATAATGGTCATATTCAACTTTTCTATATTTTGTCTGCTGATTTCTTCATTTTTCATATGCAGCCCAATTTTTTTGAAAGCAAATGTACAAAAAGCTGCAATAAAGGCAAAAATAACAGCACAAACAATAAGATTTTGTATTAATATTCCTCTTATATCGTGAAACAGCTTTGTATTGCTGACAATCATAGACACATACCAATCGTCCATTACATTCGCTGTAAAAACAGTACACGTTTCACCGTCTATTTTCGTATCAAAAGTTTCTCCCTTTGCCTGATAAATTCCATCTAACAAGAAATTCATTTTGTCATCCTGCAAATAATTTTTCCCTTTTTCCTCCTCATCCGAATGAGCTACAACCAGACCTTCCTTATCAATAACAAAGCCATAACCCATATTGTTTAAATTGATATCTTGTGTGATAATTTGTACTTCGTCCAACACAATATCAAGAGAAATGACACTCTTATTGTCATACAATAACTGACTTACGGAAATCATAATCGTATTGGTCTGAGCATCCAAATAGGGCGACACGACAACTGGCTTTCCTTCCCCTTTCAATGCTGTTGTATACCATTCTCTTTCCTGTGGAACATAATCCTCATCTGGTACCCAGCCAATACCATCTAAATATTCCCCTTGAATTAACCCATATATTCCTGTAAAATTTTCATCAATATCTTCTTTATACCGCTCTGACTCCTCCAACAAAAAAGCTTCTATTTCTTCTGGCGAATCTCCTTGCTGCATCTTATACTCTAATGTAATTGCTGTTATCTGTAAAACATCCATTCCTTTTGCTAGATAACTGTTTAATTTTATTTTTTCTTCCTCTAATGTACTCTCTCCTACCGCAATCATATTAGAGACTGCATTAGAATAAAATGTAACAAAATTATAGACTACCATTATAACTAATGCAATTAATGTAAAAAGTAATGTAATAATATAAGATGTTCGTTCTCGTCGTTTCATGTACAAGGTTTCCTCTCTAAAAATACTAATTATAAAAACCTTTTTTAAACAATTTTATAATTTTATAAAATTATAACATAAAACAACTTAAATGATAACTATATTTTCATAATCTACCTAATTGTTATTGGCAATCTTGATCCCATTCTGCACAATAATTCATTACTGATACTATTAAAATGCTCCGCAACATTTGGCGCTGATATATCAAGCATATCAAATCCAATTAAAGTTGCCACATTTCCAACCGAAACGTCTTCTATCTCTGTAATATCTACTGCTAGTTGGTCCATACAAACTTTTCCAACAATAGGCGCATATTGACCTCGAATCAAAACACCACCTTTTTGATTTGATAAATCTCTTGGAAAGCCATCTCCATAACCAATAGATACAATTGCAATCACACTGTCATGCTTGGCTTGAAAACTTCTGCCATAACCGACTGTATCCTGTTTTGAAACCGACCGTATCAGCACGACTCTTGCCTTTAAGGAAAGAACAGGACGCAAATCAAGTTTTACTTTTGTATTTTTATCTGTCTTGCTTAAAACACCATAGAGCGCAATGCCAATTCTTACATAATCACATACAAGCTCTGGATAATTTAACAATCCATAACTGCTTTGAATATGCACTTTAGGTATCTGCACGCCTCGTTCTTTCAATTTATCAATTAAATAATAAAAGTTGTCAATTTGATTTTTTGTAAACTCTACCTCTTGTGGCAAAAGGCTGTCTGCACAGCACAGATGTGTATATATGCCGCACACTTTAATATACTTCATAGAAAAAATTGTTTTTACTTCATTTATATTATCAAAAGATACACCTAATCGATTCATTCCTGTATCTATCTTTATATGTGCTTTTACTGCAATCCCCTGTCGATTTAATGCTTTGGCATATTTAAAATCAATTAATGTCTGCATCAAATCATATTTTTTTAACTCTTTTGCCCTGTTTGGATTTGTATATCCCAAAATCAAAATTTCACCGCAAATTCCATATGTTCTTAACTGAATCCCCTCATCAATTGTGGCAACAGCAAACGCTTTGACCCCTATTTGATTCAAGCAAGTAGCAATCTGAAACGCTCCATGTCCATAAGCCTGTGTTTTTACAACTGCCATTAAAGTACTTTTTTCGGGCATCACTTCCTGTAAAACGTTTACATTGTGTGCTAAATTATTTAAATTCAGTTCTATCCATGCTCGTTCTGTCTCAGAACACCATTTTTTTTTAATGCTTGTTCTACTTGCTGTAAATGTATTAATAAAAATAGTTGCAATAATAGAAAACACTACTGATAAAAGACTTACAATGAAATAATTAACAAGACTATTTTCAACAATAATATCGCCTAAAAATTTTGCCAAAAAATGTACAATAACAATCATCATTGGATGAATAATATAAATGATTAATGCTGCCATACGTATCAGCACAAAACGTCTTTTTTTCCAATACAATAACAACTGAAAAAGAAAAAACATACATACTGGCAAAAAAATATACATACTGTCATGACGTTGTACTTTAAAGGTATGCAGTGCTATTGCCTCAGCAATCATCAGTACAAAGGTAATAGAAAATCCTATTCCATTTATTTGAATAGACCCCTTAAAATTTGTATCTGCAATCATACCACCAAGCACAAAAAATATCGGTGCAAAGAAAATTCCATTTCTTGTGTAATCAAATACTTGAAAAATAAGGCTGTAAAATTGTTTTAACACATTTATTTGTTCAGTAATTCCAAAATAACTATCGCCAAACAAACCAACGATATACAAGACAATACTGACAATAAGAGCTTTTTTATATCCCAAGTGTTTTACCATATACCAAGCAAAAGCTGCCCCAATAATCGAAGCAGGAAGATACCATAAATGATAAAAAGTCCCATCAAAAACAATATCCTTTATAATATTTGGTAACAGATTATCCATCGAAAAATAACCTTTATAAATATTGATTGGAATATAGATAAAAATGGCAATCCCATAAATCATTGCTGTCTTTTTAATAAATACTTTTAATTTTTCATCGTTACAGCTATATCTTGAAATTAAAAAAAATCCAGAAGTCATAAAGAAAAACGGAACTGCAACACGCGCTATAACACGCGTTAATATAAAATCTGCTGTCTCGTTAAAAGACAGCAAAGGCGATGTGTGTATTGCAACAATCAACAAAGCTGCAATCAATCGAAAACAATCAATTCCTGAATAATTCCCACTCTTTTTCATTAGCCCTCCTCCAAACTGTTACTATTATTCCGTCCCCGTTGTTGCCTGAAATTTCATAAGGTTCTTCTGGTAAATCAATTGTTATTGTTTCATTGATACCAACGGGAACATAATAAATTTCAATTTCAGTTTGTGTTCCCTGTTTATATATATACATATTCTTACTGCTAAACTGCTTTATAAACTCTATATATTCCTCAAAAGCCATCTTTTTTTGTGTAATAATTTTAGAATGAGGATATCCCACATATCGAAAATGCCAAGGCTCATGGGAAATACCTGTAATTTGTTCTTTCTCTTTTGCATAGCGCAAAATAAATCCAAAATCAGGAGCAGTTTCCCTAAATTTTTGACAAATCCCATCATACGGAAAATCAGGACATATAAAATCAATATCTTCTTTATTTAACGCCAAATCAATGGCTAATCCTGTTTGATGTTCACTCTCATTTGGCAGAGCAACAAATTTTTTTGTAAATTCTTCTCCATTATCCCGCAAAGAATCCCTATATATCATCGTCTGTTCTTCCAAAGAACGAAATCCGCTTACAGGAACAATGTTGTGGTCTGAATTAATTTTATCCAAAGCCCTCTGTAACATATAAACTGCTATTGATTTCATAAGAATATCTGGAAACGCTTTATTTATAGATATTAATCCCTCTATTTTTGGATTCTTTAATGGATACTGTTTATTTACCAACACTAAATTGCCATTGTAAATTGATTCTTTTTCTAATATTACTTCATTATTATAAGGATTGCTCGCCGAGCATAATATGTGTTGTTTAACATATTGTTTATTATCACTCATATAAATCAATCAATTTGTCTAAAATATCACTAAAAGACAATCCTGCTCCTTTCATCATATTTGGATAACGGCTATGTGTTGTAAATCCTGGAATCGTATTCACCTCATTAAACACAATCTCATTTTTCTTTGTAAGAAACATATCCACCCTTGCAAATCCTGAACAATTTAAGGCTTTATAGATAACTTTTGCCGTTTCTTGTATACGCTGTTCCATCTCTTTGTCAATTCTTGCAGGCATATGAATTTTTGATGACTGTAATGTATATTTTTCAGTGAAATCAAAGAATCCGCCAGACAATTCAATTTCATCAACACGACCTACCGTCAATTCATCTTTTCCCAATACAGCGCACCCTACTTCAAAACCGTCAATGGCTTCTTCAACAATCACTTCATCATCATATTGGAAAGCATTTTCAACAGCCTTTTCAAGCTGTGCTTTTTCGCTTACTTTGGTTATGCCAAAAGAAGAACCTGAACGAATAGGCTTAACAAACAACGGATATGTTAAATCCTTATCAATCTTTGACAAAGCCTCTTGTTGTTCCCACTGTTTCAATGTAATGCCTTTTGGAACGGCAATTCCCATCGACTGCACTACAATATGCGCCCTGTCCTTATCCATACATAAAGCAGAACTCAGCGTGCCACAGCCCACAACAGGTATGCCCGCCAATTCAAACAATCCCTGTAACGTTCCATCCTCTCCATTTTTTCCATGTAATACTGGAAACGCTAAATCAATCTTAATCCATTCACAATGCTCTTTGGAAAACTGTATTAACGATTTATCCAAACGACTTTGTGATACGACTACCGGAAAAATATGTTCCGTCTCATTCATCCATGTGTTATCCTCAATATGGCTATATTCCCCTGTGTAGTGATACCACTCTCCTTCTCTTGTGATACCAATAGGAATAATCTCATACTTTTCTTTATCCATATTTTTTAAAACCGAATATGCCGACTGTAAAGACACTTCATATTCTGTTGAATTTCCTCCAAAAAGAACAGCGATTCTCTTTTTCATTTTTAACCTCATTTCTATTTTTCTTCAATTCTATTTTTCTTCAATATAAATATCTTCTGGTAATTGATAGGCAATCTCACATTTATTGCTATACAATTTTTCACTTTCTGTATACTTAGAATATTTATCCTTTTTTAAACGATATACGCTAGCGGACTGATAAACTTTCTTATTCTTCCTAAAATAAGAGACATTTTTATTGTAAATTTCATACTCAAAATCTTCTGGTTTCTTAGAAAAAATAGCGCCATACATAAACTCATCATCAAAATCAATTTTAATCTGAAATGTATTATCCGTTGTATTTTTCACTTTTAAATCAAGCCACCCTTCGCTTATTGTCGCATCAATTCCAGCCGGCAAATCAGGCGTTGTCGATGGAAAGGATACCGTTGAATGACAATGCCTTTCTGTAATAGTCATTGGCGTGTGAAGAAATAACCAAAACAGCATATTACTCAACTGGCATAAACCACCTCCATAATCACCGACAATCTTGCCCTCAACAAAATTTAATCCATCTTTATAAGGTATCTTTTTATCGGCTGATTTAACAAGCCGCCAAAATGAAAATGTTTCATTGGGTTTAATTACAATATGATTAATTGTTTTGGAAGCTAACTTTAAATTGTGGACTTTATTTAATTGAAATTTCATATCAAATCCACTGTTTTGATTTAATAACAATGAAGTTGTATCACAAACTTTATATGGTAAAAACTTCTTTGACATTTCTCTTGCATATTTATTTCTGTCAAAGCGCATTTTTAAATAAAAAAATGTTTTCCTCTGCCATTTTCTTATAGGAAGCAAAAAAGGAAATACTTGTGTTAAACGTTTTCTGGACATAAAATCCTCCTCATTAGAAAGTCAAATTAAAAATATTCTTGTTATTGACACAAACATTGTAGCAACAACAAGAATATTTTTCTATAATTTACTTATAAAGTTTTACATTATTTTTCTATTAAATTTCTTAATTTTTCTATCAAATTTCTTACGATTTTCTTACAAAGTGGAATTTAAATATTTGGAAGTATGACCTCAAATTCTATCCATTCATTTTCACTCTTTGCACAAATTGTACCATGATGAAGTTCCACTATTTTTTTTGAGATAGCAAGCCCTAAGCCCGCTCCTCCGTTATCACTGCTTCTCGCCGAGTCCAAACGATAGAACTGTTCAAATATCTGATTTAATTTTTCCTTTGGAATTGTATATCCATGATTAATAAACTTAATTATCAATTTTCCATTGCTCTCAAAAGATGTAATTGTTATATTGGAATTATTAAAACTATAAAAATACGCATTTCTTAAAAGATTGTCAAATACACGCTGTATTTTATCAGCATCACAGGTTAACATCATATCATTTTTTACATTTAATGTACAACTTAAATTTTTCTCTTTTAATATTGGATTAAATTCATAGACTAATTGTTCTAATAGACGTGTTAAATTAATTCTGCTGTACTGTAATGTTATATTAGATAAATTAAATCGCGCAATTTCAAAAAACTCATTGATTAAATCTTCCAATCGCTCTGCTTTATTTAATGTGATACCAAGATATTTTTTACGAAGTTCTGGTGATATTTGTTCCTCATCATATAATAAATTTAAATATCCAATAACCGATGCAAGCGGTGTTTTTAAGTCATGGGCAAGATAGACAATCAAATCATTTTTATTTTGTTCTGCTAATTGTACATCCATCTTTTGCTTTTCTATAGTATGTTTAATTGTATTCATCTTTTTTTCTATTACCAACAGTTCTGGTGATAAAGAAATATCATCAATATTTTCTTTTACTAATAAATCAACACTATTATTAATTTCCATAAAATAATGAATAAAACTATTGATATACATGCGAAATATTAAAAAAAACACAAAAATCATGGCTATTACAAAAATTAATTCTTGATAATTGCGAATCGTTCTATCATAAAAATAAACAGCATTACTATAATCCAAATTAAAAATATGCTGAAAAATTTCAACCATCCAATTGGCAAAATTCCCTTTTAAAAACAACGCATATAGCAAATAAACGGATAACACGGATATCAATATCATGAAAATTGTCTGCAACATGATTTTTGATTTAAACTGACGAAAATAATTTCTATCATCCATATTTTTATTTTTCAATGGTATATCCAACTCCCCAGACTGTTTTTATAAATTTTGGCTTTTTTGCAGGCTCTCCCAGTTTTTCTCTCAAACGCCCTATATGAGCCATCACTGTATTATTATTATTAAAATACTTTTCTCCCCAGACTGCCTCAAACAATTCTTCAGAAGAGACAACATTTCCCTGACGCTCGCACAAATACCAAAGAATTGAAAATTCAATTGGTGTCAATTGCAGTTCTTTTCCAAACAGATAACATTTATGATTTTTATTATTAATCAACAACCCTCTAATATCATACTCAATAATTTTATCAGATTCTTTCTCAACGCTTTTATTATATCGCGTATATCGACGCAGTTGTGTCTTTACTCGCGCTACCACTTCCAATGGATTAAAAGGCTTTGTTATATAATCATCTGCTCCAAGTGTAAGCCCCATTATTTTATCTCCATCTTCCACCTTTGCCGTAAGCATAATAACAGGATAGTAATACTTTTCTCTTATTTTCTGGCAAATATGAAATCCATTGATATCTGGAATCATAATATCAAGCAACGCCAAATCCAGAGGAGTATTTTCAATACATTTCAACGCATCGGTTCCATTATAAAATTTATATACATTATATCCATCATTTTTAAGATACACTTCAATTAAATCAGCAATTTCTTTTTCATCATCCACAACTAAAATATTTTCGTTCATTTTAATCCTCATTTCTGAGCTGCTTTATTGCACAAAAAACAAAATTTTTCAAATTTTGTTTTTACAACTTTATGTCAAACAACATGCAGACACAAATTGCTAGTTAAATTTTATTTAACTTGTGAAATAATTTATTTTTCACACTATTACTCCAGATATTTTACAATATATTCTAATATTTCATCAGACAATGGTCTTTTTTCAGGCATAACAATAAAATCCTTTGATAAATTGTACTTATCTGCCAATTGTTTTGGTGCAAATGCAATATCTGCCGCTTGCAGCATGGATATGTCAAACTCACTATCGCCCGCAGCTAAAATCTTTTTTCCCTCTATGTAACGGCTCAATCTTTTTATCGATTCGCCTTTTCTAAGTGTTCTTGGAACGACATAAATTTTATTATGATTATTCAATACATCAACAACTCTTAAATCCACATGTTTTTTTAATTTACAGACAACCGCATCAGGGCTGGCACATTTTGTAAATACAAATAAATTGCGAATAAAACGCAGCTCAAATATCCTCCGTTTATCGTACTCAAGCAAATTGAATGCCTTTTGCAATTCTATCTTGGCACTCTGAACGGATGCTAACGATTGCTCATACCAACGTTTATTTTCTTTTCCATTTTCCAGCATAACTCCACCATTGCACACAAGAGCATAAGGAAGAACATCCAACCCTAAATCAATGCGGTTATATTGTTCAATGGTCCTTGTTGTCACTGGAACAAGCAGCATTTTTTTTGCCACTTGTTTCAGTAAACAATAAGTTTTTTTAGTCATATATGAGACTTCTCTTCCCTGATATATCTCAACATTTACTTTATCAATGCCAATATCATGCTTGTAGGAAAAAATAATCGTATTATCTAAATCTGTAAAAAAAATTTCATTTTTTAACGGTTGCCATTTTTCAATACTTTTATTTTTAATACTTTCCATTATTGAATCATTTTTAATTTGATTTACTGCTACCTGTAACCAGTTTTCTCAGCATGTCCACTGGAATCATCGTTGCTGATAACAAAATAACTGCTATCCAGCCCCCAATACCAAAAGGAACACAGCTAAACATATTGCCAATCCATGTAAATACATCAAGAGGAATCAAGCCAGCATTAACAATAATTGCCTGTATTAAAATAATGGTAAAAAATACTTTTAAAAATCCTGTATTTTCATTTAATCTTGAAAAGATTGCAAATCCATCATCACGCACATTAAATCCATTAAACAGCGCACTTACAATAAATAATACAAAGTATCCTGTCAAATGCTGTGCTTCATTATAAGCAGTTCCTTTACCAAACAAATCTTTGATAAACGGTGCTTTCAAGTAGACAAAGCTCACTATTGTCAGCCATAGTCCCATAATAACAATCTGTGTCATCATCTGCTTGCTAATAATGCTCTCATCTCTTCTTCTAGGCTTTTCTTTCATATATTTTTCTAATGCTGGTTCATTTCCAAGCATAATTGCACCTAGACTATCCATTACCAAATTGACAAACAACAAATGCGTCACCTTCAATGGTTCTTCCACGCCAAAAAAGGGTGCGATTGCACTTACAATAACGGCTGCCACATTAATAACCAACTGAAATTTACAAAACTTTAAAATATTGTGATAAATCGTTCTTCCATATAAAATAGCATCTTTTATAGACTTAAAATTATCGTCAAGAATAACAATCTTTCCTGCTTCCTTTGCAGCTTCTGTTCCGCTTCCCATAGCAAATCCAACATCGGCTCGCTTTAATGCTGGCGAATCGTTTACACCATCTCCTGTCATACCAACAACTAAATTCATCTCTTGACAAAGACGAACCATTCTTGACTTATCAGTTGGCAATGCTCTTGCAATCACTCGAATTTTTGGAATAATTTTCTTTACTTCATCATCAGACATCTCATTTAACTGTGCAGATGACAATGCTTTATCATCATTATTTTTGAGAAGTCCCGCATCTTTTGCTATTGCTATCGCTGTCTCAAGTCGGTCACCTGTAATCATAACAACTTGAATACCAGCTTCCTGTACCTCTCGGATAGCCTCTTTTGCCTCTGGTCTAACATCGTCACGGATACCGACAAAACCAATAATAACAATATCATCATTAATGGTATTTTCAACAAGAACCTTCTCAGAATATCCAAACGCCAAAACACGCATAGCTTTTGAAGCCAATTCATCAATCTTTCTGTCCAATACAGCTTTGTCTAATGTTTTAACCTCACCATTTTCATCTAAATACTTTGTCGCCTTTGCTAATAATCGTTCGGGTGCGCCTTTATAAAATACCTTTCCAAGATTATCAATGCGCGCTTGACTAAACTTATTCGATGAATTAAAGCTTTGCTGTGCCGTCACAACATACTCTTTATTGGCTCCAAGCGCTTGAAATGTTGATTCTCCTATAAATTTCATCAATGCTTGATCGGTTGCATTTCCGCCAATCACTTTATGGGAAGAATCAAACATAGACTGTGTATTTTTACCAATTGCCAAATCAACCAAGCCTTTTACTTTACTGTGCTTGCTTAAATCTGGTATATTGATTGAATTTCCATCTGCTAAAAAGAAATCAACAACTTCCAGTTTACCTTTTGTAATCGTTCCTGTCTTATCACTGAATAATATATTTAATGAACCAGCCGTTTCAATTCCTTCTGCTTTACGAACCAACACATTATGACTTAACATCTTGCTTGTATTTTGCATCAAAACCAGTGAAATCATCAATGGAAGTCCCTCTGGCACTGCACATACAATAATAACAACCGCAAGGGAAACAGCCTCAATAATATCCTTTACTACCTCTCCTGCACCAATGGCGAAATAAGGCTCAATTCCACCTGCTTTAACAATAAAGTATGCAAAATACAATACTGCAATAACGATAGCGCCAATATATCCAAATGTAGAAATTTGTTTTGCTAATTTTGCAAGCTTTACTTTCAATGGGGAATCCGGCTCGCTCTCTTGCATCTCTTCTGCCATCTTGCCCATCATTGTCTTTAAGCCAACTTTTCTTACATCTAATATACCTTCCCCATCAAATACAACGGCTCCTCGAAACAGCGAATGTTTATCAACAAAAGTATCACCTGTAATATCTTCTGCTAACTGAAAGCCCTCGTCTGCCTGTGTTTTTTTACATTCTTCTGCCTCACCATTTAATGCTGAATTGTCCACTCTCAATGAGCCTTCCACTAAAATTCCATCGGCTGGAATCTTATCGCCCGATTGTAATAAAACCTTATCACCAACAACGATATCATCAACATCAATAACTGTTACAACACCATTTCGATACACTTTACATTTATCTTTTTCCGTGCTGTCCTTTAATTCACGATACTTTGTATCGCTTGCAACACCTGTTTTTGCAGATACAAACGCCACAATAAAAATGGCTATAATGGTGCCTAATGGCTCATAGATTTCTGCGTATCCAAAGCAAAACATTACAATCATTAAAGCTGCAATTGCTAACAATATTCGTATCATTGGGTCGCTAAATGTCTCTTTAAACTCCTCCCAAAACGTGGTAGGTTCGGAGTCTGGAATCACATTAGAACCATACTGCTGTCTGGATTTTTCGACCTCTTTGTCTGTCAGTCCGTTAAACTTCATAAATTATCTCCTTCATAATATTCCTCATTTTCGCGTTTTTTTCGCGTTTTTTCACACTAGTCAAACGGATACTTGCAATCCGCTTTTCTACTTACTCAAACCATCTTGCCGCTTTATGCCATTTTTTAAACAGGCAAGTCTAATTTTTATCTGATAAGATTAAATTAAGGGAGAAACAAGTATTTTTGTCCTCCCCTAAATGCCTAAAAATACTATTGATATCTACGAACGAGTTCCCCTATACTAGTATCATTGGTGCCTTGTCCTATCGCGTTAAATTTCCACTCGCTATTATGTTTGTAAATTTCACCAAAAATCATAGCAGTCATTCCAGAATAATCTTCTGTAAGATTATATTTACACATCTCATTATTATTACGTGTATCAACCAATCGGATAAACGCATTTTGAATCATGCCAAAATGCTGTTTTCTCTGAACAGCTTGATAGATATTTACTACAATAACAATCTTATCATATTCGGCAGGGATATTTGCCAAATCAATCATAATCTGTTCATCATCTCCCTCTCCAGCACCCGTAAGATTATCACCCATATGTTGTACGGTTTTTGTACGATTTACTAAATTGCCAAAATAAATAATATCTTCCTTTGTAAATAAATTTCCATCTCTTAGCAAAATAGCAGATGCATCACAGTCAATCGCTTGCGCTTTACGAGAAAATAAACCTTTAGATTGTTTTACTTCATCCCATCCAAGCCCAACAAGCACTTTTGAAAGTCCTACATTATCTTTAGATAAATTTACTTTCTGTCCTTTTTGCAAACTTATAGACATCTTTTAAGCCTCTACTTTCTTCCAGCCGTCCAGCGTATTCCCCAATTAAAAGCTTTATCTAATTCTGGATGTCCTGGATAGAATTGTACAATTTTTTCCACACTGAAAGCTTCATCATTGACATTTTCAAATAATGCAAGACCACACATTCTGTTGGTTGAATTGTATGTATCCATCTTGACAATCAAATCTTCTTGACCTGGACACTTTATTGTTACCGTTGCATCCGCTTGCTGCCAATTTGCAACACCTTCATAGATAAATGTATAAACAAGAACTCTCTTAATATTTGCAATTTGATTTCCATTAATTCTAAGATTTTCTCCTGCTACAGCATTACCTGTTCTATCATCACCATCAAGAGCAATATAAGGAGGCTGTGTCAATGAACCAAAAGCATTGCCAAGCGCCTGAACAGCACCTAAACGCCCATCTTTTAATTCAAATAAACATCCTAAATCAAGGTCAATTCCCTGTCCGCTAAACAAATTAGAAAAAAATCCTTTTTTGTTTGGCTTTGCATTCCAATTTAAATTGACATGTATTTCGCCCAACCCAGCATTGGTATTTTTCTTAAGACTTACTTTTTGACCTTTCTGTAAATTAATTGCCATAATAAATTTCCTACGCCTTTCTTATGCTGTTTCAATTCCATAATGTCCACACAATGCAGCTAAGCCACCTTGAAAACCGCTACCAATTGCATTGAATTTCCACTCTCCATTATTGCGATATAATTCGCCTACAACAATAGCTGTTTCAATAGAAAAATCTTCACCTAAATCATATCGAATTAACTCCGTATTATTTGAGCTATCTACAATACGAATAAATGCATTAGAAACTTGTCCAAAATTTTGACGTCTCTTTTCAGCCTCATAAATCGTAACTGTAAATGCAATTTTCTCAATATTGGCAGGTACTTTTTCCAAGTCAATCATAATTTCTTCATCATCGCCGTCGCCGCCGCCAGTCAAATTATCACCCATATGCTGTACAGATTCTGTTGAATGAACCAAATTGCCATAGAAAATAAATTCCTTTTCTGTTGGACACACTCCATTTGCACCACACATAAATGCCGCTGCATCTAAATCAAAATCTGCGCCAGAATCAAACGCATTGACATCCCAGCCAAGTCCTACCATAACATTTTTTAATCCAGGATTTCCTTTTGTTAAATCTACTTTTTGTCCCTTTGTTAAATTAATTGGCATTGTCTTTTCCTCCTAATAAAATATTTATTTAAAGATGTGTTCATCAAAGAACCTTAATTATTTCTTTCCAGGTACACAATACATTTTATTAAATTCGTCCTTAATACTTTCCAACCTAGCTTTATCTTCAATTCGCTGTTTCTTGGCATTTTCTTGAATCATTCTTGTTTCATCAATACCAGACACAATTGTATGCCATGTCTTTTCTAGTGTATCTACTTTTATAGAACTTCCCGATGCCAATTTAGCCACCATCTTTGACTGTTCCACCGTATTTTTTGCATTTTTAATCAATAATTCATTTGTTTTCTCATCAAGTGCAGCCATTGACTCTGCTTGAATGCGCTGACGCTTTAACATAATAGCCTGAGCTAATGCTTGTTTAAATACAGGAAGTGTAATAATAAATGCAGAGTTAATCTTTCTGATAAGATTCATATTGCTAAATGCCATCGTCTTAATCATTGGAATAGACTGAATTGCAACACTCTCTGCAGTACGTAAATCCTGTGTTCGTTGCTCAAGCATCATCAATGCCTGATTAAGACTCGTCAATTCAAATTGAATAGAATTATCTCCTGAAGCCTGCATATCAGCCTGCCTTTGGGCAATATAGTCCTCTAACTCTCTTATTCCTTGTTCACCTGCTAATATGTATTTAACAAGTTCATGGTAATAATTTACATTTGCTTCAAACATAGAATCTAACTTTCTATTTGATTGTTTTATTTCTGTCTCATATTGTTTTAATTGAACATAAATCTTATCAATTTCATCACCCATTGTATGATACTTATGCAATATTTTATCAAGCTGTTTTCTTAGATTACCAAACAACTTCCCAAACAAACTTGGATTTTCTTTTATCTCATCAATATCAAACTTATCCATAATCTTAGACAATGTATTTAACATTTCACTAGACTCATCAATCTGAGTCATACTCATACTATTTAAAACAACATCAGAAGCTTTTGAAATCTCCTCTGCAACTTCGGATCCAAAATAAACAATCGTATCTAAATTATTGACTTCAATGGTACTGACAAGTGCATCAACTTCAGGTGAATTAACTAACACCTCATTCATCTGTTCTCTATCCGCTACAATATCATACTGTTCAACAACTTCTATATCTTTGTTTTCTCCAGATGGAGCAGCGACAGGTTCCACTTTATTTAAATTCAATCCCATTATTTATCCTCCATTCTCGTTTAACCTATTTGTTATGGGTTTCTCTTAAAAATAATATCACGCCAAGACTTTGGTCGTGTATTTAATGAAAGAGTTGCAAAGTTCGGAATCTGCATATCATATATATAATCCCCTATTTGGTGTTCTTCCATTAATTGTTTATTAAAATAGTTCTCAATATTTTGATATCCTGTTGGAACAAATGACAAAATATCAAATCCAATTAAATTTAAAAATGCAATCAATATGGAGTCTTCAAGAGAACTTACTTTTTCTCCTGTGTTAATATAAATTATTTTAGGATTCTTTTTTGTAAAATCAAACTTTTGAATCAAACGAATAATATCTTTTGGCAAATTTAAAACAGTTGCAACAATCGTATACTCTGTTCCATTTTGAAATGTTCCTTTTATCAGCGCTTGATTGATAAGAATCTGCAATTTTTCAAGCATATGTTCTTGCATTTCTTCTCTTAAAAAACGGTACTGATAATCCGCATGATTTTTAATTTTATTTTTTTGAAGTTTTCCATTTTTAAAAAATTCAGTTGTATGCTCCTTTAACGGATTATAAGCCGTTGACTCTATAAATGGAACTTTCTGAATCACGTAAGTATCTTGTGTCAACAATTCTTTTACGGATATCCAGTATGATGTAATATCACTATTTTTCACACCAGAAACTTTTGCACAAATCACAGGAATATTAACAATATCATCTATCACTCCAAAATTTGGTCGATATTTTAATTCTTCATTCCACAATATTTTTATTTCTTCATACATTGTCTGCAAATTGATAGCATTTGCCTTTTGATATTGTTGATTCCTATATAATCCTGAATCTTGATACATAAGCGTATCTAATTCTCTCTCTGCATGATATGCAACAGTACCCAGTTTTATATCTGCATTTTCTTTTGGAAATTTTGTCACATTCATTGAAGTCTCATAATTGACTTCATATAATAGTTTATCCTGAATTATACTTTTTATATTCAAATTTGGATTAAGAATAAGTACATCAATAGGCAATCTTGCCAACATCTTTAAAAATAAAGCTTCTGTTTCACTTTTACAGCCACCCATCAAAATAAAACAACTAATTTGCGGCATCTTCCAGCTAGAAAATAACCCTGCTTGATACCTTTTTAGCCAACAAAGCATATACACTGCTCTATTTGTCATTTTATTAATGTTCATCTGCGGCTTTTTTGCTTCTTCTAACAACACATCTAAAAAAGCTTTTATCATTAACCGCTGAAGCTCAATATTAAACGAATATTGAATATTAATCACTAAATCGGATAACATTTGGTCTAACGTTTTATACGTTTGACGGCGAATGGATGAAATTTCTTCATTTGATGGGACAGGAATATTCTCATCAACAATCACAATTTTTCTTTTATTATTTTTTAACTCTAATTGTAATTGATATAAATCATTCATATATGTAATTTTATCCGCAACGCCATTCATTATACAAAAACAATTATAAAAAAAAGCAGGATTGTCACCTCGAACTATTACATTTTGTTTAACATCCTGCAAAATTTCTCCTGTAATCCAAGCATTGGTACAATTTACATATTTAGGCTTTTCCCCATAAAGTCTTGCATTATTAAAATCATTTTGTATCTCCTGCCGAATCCACTTTAAATTAAAATCAGATGGAAAAGGGTTTGCATTATCTATCTTTAATTCATATGAAAATGATGAGTTCGCATCCAGTTTTAAATAAGCATTATCACCCTGATACTGCAAAAGGACAACATCGCACCCTGCATGACAAAGTACTGAAATCAAGAGCAATTCATAATTGCTGATAGAACCTTCATATAATATCTTAGGTACTTTTTCCTGTCCAAGCAAATTTACAATGCGCTCAAATTTATAATAGAGCCAACACATAAATTTAATATATGCATTTTTTAGCATATTTTCATTTTTTCCTGCTTTTTTTAAAGTCTCTAATGTATTATATATTGATATTACCACATTATTTCTTTGATAATCATTCATTCTTGGCAGCCATTTTTTTAAACTTACAGAAATAAATTCAGCATTCATACAAAAATTCATTCCCATAATTTCGCTATAGTAGGATAAATTTTTTTCATCAGGATTTGGAATTTTCCCTTCAATGATAACGCCTGCCAATCGGGCGGACTCATAATATTTTTTTACAAAATCGCCTATTTCTTGCGTATAGGCATTAATTCTATAAAAATAAACACCTCTGTTCTCTCTATTGCTCAATTCCAAAAAGTAATCATCTAGTTGATGTATTTTTTGATGTTTAAACATGGATACCTTTTCACCTTCAATACCGATTCATCTTATTTTTATTCATAACATAGCCAAGACTTGCACCTATTATTCCTCCAATAATATGTGTCAAATTAGACACATTATCATGTGCAAACAAGCCATTATATACCTGCCCTCCAATATATACCACTGCCACCAGTATAAATGTCATTGGAATACTTCCATCTTTAATACTTGTAAAAGAGGATAACAAAATAAATGCAAAAACAACACCGCTTGCTCCTAACAATCGAACATGCGGAAATAATATAATATTGACAAGACCTGTAACCAGTGCTGTTGATAAAATGACTACTACCATATTAGCAGAACCATATTTTTCTTCAAGTAATGGACCTACAACTAATATCAGCATAATATTTCCAATAAAATGCTGCCAATTTGCATGTCCAAACACATGACCAATCAATCTTAAATAGGTCAACGGATTTAATAATGATGAGCGATAAACACTAAATAAAGTATATGTTGAAGATCCTTTTGTCAAATATCCCAACAAGAGTGATAAAAAACAAAGAAGTGTAAATCCTAAAATAACTGGAGAATTAAACGATATTTTTAATTGTTTTTTTCTATTCATAATAAATCTCCTATTCTTACTTAACTTGTACATAAAAAACAACTTATTATTTTTACACAAGCATAATCTTATTCGTACTTTTGAATTGTATCACTTTTATTGATATTTTACAAGCGTTCTAACAAAACCCTTGGATAAATAAATTAATACAATCATATGGCACAGCCAAATTAATATTTTGCCCCGAATCAATACCTGCACTGCTTATACCAATTACTTCACCATACATATTTAATAATGCACCGCCAGAACTTCCATGTGAAATAGGCGCTGTAAACTGTATTACATCTACACTGTCCATTACTCGAAAGCCTGAAATAATCCCATCAGAAACGGAATTAAATAAACCAAGCGGACTGCCTATCGCCACTACTTTCTGTCCTCTTACTAGTTTATTGCGACCTTTATATATAGGTAAAGGGGATAATGTTTTTGCTATCCGTATAACCGCTAAATCCATTACTGAATTATATTTAATTACTTCATTAGTTCGATATACTTCCTTATCATTTTCAATACGCACACAATAATACCACCCTTTATTTACAACATGATGATTTGTTAAAATATATCCTTCCTTTCCTACCATAATACCTGAACCTATTCCTAACACATCACCCAATTTATTGTGAACCTCAATCATTACAATTGAAGATGCCAATAATGCTAACTCCTCAAAGGATTTTTCTCTTCTGCTCTTTGCTGTATTTATCGAATTAGACGAAACCTGCACGGGAACAGAATTGGACTGGGATAATTGATTTGTAACACGAACTTTATCTGTATTACGTCTCGATGTCGTATTGCAGGCTGGTTGTGCGTTAGAAACTGAATTTATATTGTGTGTCTGTCTTTTGCGTTCTGGTATATGTACAATTATTTTTTCTTGATTTACAACACTCTTATTATTGTTTATATTTTTATCATAACTATTATTATTATTTTTATTACATTCAAATTCGGGCAGGCACCATTCTACAAAATCTCCCACTACATTCTCTTTTGACAACTTTTTTAAATCGTCACAAATATTGATATCTTGTCTATTTTGGAGCATTAATACGTCTGCGCCAATCAAGGTTAATAAATAGTAAAACAAATACTCCTGTACTTTTGATACATTTTCTGCAATAACTTTAATACATGATTGTTCATTCCATTTCGTATGCCAATTATGAAAAACAAAATCCATCCACCAAATCATTTTAATAACAAAATTTTTTTGTATTGAATCACTCGTTCCTTTTTTTAACTGCATATACTTATCACATGTTTGGGTAATTGCTCCTCCTAATGTTAGGGCAAATAACTCATTATTTTCTGTGCTGTGTATAATCATTTTCTTTTTATCGCTTACTATCCAATTATCATAACATTGAATATAATAGTTACTCTCATTATCTTGCAAGTAAAGGGGTAATTTTGCTACTCTTTTATATAATAATTTATTAGAAATCATTTCCCCTGACAACATATTATCAACATAAATCACTTCGTTTTTCAAAGATTCATTCCCACCAAGTAATCTAATAAAATACACATCTCTAATCCCGTTATTATACCCGCCTTTAATCCTAGCAAATGTGGTTACTGACTGAATATTCATAACATTATGTCTATAGTTTATTTTCATTTCTGCCTCCACACTTCATTTATTTATATATCTATTTTTTATATTTTATGATTTCAAAGTACTAAAGTACGCTGCATTAAAATTTGCTGATAGCTTTTAAACAAAAAAAATATTATTCAACTAAATTTTATCATAAAACAAAGTTTTTTTCTATGTTTCTTTTTACTTTTATGTTATAATCACCTCTATATCGAAAACTAGAAAGGAAACCATATTATGAAAGATTCTGCACTTTATTATAGTGTGGGCGCTCTTTTATACTGCCCTGCAAACAATGAATCTATATCCGATTCCATTATCCACAACAAATTTATAAAACCATTTTCACTGGCACTTTGTCTAGAAGACACTATTCCTGATAATTTCGTTCTTCAAGCAGAACAAATATGTTATCATAATCTTCTACAAATAAAGAACGCGAAAGAATCACAAGATTTTTATCTCCCAAAAATATTTATTCGAGTACGAAATCCAGAGCAAATACTGCGATTATATCATCATTTAGGAGAATTAATGTCTTTAATTTATGGTTTTATTGTGCCTAAATTTGCTTTGGATAATGCAGATGCCTATATTCATAATTTATGTGAAATTAATTCAACCTCTACACAACCTGTTTATATGATGCCTATCTATGAAAGTTCTTCTATCATTGACTTAAGAACTAGATATGATATTTTATATACGTTAAAAGATAAAATTGATTCTATTGAAAAATTGATTCTTAACATTCGTGTTGGCGGCAATGATTTATGCCATGTTTTTGGCTACAGAAGACATGCAGATGAATCAATACATCAAATAAAACCTATTGCAAGTATCTTTTCAGATATTAATACCATTTATGGTTGTGATTATGTGATTTCTGGTGCTGTTTGGGAATATTTTGATGGTGCTTATTGGAAAGAAGGATTAAAAAAAGAGATTAAGGAAGACAAACTATGTGGATTTATAGGAAAAACTGTAATTCACCCTAAACAAATCCCTATAGTAAATTCTGAATATGCTGTACATATTACAGACTATCAATCTGCAAAAGCAATACTAAACTGGGATAATGATTCTAAAACCTTAGTATCATCAGACCCACAAAAAGTACGTATGAATGAATATAAAACTCACGCAAACTGGGCAAAAAAAATAATGCTGATGGCTGAGCATTATGGAATCGCAATAAATGATTGATATAAAAATTTATCTCACAAATATTTAATTTATAATGTTTAATACCTTTTTGTACAAAATAAAAAGAGCTAATAAAATAAATCATTCAATACAATATAAATATTTATTTTTTTACATTCATGTTGTAACGAAAAATTTTATTTTATTATAGCCCTTTTTATTATCATTGTAATAAAGCAGATATTCGCAATCTGCTTCGCTACTTACTTATAACTTCATTGAAATTTATCATCTTTTTAACAATAAAATCAACTTTCATATTGGAATCTTTCAACTAAATCTTTAAGCATATCTGCCTGACTTGACAATTCTTCTGAGGCAGCCGCACTCTCCTGTGATGTAGCTGAATTAGACTCTACCACCTCTGCAATCTGATTAATACCTTCTGTAATCTGTGATGCAGCTAAAGCTTGATTATCTGAAGCTTGTGCAATCTCTACCATAGACTTATTTACTATCTTTGCATTATCCACAACAGCAAGTAACGATTGTGCTGTAGAATTTGTAAGTTGTATTCCTTCTTCCACAGCCATAATGGCATTTTGAATTAAATTTTTTGTATTTTTTGCTGCATCTGCACTTTGTTCTGCAAGTATCCCAACTTGTGTAGCAACAACAGCAAATCCTTTTCCATTTTCTCCTGCTCTTGCTGCCTCAATGGAAGCATTCAATGCAAGAAGCGATGTCTGATCTGCAATTTCTTCAATACTCTTAATAATTTCAGCAATTTTATCCGAAGCCTCTCTAATTTTATTCATAGCCTCTATATTCTTCTTCATATGTTCATTACTCTCAGTAATCTGAGTATTCATACTTGCAACAATATCACTTGTTTTATCTGCATTTTTTGCATTTATCGCTATTTTTTCTGAAATTTCTGTAATCGTTGCCGTTAATTCCTCCACTGCACTTGCTTGGTCTGTTGCACCTTCTGCAAGAACCTGTGAGGCTTCTGATAAATCCATCGCTCCGTTTTGTACACTTTGTGCATTACTATCAATATCTCTCATCGCGGCACTTAACGATTTAATAATTCCTCTAAAGGACTGACTAATCTCAGCAAAATCGCCCTTAAAGTCATCATCAACTTTAATTAAAAAGTTACCATTGGACAATTCTGACAAATTGCTGTCAATATCTGAAATAATTGCTTTTAAGTCTTGAATTGTGCTTGCAAGACTATTCATCAGTGTTGCTGTCTCATCATTTTCCTCTGGTATAGGCGCTTCTGAATGAAGGTCTCCTTCTGCCAATAATTTTAAACGTTCTACCACCACCATAATTGGCTTTATAACATTTTTTCCAAGACGAACGCCATTTCTAATGCCAACTATCGTAAATATAATTACAAAAAGGACTGTAATAACCATTGACAAATAGAACATGCCCAAAAATTCATTTCGGACAGCTGCAACACCAATACTCCAGCCATTTATATCTGGAACTGGTGAATAAGCGACAACTTTTGTTACTCCACCATATGAATATGTACCTACTCCTGCTTCTCCAGTAATCATTTTCTTACAAATAGCACTATATTTTTTAAGTTTTGGATTCGTATCCCCAAGTGCTACACTATCTTCCACCCCGACAAGCGATGAATCAATATCTGCAATCGTTATTCCATTGGCATCCAGCATAAATGCTGTTCCACCTTTTCCAACCTTAATTGAACGCATAATATCATTTAACGATTCACCATTTGGAATATAAAGAACAGCACCAACTGGCGTTGTACCCGGGACCCCATCTTTCCATAAAGGAGCAGAAACAGCATATGATACTGATTTTGTAACTTCACTATATGCAGGTGTTGAAACATATGTATTCCCTTTCATTGCCTCTTTAAAACAATAACTATCAGAATAGTTTGCTCCAGAAATAATATCAATACCACTGCTGTTAAGAAGAAATCCTTTTTCAAAACCATGTTGTTTAATTTTTTCATTTAAAATCGAAGCTTTATCCGATACTGACCTTTCAGGATCAGCAAGACGTGCAATACTTCCTGTTTCATAGGCAATTGCCTTATATTTTTCAAGAGATGCTGCCACATAATCAGCAGCCACATCAGAAGTGTTATTAATTGTTTCTGAAACTGCACTTACAGACGAAACCCAGCTTAATATTGCTGTAATCACACCTAAAATAATACAGCTAAACATAACTGTCTGTGCAAATCGCTTAGAAATCTTTTTTTCAATACTTACAAATTCACCATTATTTTTACTTGTTTTTGCTTTTTTTAATAGACTTTTGCTTTTTTCTTTTTGCATATAAATCCTCATTTCTGCGTCGCCCTAATAATAAAATATCCTCATTCACTTTTGTGTTCCTAATGATTTTAAACCCATTTTGAAATGTATATTTATATTAATGTAAGGTTTTATTAACAACATTTTAATTTATCTTTTCTTTTATGAAAAATTTATGCTAAAATGACGCACATTGCAACTTCAACTGCAAATAGAATGATATACAAAAAGTCAACCGAAACAACTCAGTCAGCATAACTGCTACCTTATTACACAGCACAGCAATTATATGCCACTATGACACAACATTAGATAAAAAAACTGCAATTACTATAAATATATAACACAAAGCTCTACTTCATTTAATTTCACCTCCAATATTTTATTTTCTCTGATTATATTTCATATTTATTTTATGATATTCATTGGGAATCCAAAATTAAATTAGGACTATATAAACCCTATGTTTTATTATTTTTATATAGAACAATAATAAATGTTACATTTTACACATCCTTATGTCAACAAAAGATATATATCTGGGCAACACATTGATATATATCCTATGTTATTATATCATAATTTAATATATTTTTTCTACCTTTTTCATTTATTTTTTTTTAATTTTATATAATTTTTATAGTTTGATTAAAAATATTATCTCTTATAATATAAAATCTTTTCTTTCAACAAAAAACAGATACACGTTACCATATGTTCTAACGCATATCTGTCTTTTAATCTTTTATATTTTTAATAATTATTCTAATATTTTTTTAATTTTCTCATCATATTCAACTTTTGAAATAATACCCATACTCAATTGCATTTCAATTTTTTTAAGCAAATCATAATTATCCAATCGTTTTTGAGCAGCTTCTAATTTTTCATTATATTCTTGTGCTGTAAGAATATCAAGCGCAAATGCCTTGTCTAATTTTTGCTTGACTGCATTAAATTCATCTTCCGCTTTCTTCTTCGCCTTCTGCTCATTTTCTTCTCGAATGGTTGTTTCTTTTTTATCAATCTGCAATTTTATATCTGCCAATTTTTCTAATTCTGGCTCAATGTTTTCCAGTACGTCTGAAACATCAAAAGTATCGCCGCCACTGCACTTTTCAACATATTCAACATATCGTTTTCCTATTTCAGCATAGGAAGATTCCAGTTTCTTCTCAACTACAGATTTTTGAATATTCAAACTTGCAAGTTCACTTTGTTCTTTTGTTAGGTTATATAGAGATTCCCCTAAATTTTTAGCAGAATGAAACATATTGTCCCCAACTTCTTTTGCTGCTTTTGCAGCCTTTTCAAACATATCCATATCTACTCCTCCTACACTTTTTATACCATCTAAATATCATATTTTTCTTTTTTCAACATCATATTTTTAGGTAAAGACAAGTATTTGTTTGTACAGCAAATTTTTATATCATTATTTTGCTGGGGTTATTATACCATAGTCTTTAAGTAAAGTCACTTATAATTTATGTTTTAATTATAATATATATTTCATATTTTTAAAAATTTTATAAATCATTTCACTATCCTACTTTATATGTCTGTAAGATTTTTAATAATTCCACAACATTTATAATAATTCAAATTACAATATTGTATAGGAACTTCTTTTTCCTTTGCTAAGCGCACAATAGGCTTTAATTCTTTATTCTTTCTATATTTTTCATCTATCAATACCATTTTAGGCACCCTTCTAAGCAAAACACGTGTTGTCTCACCAATTCCTGGCTTTACCAAATTGATATCTGTCACTTTGTATTTTTGTGCAATTTTTTTAACTTCATCTATCCCATAACCATTTTTACAAAATGTTGATTCAACATTTTCAAATGCAAAATGCTTTTCAATTTCACTTATAAACACATATGATAAATCCGCACTTTCTAAATTTTTATAATACACTGCTCCATGAAAATCATTCACTCCAATAATATCATCTCTTAAAAATGTTCTGCTTATAAGTCCTGATACCGTACAATTTAAACAAGAACTTGGAATTAAAATATCCTCATGTGTTCCACAAAGCTCCGTTATATTAGCAGGGTCTGCAACCACTGCTATATCCGAAGATACTTGATTATAAACATGGATAACCTTTTTTAATTCATTAAAAATAGCGCCTTTCCCTATCCACCCATCAACAAATAATAATTGCTGTGGACGATATTGATTCAAAAGATATTTCATAGCATTATCATCAATTCCTTTTCCTCGTATAATTGAAATGGAATAATGCGGAATATCTAATTTAAATTTAAATTTTAAATATCGTTTTATCAATATGCCTATTGGTATTCCTGCTCTTGCCAATGAAACTAAAACAATATTATTACCTCTTTTTTTTATAATTTTATCAGACAGACACCCTATAGCATTGGCTGTTGTTTTTGCATAATTTTCAAGTGCTTCTTGATATACATCCATATACTCTTTTGTTGGTATATATTCTATTGGAAGCATCTCACAATAATGATGTCCAGACTGTATCAGCCGTTCACGCTCATTCGTAGGCAATGGAATTACTTGCCCTGTAATATCTTTTAGTAATAACTGCACATCTTCTGTGCTATAAGAACTTCTCATCTTAACCTCCACGCCTTTTAATTCTGTTATTTTTCACCTTATTGCCATTGTATTACATAAATCTCCTTATTTCCACTGACGGACAAGGCGGCTAACAAGGTATCAAGTCCTTCTATTTTTGGAGCAAAAGCATCTGTTATTACAAGCACACAATCATACTTGCACAAATCATAAATAAATGTTTTTCGTTTTTTATCATAAAGACTTTCCAACTCATAACGTGTGTGTAACGGATAACTGCTTTCACTGCTTACTGTAATCGGACTTCGTGTTGTTGCATGAAAACACACTGTCAAAGCCATTTCTTCAAGTTTTTTTGCTACTACAAATCCTGGATACATAAATTCTTCTGTTCCAACCACTAAAACACTTTTATATCGAGAAAAACAAATCTCTTTTTTGATATCCAAAAATAACTTTTTAATAGCTTCATTGTATTGTTTTACATCAACCATTCGTCTTGTATCCATGCAGCCATTTATATAAACCATTTTATATTGTATCTTTTCTACTGCCTTTAATTGGTTTAATGTTATATATGTGCCATCCCCTGCATACTGTTCTGCAATTTGCGTATAGCTTTCATGGTTTGTCTTTACAATATAATTTAAATCAACTTTTCTTTGCCTGTACAAAGAAATCGCCTCATCATTCATACCATTGAGCAAAGAAGCAACAGCATATTGTTTTATCTGCGGATAACGCTTATTTAAAATATCTATAATATTTAAAATAGTTTTTCCTGTCGTTACCTCATCTTCTACAAATACTATTCTATCAATCATATCTTTTATTTTATCAATATCATCTTGAACTAATTTTTGCTCTGTTGCATGACTATGTTGTTCTGAAAAATAAATATATTTTACATTTTCTAGTGTTTCTCTGGTAGTGTGCATATACCATGTATCACAATAACTTGCCACAGCAGCGCCTATAGCTGTCGCTGTCTCAGCAAAGCCAATCAAGAGTAATTTTTCATCTTGATATCGCTCTTTTATTTTTAAAGCAAGCTCATCAAACATTAAAAATGCTTTTGATGGCTCTATGGCAATATGTTTTCCCTGCAACGCATTTACAACAAGATAGCTCCGTTTGTTATTATTTTCTCTTTTTGCAATTTTAATAAAATTTTGCATTTCATACATTTTAAAACACCCATCCTCAATGTTAAATTTTACTTTTTATATTGTAACACAATTTACAAGTCTTATCATTTAAAATTCAACTTTCACTCCTATTTCTATAAGTAACCGTTCCTGTAAAATCGAATACATTAAATAAAATAAAACATATGGAGGCTATAATGAATAAACCTTGCTGTCTTAATCGGACAACCGAATTATATCTTGCGGCATTTAACTGTATTTTACAAAAAATGATTTGCAAAATGACGAATGCAAAATTGACAAATAGTATTTCTCATAATTTTATTGTACAAATGATTCCCCATCATCAAGCAGCCATTGAAATGTCTGAAAATATTTTAAAATATACTTCTGATGATTCTGTGCAAAATATTGCCTCAAATATTATCACAGAACAAACCAAAAGTATTGAGAATATGCTTACTATCGAAAAAACCTGCAATTGCCTTATCAATCAAAGACAAGAATTACAATTATATCAAACCAAAATTAATCAAGTTATGCGGACAATGTTTTCAAATATGAGCAGAGCTTACTGTACAAACCAAATTAACTGCAATTTTATGTGGGAAATGATTCCCCACCATGAAGGCGCTGTGTTAATGTCTGAAATTACGCTACAATTTAATATTTGTCCTGAGTTAAAACCTATTTTAGATTCAATTATTTCTTCACAAAAAAAAGGCATTTCAGAAATGCAAAATTTGCTGCATTGTCTGGAATGTTAAGATTGACAAGTTAAGCGGATATTCGCAATCCGCTACGCTGCTTACTCATAACATTTTTTTAATAAGCAAATTAAACGCTTTTTTAATAAAATTAAATAGTGAGGGTAAAAATTTCACCCTCACTGTCTATTTATCATATATTGATTACATATCTATTATATATTTATTATTTTATCTATTATTTAGTCAATTTTAGTTATTCTTATCTGCCTTTTGATTATGGTCTTAAACCCATACCACCCTCTAATGTGATAGTCTCACCGGACATAAATTTAAAGTCTGGTGAAGCTAACGCTACACAAGCTCTTCCAATTTCTTCTTCAGAATCGCCATAATGTCCCATAGGCGGCATCTTTACATTTGCCTTAAACGCTTCTGGATAAGCCTTCTCAAAGTTTTCTAATTGGCTTGTCCATGCAAGAGGACAAACAATATTGACATTAATATCATCTTTGCCCCACTCCGTAGCGGCAACCCTTGTAAGACCCCTAATTCCTTCTTTTGCTGCTGCATATGCACACTGTCCGAAATTGCCAAAAAGTCCTGCGCCTGAAGCAAAATTGATAACTGTTCCCTTTGTCTTTGCCAAATATGGATAACATGCCTTCATATAATAAAAAGTAGCATAAAGACCAGAATACATTGCAAGATTAAACTGTTCTGTTGTATGGTCTGCAAGTGTTACACCAGAAGCAGATGCCTGAGCATTGTTGATAAGTACATGGATATCGCCAAATGTATCAACTGTTTGCTGTACTACATTTTGTACCACTTTTTCATTGTCTGCCTGTGGATTGACATCGGCTTGAAGCACAAGTACTTTAATGCCATAATTCTTTTCAAGTTCTTCTTTTGCATCTTCTAGCTTCTGCATATTTCTTCCTGTAATAACAAGATTTGCCCCTTCTTTTGCGTAAGCTGTCGCAATGCCATATCCAATTGAACCACATCTGCCATTGCTGAGTGTCGCCTTTCCAGCCCCTGTAATAATGGCTGTCTTTCCTGTTAAAAATCCCATAACATACCTCCTAATTAAAATATTAACAATTCTTATTATAGTCCATTTTTCCAAATAATTCCATTTATTTATTAATAAAAATAAAGTTTTCTGCAAATTCTCTCTTTCTTTTATGCTTTTTCATACCATCTGTCTTATGCTGATAATTTCTTCGCCGCCAATCTTTTCGATAACCTGCACTGCCAACTTCCACTTCCATAAAATAATAAGCTTCATATGGGGTTTGTGGTCTTTTGCTGCAAAATGGACAATTGGGGTCGCCACAAGTTGTATCAAGCCATTCATTGCATGTTATACAACACCATGAATCATATTCATCAATCTGAAAAACCGTCTGCTGCCCGCATTTTGGACATATCGACGCCGAATGCCACCCCATCAATTTCCACTTAAATTGTTTTTTACGCGCTTTTAAATAATTTTTTCTATTCTTCATAAATCTTTTACTTTTATAAGCTTTTATTGCCTTTTAAACATATACTATTAATTTTTTATTTTAAATAATTTGCAAATTATATCAATTATAATATTTCATTCTTCTTTTACATCTATTTTCTTGTCATTGCTTTTCAACCTTACTCTTATCTTTTTTAGTATACTCTCATCATCCTTATTTTCTTCCATAAACTTTTGAAATACGAACAATACACAGATACCTATAATAAATAATAATGTATCAATTGCGTTTGGCGACTGCATAATAAGATGTCTTGCAGACACAAATATAAGCACCTCTATAATATTTCCAGTGTCTGGTTTGCATAACATTTTTAAAAACTCAATACCAATGATAACCATAAATACATTATCCAAAAATTTAATAAGGCTTCCCTTATCCATTCTCGTATTCCAAAACTCTTCAACGGCAGGTATAATGGCAATAGCCGCTATCACAATGGCTATAACAACGAACACTGCCATAATCAGCTCCATTACATCACAAATATTACATAACCCTTTTCTTAACTTATCCAAAAAAATAACCATTTCCTTCCAAATAATTATAAAATTTGCTGCGACTGTCCTTGAAATTGATTCATCATCCATGTCGCAGCAAAACTTGGAAAATATCTTCTCTTTTGAAATTCTTTAACGTTGTCAAGCGGATATTGCAATCCACTTTACCACTTGCAATATTCTTATTTTTTATATTTTTATATTTTTTCAAAACATCTGTTTTTATCTTGTAAAATATTTTATAGCAATTCTTTTAAAATCTTATTGACTAAACCTGGATTTGCTTTTCCCTTCATTGCCTTCATTGTCTGTCCTACCAAAAATCCAAGTGCCTTGTCTTTTCCACCTCTGTAATCTGCAACGGACTGTGGATTATCAGCAATAATTTTTTCAACAGTAGCACGAAGCGCACCCTCGTCACTTATCTGCCCAAGTCCATTTTCCTTAACGTACTGTTCAGGGTCAACATTTTCCTCAAATATTTTAACAAATACATCTTTTGCAACATTACCGTTAATAGTCCCAGCATCAACAAGTGCAATTAGTTTAGCAAGATTTGAAGCATCAAAACTAATATCTTCTGGCTCTAATGATTTATCTTTTAATATTCTCATGATTTCGCCAATAATCCAGTTTGCCACTTTTTTAGGCTGATTGCAAAGAGCTGTTGTCTCCTCAAACAAATCGGCAAGCCTTTTAGAATCCGTAATCATTTCAATATCATACTCTGGAATACCAAACTCTTTTGCATATCGCTCCATCTTTTCACTCTTAAATTCTGGCTGACGGCTTTTAATTGTTTCAAGCCATTCATCACTAATATGCAGTGGCACTAAATCTGGGTCTGGAAAGTAACGATAATCTTGTGCATCTTCTTTTGAGCGCATAGCATAGGAATATGCCTTATTATCGTCCCATCTTCTCGTCTCTTGAATTACTTTTTGTCCTGATTCTATCAAATCAATCTGCCTGTCGCGCTCCGCTTCAATCGCTCTGGCAATCGCTGAAAAAGAATTGAGATTTTTGGTTTCCGTTCTTGTTCCAAAATCAGTTGCCCCAACTTCTCTTACTGATAAATTAACATCTGCCCTCATAGAACCTTCCTGAAGTTTACAATCCGAAGCGCCAAGATATTGAATAATTAAACGCAGTTTTTCAAGATAGGCAATCACTTCTTTTGCACTTCTCATATCTGGCTCTGAAACAATTTCAATCAAAGGAACCCCTGAACGGTTAAAATCAACAAAAGAAACATCTTCCCAATCATCGTGAATCAATTTGCCAGCATCCTCTTCCATATGAATCTCATGGATTCGGATAGCCTTTGTTGTTCCATCTTCCAGTTTAATATCAACATGTCCATCTCTACAAATAGGCAAATATAACTGTGAAATTTGATAATTTTGTGGGTTATCTGGATAAAAATAATTTTTTCTGTCAAATTTACAATACTGTGTAATTGTACAATTTGTGGCAAGACCAACCGCCGCCGCATATTCTACAACCTGTTTATTAAGAACAGGGAGCGAACCTGGCATTCCTGTGCAGACAGGACATGTATGTGTATTAGGCGCCCCTCCAAATTCCGTTGAGCAGCCACAAAATATTTTTGTTTTTGTTGCAAGTTCTACATGAACCTCAAGTCCTATGACTGTTTCATATTGTTTTGCCATACTAATCCTCCATTCCGAAGCGTAGCGTAGGAATTGCGCAATAGAAAAAACTGCTAAAGCAGTTGTGCAGACGATTTCTATTGTCGCATCAAACCCTATTTGTGACGCTTCGGCACAAATAGGCGTATGAAAAATAAGTGCATCAGCATTATTTTTCATACTAATCCTCCATTCTTGCCTGCTCATATGTGTAAGCTGCCTGAATCAATGTTTTCTCGCTAAAACTATTGCCTATCATCTGAACGCCTATCGGAAGTCCTTTAGAATCATTCCCACAAGGGACACTAATTCCTGGAAGACCAGCAAGATTTACACTGATTGTATAAATATCGCCCAGATACATCTTGATAGGGTCAGATAATGAAGCACCAAGTTTTGGTGCTGTTGTCGGTGCAACAGGTCCTAAAATCACATCATATTTAGCAAATGCCTCATCAAATGCCTTCTTAATCATAGCTTTAACTTTTAAAGCTTTTAAATAATAAGCATCGTAATATCCTGAACTTAAGACAAATGAACCAAGCATAATGCGGCGTTTTACTTCTGCTCCAAATCCTTCTGAACGTGTTTTTTTATACATATTGTGAAGTCCCTCATAATCCTTAACACGATATCCATATTTTACACCGTCAAAACGTTCGAGATTGGAGCTTGCCTCTGCTGCTGCTATCGTATAATATGCAGGAATCGCATACTCTACAAGACTCAAATCAAACTCTTCAACAACCGCTCCCTTTTCTTTTAAAATTTCAGCTGCCTTTAAAACAGCTTCTTTTACTTCCAAATCAAGACCTTCCCCAAAATAATCTTTTGGAATACCGATTTTCATTCCCTTTACATCATTGACAAGCGCTGCTGTAAAATTCGTATCTTCTCTTTTAATGGATGTAGAATCTTTAGGGTCATGTGCTGCAATCACTTCCATAATTGTTGCGCAATCGGTTACATCTTTTGTCAATGGTCCTATCTGGTCTAATGAAGAACCATACGCAATTAAACCATATCGGCTCACCGTGCCATACGTTGGCTTCATGCCAACAACACCACAATACGATGCTGGCTGTCTTATAGAGCCGCCTGTATCCGAACCCAATGCACAAAAGGCTTCATTTGCCGCAACTGCTGCCGCTGAACCGCCTGAAGAACCACCTGGCACATGCTGTGGGTTGCGCGGATTTTTTGTCACGCCAAAAGCTGATGTTTCCGTTGTAGAACCCATTGCAAACTCATCCATATTTGTCTTTCCTATCATCACTGCGCCTGCTTCTTTAAGTCGTACAACAGCCTCGCTTGAAAATTGCGGAATAAAATTTTCTAATATTTTTGATGAACATGTTGTAAGGACGCCCTCTGTACACATATTATCCTTAACGGCAACAGGAACACCTGCCAGTAAACCATTTAATGTGCCAGCTTCAATCTTTTTTTGGACTTCTTTTGCCTCATTTAGGGCGGCTTCTTTATCAAATGTCACATAACAGTTATACTCGGACTCTGTGCATTCAATTTGTGCTATAACTGCCTCCATCGCTTCTACTGCTGTTGTTTTTCCCTCTTTAATGGCTTTTGCAAGCTCGACAGCAGTCATATCTAATAATTCCATAGCATTTTTCCTTTCTTCCTTAATCTACTGTCTTAGGAACAATAAATGCTTCATCATTCCTCTCTGGTGCATTTGCAAGAGTTTGCCTGCTTCCGTCTCCATTTGTAACGACATCTTCACGCATAACATTTTCAACTGAAAATACATGGGACATTGGTTCAATTCCTGTTGTATCCAATTCGCCAAGCTTATCAATGTAGTCCAACATGCTTGCCATATCCTTTTTTGCCTGTTCTTTTTCATCGCTTGTAAGCTCTAGTTTGGCAAGAATACCTACATAATCAATTGTAGCATCATCTATAATATTAGCCATAAATACTCCTTTCTTTCCATTTTTTTATTAACCTAATTTTCATTTTTCTTTTTATTTTTTCCTGATTAACCTATAATTGAAAATTTCCATTTATAATTTTTCAATCTTTATTTTCTATTTACATTTACTCATAAAACTTTCACTGAACAAACAACATTACTTTAATAAAAGTCAAGGCAAATATTTGCCTCGTTTATTTTAATCTCGTACCTTTATATGAACTTCTCGAAGCTGTTGTTCGGTTACTTCATTCGGTGCGCCGCACATTAAATCCTGAGCCGTTCCGCTCATTGGAAATGCGATAACTTCACGAATATTCTCCTCATTTCTAAGAAGCATAATCATTCGGTCAATGCCTGGCGCCATACCTGCATGTGGCGGTGCGCCAAACTGAAATGCGTGATAAAGCGCGCCAAATTTAGCCTTTAATACCTCTTCATCATATCCTGCAATTTCAAACGCTTTAATCATAATCTGCATATCATGATTTCGCACAGCTCCTGACGATAATTCAATACCATTGCAAACAATATCATATTGATAAGCAAGTATATCCAATGGATTTTTTGTATTTAATGCTTCCAATCCGCCTTGTGGCATTGAAAACGGATTATGCGTAAAACCAATCTGCTTCGTTTCTGCATCTTTTTCAAACATTGGAAAATCATTTATATAACAAAAACGATACGCTTTTTCTTCTATTAAGCCAAGTTTTTCGCCCAATTCTGTACGAATCATACCAGCATAGTAAGCCGCTCTATCTTCCTTATCTGCCATAAAGAAAATGGTGTCGCCAACCTCAAGACCTGCCAATGCCTTAAATTCTTCTTTGCAATCCTCTGGAATAAACTTATCAATTGGTCCCTTGTAAGAACCGTCCTCAAGCACTTCCAGATAGCCAAGTCCACCCATGCCAATACCTGTGGCAAACTTCAGCAATTTTTCATGGAAACCTTTAGACATATCTGCATGAACCTTAACAGCTCGTACTGTCTTTCCAATAAATGGCTTAAACGTACATTTTTGGAAAAATTCTGTCACATCAATAATTCTAAGAGGATTGCGAAGGTCTGGTTTATCTGTGCCAAACTCTAACATAGCCTGTTTATAGCTTATCACTGGATAAGGTGATTTGGTCACAGTATAGCCTTCTGGTGCAAACTGTTCAAATGTTTCTGTAAGAACTTCCTCTCCCACTCGAAATACATCTTCTTGTGTTGCAAAGCTCATCTCAAAATCAAGCTGATAAAATTCTCCTGGCGAACGGTCTGCTCGTGCATCTTCATCTCGAAAACAAGGAGCAATCTGAAAATATTTATCAAAGCCAGAAACCATCAAAAGCTGTTTATATTGCTGTGGCGCTTGTGGCAGTGCGTAAAATTTGCCCTTATATTTTCTTGAAGGAACAATATAATCTCTGGCTCCTTCTGGCGACGATGCACAAAGAATTGGCGTTTGGATTTCCATAAATCCTAAATCCGTCATCTTTTGACGCAAAAATGCGATTACTTTTGAACGAAAAATAATATTATCTTTTACTTTTTGATTTCTTAAATCTAGGTAACGATATTTCAGACGTACATCTTCTCGAATCTCTTTTGATGTCATCACCTCAAACGGAAGCGTTGTATAAACCTGTCCAAGTACTGTAACCTCTTTTGCATCAAGCTCAATTGTACCCGATTGTATTTTAGGATTATAGGTTTCCTCATCTCTTTTTTCTATCATTCCCTCAATACTGATACATTCTTCTTTTTTTATTCCTTTCAAAAGTTCTGCATTTCTAATAACAACCTGCAATATACCATACATATCTCTTAAATCAATAAAAGAAACACCGCCATGGTCACGGATATTTTCTACCCAGCCAGCCACTCTTAATGTGTTGTCAATATCTGCCTCACTTATCTTATCTAACGTCCTATCTCTGTACATAAATCCTCCTTCTTATTCTATAAATGCTTACTTTTTTATTTATTATATCAAATATAAACTCTGCTTAAACCTATACTGGCGTTAAATATTTTTATATGACTATACATTTTCATGCATCAAAAAACCGAAGCACATCAAAAGATGTACTTCGGGGCGAATTGACTGTTCAATCGTATTCGCGGTACCACCCGCAATTAAATAAAAGAGGTTTTCTTTTATTTATCTCTAAAACATTTAACGCATGTATACGTAATAACCTACTAAAACCTGTCTGCTATCCAAACAAGCTCTTTCGACTATTCTGCTCCAGAGTGTTCCACTTGATAATTCCCTGTGTGCGCTCTCAGTCGGTGACGCCGCATTCCTGTCAGGTTCCATAAAAAGCAGTCTCTTTCATAGCATTTTAATATCTGATTTGAAATTGATACTACCATATATTACTTATAATTTCAAGCTTTATTATTTAAAATATAATTTTCATTCTACTTGTTTGTCTGCAACATATAATTCCATTATCTGGACATAGCCGCTTTCATCAAATGCTTTGCAAGAACAGACGTTGTTACAGAACCAACACCTCCCGGAACAGGACTTGCCATTCCAGCAATCGCTGTAATACCATCAAAATCCACATCACCGCACAAATTGCCTTCATCATCAACATTGATACCAACATCAATAACAATAGCATCCTTTTCAACATGCTCTGATTTTATCATCTTTGCAGAACCTGCTGCCGCAACAAGCACTTCTGCTCTTTTACATTCGGCGATTAAATCCTTCGTCTTTGTATGACACACGGTCACTGTTGCATTTTTTTTCATCAACAACATTGTCACTGGCTTACCTATAACAAGACTTCGCCCCACTACGGTAACACGTTTTCCCTTCAAATCAATCCCCGCATAATCGAGCATTTCAATAACCGCTTCTGCTGTACATGGGGCATACCCTGTATCATCTCCCGCAAATACTTTGGCAAGATTTAATGGAGAAATACCATCTAAATCTTTTCTTGGATGAATCCTATTTTCTATTGATTTTTCATCAAGATGCTTTGGCAGCGGACGAAGCAAAAGAATACCATCTATATCATCATTATTATTGATGGTATCAAATTCTTTTTGAAATGTCTCATTATCAATATCCGCATCAAATACAAAAGAAGAACAGCGAAAACCAACTTTTTCCATTTTCTTTTTTGCGCCTCTCTCATAAGAACAATCATCTGGTTTTTCACCAACTCGAATAATAGCAAGATGCGGAAGCGCGCCTTTTAAATTTTTTTGTTCCTCTATCAGCTTTTCATTGATTGCATTTGCTACTGGCAGCCCTTTTAAAATTTCCATTGTAATCCCTATTTCTGCGCTACTTTTTGCGCAAAACCCCTTTCTTTGTTTAATAATTTTGTGCCAAGCAGAGCATAGACATAAATTGCTTATTTTTTTGCGCTTTATGGCTTCACTTTTTCCATAACAACACAGTACACTCTATCCGCAATATCATTTCCCTTCTTTAACAATTCATCTGCTTTTTGATTCATATCAAAAGCAACCTCTTTGTTTTTCATAAGATTGGTATTGATAAATACATTTAACGAAGCGCCGTTTAATGCCGCCTTTGCAAATTGAATCCCAACTCCCACATCACTTATAGCAAGATTGCTGCCTATAATAGACAGTCGGTCTAACAATTCCATTGACTCCACAATTTTTTTCATCAGCTCTAAAGGTGTCTCACTTGCATTTTTTAGCAATTTTTCCAAAACTTGACTGCGCTCTTCTATCTGTTCTGGCGTATCTTTTGGCAATCCATATGCCTTTGACAACGGCAAAAAACATTCCGCATCTTTATCCATATATTCTGCCAATTCTTCGGCTAATTTTTCTCCCTTTTCTATTGATTTTTCTATCTCTTCTTGATATTGGACATATTTTTTCTTTCCCGTTGTAAGATTTGCCACCATAGTTCCTAAAGAAACAGCCAAAGCTGCCACAAGCGCACTAGCGCCACCGCCGCCCGGAACAGGCGCCGAAGAACCTAGCTCCCTAACAAAATCCTTCATATTTCCATCAATCATTTTCATAGTATTCTCCTTCGCATATGGTCTGTGCCGACCCTTCCATTATTACTGTATTTTTTTCTCTATCCCAAGTTACTGTAAGGTCTCCGCCTAATAAATGAACGGTAACACAGTCATTACACATTCCATTTAAAATGGTTGCTACCGCACTGGCACAGGCTCCTGTCCCACAGGCAAATGTCTCTCCAGAACCGCGTTCCCACACACGCATATTTAAATTTTTCTCATCTGCCACTTGTATAAATTCTGTATTAATCCCTTCTGGAAAAGCCTTATGTTTTTCAAACAAAGGTCCAATTTTGTCAATATCCAGCTCTTTAATATCCATATCATTATCTACATATACAATAACATGAGGATTTCCCATTGAAACACAAGATACTTTATATTCATGGTCACCAACCCCTAACGACTTTAATAAAATTGGTTTTGTATCGTTGCTTGATATGCCAAATAGATTGACATTTACAGGAACTTTTACCGGCTCAAGGATTGGTGCGCCCATATCCACTGCTACATTTTTCACCTTTTTATTATCCACAAAAAGTCTCAATTTTTTTATACCAGATAAGGTATCTATTGTTATTTCTGTCTTTTGGGTAAGATTATGTTCATATACATACTTGCCAACGCATCGAATCCCATTGCCGCACATTTTGCCCTCTGAACCATCTGCATTGTACATCTCCATAAAAAAATCTGCCTTATCGGATTTTTTTATAAGAATAAGACCATCAGAGCCTATTCCAAAATGCCTATCGCTAACTTTTACAGCTATTTTTGACGGATTATCCAATGTATTTTTTGTACAATCAACATAAATGTAATCGTTGCCAGTGCCATGCATCTTTGTAAATTTCAATATTTTAATCCTCCATTCCTATGCTGTCTCAAACACATAAATTTATAAATTTTTTAGCAGTTTTGTTATGGTTATTATATTATAGTTTTATACATAGTGAAAAGCCAAAAGTTTGCTACACAAACTTTTATAGCTCGGCTTTGCCGAGATTATTATATCATCTCCAGTCATACACCGCAATGCTTTTACAATTATCCTTTCAATCCTCGTGCCTGTCTATCCATATCTTCAATCACAATATCATAAATTTCACCTAACGTCGCACAATATTGAAGCACATCCCATGGCTCATTTGTATGAAAATGAATTTTTATCATTTCCTCATCACCAACAGCTAATAGACAATCTCCCTTAAAATGACTTGTAAAATATTCACTAATAACGTCCTCATCTAAATTTTTTCCTTCAATCAACAATTGAGTATCATACTTAAATTCTAACATACTTATTCTCCTATTTCTTTTTTAACTCCAACATTGCCGCATAATGTTTTACTTCAAATTTATCAGGCGCAAGTTCCTGCAATAATTTATAATGCTCCATCTCCCATGTTTTAATTTCTTCCTGCGATAAAGAAGCACCAACACCACGACATGCTTTCATTCTTCCATGCCATGTTTGTCTTGTAAATGGCACATTAACCATATACTCCTCATAGTATACGGACTCAAACATTTGATACACACAGTCTGGCACTTGTATTGGATGCATGGTTTCTCTAGCTCCTGTCCATTTCGGATTATACTTTAATACTAAATGTTCACTTGCACCTGCAATCACATCTTCAAAAGGAAGCCATGCCATATACAACAATAACAACCGTCCATTTTTCTTTAACATGCGCGACAATTTTGGTATTATTTTCTCATGGTCAAAATACCAAAAACACTGACAAGCTGTTATAACATCAAATGTATTATCTGGAAAATTAACATCTTCTGCGGCAGCGGTCTGATACATAATATTCATACCTAATTTATCTGAAAGTTTTTTTGCCTGTGCAATCTGATTTTCGGAAATATCAACTGCATACCATGTGGCGCCAAAACGATACATATTTCTAGGAAGAACCCCCGTACCTGTACCTAAATCCAACACTTTCTGCCCTTTGATACAAAGGTTTCTCTGTACAATCTTTTCATAAAATATTTTGGGATAAATATCTCGATATTTTGCATAATCCGCAGATGTTCTTCCCCAATCAAATGCTTTTCCATCGTCAATTGCTTTATTTATTATTTCCATACAAAATTCTCCAAACCTTATTTATAATCCGTTTATTATAATTTAATATACATTTAAAACGAACAAACAATTTATAATCTCTTTTTTTATCTTTGTGTAAACTTATAGAACAATCATTTTTATATCCTTTATTCACAGAATAAATCGTTATATACAAACTATTAACTATTATACAGGATACCCTGCGATTTTGCCACAGGGTATCAGATTTTTATAAAAATACATTCTCTTATGCCCTGCCCATATTCCCTTATAAACTGAAAGTAAGAAATTCGTAAGAAATTTGTAAAGAAAATAAAATAATATACTAATATAAAATAAAAATATTAAAAATGTATGATGATATAATAATCTCGGATAAAGCCAAGATATAAAAGTTTACTTTGCAAACTTCTGGCATTTCACTATATATTAATTTATGGTATAAAAGTATGTTTAAGCAGGGAGGAAAAATGAGCAACAGAAATGAAGATTGGAATATTCAGTCCAATAAGATTGAAAGATTGAAAAAAAGAAGAAAAAACGCCGCAAGACGTAGAAGAAGAAAGAAAATAACACAGCTCATATGTGAGTTGTGCATATTGGTACTGCTTATTGTTGCAGTTATTTTGTGCATTCAATATGTAATAAAGCCAACAGGAAATAACCCAAATACAGAACTGCAGGAAGTAAGAAATACCATATTTGATAACATTAAAACGGCAATAAAAACATCAGAAAGCACATTTAATAATGAACAGGCGGCTGCAAGTCAAAAGATTATCAGGTATTCATTTGAGCGCCCAAAAGCACGGGAAGATGAGGAAATTAAAACGAGAATTTCTGAACTGTGCAAAAAATACCCAAATTTTCAGGAAATATATGACAATATAGAAAAATACCCCAATAATCTGCTTGCGGCTCTTGGCAATAATCCAGATATGATAGATTATGTCAAAGGTTATCCCACAGCAGAGCATAATGTGAGTGGCGGGCTTACATCAGAGGAGCTTCAAAAGAAATTTCCTCTTTTTATACAATGGGATAAACGTTGGGGTTATGCAGATTATGGAGATGATACAATTGCACTGTCAGGGTGCGCTCCAACCTGTATTTCTATGGTAGCGGTTGCACTTACAAAAAATGCTCAGGCAACACCAGACAAAGTGGCGGATTATGCACAGCAAAATGGTTACTACCAGCCAAATGTCGGAACAGCATGGAACGTGATGACACAAGGGGCGAAAGCATTTGGTGTACAGGGAACAGAAATGAGTCTTGATAAAAATAAAATTTTTCACGAGCTTGAAAATGGAAATCCGATAATATGCAGTATGAGAGCAGGCGATTTTACGGCGGTAGGACATTTCATTGTTCTTATAGGCGTTAAAAACGGAAAGCTTATCGTAAATGACCCGAACAGTACTATACGAAGTAACATGCAGTGGAATTATAAGGATATTGAAAGACAAATAAAAAATTTATGGGTTTTTCATAAAATATAGCAAGCTATTTTTATGTCAAAAAATTAGACCGCTCATATAACGGGCGGTCTGACAAATTTATTGTATTGTTCATTATAAAAAATAACAATATATTTAATTGGCAATCTGTCTGCCTGTGCCATCCATATGAAAATTCTCTTTTACAATCAGTTGTGATATAGGTACTAATGTGTAGCCTTGTTCTTGCAAACTTGTAATAACCGTTTCCAAAGCTTCTGCTGTATATTTTGCCCCATTGTGCATAAGGATAATAGAACCATTTCCCAAA
Organism: uncultured Lachnospira sp.; assembly: GCA_910585095.1. GTDB lineage: Bacteria > Bacillota > Clostridia > Lachnospirales > Lachnospiraceae > Lachnospira. The sequence goes on from CAJUBU010000015.1 coordinate 63,326, forward strand.
GCCTTATGCTGTGTAACCGTTTTTATAATATTGGATACACCATAATCTTTCCAATCAAGGCTGTCAACATCCCACTGAATCGGATAATGATTTATTCCATATGTAGTTTTTATCAATGTAGAATTATAATCCCCATATGGTGGTCGAAATAAAAAGCAATCGTATCCTGTAATTTCTTTTATTTTTGCGTCCACAGAAGAAATTTCTTGTATTTGTTCTGCTTCTGACAGTTTGCTCATCTGTTTATGATTTTCACTGTGATTACCTAAATCATGCCCACGTGCATAAATTTCTTTTACCATATCTGGATATTCTTTAACCCAGCCGCCTGTCATAAAAAATGTAACCTTGACATTGTATTTGTCAAGCGTATTGAGAATATCTAATGTATCATCAGCGCCCCATGCAGCATCAAACGATAAAGCAACCTTTTTTTCATCGGTTTTCACACAGTAAATTGGCAAATCTTTTTTTCCTGCACGACTGTCACCGACAATATTTCCTCCGCCAATTCCCTTTGATTTTGCATTGTTGGACTTTTCAGGTGTTGTACCATTTGATTCTGCATTTGTTGATGTTGCAATCAACCGACCTGTATCATTTCCATTATTTTCTACATTATTAGAATTAGCAGACTGCATTGTGCGGATATCATCAAGAGGGTGATAATATAAAAAAATGGCAAGTGCAGCTATGATAATAGCGGTCGACATAAGATATACAGCACGGGTGGCTTTTGTATTAGATTCCTCCTTTTTTGAATCTTTATTTTTAAGTTTTTGCATGGGGTTAAACATATAAAAATAGTTCCAATCAAAAATGATTGTTATAATATATGATAATAACATAATAATGATGATTGAGAAAAATAAAATATTATATATTCTCATTCTGTATTGTCTCAACAATATTTTTCCGATTAATTTTATTCATGGAATACTGTGTTGTTGCAAACAATAAAACAAATACGGCTGCTATAGCTATCAATATGCCTCCATATGGCAATTGATACGACATTTCAATTCCCTCTGAAAACGCCTTATAAAAACAAATCGACAACACAATTCCTACTGGAATCCCAATCAATAACGATTTTATTCCATAAAATACACTTTCTAACCATACCATTCTTCTAAATTCTTTTTTTGTCATACCAATGGATTTTAACATGGCAAACTCCCTTGAGCGCAATTCCATATTGGTGGTAATGGTATTAAATATATTCGTAATACCAACCAGTGATATAACAATAATAAATCCATACAAAAATATAGAAAACAATACTATTGTAGAACGATTTTGTTCATATTCCTGTTTTAAATTATTTAAATTATATTTTACAAAAGTTGCCTCATTTTCAAAGTTTTTTTGTATCTCATCAGGATTGTCACATTGAAGATAAATACAAAGTGAACTATATGGCATAGAATAACATTGATGATTATTCATCCATTCATCACTTACCACAATAATACCATTTATACTTGTTTTATTTGTATCATAAAGTCCCATTGGATGCTCATTTGTTTGTATAGCAATTTCAATATCAATCTCTTTATTATCATCTAAATTTGCTGTCGAATTATTACTGTTATTATATTCATCATTAGACATTTTTGGCGTTAATCCATGAATTACATCACCAGACTTATAGTTATATTTCATTCCTGTAGCACGCTTGCCGCCTTTTTCATAACTTAAATAATCTGCAATCAAGATTCCTTTATCTTTGACCTTATCTGGCGATAATCCTAATTTTTTACAATACGCTTTATATTCTTCATCTCCAATACTAGCTACCATAAATGAAATACCACTATCTTCTCTTACAATTTCTGGTATATACTGTAAATATTGTTCCGAAAATGGAATGTCTGATGTCTTTACCAAGATTTCCCCTCGTCTTAAAATTTCATACTGTTTGACGCCTTCCATCTGTGTAATCTGAGTTGCCTCTTTAAAATTTTCATCAGAAAATACAGTTAATTGAATTTGATATGGAACATCCTTATAATATATGGAAGTAGCTTGAAAGCCAAGCTGTGTAAATGTTACCATAGCAACAAACACACTTACACTTACTACAATAGAAATGACCGTTGTTCTATACTTTACCCTTGCTCTGCGCAAATTCTTATATGCAATTGCTCCTCCCACGCCAAACAAACGATTAAACATTTTTGGCGTATGAAGTTCTTTTGCCTTAATACGAATCATTTTATTGCCTCGTATAGCAACAATTGGTGAAACTTTTGCTGCTTCTCGTGCTGCTTTTCCTGCTGAAAAATAAAGTGTAATTGCTGCCAATAGGATACCTGCTATCACGGCTGGAACAGAAAACACGTAAACAAGTTCCACTCCTAAAACGGTTATCATAAGATTTCCTGTACACTTTACAACAATATAAGTCGCAAGCGTGCCGCATATAATGCCTAGTGGAATGCCAATACAGCCAAGCAGTATGGCTTCTCCATGCACCAATCGTCTGCGCTGTTTTTTTGTGGCGCCTATCGAAGACATCATACCATATAGTTTCATTTTCTCCGTCAATGATATAACAAAACTATTTCTTATACAAAATACACTGGTAAAAATAACAATCAAAATAGCTATGCCTGCTATACCATATAACATACTCTTTGTGCTGTCTGAAAAAAGCATAAGTTCCCACTTTAACAGCCAAATATTACACACATGAGAAGAAGCAACCTTTTCCATCTGTGCAAAGACTTCTTTATCTGCATCACCACGATTATAACGATTATAAATATCTTCCGAAACACCTAAAATAGAAGCGGTTACTTTATCTCGATTTCGTATTGCAGACTCTGTATATTTCGCATAAATATTCACATGCGATATATTATTTTTATCCGACAAAAAAGTTATCATTGTATATCCCGGCGCTAATATTGGCTCTATATGCCTATTGGGACGTTTCATCAATCCAACAATCGTATATTCCACCTGCTGACCTACATGCAGTTCTTCCTCATCATTTATAAATGGATTATCCTGTCTTAATGCTTCTCCACCTCCGCTAAATCGCTCTCCTACACCTAACGACAATTTATCGCCTACTTTATAAGAAACGCCTCCATTTGTCCAAATATGTTTTGAAATAATAATTTCATGGTCATTTTGCGGCAATCTTCCTTCAATCAAATCCACCCCTGCTGCTTTCATGCCATTTTCATCCATTGCATAAATATACAGATACGGTTTATCCGGATTTGTACTGCCCTCAAGCATGGCATATCCAATATCATACATATAACCTAATGATTCAATATTTCGATTTTCTTCAAAATATTTTCGATTTTCTTGCTTGACATTATAAAAAGCATAGTGAAAATCACCACTGTATTTCTTTTCATATTCTACCATACTAGCACGAAAACTCTCCGCCAAACTCGCAATGGCAGTAATCAATGCCGTTGAAAGTAAAATGCCAATAATAGTAACAATAGTACGTTTTTTATTGAGAAAAAAATTGCGCAATACCAATTTATTTAACACGTTCATTTTGATTCCCTGCCTTTCCTAATTTAAAATAACATTTTGACCGTTGTTATCCAAATGGAACATATCGCTTTGACACTTGTTATCTAAATGATCGCTTTGCTTTATAAATCTTGCATTATCGCTGCGGTCACTGACAATTTTTCCATCTTCAATCGTCAACACTCTATCTGCTTGTTTTGCAATTTCTAAGTCATGGGTAATCATAATAATAGTCTGCATATATTTACGGTTAAATAATTTCAATAATTCTATAATCTCTTTACTTGCCTTTGAATCAAGATTTCCTGTTGGTTCATCCGCCAATATAATCGCTGGACGATTCATCAACGCCCTTCCAATTGCTACACGCTGCTGCTGCCCTCCTGATAATTCGTTTGGCAAATGACGCAATCTTTTGCTTAATCCAAGTGTTTCTGTAAGCTCCCTTAACAATTCTGCATCGGGCGTCTTTCTGTCTAATTCTGTTGGAAGTGTAATATTTTCTTTCACATTTAAAACAGGAATCAAATTAAAAAATTGATAAATCAATCCAACTTGACGCCTTCTAAAAATTGCTAACTTATCATCGTTCAAACGATAAATATCTTCATCTTCAATAAAAACGCTGCCTCTTGTCGGGCGGTCAACCCCGCCAAGTATATGAAGCAATGTGGACTTTCCGCTGCCAGAACTTCCTACAATCGCAACAAATTCTCCTTTTTCAATAGATAAATTAATATTGCTGATAGCTACAACTTGATTTTCTTTTTCTCCATAAATTTTTGTTAAATGTTCGGTTCTTAAAATTTCCATTTACATCAGTCCTTTCATTTACTTTATGCTCACAGCATAACAAAGCAAAATGACATTTTGATGACATTTTAAGATTTTAAAAATTTTATTAAAAAGGTTGTGTTTTTGTCCTCCTCTGATGATACTGTAATATATCCATTTTGCCGCTCTATAATCTCTTTGCACAATGCTAAACCTATCCCTACACTGTCCTCTTTTGCAGCGCTGCTTTTATAAAACCGCTCAAAAATATGCTTTTGGTCTTTAGAAGAAATCCCTTTTCCAAAATCAATCACTGAAATAGCCGTATACACGGTATTATCATCAACATGAACAATCACCTGTCCATCGATTGGACTGTGTTCTATCGCATTTTTTACTAAATTGGTAATAGCTTCTTTAATCCAATGTTTATCGCCATAAATAACAACGTTACACATTCCTTCTTTGTTTAATTGAATCTGCTTCCATTCTGCCATCAGCGTCAAATTTTCAAATACTTCTTCTAACATACTATCCACATAAATGATATTTTTTTCAAATTCAATAACGCCTGCATCCATTCGCGATAACTTTAACAGCGTTACCACAAGCCAATTGACATTGGTAATCTGCCTTGTAATTTCAGACAAAAACTTGAGCCGCGTTGCCTCCTCCATATGTTCACTCTCTGAGAGATTATCCAAAAGAACAAGACAAGATGTAAGAGGTGTTTTTAACTGGTGGGAAATATCGGATACCGAATCTGCCAATGCTTTTTTTCCCTTGCTTGATTGTTCTGCTACCTTCTTTAACATAATTGTAACTTTGTACAACTCATTTTTTAATCCACTCAACTCATCCTCTTGATTGTCTTCCATTTCTAAAATATATATTCCCTGTTCAATCTTTCGTATATAGGTAGTCAACTCTGCAATTTTTTTGTCACGCTGTCTTTGATAAAGCCAAATCAACAACAATATTCCCACACATAAAAATACAAACAAAAAATTACTTGCAATAAGAATGTCTCTCTTATATTTTCCTTGACTTAAAATCGGCATATTTTGCGGAAATATTCCATAATGTTCAAGTATAGATTCATCTATTTTTTTCAATTCATTTTTATTTAAAATTTCAATCCATTCCTCTTCTCTAAAATGAGGATATTGCTCTTTTACGCTTTCCAGCAAAATGGCAAGAACATTATAATATCCATCGGACATTTCCTGTATTGTCTGCTGTATAGAAAAATTCCATGTTATTATGATGATTACCATAAACACCGCTGTCATCATTATATATTTTTTAAAGGATTTATTTGTACCCCACATTCTTTTTCACTCTACTCTTTCTCAATTCTATATCCCATACCACGCACCGTTTTAATAATTTCTCCGTCCAAATCTCCAATTTTTTTGCGAATCCGTTTCATAGTTACAGTAAGTGTATTATCATTTACAAAATTACCAGCCGCATCCCAAATGTCCGCTAGAATTTCATCTCGTGTAAATAATTTCCCTTGATTATTCATCATACTGCTTAAAATTTTATATTCCAGCTTTGTGAGAACAACATCTTCTCCATGACTGTATGCTTTGCCTGTTTTCGTGTCTAATTTTAAAAATTTACAGCACAGCATATCTTGTGATTTCCCTCTTCGGCGCAAAACATTTTTAATACGTGAAATCAGTTCCCTATTACGAAATGGTTTTTGAATATAATCATCAGCCCCCATATCAAAACCTTGTACAACATCTTTTTCTTCCTCTTTTGCTGTCAAAAAAATAATTGGTATATCTTGAATTTTCTTAAATTGTTTACAAAGTTCAAATCCATTTCCATCTGGAAGCGTAATATCAAGCAGCACTAAATCAAAATTTTGTTGTCCAAAAAATACAATTGCTTCTTCAAAAGTTCTTGCAACTGTATATGTATAACCTTCTTCCTGAAGTAAATATTCTAAACCTAATATAATGGATTCATTGTCTTCTACTAATAATAAATTCATAAAATTTAACAGACACAAAATCCCACTGCCTTTAGGCAATGGGAGGAATGTCGTTCCCTTTCTATATTAATAAATATTTTAATATAACTTACAAAGCTTTTATATTTTGCATTTTATCATATACTTATAAGCAACTCAAACAAAAATGGCGTCCAGTTCTTCACTAGACGCCATTTTTTATTTGATATTAAAAAAACTTGCAACACATGCCTCCATTATTATGAATGTTTTGATAGACTCTCTATCCATTCTAATAATCTTCCCCCATTACCATTTTTACAAAATCCTTACAATATTGGAGTGAAAAATTACTAGAACCATGTGTAGGAAGTCCCATCTGATGCGCACCACAATAACATGTTCCATATGTTGTATAACAGTGGTTTCCGTCATTGCGAATCGCATTTGCGCTTGCTAACTCTTCTGTATAATCTTCTAACTTATATGTTGTAATGAGTTTATATCCAAATTGTTTATGTGTAACTAATGGTACAAATGAATAGGTATCAATATAAGCTTCATCATTCTTTTTTGTGAGACGAACTTTAGCCATACCGCCAATCATACGAGGCATTTCATCTTGGTTGGAAACAAAATTGCCAAGTGAATAATAAACGACCATCTTAGAACCATCTTCCCTTGTAAATTCCTCAACAGGCTCAATAACATGAGGATGTGTTCCAAGTACCAAGTCAACGCCTTCTTCAAGAAATACATTAGTCCAATATTTTTGATAATCAGTTGCTTCATAAACGTACTCTGTACCCCAATGCGGACACATAATCACCATATCTGCCATCGCTTTTGCACGTCTAATATCATTTCTTACTTTTTCTTCGTCATCAAACGTATCTACACAATATGGTGCAGAGGAAGGTATTGGTATACCATTTGTTCCATACGTATAATTCAGTACTGCTACTTTAAAACCTTCTTTTTCATATACATAAATCTTGTCTGCACTCTCTGCTGAGTCATGTATGCCAAGATAAGGAATATCAGGATGTTTTGTATTCCAAAATTCGGTGGTTGCTAAAAGACCATTTAATCCTTTATCAATGGCATGATTGGTTGCATGAAGTATAATATTAAAGCCAGCCGCAACTTCCGCATCGCCTATTTCCTGTGGACTATTAAAGCACGGATAAGCGCTAAGCCCCATATCAACGCCGCCAAGAATCGTCTCTTGATTGACAATCTTCATATCAGCAGCAGCAATATCATCTGCAATATTGGCAAAAAGATGGTCAAAATTGTAATTGCCTTCGCCGTCGTTACCTGACTTATAGACACCTTCATGTATCAACATATCCCCTATCATCATCAAATCAATATTTACGATTTGTTCTTTTGTTGTGGGAGGCTCTGTGACAGCTTCTGTTGTAGGGTCTGACTGCGCTACATTTCCATTTTCTGGTTTTTTCGTTTTGGTGATAAACGCTGCTACTACAGCAATCAGGCAAACACATGTAATTGCTATCAGTGCAAATATAATCGCAAGCTGTTTCTGCCTTTGCTTTTTCTTTCGTAAGCTTCTTCTTTTTCTTTTATTTTGTGTTACCATAAAATAATCCTTTCGTACATTGGTTTCAATATTGACTTCCTTATATTATATGTAACTTCAGTAATTTTACTAAAATATATGGACATTTTCAAGTAGAAACTTAGGAACAAATTATAAAATACGTCATCTAAAAGCTTAAACATCAAGTTTAACCCAAAATAGAAATATCTGTATAAATATAAAACTTTTATCCATTATTTAAAAATACTTTCATTTAAAAACGCTTTACTGTAAAATAAGCGTTTGTTATAATAAATAAAATTTATGTTTGCCAAAAACGAAAGGACTTAGTGTGAAAAATAATGCTGATACACTTATTTTTCACAAACAAACAAGTTTGTTACCTATTTGTGCCGAAGCGTCACAAATAGAATTTGATACGACAATAGAAATCGCCTACGCAACTGCTTTAGCAGTTTTTTCTATTGCGCAATTCCTACGCTACGCTTCAGAATGGAGATTTTTATGAAAAAATTTGAAGGCAGATACTCCAAAGAAGACATATTCCGAATGGTTGAAGAAGAAGATGTCGAATTTATAAGACTTCAATTTACGGATATATTTGGCGTGCTTAAAAATATGGCAATTACTTCAAGCCAATTAGCCAAAGCGCTGGACAATCAATGTATGTTTGACGGTTCATCCGTAGAAGGATTTGCACGAATTGAAGAATCGGATATGTATTTACACCCTGATTATGATACATTTGAAATATTCCCATGGAGACCACAACAAGGAAAGGTAGCACGTCTTATATGTGATATTTATACACCAGATAGAAAACCATTTGTCGGTGATTCAAGAAATATTCTTAAAAATGTACTCAAACAGGCAAAAGAAATGGGTTATATTTTTGATGTTGGACCAGAATGTGAATTTTTTTTATTTCACACGGATGAAAATGGACAGCCAACAACAATGTCTCATGAAAAAGCAGGATATTTCGATTTAGGACCAATGGATTTAGGCGAAAATGTACGACGTGATATGGTTCTTACACTGGAAGATATGGATTTTGAAATCGAATCATCACACCATGAAATTGCACCTTCTCAGCATGAAATTGACTTTAAATATGACCATGCACTTATTACAGCAGATAATATTTTAACATTTAAACTTGCAGTAAAAACGATTGCCAAAAGACACGGCTTATATGCAACATTTATGCCAAAACCAAAATACGGCGTGAATGGTTCTGGTATGCACGTCAATATGTCTATGACGGATATTGATGGAAACGATGTGTTTACTGATAAAAATGACCCTCTTAGACTATCTAAAACAGCATATCATTTTATAGCGGGGCTATTAAAACATGCAAAAGGAATGACTGCTATTACAAACCCTTTAGTCAATTCTTATAAAAGACTGGTTCCTGGTTATGAAGCTCCTATATATATTGCATGGTCTGCGACAAACCGTAGCCCTCTTATAAGAATACCTGCATCAAGGGAACATAATACAAGAATTGAACTTAGAAATCCAGACCCTTCTTCCAATCCTTACCTTGTTCTTGCACTTTGTCTGGCAGCAGGGCTTGATGGTATTAAGAATCAATTAGAAGTCCCTCACGCTGTCGATTGCAATATTTTTGAGATGACCGAAAAGGAACGCTTACAGGCAGGAATTGAAAGTTTGCCTGCTAATTTATACGAAGCTATCCAATGTATGAAAGAAGATACATTTGTATGTAAAGTGCTAGGTTCACATATTACAGAAAAATATATTCATGCTAAATTAAAAGAATGGAACGATTACCGCACACATATTTCCCAATGGGAACTAGAAGAATACCTTGCAAAATTCTAAATCATTTATCCCATACAACCAATTAGACATTGACAAAGTTGGAGGCAAAGTATGGCAACCATAATCGTTGCATTCCCAAAAATGGATGAGGCAAAAGCTATTCGCAATCTCTTGTTATATAAGGGTTATGATGTAGCGCCAGCCTGTGTGACAGGCGCACAAGTAATCAATCAGGCAGACAATTTGTCTGATGGCATTATTATCTGTGGATATAAACTTTCTGATAATATGGTTTATACGGAACTTTACGAATATAAACCCAAAAGCTTTGAGATGCTCTTAGTTGCTTCCCGCAATCATTGGGAAGACTGCCAAGACAATGACATTGTATGTGTCGCAATGCCAATAAAAATAAATGAACTTCTCTCAACAATTGAAATGATGTTTAAGGCACAGCTACAACGAAGAAAAAAGAAACGTTTTAAACCCCAAAAAAGAAGTCCAGAAGAACAAAAAATAATTGATTCAGCAAAAGCTGTTCTTATGGAACGCAATAATATGACCGAAAATGAGGCGTTTCGATATATTCAAAAATGCAGTATGGACAGCGGCAACACAATGGTTGAATCTGCCCAAATGATTATGAGTATATATTATGGGGAATAAAAAATAATTTGTTTAAAAAATACAGAAATGAGGTAAACAATGAATAATATGAAAACTATCACCATATTATGGTCTATTGCTTTATTATGTATTAGCATAGCAACACTGATTTATGCTGGTTCTAATATTGCTGGAATAAAACTTCCTGATATATGTATCCGAATATTAGGAATCGTAGAACTTATTGCACTTCCAATTTTAGTATATACGTCAATAAAAAAAATCAAAAAATAATATTGTACCTTTATTGCAAATATAACGAAAAATTCAATAAGTTTTATATCCATTAAAGGCTGCTGTAAACGGCATATTCTTATATGTGATTACCGAATTTTCGCTCATCTGATAATTCATCAAACAAGAATTTTATATAATTTGATAAAAACAAATCCTAATAAAAATATGCCTACCAAAAAGCAAACAAGCGAAAGCACAAGTTTATTCCCTTGCTTGCTTTCCTTTTTTCTACTAGAAAGCAACAAGCAAATGCCATATGTCAAAAAAATTAAACCTATACAACCTTGAACAACCAAACTTACATTTTCCATTACAGATTTCTTCCTAACTTTCAATGCAATTTACAAATTCTCGTTTCTTTCTATTTTTTAAATGATTTAAACGCATATTGCTCCCTATCTTTTAGGCGTTTCAAATAATATTCCATATTTTTTACTATCAAAAAATTATCACTATTTTGATATTTTGGAATTAATTTTTTATACGTCCATGCAATCTTTTCACTTTGTACATTGCTTAATGTAACAGTCATTTCTAACAAAATTTTTTCACTGTCAATCGTATTTAAAATTTCAACAAATGTATCTACAAATTTGTGTTTGTCTTTTGCTGCTCCAATAGCATACATACACGTTTTTCTTATACTTTCTGAATTTTCTTTATTTTTTAGAAATGCAAATAAATCACCTGCGGACAATGTTTTTGTATCTCTAATAAAAAGAAAAGCTGTCGTTTTAAGGTCATCATTAAAATTGCCATAATCGCCATAGATAAAATGAAGCATTTTATCATAATAGGATTGCCTGTATACCTTTGGCATACTTAAACAAGCCTCAACAGCTATTTTCATTTGCTCACGGTTACCATTAAAAAAATATTCAAAAAATTCAAGTCCTTTTTTGACATCAAACTTTAAAATAAGCTGAAGTCTACGCACATTTTCAATACCATCAAAATGACAAAGAAAGGACAGCGCTTTTTTATCAATGGATTTAAATTTAAAAAAAGTGGATATAATATTGCTTTTTGTCTCTAAATCTGCATTTGTATACTTTTCCATCAACTCATTTTCATTACCGAGCATATAATAACCATACCCATATGTATCATATCCTGCAAGAACTTCCTCAAAAAAATTTTGATACCATTCAAGAAAAGTCATATTGATTAAACGAGGAGGAATGTCTACTTCTAAAGCACAATAATCCATATAGGCAATTTCCCCTTTTCTGCTGCCATTTAAAATTAACAATGAACCATGTGTATTTAGATTTAGTACACCATCTTCTAACTCAGAAAAAATTTGATTCTGTTCTTCATAGATAGCCTGCTCATTATCTTCTATATTATTATCGTTTTCTATATCACGTACTTCGTCCAATTTTCCATTAAATTTTTCTTCTTTTTTCTCTAAAAATGTGTTATCATCACTCTGTTCATCTTCAAAAAATTCATCTTCTAAAGACCCCTCTTCCGAATATTCTTTTTCAGAAAATGCTACACATTTCTTATAATATTGTAAATAATTATCATCATATATACTTGGTTTTGATAAATTTTTATAACATCCTTTATATTCTTTTTCTTCAAGACTAAGCGGTATTATTCCATAAAAAGGGTCAGGACCACCATTGCCAACCTTTGTTATAAAAAATACATATTCTTCTGGAAGCTCGACTTGATATTTCTTTTCAAATTCCCTCACCCACTCAAGGCTTACCGTTTCATTCAGATGATACTTATGCGTACTTGCTCCAAAAATCTCATAATTTTTATCCTTATCTGCCACTTTTTTTATAAGATTTTTTATATAATCCGCATGTTCATCCGACAAATATTTATAATTTTCATTCATAAAAATCCTCCATTCCGAAGCGTAGCGTAGGAATTGCGCAATAGAAAAAACTGCTAAATCAGTTGCGTAGGCGATTTCTATTGTCGCATCAAACTTTATTTGTGACGTTTCGGCACAAATAGGTAACAAACTTGTTTGTTTGTGAAACAATAAGTGCATCAGCATTATTTTTCACACTAATCCCTCATTTCTGCACTGCTTTTTGTACAAGAACCTTTATAAATAACTTTTCTCATACCAGAACCACAATATTCATGTGGGATTCTTTTAAATCCCTTTTTTTCATAAAAAGCCTCTTTTCCTTTTTCCGCAATAAGTTGTATACTGCAACGCCCGCCAATTGGTGTTTTTTTATCCATAAAATCCATTAACATATCAACTATTTTACTGCCAATTCCCTGTTTCTGATAGTTTGGCTCTACCACAACATCAACAATCATTCCATACATTCCATCACCTATTAACCTGCCCATGCCAACTGTCTGATTATTATCTATGGCAATTACTGTATATAAGCTATTGTTAATCGCCTCCTGTGCTTGCTCTTTAGAAAAATTTATCCAACCAACACTTTCCCTCAATCTAAAATAATCTTTATAATCAAGTATATTTTCTTTATATTCCATATAAATCCTCATTTATGTGCCACTTTTGCACCAAACATTCATTATAATTTAATGCTCAAATATTTCCCCTATCACTTCTATTACTATATTTATCATTTTTTAATATAAATCTAATATTAACAATTTTTCTATTTATACCCATAAATAATATATGTTCCATTTTCTTCATCATATGGAATGGAATATTTTTCTAAGATTTGTATAAATTCCTGCTTAGCTTCATGAAATATTTTTTGTTCAATCAATCTCCCGCCTTTTGATTCATAATAACTAGGGCGTACTTTCACCCACTCAATCACTTTATAATTGTAATCCTCAAAGCTTTCTCTGTCATAATCGCCTGTATAAGGCACATCTTCTGAAAATTCAAAGTATTCGCCTGTCTCTTCCTCAAAAAGGGTTTTATAAATATAGGGAGGGCAAAATGGCATTTCATATTCCATCGCCTCGCGAAATTCACGCCATTTTGTATTGTTCATACAGCTTGTCAACCCACGACGCTGCACAATCTCAATTATCATCTCCCGCAAACTTTTTTTATTTTTATATTTGCCATGCTCAATCTCATCGACAAAATGCCAAATCCGCTGTACAAACTGTTCGTTGATTGCTCTTGAACTATAACAATCAATCGTTGCATCTTCTTTTTTCAAATAACAATTATGATAGTAACCGCCTTCCCACCACCAAATATGCAGGCACAGTTGATTTTTATACTGAATATAAAGTCCATCTGCACCAAATGGATAATCACGCACTACACCACTGCCAAAATCAATCGCTGTAAGTAAAAATGCTTTCTTCTCTTCACTTGTCATCTTTCACCCCATATTTTAACTACTCATTCGTTTTAAATAACACTCCATTTCTTTTGCTATCATTGGATTCGTGTCCTTTTTATATTTTGGCATTAATGTTTTATAGGTCTGAGCAATTTTTTCATTTTCTACGCCTCTCAATGTAACAAGCGTTTCCAATAATACAACTTCACTGTCTATATTTTTTAGAATATCGATAAATGTATCAATAAAATCTTCCACATCCTCTGCCTCGCCAATAACATACATAGCAACTCTTCTTATATATTCTGAATGTTTTTTATTTTTTACAAATTCAAATAAATCACCTGCTGATAAACGCTTTGTCCTTCCTATAAAAATGAGTGCTGTCTCTTTCAATCTATCTTCAAAATTGCCATAATCACCATAAATAAAACGAAGCATTTTTTCATAATACGTATCGTTATCTTCACTCCATATATTCATACATACTTCAATGGCTGTTTCAATTTTTTTGCTGTCACCTTCTAAAAATGTATCAAATATCTGCAATGCTTGCTTATAATCAAGTGAAAAAAGAAGCTTCAGCCTGCATATATCATCGACGCCATCAAAATTTGAAATAAATTGAAGAGCCTCTTTAAATTGAACAGTCTCTTTGTCAATATAAGTAAATTTTAAAAAACTGGACAGAATTTGACTTTTTGTCTTTAAATCTGCATTTGTATACTTTGCTATCAATTCCTTTTCATCGCCAAGTACACTCCAACCATAGCCTTTGATATCATATCCTGCAAGAATTGCCTCAAAATATCCTTGATACCATTCCAAAAAAGTCATATTGACTAAGATAGGAGGATAACCTACATCAAGTTCCCAGTCAATATAGACAATCTCTCCTGCCCTGCTGCCATTGACTATTAATAATCCATCATATGTACAGCCCTGATTATTAATATTTAATGTACCATTTTCTAACGTATTATAAATTTGTTCCTGTTTTTTATCGAAAGCTTCTTTATCATCTTCTTGTTCCTCATATCGTTTCTCATTTTCAAAAAGAGTGATATGTTCATTATAAAATTGTAAATAGTCTTCATTATATATACTTGGTTTTGATAAATGGTTATAATGCCTTACATAATCCTCGTCCAAACTAAGAGGGTCTATTCCATAGTAAGGACCTACACCGCCATTTCCTACTTTTGTTATAAAAAATACATACTCTTGCGGAAGTTTGACTTGATATTTCTTTTCAAACGCCCTCACCCATTCCAGACTTACTGTTTCATTAAGCTCATACTGATGTACCTTTGCTCCAAAAATCTCATAATTTTTGTCCTTCTCTGCCACTTTGTTTATAAGACTTTTTATATAATGGGCATGTTCATCCGATAAATACTCATAATTTTTATTCATTTAATTCTCCATTCCTACACTGTTTTTGCACATAATCCATATTGCTTTATATACAACAACTCATAATTTTTAACAACTTTGTATTATAGTTCTCTTAAATTTTTTTAGACAACTTTTGATTTTTTTGTTATCTTTATATTCACACAAGACAATACAAACATTCCTACAACATTAATAGACAATAATAAAATAGCAGCCACAAGCCCTGCTCCATCCGCTACAATGCCTACTATCTGCGGCGTTATAATACCGCCAAGCGCCGCCATAGCAAGAAACATAGACATTCCTGTATCATCGCCTTTTACAACTGCTCCGACACTGGATATACTAGTCGGATAAATTCCTGCAAAGAAGAATCCAAGTCCTATAATGGCAATGGTAATAACAACAAGATTGCTTGTTGCCACTAATAAAACAAAGAAAAAGGCAGTTGCAATGCAATATACCATAATCAGTTTATTTTTATCTATCTTTTGAGATAATTTTGCTGTCAAAAGTCTTCCTAACATAACCATTATCCATGTTATTGATACTAAATTTGTAGCGTAAGCCGTACTCATTATTTCCATACTTTTAAAATATGTTACAAACCAACCATTTACACAATTTTCCAAACCTAAATATAAAAACAACAGTAATCCCATTATATAAAATACTGCACTTTTATAAAAAGGCTTGCGTCTTTTATCTTTTTTATGGTCTTTCAATTGTGAATCTTCCTTCTGTGGTCTTGCATGATTTAGATTCATGCTTGCATAACCAACACAAGATAGGGAAGTTGCAACAACAATAATATATACAATAATTCTCCACCCAAACCCTAAACGAATAAATGTTGATGTCAAAAATGGTGAAACAAATGCACCTACTGCAAAAGACATATGTAAAAAATTTAACGCTGCTGGTTTTCCGTCTGAATTATCATTTACAACAGCATTGTTAATAATACTAACTGAACCTCTGCCAATACCCATTAATATAAATAAGACATACATTACCATAACGGACGGCAATAATGAAATAGCAAACCATGTTATAGGAATGAGTGATGATAATAGAACAATTGTCGCCTTTCTCCCTAATTTTGCCGCCATTAAAGGATTGACAAAACTTGCCAGAAGATTGCCAATTGCAAATGTTGAAAGTAATCCTCCTGCAAGCCCATAGCTTAACTGTGCTTCCTGTATAATATAGGGTAAAACTGCCCCTACCGCCAAAACCATCGCTCCATTTACAAAAAAAGCAAAATAACATGGTAAAAATAATTTCAATTTTGCATTGATATTGCTATTCATTTTAATCCTCATTTCTGCGCTATTTTGTATATAACAAACTTTATTTCAATCAATTTACAACCTCAAAGCGCTAATTCACTTTATTTTATCTTTTCTCAGATGTTTTTTATTTTTCTATCAATTACTCCATCTGTAATTTTTTTGTTATAATCCTCCTAACCGATGTATCAATACGACTTTCACTGATTTGTCCATTATAAACAGCATTGATAACACCTTGTGCTGCACTAAAAAAATCACTTGGCATAAGCATCAAATCAACACCTGCCAAAACTGCTAAAACTGCTGCTGTATCCGAAGAATAATTATTAAAAATTGCCCCCATATTCATAGCATCGGTTATTACCAATCCATTATAATTTAAATCTCCCCTCAAAATTTCTGAAATCATTTTGTAAGATAACGTACAAGGTGTATTATCTCCAATAATATTAGGCACAGATATATGTGCAGCCATAACAAAATCCACTCCATTGCTTTGTGCATGTGCAAATGGAACAAGCTCTGATTGCATTAATTCCTCATATGTTTTATTAGTGTATGCAAAGCCTTCGTGCGTATCGCCTTCTGTTGAACCATGTCCCGGAAAATGCTTAAATGTACTGCACACATTTTGACTGTGCAGTCCGTTTGAATAAGCAGCGGCATATTCTGTGACAATATTCGCATCTGTTCCAAATGACCTGTCACCAATAACTGTATTGTTATCATTTGTAAGCACATCTGCATCTGGCGCAAAATCCACATTAAATCCTAATTCACTCAAATATGCTCCAATTGTCTGACCAGCCTCATAAGCTTTCGCCGCACTTCCAACATACTGCATAGCACCCACGTTTGGTACGCCAAAATTAGCATTATTTGCAATTCTTGCAACTCGTCCCCCCTCTTCATCAACACATAAAAACATAGGCATACCTTCTACTTCATAAGCATACTGTGTAGCATTTTGCAGCATTTGTGCTGTCTGCTCACGATTAACAAGATTTTTTGCAAAATAAATGATTCCCCCAACAGGATATTGTTCTAACTGTTCTTGAAAAAAATCATTACAAGTTGTAACATTGTTACCATTTGTCAATACTTCTGGTGTAATAATAAACATTTGATAGACCTTTTCTTCTAAAGTCATTTTATTTAAAATTTTTTCAACTTTTACTTCTAATGTATCCTCTTGTGCTGTTACTGTTTCACCTTGATTTGCTGTCGTCTCTTGTGCATTTGTTTCTTTATTTGTATTCATTTCATCATCTGTATTGGTCTTATCATCTATAGTTGTTTTATCATCTGTAGTTGATTCCTTTTCATTGTTTGTATCTGTTTCACTATTCGTACTTGTCTCTGTATTTGTATGATTCTGCATCTTTGTATCCATTTCATTAAATGCTGTTGAATAACTCGTTTTATCATTTTCTTTTTGTGATTGATTATGTTGTTTTCCTAATGTCAATGCCAATGTAACAGTTACTACAATAAACAATATTATGGTTATGATTAAAACATAGACTTTTTTACTTATTTTTGTAAAATTTATTTTCATTACTTTGACAGGCATATTTTTCATATGCTAAAAAATGCCTTTCCTCCTTTATTGAACCACTCTATCCTAAAACAACTTTTTAATGCTCTCTCATCTGATAATCTTTATCTTCATCAATTAATTCTAACATAAAATCCGCAATTTGTGGGTCAAATTGTGTTCCTTTGCCTTTTTCAATCTCTTCCCGCACAACTTCCTGTGGCAAAGCCCTGCGATAACTTCGATTGCTCGCCATTGCATCATAAGCGTCCGCCACAGCAATAATACGCGCAATTTCTGGTATATTGTCACCTTTTAGCTTATCTGGATACCCTTTGCCATCGTATCGTTCGTGATGCCATCTGGCTCCTATCGCTATTTCTGGCATCTCCGAAATCGTATTTAAAATGTCCGCACCAATAATGGGATGCGTTTTAATAATATCGTATTCCGCATCCGTTAGTTTTGACGTCTTATTAATAATCTCCCCCTGCACGCCTATTTTTCCAATATCATGAAGCATACCAATATCAAAAATTGTTTTTTGTTCTTCCTCATCCTTTCCCATTTTATCAGCAATCATTTTTGCATATTTTGCCACACGTACAGAATGTCCATTTGTATATTTATCCTTTGCATCAATTGTTTTTGCTAATGCTTCAATCAACTGCTTAGAAAAGTTTTCTACCTTGACAGTCTGTTTTTTTACTTCTTTTTTTAATTCATCATTATAAGATAATAATTTTAATTTATATTGTTGATTTTCCAACTGAAATTTACGAACCAATCGGAATCCTGCCCATGCGCCTATAAAATCCACACAATATAACAACGGGAATCGCATCATAAACACTGAACCATAATCATAAAGCGTATATTGTTTTAATGGTGTATAAAACAAGGCAAACAAAAAACATGCAAAATATAACGACAATATAAATCCTTCTTGAAAACCAAATGCCAACATAGAAACACTTGGTACAAGCAATATCCAAAGGATAGCAAATCCCTCATTGCCTCCTACAATGGCATACCAGCTAAAAATAATGGATACTGCCAATCCCATTACAACAATACTTAAATTTTTTCGTCCAGTTCTCCATGTATACAATCCTGCAAACAAAAAACTAATCATTCCTAAAAGCGTAGAAAACAACATGTTCGACTGTTTATAAAAATTCACAAGACTCATAACCATGCACGCCAAAGCCATAACAAAGCCTACTATCATAATACCTTTTGTCTCTCGCAGTTCTTTGCGTTTTTCTTCTTCTTTTATATATTTTGCATTAATATCATTATTTACATTTTTATGCCTTTGTATCATATGAATCCTCATTTCTACGCTTTTTTTATGCAAATTATTGAAATCTGCCAGCTAAGCAGATATTTACAATCGGCTTTGCTGCTTGCTTATATATCTTTTTTAATATGTAACTTTTTTAACATATAAAAAATAAAGACAAAATTTCGATTTCTAATAGAAAAACGAAGTTTTGCCTTTGTTTCCTTATACTTATTTTAACGGAAAAATCAATTTTATTATATACTTAGTCCTCTAATATGTCAATTTTATCAGTAAACGTGTCTACATATAAGTCAATGTCTATCTCTGTCCTTGTTTTATAACAAAAATCAATTATATCAAGGGATGGCGCTAGACAAGGTGTATCATTTTCTACATAAATCGTCGGAACAATCTGTAAATAAAATGACACCTTATTTTCATCTTTTATTTGATTTAATAATTCAATTTTATCGAATAAAATAGATATGGTTTTTCGCATTTGATTTTCAATTTCTATATCATAATCATCACACCGTCCAACAGACCAAAAAGAAAAATCATATTTTGTGCCGTTTTTTCGTATATCTCCCACTTCCCAGCTTTTTTCAGGCTGTATGCCCAACATTTTTGTAACTGCATCTGGATTAAAATCTCCCACAATCTTAAAATAAGTGTAACATTGATTTTCCATCTTTTTATGTAACTTTCCTTTTATGTAAATCTTAATCTTAAACAAAAGGGCTTTTGTCTTAATCTATCATTAAAACAAAAGCCCTCTTGTTATGCGGATGACAGGAATCGAACCTGCACGGTTGCCCACCAGAACCTAAATCTGGCGCGTCTGCCAGTTCCGCCACATCCGCGTACCAGTTTACAATATCATATCTTCCTTTAAATGTCAATTATAAAATTAAAATATTCCATTTTTGTAAAGTCAAGCAATAAATGCAAAAAAATTATTGCAAAATTTCATTTTGTCATT
>CAJUBU010000016.1 GCA_910585095.1 uncultured Lachnospira sp.
TTTTGCACTCCGATAACCCTTGAGGTATTAAGGTTGTACTGTCAATTCGACCTGCACAAGGCACAGACATATTTACATTTACTCTGCCAATAGGAATAACTAAATCCCCTGTCATGGTATCGCCACACTTACTTACTTTTCCATCAACAACACTAGTCAATGTATCAATTAAGTCTTTTAAGACTTTCCCCTGTTTAGCTGCCAGCGGCTTATTTGTCACATTAGACGTAAGATTATCTATAATATCTGACACATTTACTTTACTTGTGGTAATTCCATCTATCAAAGTTTTATTGTTTTTTATGTAAGCTACTATCTCACTTAATTGGTCGAGTGTTGTATCATCACTATCAGCAAGTGTATTCAGTCTAGTTGTAAGCGTAGTAACTAAATTTCTTATATCTGCATGAGCCTTTTCTGAATTATTATGTTCAGATACCTTCGTTGCTGCTGTTCCGCTTGAATCTGCTCCAATATTTTCAGCAGTAATATTCACATTCTTTTGAGAACTGCCATCATAAGCGCCTTGAGAAATCCCATTTAATGATATATTTAAACTAGTGGGATTTTTCATTGATTGAGGCTTGTTTTTAATATAAGCGTCTGAATTACTATTTGTTACATTCCAATCTGATTGCACATTTACTTCTGCACCCTCTTCAATTCCAGACAGCTTATTTTTATCAGCATTTGTATAATCATTTGTAGATAACCCTTTTCCCTCTACCTTATCTACTTTACTTTCTTCAAGATAAGCATCGTTATTAACAAGTGTAGCCGTAACATGATTAAAAACATCGGCATGTCCTTTATCTTTCGTCTCAAATTTACGTACATTTTTAGTAAATGTAACTGGATTATTAATTTCAAAATCTGCCATAACTTCCCTCCCAAAATGTATTAATTGTTAAAATACATCATCAACTGTATAAGTCATTTCCATATCACTATCTTTGCCTTTTGCAGTAAAATTTTTTATACATACAATATCTCCATTTTCATCATATAATCCTAATTCGCTGATATATTTGCCTGCTAATTCGGATTCTGATAAAGTGCAATGATATCTGCATGTTGTATCATCTATAAAATCAAAACCATCTATTTCTTTTCTTAATAGTTCAGATACAAGCACTTCTTGAGTTTCCAAAGGTTTCATTACATTGCCTAAACTGTCCACTCCTCCATCACCAAATGCCATGCCAACAATTTTAGGTAATGTTATAGTTCCTGCTCTTGCTTGAACCATATTTTTTCTTGCTTTTTTTGTAATTATGTAATTATCTGCCATTTTACAACTCCTCCATTTCATAAGAAGCATTTAATGTTCTGCTTCCATCTAATAAGACATCCCCATCTAAGTACCATAAGTTTTGACGTTTTTCTAAAGTAACAGCACCAACTTTTTCTATTTTCTCTTCAATCGCAAAATGTACTGAACCTGATACAGCAATGGAATTGTCACATTTAGTACATTGAAATTTATTATTAATACAATGCAGATAAAATTGGAGTATATTTTTAACTTGTAAAAAAATTCTTTGATTAATCTTATAATCTGTATGCGATTGCTTGATTTTATCCAGTATTTGCTGAATCTGTTTTACATCAATTGTTTCTTGTTCAAGAATATATACAATAAAAAAATTAGGATGAATGGAGGTTAAACCATATTCTCCTAAATCATTTATATCTGCAATATGTACTTGAAAGCCTGTTATCGTTTCAAGATATTGTTCCATTCGATAGGGTGTCATTGGTGACCTGCAATCTCTTTTTTGATAAATTCGGCGGCGACGTTCTTCATAAGATAAGTTTTCCTGAATAGGAAGCTGCCACTTCATTTCATGATACATAAGCCCCCAAGTAGCTGTTTCAGGAAACATTTGATATTTCAACTCCTCTGCCAGCTTTAATGCTTTATCATATTCTTGCCCCATCACCTGATAAAGCCATTTTCCAATATAGGATTTATCATAAAATCCTTGTGTCACATAAGATAACATTTTTAAAGCGCTCTCACTAGTAGGAAATACCTCTAAATCAAATTTTTCTTTATCCATCACTGCCTCCTATTCTTTCAAAATGAAATTTAGATTGCCTGTTTGTGGATATTCTTCTTGTGCCAACTGGATATTAACTGTATTGTCATTCATCATAAATATATCAAAATCTTGTACTCCATTAATAGCCGAAAGAAGCGGTCGCACATCATTATATCTTAATATGCTATCATTCTTTGCCTTATCATATATTTTCATAACAGCTTCTTTAAAATCTTTTTTTACCTGCTCTATTGTTGTTGTTTCATCAATTGATAATCCTGTACATATATAATCTATATTTATTGTTGTTGCCGCCACACAAATCAGCTTGGCACAAGCAGTTGGCAGTAGTCTTTTACTTCTATCATCAGGTGATACGATATAATGATATACATCTTGTATCAATGTATTATTGGCTGGCTCGCCATTTCTATCAACAAGCACCAGTTTTACTGTACCCGCTCCATCATAGGCAGATACCACAATACAATCTCCAGCTCCAGCTTCTTTTGCCCAACGGATATAATCACTGTCATTTCCTAAATAAGTCATGCTGCTGTCATATTCAGCCGCTATCCTATCGTAATAATCGTTATTGCTTTCTCGTGGTGTTCCTCCCGTCATTGGCTCTTTATTTGTAACTGACAAAATATTTTTATTGGGTTTTGCCATCATACAAATCGTATTTGCTGCCACATTGGATATTGTACCAGATGTTACAGATGTTACGGATATTATAACTGTTCCATCACTTCCTATAAGGCTATCCTCATTTGATACATATTCAAGTGCTGGAGAATCATTTGTCGCTGGTGTACAAAAAATCGTTCCTGATGGAATAACAGTTCCTGCTATACCTACTACTTCTACAAAGCCACTTGCACATTCTGCTTCATGTCTTGTCAAATGCACCTGTCTGCCATGCAAATCAAGCCATTCATCCCATGCAAACTGCGGAAAAGCAATCATTAAAGCTCTTACCATATGATAATTAATAAATTCCGATAGTTCAATTGCTGCGGTTTTCGTGAAATCAAAAGGAAAACCGCCAATCATATCATCTATATCCTTTGGCAAATGGGACATCATTCTCTGATGAATTTCATTTTCACTGTTATTATCTATAAAATCAGGATTTATAAATGGAAGCTGTGCCATCTTTTACCACCCCTTTCTTGATGAATATTAAATACAAATTTTGAACAACTTATCCCATCCAACACCTTTTACCACAAAAGTACAATGGATTTCATCAGCATTCCAGCTAAATTCAAAATCCCTTACATATTCTGTTCGTGGGTTGACTTTTAAAGCATCGGTAATGGTGCGCTCAACAATCGATTCAACAATCTTTTGATTATCTGCTGCAAGTGCATTTTCTAACTCTACACCAATATCACTTGTATAAGCTAGACAAGAATATCGTTCAGTTTGTGCCATCTTAAAACACCATATCATAAAGCCTTCTTCGCCAGAACATTCCATAATTCGATTTGCACCATCTTGGACAAAATCACCTTTTTGGGCATCCCATTTAATAGTACGTTTATATTTTGTGTCATACACTGTATTTTCTTCTATAAATTCTGGAACAGGAACAACTACAAGTGGATTTTCTGCCATGAATTTCTCCTTTCTACGAACTTATGAACTTACAATAATATCAACAACAACGGCTTCATTTTGCACCCATGCAACAAGCACTCTGTCGCCAGCTTGTAAACTTCGCATTTTTTTTGGTATCAAAACAGTATGTTGATGTATTCCTTCATTTTCTTTATGCAAATCATCACCACTGTTATGTTCATTATGTTTATGGCTACCATCATCTTCTGTTTTAGTAAGCTCATCTCCAGCAGTTCCAAGTGTAAGCTGTCTGCATACACAATATTGTCCTTTTGGTATAGAAACAGGAAAGGTATTTGTTATTAGACTTCCATTTGCTTGTATCTCTCCAAAGTCAAGACAAAGAGGACTTTCATTTTCTTTTTTCATTCGTTCTATCAATACATTGGCTAGTTTATTTATACCAGCATTTTCATCAAATGTTGTGTTTGCTGCCATTTATGCCTCCTTCCAATAAATTTATAAAACAAAAGGACATCTGCTACCAGATGCCCTTTGAATTATTACTTTATATCCAGCTCTAAATTTATTAAAAACCACTTGCCCCTTACTATCAAATATGATATATTAAGCATACAAAAAGGAATAACCGCCCACAAAGTGGTTAGCCTCCAAGTTGGTTATAACCCTACCTGTTCCGGCAAAGATACAAGGTAGGGTTATTTATTTTCGCTTGTTATTCCTATCTATGTAGGCAAGCAGTGCAATTAGGAAGTTACCGCCTAAAAATAACAGGCTTAAAACTTGGTATGTATCCATATGCACCACCTCCCCTCTTTTGTTAAAGTTGGGGAGGCTACCACCTTGTAACACGATTATTCCATGTTGATACTATAACATAATATTTTTCATATGACAATTTAAAAAGTAGCTTCATATAGAAGCTACTTCATTTTACTATCATATAAGTTTACACTACTCTTGAACTCAAGCTGTTGCCTTGACATTTTTTGCTTTCTTTTACCTCTTTTTCAAGCCTTGCAATCTCTTGTTCCAGTTCTTCCCTTGACATCTTCCTGATATATTCAGGAATGATAACCCTATCATCTGCGAAATATTCTTCCTTCATGGATGCACCTCCCAAAAATCAATATTATAGTTTTCTTTAAGCTTTTCTAATGTTTTCCATTGTGCTTCAAACTCTGTATAACCATCAGCAGTATACCGCTGAATGTACGAATTATATAGTGATTCCCTGATTTTTTCATAGGAAACATACTGAATTATTTTCCCATCATGGCAGACTATAAATGCGATTTCATATCCATGCACAAGCATGGAATTGAAGTCTGCTGCACTTGGAGGCATACTGTTTGGATGTGTATGGAAAGCAATCAAATTCTCTTTTCCTGATATTGCTTTTTTAATAGCATCTGTATATTTGACAGTACTTTCCTGTTGTTCATTCAATGCACTTGCAAGAACTTCACCAGTCACTCCATCAATCCAATACATATCTTCATACTTGGTACCACTACGATGATTCAACATCTCTTTTGCTTTGTTGTACAAAATACGATTTATACTAATATTGTCTGTAATTTTATCAAATTTACTCCTATATTCACCACTATTAATATATGTATGATTTATTGTGGTTTCTTTATTTCGTCCATAACGCTGATATTCTAATGACACACTATCACCTTCCAGATTCATTTTACTATTATTCACATATTCTGTCAATTTAGATTTTAAACCATTCTGAACAAAGGACTTATATCATTATTCTTTATAAATTTACGCCACTGTCAAACTTAACCTTATATAGTTTTTTTCTAATCAAATGTTCCATCATCTACCCAGCCATACACATTACTTTCACTATCTGTATGAATTAAATGCCATGTATGCGCTTTTCCTGAACCATTTTTCTTTGTAATTTTTGCCTTGCCAGCTCTTGCACTATACCCTTGTGAATCTGGATAACTGCTGACATAATGTGTACCACCATGAAAATTTACAATATCGCCTTCCTTATATTCTTTTTTACTTTCTGTTGTATTTTCTGCTGTTATCGCTTCGGCTTCTGCCTTTTCTAATTCCATTGTCATACTATAACTTTCACAATCATGTCGTATTCCTTTAACATAATAGTAATCATCTGAAGTTCCAGCTATCACATAAACCAAATCACCTTTTCTAATAAATGGCACATCGGGTGCTGAAAGTGTAATTGCTTTTTGTACGGTTCCATTTTCATTGATAATCTCTTGAGCTGCCGATTTTGCATCCTCTAACGATTCATCTGAACCTCTTACATAAATACGCTGTTTAATGCCATACTCTGTAAGTCCATTGATGGTTGCTTCCACACTGGATTTTCCATCATCATCTTGCTGACCAATCACACGAACTCTTGTTATCAAATCGGCTGTACTTAATGATACTTGCACCGATTTTGTATTGTCTGTCTTAAATACATAAACATCAGTATTACTTCCACGTTCTACTACATCTACATAGCCTTTCGTTGCTCGCAAAATATAGGTACCACAACCTTTTTTTCTTGCATCATCTAAAATATCTCGTATCATATCAGAAACATACGAATTATTATATTTTAATTTTCCATGTGTGGCATTGGGACCATGATACTCTTGAAAAGGTATCTCAAAATCATAAAACAACTCCGTTAAAATAGACTGTGTTCCTGTACCAGACGAATAAAAACGGTTATCTTGACTTTTCTGTAAGTTATATAAAATATCATAACTGGTACATTTCAGATTATCTGCACTGCTTTGCAATTCTGTATTCCAATCGGTTACAAATCCTCTTGCCACTTCTTCATCATAACCATTCCCATCGGTGGCAAAAATACCAATCAAACAACCAGGCTTTATCAATGAAGATAATTTACCTTTTGATGTTTTATCATTTCTTGCCACAAATGAAGAACGTACTGCTATTTCGTTTTGATTTTCTTCCCAACCCAAGCTATGGATATATTCTTTAATGTTATATTGATTCCCATTTTCATCAATCACAACAACCCTATATTTCATTTTAGATAAATCTATCATGTTAGCCTCCAAACTATGACTTATGCTGATGGAATGAAAAGAACCGTGCCAGGATATATCCAATGCCCATGATCCGAACTTCCTCCTCGTGATTGTGCTTCCGCTTCGATTGTATCTGCATTGGCATCATATATTTTTGTCCATGCTGTACCACTTCCAAGTTTTTTCAAGGCAATATCCCACAACGTGTCGCCACTTACTACTGTATAACTAGAACCATCATTACCTGCACTGTCATTTCGCGGAACAGTCTTTTTGACAAAAGAAGCAATTTGAAGCTCATTTGTTGTATAAATCTTTAAGTCTTTTGCCTGTGTAAAAGAAATAGAATATTTCACATTTCCATAAGCGCCATAGACTTGCGGTGTAAAAGAAGAAATCGTGACATCTATATTTATCCATGTATCAGTTACAATAAGATTTAATACACTTCCTTTTTCCTGCCATTCCAGAAGCTGTGCCATACATTGATTTGGTTCTTGATAATAGGCTTTTAATACAACGGATTCATTCTTTTTTGCCTGTCCAAAAAATTCACCATCCCATTTAATTTCTGTTATATTCATACCTTTTGGCACTTTTATAGTACCTTTGGATATAATATCAAACGATTGATATTTTGCTCCTATTGTTCCACTGATACTTTCAGGGTTTGAAGGAAATACAAAGGTCTTTTTATTACTTCCTATCTCGGCAAGCCGAATTAAAATATCCATTTTCAACCTCCATACTACAACTTATGCTTCCTTTACTACTGGCATATTAGAAAATACAGCATAAAGACGCTGTGCAATCTCACCGCCTAATTCATCTGCCATTGTCATCATACTTTTTCTTATAACAGTCATCATCTCATCTTCAGATTGTGTACTTGAACTATTAATCACAAATTCTGGCGCCATTTGAACATGAACCTGTATAGTATTGTTTCCACTCTGTTGTGTAATAGGTGTTATTATGCTATTGCTATCCTCTGTACTATCTTCTGCTGCTTTGTTATAGTCAATAGGTGCGTCTTTTATTGCTTCATTTAATAAATGATAATCACCCATATTTTTAACAACATAAGAACTTCCTACAATGCCACCTGCTGCATAAGCGCCAACACCCAATATTTTGCCGACTTCTTCATACAAGCTCATTGCTCTGTTTCTTCTACCTGGCACAAGAGGAATAATGGCTTCTGGTCCTTCTTCACCTACCCATGAAAGCTGCTTGCCACTAACATAACCACCTGTTGCCTTATGCTGCCCACTGGAAACTGTTGTAGTATCTTCTGGTAAACTTGTAATATTGTATTTTGGTGTTATATTGACTGTGGGATTTACACTAAATGGACTCATTGTTGCTATATTAAGGGCGGTCTGTAATGTGGTTTTCAATATTGAAGAATAACCAGATATACTTGATGAAGCACCTTCATTTAAATACTCACCTAAAGCAGCACCTGTTTTTTGCCATTCTCCTGTTACTTTTTCATAAAATTCATCTGGAATTGGTTTATACCCTTTATACCACGACATCATGTTATCAGAATCATCTTTTATAGAAGCTTCCATCATCTTATCAAGACTACCGCTCATATAAGTATTTCTAAAATCAGATACTACTGATGGGTCAAGATTTTTCTCCAATGCATCATGAATCTGTTGTGCAGAATTTCTCATTGCTGTATCAAGATTTTCCCCTGATAATCCATCAAGAATAGGGTCTAATATGCTCCAATCACTATCTGCCCCTACAAGATGCTGCTGTTTTCCAACAATATTTTCAAACATCTTTGTATTAAAGTTATCCCAATCAATAGCTTCCATAATTTCATCTGTTGTTGGAACACTCTTTTTATAAGATTGTAATATTTGTTCTTTAACTGTTTGTGGAACACTCTCTGCTGTCGTTTTTAATATTGATTGTATATTAGTTAATGTGTTTTTATCAAGACCACCTAAATCAAACATATCTTTTATAAAATTTTCATCCCATGCACTTACATCTGGTCTTTTTAACATTGCATTCTTAAAGGCTATCTGTAACTTTTCTGCTATCGTTCCCTCTAAATTAGGTAAAATTCCATCAAGTCGACTTCCAAATGCATCTGCTATGGTTTGTAAATTAAATGATGTAACATTTGAATCAGATTTTGACATATTTAAAACATATGCTTCTTCTATATCTTCTTTTTGTTGCTTTGCTTCTTCTATTTCTTCTGGTGTAATATCTTCTTTTGATAATAATAAATTTACACTTTTTAAAGACTCAATCATTGCTTTTTTATTCATTTCTTCTGCTGACTTTTTATATACATTAAGCTGCTCTTGCAAACTTGCAAATGTTTCTGGAGTCAACTCTGCGCCACTAGCCTTAAATTGAATACCTATTGCTTCAAGTTCTGCTTCATTCTGTGCTTCTGTAAGTTTATTTGTAATATCTGATATTTGTTGTTGTAAATTAATAATTTCTTTGGATTCATCAAGAGTAATTACACCATCTGACAATGCAATTTCTATTGAATTGCTTAACTGCTTACTAATACTATCTATCTGTTCTATAAAATGATTATACATAGAATCCAAATTTGCCGTATCTGCATCTTCCCCCATAAACAATTTCAAAGCAACTGTAGCTTCATAATGGTTATTTTCTATATACAATCGTGCATTTTTTACAAATGTATCTACTGTTTGTTTATAATTATCCCTCTCTATTTCAGATAATTCTATACCAAGACTCACTTTCCAGTTTTCGCGCTTTATATCTACAACAGAAGATTTTAGAGCTTCTAGTGAACTTTCAGTTTTGACTACTGCTGCATTAAATTCTTCTAATCCCTGTTTCATTCCCTTAAAAGTGATTTCCTCTGCCATCTTTTTAATTTCAGTAAATGATAACTTAATATTTCCAAATGCCTTATTCATTACATCTGCACAGGATTCTTGAAACATCTTTACATATTCTTCTGCACTTAATTGTGTATCTTGTAATGCGTATTTAAGTTCTTTGTTAGCAAATTTTGAATTTTTGTCAATTGTTATACCAGTAGCTGCATATACAGCCTGTACTTTATCAGACATAGCTTGCATTTCTTGAACATTTGCTTGATAATCTTTTTTAATTTTATCACCTGCCAACCAGCCAGCAATTCCACCAATGCCTGCACCTATTAATGTACCTACACCTGGCAATACAAGTGTACCGATAGCAGCTCCTACACCAGTTGCACCAGCTTCTATGCCTGCTGACAATCCATGAGTTTTGACTTCTTCTTTATTATCAGATGTTAAGGCTTTATATGCATCTATACCTGCATTTATTAATGATGCACCTGCAACAACTCCACCTGTTACTGCTCCTGCTCCTGCAAGTGCTGCCATTCCTCCTGACATAGTTCCAGCTGTACTGCCAAAATACAAAGCAGCTTTATTACCTGGATTTAGTGCATACCCGACATTAGCTAATTTACCAAGAATGCCACTGCCATTAACCATAGCATTTCCTGTAGAACCAAGTAACAGCCTTGCATTAGAAATTCCTGTTTCTGGATTCACTCCAAATAATCCCTTTCCAACGCTTGCTGCTCCTCTTCCCAAACCGATAAATGGTCTTGCTATTTTTCCTAAAAGCAATGCTGAAAAAAGTGAAGATAACCCTGCACTTTCTCCGCCTGGCAGAAGTTTACTTGCATTGGAAAACAGATTTTTCAAAGCTTCTCCTAGTTTATACATTACTGCCCCTGCATCAAATCCTTGCGAAAAACCTTTTGCAAAAGAAGCGCCAATTGACACCCCTTCGTCTACGGTTTCTGATATATCAATACCTAACAGTGTCATTAATCCAAACTTTAAACCTGAACCTATCCCTTTACCAATATCTTTTGCTATATTAGCAAATGTTGCCTTGCCTGTTGTATTCCACCATTCAGTAAATGGCTGTGCTATAAACTCATCCCATAAAATATGCACCTTTCCAAAAAAGTCTGCATTTTGCCATTCTTTGGTATCTACTATCTTATTAAATTTACGTTTCATACGCTCTATTTTTTTATCAACCCAATCCATCAAACGGTCAAGTCCATCCTCAATGTCTGGCATTAAATCCGTAAGTCATTTAGCAATCCCTCTTACATAAGGTGATAAGCGCTTTCCAAATGAGATTTTCACACCATCTAACGCACTTTGTAGTTTAATAATAGAACCCTCCAAGTTATCTAACATGGTATCTGCCATAGCCTGTGCTGCTCCATCTGCATTATAAATGGCTTCTGTCAATTTATTATAATCATCTTCTGAAGCGTTTAAAATTGCCAACAATCCTGCCTGCGCTCTTGTACCTGCTATGGTATTTGCAATATTCGCTTTTTGCTTGTCTGTATAATCAGCTGTGGCTACTCTTAATTCTTTCATAACATCAGTTAATTTTCTTGCTTTTCCTGATGAATCAAAAAAATCAATACCTAATTCCTTGATGGCGTCAGTCGCTCCATTCGTATTGGTTGCCAATCTTGTAAAAATAGAATTGAGTTCTGTACCTGCTTGTGAGGCATGGATTCCAGTATTTGCTATAAGACCAATCATAATACCAACATCTTCAATGCTATAGCCTAGTGTACCTGCCATCGCTCCAACATACTTAAAAACCTCTCCCATCTCAGACACATTCGTGTTTGAGTTAGAAGATGCTCTTGCTAAAACATCTGCAAAATGTGTTGCTTCATTAGCTTGCATCCGAAAGGCAGTCATGGCATCGGTGACAATATTTGATGTTGTTCCTAAATCTTCACCACTGGCGGCTGCCAAGTTTAAAATGCCCTCAATACCATTCAGCATTTGTTCTGATTTCCAACCCGCCATAGCCATATAATTAAATGCCTCTGCGGATTGTGCTGCTGTAAATTTGGTAGTAGAACCCATCTCTTCTGCTTTAGCAGTTAATTTTACCAATTCACTGCTTGTTGCTCCACTCACCGCTTGAACCTTTGACATCGCAGCCTCGAAGTTTTTGTATGTATCAATCGTATCTTTTATGCCAAAACTCACTCCGAGAACTGCACCTGCTTGAAAGAGCGGATTTTTTAATATATTTAAAATCCCTCGAACAGGAGCGGTTATCAAATCAACTGCCTTCATAGTGACACTAAATGTCTTACTTCCAAAAGACTTTAAACCACTTCCAATGGTTTTAAGTATGGGGGAAACTTTATCTTTTACACTAAGTAAAACTTCATATTTTTGCTTTGCCCAGCTTGCTAATGTTTTTTGTGTTTTTTGAGACGATTTTTCATACTGTGTTGTCTTACTGCTTGTTTGCCGTAATGCTTTATTTAATTTCTGTAATCCATTAATAGTTTGTGTAATCCCTTCGGAGGTTTCATCAACCACCTTCACAGGTATCTCAATTCGTATCGTTTCAGCCATTTTCATCACCCCCTTTTCCTTGTAAAGACTCTAAATAAATTCTTGTGGAAGTTAGCATAAAAATCTGTATTCATTTTGATTTCTGATAAAATTCATCTGGTGTAATTCCTGTCCGCTGAAAGATATGGTGCAACAAACAGGTTTTGCCACCAGCTTCAATTAGTTTTTTACAACTTCCTCCATGTTATTATCATACCCGCTTAAAGTATCAATACATTCTAAAACTCTATCTTTTTCTCCTGCCTTTAAGCTGTATTCAATCACATCTAACCCATTCATAATCTGTAAGCCTTTCGCTCTTAAAGCTTCCCAGATTTTTTTGTTATCCCATAATTTTTCTTTATACTCATCCGTTGTTGCTGTATAAATAAGCAAATCTCGATATTTCACACTGTTTGTTTCCTCTGGCAACTTCATACCAAACTGTTTATTACGCACATACTTTGTATATTTCTTTTTACATCGGTCATATTCTTCCTCTGAAAGAGGTCGAATATCAAATGCAAAGTACACCCTGCCGCCTCTTGCAATTTCAATATGCTGTACTTCATCACTTGTGTAACTAGCTGCATCAATTAATCCTTGAATAAAATCGTCCTCATAAACTCTCATTTGTGCTTTGGTCTCTTCTTTATCAAAAGATACCTCTTGAATTGAACTGGTTGTTTCTGTCATATTCTCTACAAATCCTACCGTTGCTTCTACTTTATTATCTGTCATAACAATCCTCCTAATAATAAAAAAATAAAATTAAAAAAGAGAACTTAAAAAATCTACCTTTTCAAAAATACAAATTTTAAAATGTAGATTTCTATGTTCTCTTATCCATATTACACATATAGTTCTTTTAGTTTATATCAAGTAAACTCTGTAAAGCTGGCGGCTTATTAACTGCAAAATTCCAATTTCTCTTAATTACATCACCCGTTGTCACATTTTGTAAATCAACCTGACCCGATGGGACACACTCACTATATACAACACGTTGTTCTGAGCCATTTCTTCCCACAAGAACCCCTTGGAGGCTCCAATAAGGCATTTGTTGTTCTTTCATCGCTTTAAAAATCTCTTGAATAAATGCATCATCTTCTACAACAACCTGTGACATGGTTAGAGTCACTTTAAAAGTATTGGCTGTTTCAAGTTCCTGTGCATTTCCTAGCACCGAATATGAAGCATTATTAAAAGACACATTGGATGAAAACGATTCAACAGTTGCTAATAACACCCCATCTTGATTATAAAATGCTCCATCTTTACCTGTTCTTGCATATCTTGAATCCCCTGAAGCTCTCTCATTAATCATAGTGTTTTACCTCTCTTTCTTAAATTGTTGTTCCAAACTGAAATTGGTAGGTTAAATAAATATGTTCCATGCTATCCTTATCAATAACAGCAATATCAAACCATGCACTATCTCCATTTGCTTTATAGGTCAAACTTTCTGATACGATGCAAGAAACAAGTTTTCCTTCAGATACCATAGCAGTACCAACAGCCTGTAACTGGCTAATAATAGTCGCTCTGCCATTCTTATCATTATCAATCTTGCCGACCAAATTATCGGCTGTTACATTCATTCTGCGTATTAGCTCAAATCGAGTTTTTACTCGCCTAATTTTTTTCCAGCCATCATCTTGATTATCGGCTGGCGTGATAAGCGTGTTGATGGCATTATCAATCCAAACTTGTTTAGCACTATTGTAACTAAGTACAAGACAGCCTTTCTTTTGAGCTGCTACAATCTGTGAATTGGTTAGTCGCTCTAAAATTTCAGTAAATCCCTGTATAACGGTATGTGTCAATGAAGTATTGGAAGCACATGCACCAATCAAACCAGCAAATCTTGCAGCAGTCTGATATCCGTCAATTTCCTTTCCCTGTTCACTCATATGTGCATTCAAAACATAGTGCATTTTTTCATCATTAAACGCTGCTGCATGTTCCTGTCTTGTTTCAAGCTCTACGGTATGTTTTTCTGCTACAACTGCCTGTGCTAATGTTCCAGCATGGAAGATACGATTAACGAAAGCTTGCAACAAAAGATGAACAGCTGTATCTTCTGTATCCACACAGATGGTATTAAAATCAAACGGTTCTACAACAACAAAAGCATTGGAATAATCACTTATTGTTGCTTGTGGGTCTGTACCATCTGTAAATACACTCTGTGACACAACTTGCAAAATGACCTCTTCCTTTTCACTTTTTAGCTCTGCTTTAAACTTTTTAGAAGATAAAAACGCCTCAACCAGCGCTGCTGCTTCTTTTCCCCCTGCTGCAAACTCAACCTTTTCAAATTCTGTTGTTCCAGCATAAATAATACATTCTTTTAATGTATTATCTGATAATTTTTCCCGAATAGTAACAGTAAATGCTTTTTTACCTGGATAATTGGCAGTAATGGTTACTGCTGCCTCACCTTCGTTGTCGTTCAGTGTAACGGTTGCTGTGGTGCCTCCATTTCCCACTCTGCAAGCAATGATTGTCTTTGCGCCGCCATTAATCGCCTCCTGAATGGCATCAGTTGTGCCTCCATTGCCAAAAACATCCATGTAATTATCCGTAGCGCTCAATTCTATTGCTGTATTCATAGGTCCAAAGTCCGATTTAAAAAGAACTGCTGTAACACCGCTTATAATATCTGCTTGTGCATTGGTATCTTTCTTTTGAATGTTAAAATATGCACCTGGTCTTATCTTTGTTTCTCCAACAATATAGGTTTCTGCCATGATTACAAAACCTCCATTTCCATAAATTTTTTAATGATTTCTTTTGCTTTAGAAATTGTACACGATTTGATTGCAGCTGCTTTTAATGCCGCTATTGCACATTCTGTTCGCACATCAAATAATGATTCTGCATTTGCGGACAATTCCTCTACTGTATAAACGGATTCTATCGGTTTCACTGCTTCCGTTTGCTTTATAGATTGCATTTTCGCTGCTTCAGGCTTTGTTTTTGCCTCTATCCTTTCTTTTTCTGCTTTACTGTCTGTTTCAGTAGTTATAATCTTTTCTTTTGGTGTCATAATCTGCACCACCTCCTAATGATAATTGACTTCTGTATAATTTAATTCATATGGTTTTGCCTTATATCGAAGCAATCCATATCTGCCATTAATAAAAATCTGTCCATCTTTAAGATAATCCGATTTATTATTCATCTGTACATGTTTTATAAACATAGGCGACTTATCCAACATGATAATTTCGCCATCAAGGGATAACTGTCTTGTTATATCTACTGCCATTTTTAATCGAATTTCATTATCAGGGCATAAAATATGGACGGCAATTTTGCCGTCCTGCCATGCTACGGTATTCGTTTCTTTTGCCAATTCTACATGACTTAACCTGCTATAAATAACAGGCGCTTCTTTTGTCGCTTTCGTTATTTCCTGCATCCTATCAAACCCTACAACAACACAATCAGGATATAATTCTTTAAGATACCTGTTTGTTGCAACAATGGGGTCTGGGTCTGTTGTTTCCCCATTTGCATACTCTAAAATGTCAAATCGAATTTCAGACCCAATAATTAAGTTATTTTTAACCTCTACCATCTCAAAGGCATCGGTTCTTGCCCATGTAAAAGCATATACAGAACTTCCACTTGTCTTTAATAAAACATCTTTTAAACAATTCCTTATTACTGGCTCTATTTGTTCTGGCATAATGGCATTTTGTGTATTTTGACAGTACAACCATACTGACAGAGTACCTACGCTATTACGTTCCTCATTTGCCTGCAAATCAAAACTATAAACCAACTGTGGATATTGTGATTTTCCCTGCCATCCCATTTGGTTTATAGCTGGCGGTTCGGTGTTGAAAATAGCTGGTTTGTTAGAAAATTGTGCAAGCTGTGACACCAGTTCCTTTGATTCTACAAATTGTTTATAAATCAATTCTTCCAATGTCATTATACGCTATTTTCCTCCATTTCTTGGAATATACGAATATCCTTCATATCCTGATTGTTTGTATTACTATTTTCATTGTTTAGATTAATGCTTTTATCATTTTCATTATCTGTATTACTATCTTTATCATGTATATTCTTATCCTCTGAATTTGTACCATCATCTGTTGGTTTTGGATATTCGTAAACTTCAGATAAATCGGCAGAATATCGAATCTGCCAGTCCCCAGCTGCCACTTCTTTTGCATTGATAAAAAAATGATTGGTTACATTCCCTATTCTGGGATGGTATTGTACAATCATTTCTTTTTCAGTAATTGCTGTAACAAAACCACTAATACCACATTTCCATGAAACATGCTTTGCATAGACAAGCATACCTGTTTTTATTTCAGAAGTATTTAGTACACATTCTGGCTTTTCTATGATTAATTCCATCACTGCCTCCTATGAATAATCTTCATTCAATATTTTACAAATTTCTGGTGCTGCCTGTTCTTTTATCTTTTCCATATAAGGTCTTGGCTGCATTTTTGCTGTACCTTTTTCAAGGTACTGAGCATATGGTGTATTGCTTTCAATATAAGTCACAATTTCTGTTTTATTAGATGACGTTCCAACTTTTTCAACTCCAGCAGACCATTGAAGCCTTAATGCCCCTGTTCTTCTTGCTGGTGCTTCGCCTGCCGCTGACGCACGATAAAGCTGTCCGCCTCTTAATTTATGTCCATAATCCTTTAACAACTTTCGCGTGGATTTGGTTCTGCTCTTACCATATGTACTTGGCTTTTT
Organism: uncultured Lachnospira sp.; assembly: GCA_910585095.1. Lineage (GTDB taxonomy): Bacteria > Bacillota > Clostridia > Lachnospirales > Lachnospiraceae > Lachnospira. Next base: position 16,825 of record CAJUBU010000016.1, read on the forward strand.
ATATACTCTACCACTGCGATTCCCTTTTAATACTTCCAATTCGGCAGTTCTTAAAGCATTAGCAACTCTTGTTCCTCTAGTAAGCACTTTTCTATTAATATCTTTTGTCATTTCCGACACTTTTGCCTTAACTGCTTTCTCAACTGTCTTCGTCTTTCCATTGGAATCCAGTTCTTCTATTTTTACCCATAATTTTATCGGATATCCCTTCTTTCCTCTGCATAATAAATCGTTGAAATGCCAAGCGTTCCTGTATCATCTACATCACAAATATAAAACGTTCTATCCCCAAAAATCAGACAGTCTGTTTTCTTTGCTTTTGGTTGTCCGCTTTGTACAATTGTATGAGTAACCACATGGTCTGTTATGCTGTGCTTGGTTCTATCATCAACCGTTGCTTCAGCCAAACAACCTTTTAATATATTCGTTCCATCACCTCTATGTTGATTGATTACCCTTCCTGTACTTGTTATATCCTGCTCATTTCTTTCAATAATAAATTCTTTGAACAGATTGGAAGGTCGAAGATACATTACTGTTGCATTATCCATTTATTCCTGCCCTTTCGTTTTGCTGCATACCTGTATAGAAATAAGGTGGTTTTTGATTTTTTATATCACTATTACCAAAGCTTGGTATACTTGATTGAACCGATACTTCTTTTTTTAGTTTTTCATATTCTTCTTTCCAAAGTTTTGCCCTATCATGCAATTCTAATGAAAGAGGACCCGTTTTTGTATTTACCTCATATGCAAAACGATGATACAAACTTTCTAGTAGCATTAACTTTGCTTTCTTCCATGAACGTTGATAAATATCTATGGCTGCCTGTATTTCTTCATCGGTTAATGCTGTTGTATCCGAACCCCCCCCTCAACCATTGTGTCGCCCAACTCAAAACGCATACGGTCTTTTCCATAATTTAAAATATTAGCAGGCTCATACGTGTATGTACCTTTTGCCATTTTGGTATCAACTCCTTTTAATTCATGCTTGTGGCTTCGTTATGTTCTTTCGATTCATTGATATTATCATTAGAGGAAAATAGATTATCCACTTGTTTTTTTGCTGCCTCTTTAATGGTTTTACGGCTATCTGCTGCATGTAAAAGTATCAAAACATTTTCACTCTGAATGGCTGCAATTGCCTTTGAACCTTCATCCGCATTTTGTTGCATAATAGAAAATACCTGTTGAATTTCATCAGGTGTCACCAAAATAATGGCAATCTGCTCCTTTACTCCATCAGATTCTTTTTTGACGGAAACCGAAATCGTACCATCATTTTCTGCCAACTTGCATTTCTTTAAATCTGCTACCACTTGTTGCAATTCTTCTTCTTTCTGTTTCATTGATACAATTGCTTCAGCAATCATTTTATCAACCTGCTCTTGTGTAAATAATCCACTCTCATTTTTAGAATACTGTGTTTCTTCATCAAGCTTTGAAATATAACCACTTCTTATTAGTTTCTCACTTCTTGCAGGAAGAATCACATCATCTGGTATTGTATCACCCAAATGATAGGTAATTTTACCTACTGTAAGTTGTTTTAAACATAAATACTGCATATCTGCCTCCTATACACATTTAGACAGATAACAGGCAAGGTCATCACATGTCTTTCTCATATCCGTTGCAATCAAACCTTCCATAAATTCAGAATGAGTCCCGCCTTCTCCTTCAAATACATCCGTTGCCATAAAATTGCCATTTCCAAGCATATCCCAAGTAAAAATATAACCCGCTGATGGTTCATCCACTCTAGGATTTGATGTTGTGTAAGAAAGCAACGCACCATCTGGCTCACAAATAAACTGCATATCATCATCTTGTCCTTCTTCTGCTGCATTATAAGTTGCATCCAACACTTTAACCTCATCCACTCCAAACAATTCTGCTAACACTTTTTCAGTAACTTTTGCTGGATTTGCTGTACTTCCTGTATATTTTACACGTTCTAATAAATCTGGATGCTCCTTTAAAGCAAGATAGGTATTATATCCCAGTGTCAACTTATTAGGCGTCCTTCTGCCATCTAACACAATTTGACGTTTGCGGGTATCAAAAAATTGAATGGGGTCTGAATTGGCATCGGAAAACTTAATAAACTGCTTGCCACTTGGTGTTACTCCTGCTCCTGAAGCAATGCCTGTAAACTCATTGTTCCATACCCCTGTTTTAAAGAAATGATTGGCAAACAAAATATCCAAATGTAATAATTGCTGGTCTACCACAAAACGATTTTTTGCTCGTTTAGGGTCAATCGATGGCGGCACATTCGCACGCTGATAATTGACAGCTCCAATCTGGTCGATTCCTACAATAATCTGGTCTACTTCACATTTATACGTTTGGTCTGTGTGTCCCATTTGAGCTGGCGGCACTTTGCCAAACTTTGGTTTTCTTCTTACATTATCCCTTGCTAAATCACCTTTATTATAGACATAGTAATATCCTGTTGAAAATTCCACAGGACAAATTGGAAAAATACTTGTTGCTACATAATTACTTGCATTCGCAAAAAAAGCCATACTCATATTCGTTAAATAACGGTTTGGTTTCCACCCCTTTGCAATACGTGCTGATAATTCACTGGCACTTCCTATTTCTCTTCCACTCATTAATCAAAACCTCCTTACGCTGTTGCAGGCTTATAACCTGCTTTACTAATTTGAACTTGAATCCATGTTCCTGCTTTTGCTGCATTACTTAATGCCATACCGACAATAAAATCGCCATCTTTTGCCGCTACTGCTTTTCCCTCTGCATTGGTTGCAAGCTCTGTACCGATTGTAAGTGCTTCACCTGCTACCCATTTGCCAACATCTTTAATCTGAATATCTACATCCCCGCCTTTTTCTACAATCTCATCGGTTTCTATAAGAGAAATTCCAATGACATGAGCGCCTGCTGTTGGTTTCAAAACAGCGCCATCTTGAACGGATAGTGCTATTCCTCTTGCATTTTCTAGCTTTTCACTCGCTGGTAATACAATTGTTGGACTTTCATTAATACTTGTTCCAAAATAAGTTGACATTGTTTATTCCTCCTCACATCGTTTAGCCAATTCAGGATTATTTATAAATACTTCATCGAGTGCTTGTGCCATTGATAACCCCGTTTTTGATTTTCTAAGTTCTACGGCTTTTGCCTCTGCTTCTGCCCATGCTTCACCGCCAAAATCACTGTTATGACCCGATTTTCCAATCTCCGAAAAAGCACCTGATTTTTCAACGGTTTCTACTGCTTGGTCTAACACTGTAATCATATCTTGATAAGCTGTACCACCTGCTGCCTTTAAGCTTTTAAACAGTGGCACAAGTTCTTCTTCTTTTTTTCCGATAATGGTATATTTTTTTGCAATATCGTAAAGTTCTCTATCTTGTGCTTCCTGTTTAAATTTCTTTAATTCTTCCAATTCAGCTGCAACTGCTGGATGCAATCCCTTATAAATGGTATCCGACTCATTGGTCTGCTGATTTGGTGACAATGCCTGTTGTGATGACTGTTCCACTGTTTGTATGGATTGTTCTGTCTGTGTAACTGATTTTGCAATAATAGGTTCTGCCTGAACTTGCTGTACTTGTGCAGCAGGTGTTGTTGACATACCCTTTTGTGACTGTACCTGTTCATCTTGTGTACCATAACGCTTCTCGATACTTTCCAGAAATGCTTTTTCTGCATCGGTTAATTTACTTTTATCAATTTTCATTTCTTTTCTATCTCCTTCCTGATTTTGACTACTATCAAACTGTTTTTGCTTATCCTTTTGCATTGCTGCCTTTTCAATCCCTTCATTGAGCCTTTGTACTGCTGATTTCATTACCTCTAAATCGGTTTGTGAAATATCTTCATTTTTGATAACAACACTTGCTTCTTTACCACCAGCCCATTGACTAATGGCTGTTTTTACAACCTCTGTAAACTCTTCAAGGCTTTCTTGCATAGCTGTAGCTGCATTGCTGCTGTCCATCTCCTCATCACATAAAATAGAACAAAGCGAAGACTGAAGCGCATAACAAATATCCCAAATCTCATCTGCAATTTTGCGATTCTTGGTTTCATTTAATTTTTCTTTAAAACTGATAGAATCCCCTTTTTGTATTTCATCAACCGCACTGTCAATTTCTTCTTGTGCCATTCCTGCTGCCTTGCCAATAAAACAAAACAGCTTTTTTAAGATATTGCCACTGCATTTTTGATTCTCTTCTTCTAAGGATTCTTTGCTATCCTTCATCTTAAACAGTTTGATATGTGCATCGGGATTTGCTCCTTCATCTACAAAATCAACTTTCTTGATTTTAAGATTTTTAAGTTTTGTTGCCACGTTTATTTTCCCTCCTTCCTTTTCATTCATTTTTATAAAACAAAAGGACATCTGTTATCCGATGCCCTTTGAATTATCATTATTTTGCTTTACATTTGTCTTCAATCTTATGCACAATATTTAATTTCATACTCTGAAACAATCTTAGAGAAAATTTCTCTAAGTTTTTTATCATCTTCAATAATATCCATTCGGTTTATTCCATTAATTTCAGTCTTAGTACAACCATTATCCATCATTCTTTGTTTCTTATTACGCAATCTTATACTTAAATCACACCCTGCTCTATATTCCAGTTCCGAATACATTTCTGTACGAAGAATATTAAAAGGTTTATCAATACTTTTTTGTATATGGTTAAACTTTGCATTTATTTCTTCTCGCCAGTTATCAAATACAGGCTTAACGGCTTCTTTGATATTTTCTGTTGTTTCAACTGCTTTTTGTGCCATTTCCTTTGCTTCTTTTGCATTACGCTCTGTCTGTGCCATTTGGTCTAACATTCCATAGAGCATTTGCATTTGAGGAGATAAATCTGTTACAAGTTGTTGAACCCTAAAATATCCATTTACAAGTTCTCGTTGTACTTTCCAAGCCAAATCATCTGTAAAGGATTTAACAAGCATTAAGTAGCCTTGTTCTGTGATAAGCACCTTATCCATATAATCATTGTCAGATATAGTAATTATGCGGCTTTTCCGAATTTCGGAATTGCTTATTATAAAATAATCTTCTCCTTCAACAAATCTTTTCTTGTTGTCAAGAAATCTTTTGTTTGCTGTTCCCTCTGGTCTTTCGTGTACCATATCAATATCTTTAAATGTTACTATTCTTTGACCTTTATATTCTTTAATTGAAATATCTGCATTTCCAATATGTACTAAAGTATTATTAACCATATTCATTCCTCCTCAAACTGATTTTTTAAAGTGCTATTCGTTCAGCTTCGCCTTCAATAGAAAACATTAAATATGTTCCATCTTTAACCTTTTCCCAAACATCTTTGTCTAAAACCTTAAAGCCAATCCACCATCCAATTGGAAGAGTACCAGATGGAATGCCGATTGCCTGCATTTTTTCTTCTGTAAACACAATACTTTCAATTAGAACTGCAGCACCGCCTCTTTCGTGCATTTCGCCGCCCTCTCGGTACAACTCTACAAATTCATAAGCTGCTCTCTCTAATTCCTCTGGTTCTACAATATCTTTTTGCCAATCCTCAATTAATTCTCCATCGACACGCATGGAAACACTTGCCCATCCAAAGGCAAGCATTTTGTCATCATCTGATTTCATAATTTTAAATTTGCCTTTTAGGACATTTTCAGACTCTTTTTGTTGACTATAAATAGGGTTTACAATTATATCTGAAAATCTTTTCATCATATCCCCTTCTTTCAAAATAGGTATAAAAAAAAGAGCCTTTTTAAGACTCTTCTTCAAAGTATGGACATTGGGCATCTTCTCGCGCCCATATTTCATTTGGTATTCCAGTATGTTTTTCATTTTCTGGATATATTTTGCAATGACATTCTGGATTTCCTTTTTGTTTCTTACATTTTATGCAGATGGAATTTTTCCATCTATGTATTCCATCAAGAATGATTGTTATTGTTTCTAAATATCCAAGTGGATAAAAAAGACGTTTTACATCTTCTGGTATATCTGTTTTTACATACGCATTTAATTCTTTTGAAAACTGTATCCATTCATCATCATCTCTTACTTGGTTATGGTCTATTTTCCACATAATTTCTTGAATACGTTTATCCTTTATCTTTTTCTTAACTTCTGTTACATTCATTTCTAAAACCTCTTAATATAATATATTTAACATTTCTGACAACTTTTCATACTCTTCCACTGTTGTAGTTACATCATGACTAAGTATATCATACATTTTATTAGACAACCAGTCTAATCGCTTTGTAACAGGCATTTCAATTAATTTCTTTGCAAAATCATATGTACTATTACATATACCAACTCTTTCATTTATTATGTGTAATACATCCAGCATTTCATCATATTGTGAACTAATAATTTCTATTCCCTCTACCTTACAAATTTCCTCTGTCATAAGCTGTACAGTTGCTTCTTCAATATTTCGATATTGCCTATAATTTTTTCTTTCAAGATAACTAATTGACCTTGCATGTATCTGTTCATGTAAAATAATTGAAGGGGCAGTTTCATGTTTAGTTAAAATATCACAACCCCACATTTTACCATAATTCACAGTAGTACCATCTGGATTTGGTATGCCTTTATCATCTACTATCATATTCCCACTCCATTTGCTTGGAGTAGAGATATGTTTAGAAGCTATTTCTTCTGTTTGAGCTGCAATACTTTCTATTTCTTCTGTACTATATTCTTTCAATGAATTTTCCTGTGTAATAGATACTTTCATTTCAGGTAAATTTTCATTTGTATATACTAGAGGTTCAGTTTCTATGTATTCCACCGCACAGGCACATCTTGGATGCGCTGGCGGTGTAAGATTTTCTCCTGCGTTCCAGCTGCTTCCCATTTGAAACTTATCATCCATAGCAAGTTCTAGTCCTTCTAATGCTCTGCACTGCTCACATACCATATCATCACCAGAAGTACACCAACGCTTTACAACAACACCCATCAACTTTTGTGCCTGAGCCTGACGGATTGCCTCATCGGCTCCTCTATTATAAGCCGTAGCCATTTCTGTCTGGGCAATGGTCATTGCCCTATATCGGTGCTGCTTTTCTGCATATTTGGCAGCAGCTTCTCTTGCTTTCTTTTAAACACTCTCTGTTTTCATTCTTGGATGCTGCTCTTTTAGGTTTGCAACCACATTTTCATAATATCGTAAATTTGCTTTTGCCTGTGGCTCTGTCAAGCCGATACAGGATCGAATAAATTTTGCTAACTCATCAACACTATGCTTTTCTCTGACAGACCTTGCGAGTAAAGCTGAAATCGCTCCTTTTTGCTCTTGTGTAACAGCAGTTACAAACTCAGCTCCATGATGTTGAATCCAATTGATTGCATGAGATGAATGAAAGGTAAATCTTTGTAAATCGAACAATATAGGCTGACTAACTGAACCCGCTTTCATGGCATCTTCCCAAACATAACGAAGCTTATTTTGCACCAAAATGGAATAATCTTTCGACCATATATTAAATGTTTCTTTTGTCATCACACCTTCTATAACAGCCTGTCGAAGTTCCTGATAGGTAATCGCTGCCTGCTGGTCTTTCCAAAATCCACACAATATCTGTATTGGAGTATTTGCATTATCTTTTAAATAATCTTCTAATCGTTTTAATATTTCATTTGCATTTCCTGCCTTTGCTTTTTGGAAGTATCTGCATGGTCGAATAAGAAAAGTCATCTTTACACCCTCCCTAATCGTCTTTTAGCCGCTTCCTGCATATCTTGTGATATATCTTCTTCCTCTTTTATATTGATTTCATTTGTATTCTGTGATTCTGGCGGCTGATTTTGCATTTGCAAATCGCTTCTTTTTTGGTCTATTGTTCGAGTATCACCATGAAATGTACGTTCTGGCAAATGTCCTACCTGTCTAATATAATCTTCTAATCCATCATCTGGAACTAAAACACCAATCCCTGTCATATCTTTAATAAAGGCAGATACTTTTGTAATATCTGCGTCTTCAATATCACCATGTGTCATTTTAGGGTATGCTGTAATACCAGAAAAATGCTGTTTATTCATATCAATTAATGCTGGAATCCCCTGACTGTTAAAGGTTTCGCTTATAACATTCTATTATTTTTTATACATTTAATGTCGTTTAATACTATGCCAAACAATGCTACAATCACTGTAAAAAAGCCATTTTTACCGAATATATAAACATACGTTCTTTTATTTCTGTGCAATGTTTGTATAATGATTGTTTAGTAATTTTGTGTAAAAAATTGTGTAAATACTTGTGTAAAAAAAAACTTGTTCAAAATGGCAGTAGCTCTCATATATCAACAATACCATTCTTTTTATTCCTCTAACTTCTTCATATCATCTGTTATCATCTCATCTGTTATATGTGTATAAATGTTTAATGTTACATCTAATTTGCTATGTCCTAAAATATTTTGTATAACTTTTTCTTTCACACCTTTTTCATAACACCTTGTCGCAAATGTATGCCTCATACAATGAGGGGAAAAATGCTTAAATAGTATTGCTTCTCTTCCCTCTGCTTTTGCCTCTTCAATCTCTTTTTTATTCATCTTTTCAATTATTCTATTTAGACCTATTCTTATACTATCTGCACAAATAATCTTTCCATTTTTTGTTGTAAAAACAAAGTCCGTTATTCCATTTATTATTTCTTTGCATTTATATTGTCTTCGTTTTTGTTCTTCAAATGCTTCTCGCACTTTCCCTAACATTGGAACATCTCTTATAGAACTTTTTGTTTTTGGCGTAGTTATCATTCTTACATATTTACCTTCTAATTTTCCAACTGTTACAAAATTCTTATTAACATGAATAACATTATTTTCAAAATCAATATCACTCCATGTTAATCCTAATAACTCCCCTAATCTAAGCCCTGTTCCAAACCCTATGATAAAAAAAGGGGTTCTTCCATTTTGGTATCTATCATTTCTTACAAATTCTATAAATCTATTTTCTTCTTCTTCTGTTAATGCTCGTCTTTCTTTTGGCGGATTCTTTTTTACTACCAATGAACCACATGCTGGATTTTTTTCTATTAATCCATTGCTTATTGCAGAATCAAAAACAAGTTTAAGAATCAACATATTACTTTCAAGTGTTGCATATGCTAATCCATTTTTGTGACCTTGATTTAACAACTTTGTTATGTCCATTTGTCTAATATCCTTTATCTTCATACGACCTATATTGTTAGAAAAATGGTGCATATATGCTATATGATTGTTATAAACTGTGGTTTCTTTCATTTTCCCTTTTCTATAAACTTTCTCCCACTGAAAAAACCATTCATTCAAAGTAATATCTTTTTGAGCAGATTCCCTTTCCTCTTTCATTTTCTCATGCTTGCCCTTATATTCTCCCTTTTCAATCTCTCCAAGTGCTATATTTCGCTTTTGCTTAATTTCTCCAAGTGTTTTTGCATACAAGCAATAATTCTTTCCATTTACAGACTTACGCCACATATAAGTACCATCTTTTCTTTGTGTAACATTTTCTGGCAATACACGCCCATCTTTGTCTTTTCTCTTTTCTGCCATATAAATCCTCCTAATCTTTTTAAAAATTGGCAGCAGGTGAAAGCTATTCCTTTTGTACGTTTTTCGTACAATAGCATTTTCATACTGCTGCCTTGTTATGTTTATACTTTATACTGTCACTCCACTTTCTACAGAAACCACAATATTACATAACGCCTGAAGCAATGTAATGTCTGTGATATTCTCAACAATGCCTTGAATAATAAGACGTAGTTGTGTAGCATTTTGTTGTATTCCCAAAGCTGCCATTATCTTTTGGCGCATTACCATGATAAACTCATTTTTGGTTACTTTCATTTTCTCGTTATCATAAACGTTTTTAAAAGTATTCAATAAATAATTAATATTTCCAACTTCAAAAGCCCGTTCGATAGAGTTCTCAATCGCCTTATAATAACAAACATACTTTATGTTGTACTTTTTTTTAATAGTCATTTCAATATCACGATAAAACAATCCAACCGTTTTAAAATCTTCAAGTTTAAGAGAAGTTGAATAAACGATACTGTCATGCAGATAATGTGTGCCAATAATCTTATAAGAAAATCCCATTTTTAACAGTTCATCAGTCACTAGCTTGTCTACTGCTCTTGGGCTATTTATCTTATCTTTCGTTAGATTTTCGATATATTCATTTGATAATCTCATAAAAAATACCTCCATTTGCAATTTTAGAGTTGCCAAATAAAGGTACACCATGTTATATTATTTGTGTACCGCCTTCGGCGTGTGCTTGATAAAGGTAACTGTGTTCGTTGGTAGCGTGGCAGTTGCCTTTTGTTTTTTTTTAACTTTGATATATCAACTATACTGTTTAAGTAAGCAACTTGCTTGAATTGCTCAATCCTTGCTTTACAGTCCAGATAAACATCTTTATATGGCTTTCCATGTTCCATACTGTATTGTATTGTTTCTGAAATGATATGCTCTATCAAGATAAGAGTGTTTAACTGTTGTATGGTTGCTTTTTCTCTATCAAATGTAATACCTGCTGCCTTATTAGCTAACTTTGTAAAGCTACAATAATATCTTTCTGCATGTTGACTTCCTTGTTTCTTAGCATAATCAACAAATTCTTTAATGCTATCTGTTTCCAACAAACGGTTGTTTTTAGCTTCTAGGCGTGTTTCCTGCCAATATAAATATTGTGACTTCCTGAAATAGTTTTTTACTAACTGCCTTTGTACATCCCAAGCTAAGTTATCAGTAAAGGACTTAACAAGCATTAAATAGCCTTGTTCTGTAAAGAAAGTTACATCTTCCCTTGCCTTGTTTGATATTTCCATAATTTTGCGTGTACGAATTTCGTCCACACAAATTGTGAAAAAGTCTTCACCCTCTATAAAGTGCTTTTTGTTAGTATTAAAATTTCTCTTTGCTGTTCCATCTGGTCTTTCGTGTACTGTGTCAATGTCCTTAAATGTAACTACTCGTTGATTCTGGTACACCTTGACTGTCAACTCTGTGTTGTTAATTTTTTCAATCTCTGCCAAATAAATCCCTCCTAATCTTCAATAATAACAATGTCTTTTGCAGACAAGTCCAACGCCTTACAGATTGCTGGAACAACTTTTGTTTTTCCTATCCCGTTTCCGTTCAGTGCATTAGATACTGCCTGCTGGCTTACGCCGCCTTGCTTTGCTATTTCTGTAGCTGTTAGACCTTTTTCAGCCATTGCAAGATAGATTTTTCTTGTGTCAAGTTTAATCTTCATTATGATACCCCCATTATACAAGTATTTTCTTGTTGCCATTTCACTATAACACAATATTTTTCTTGTGTCAATATCTATAACAATATTTTTCTTGTTTATTTTAAATACTAATGTTACAATCGCATCGGAGGTGTTAAAATGACTATTGGTGAACGAATTAAAAAAAGTAGACAAGAAAAAGGGCTTTCGCAAAAGGCATTAGGACAATTACTTGGAGTTTCTCAACAAATGATTGGACAATACGAAGCACCAAATGCTAATTTAAAATTGGGAACCCTACAAAAAATAGCTACTGTCCTAGATATAAATGTCAATGATTTGCTAAATAGCACTTTAGAAGATTCACCCGTTTACTGTGCATTGAAAGACAATAATTCTTTAGACAGTTACCTTGCTCATACTTATATAAACCAAAAACTGGCAAAAGAAATAGACTGGGAACCAATAGATATAGAAATGGTAAAAGTATTTAAAACTCTAAATGAAACTGGAAAAACAATAGCTATTGAACGTATAGAAGAACTAACCGAAATTCCACGCTACACCCAAAATAAAAAAGCATAACAACATAAACAGGCAGGATTTTAAAGTCCTGCCTTGTTTTAACCTTGTTTTTTATACTACTCTCAAACAAACACCCTTATCGGCTTTGAATTTTTAATTCTTTTTTTAAGGCAGCAGTTAAAATAGCAGAAAAATTCACCCCTGCCTTTTCAGCTTCAAAATTAAGCCATGAAGGTATTGTACAATTCTTTTTTACTGCCCTTAAATCATTTTTCTTACGATATTCACTAAAATCAACATCAACAAGTGTTATAATATCTGTTTTTGAATTTGTCTTAATCTCACAAATTTCTGTTGGTTCTGGTAAAGATGTACCATCATCTTCCATATCAATTCCAACAACACCTATTGCGTCTCTTGCCATTTCAATAGCTTCAGCAATATTTTCCCCTTGTGTATTAATTTCAAAATCTGGAATATATACTACAATAAACTTTTCCCCTTGTGACAAAATAATCGGATATGCCTTTTTCACTCTAAAAAACCTCCTAATGTTATATTTACTTTATATTTAACGGAGGACGGGCTTATTTTAGCCCGTTCCGTTTGATGATTGCTCTTGCTAAATCTTCATCTGTTTCCCTATGCCTTACGATACTTTCTCTTTTTCCATCTTTCTCATAGACATCATGGTTTCCACCATGTCGCTTAAATTTCCAGCCATTCTTTTCTAATAATTTAATAAGGTCTTTTGTTTTCATTTGTTTCCTCCTTATAGCTTTATTATACGCCTATTATACGCATTTGTCAATATTTATTTTTAATTTTATTACTTTTAATTGCTTCTTCAAATGATACCTTATGCTTTTTAATTTACCAGATAAAAAGGCTCTCTTAACTGGCTCTATTTTTCCTTGTCAAATTCACGTTAATTCTGTCCGTATTATGCGGACATTTGGTTACTACATCACCATTCTTTACTACATCACTTACTAGTACAATGTGAATAAATGATGTAGTAAAGTGCAACCCCTGTATTTATGCGGGCTGTGCTTACTGCGCAACTTGGGGTAATAAAGAGATTGCTTACTACGCAAAATCTGTTTACTACCCCACCATGCGTAGTAAATAGAACCCGCTATTTTACTGTATTTCTAGTTTACTACCCCATTTAAAACGTTGCTTAGGAAGACTTGTCAATTAAATAGCTGTAAAAAACCTTTGCTTATTCCCTATTATTATTTATCAAGCAAGCCTCTTAACACTTTTCCGAATTTCAGAAAAGCCAATAAAGAATAGCTAAAAAAAACTATCCTTACTTGTCCATCTTATAGGTAAAGTGGACAAGTGAACAAGTAAAGCGCAATCATAGTATTTATGTAACTTCCCGTACTTGCTCACCCTGAACAAGTAAAGAACTTCTTATTTGCTTACTTGCTCACCCTGAACAAATACCAAACCCCTTGATTTTACTGGCTTTAAGCCTTACTTGTTCATTTAAAACTTTGCTTAGGGATATAGTTCTACTCTTTCAATTTCTAAAATTGCTAATTACAACCTTAGAAAACTATGATTATTTTACAATTTAAGACATTTTATATCCAAGTTATAGATTTATACTATAATTTGTCAAAAATCCCAAATTGGACGAAATACAAAGCCAGATAAGCATAATAACATCAATATCACTAAAATATACTATTTCCTTGCAAATCAATATATGTATTCCAGCGTGGGAAATTTTCCTTGCTCTTTCAATATTCCTTGTAGTTATTATGTTTTTGTTTATAGTAACTACATACTGAAAAAATAAAGAAAATGGCAGCAGGCTATAATATTATTGCCTACTGCCTTATTTTACTATCATGCAAATTTACACTGCTTTCAAACACAGCGGAAAAGTCCGCCGTCAAAATAATTATGTATCACTCTTATTAAGGTCGCTCATCGGCGTTGTGTTCTCCTCTACTGCTTCTTCCCTTTCGCTCTCCTGCTGCCTTGCTTTGTCAAGTAATGCTCTAAGAGTTTCAAATCCATAAGCCTCTTCTATATCTAATTGGTAATTAACATCTGCTAATAATTTTACTAGGTTTACATTATTTTCTGCATCTTCTGTAAGTAGTTTGCAATGCTTATCTGGCTCTGATTCTGGCAAGGGTGTTGCTGTTTGTTCTGGTTCTGCTGCCAGTGGTTTAATTGGATTGGCTTCAGCTGGAGGGGCAGCAGCTGAATTTAGTTCATTAATAGGCTTATCCCGCTTCATAGCTTCATCTATAGCACGATTAATAAAAGCCGTGGTACTTTCACCCATTTTGGAAGCATGTTCTTGAATGATTGTACGTTTTTCGACTTTCATTCGTACTTTAACTTCAACAAAATCTTTCATATAGCGTTTATGCGCTTCTGCTTGTGCTGGAGTAAAACCTCTGTACTTTGTTTTTTTATTTTCTGGTATTTCTGACATATTAGTACCTTCTTTCTTTTTGAAATAATAGGGCAATATAAATCGACACCTTTTCCATTATATACAAATTATAACATATTTCAATAGATACGACTATATACAAAATATACAAATATACGACCATATATTTATGTAATTTGTCAATAGATATATACGACCATATATATTATAATAAATATATCAAATCAAGGAGGTGTTGCACATGAAGCAGATAACTAGAATCAGAAAAGCTGTATGTATAATGGCAAATGAACTTAAAAAAGCAGGCTATTCCTTGTCACAGGCATTTAAAAAGGCATGGAAAAGGGTAAAGTTATCTATGACAATCAGGGCAGCAGGAACTACCTTTGAAAACCGCCAAGAACGTATACAGTTTGTGCAGCAGTTTAAGCCTGAAGATTTAAGCGTAACATTAGAAAGAGAACCAAATAACGCATATGATAGTAATGCAATTAAGATAGTAATACATATTCTATCTATTGCTAAAAAAACGATTGTTGGCTATATACCAAAAGGAATTGCTGGAGAACTTGCAAAAGTCATAGATTCAGGAATACAAATAAAAGCAAGTCTTAAGGGTATTATTGGAGGGTACAGCTACAAGGAAACACTTGGAGCATTAATAAATATAATAATATAGGCACATAACTAGATAGTTTAAAAATTGACTCGGCTAATTAGCTTACTCCAAAATTGGGGAAACTGCAAAAATACCATCATTTTCCAACAATTCATAATAAATAAATTAAGCGCCCAATATACATAAATACTTATTTTTACTATGTTGCATTTTATATGCAACGTTGCGTTTCCTATTTGCAACGTTGCAATTTATTGCTAAGAATTGTTAAGAATTTTATAATTGAATATGCTTCCAAAGCAACTTGCCACATAAAGGATATTATGTTATATTGTCTACGTGGAAAACCACAGAGCCATAGGCGGCTTTACCCTCTTATTTTTTTACGGAGGGTATAAAAAAGCCCTCCAGACAAATACGAAGGAGGGTGATAACAATGTATGTTACATATCAGGACTTAATCCAGATTGGAATACTCATTGTTGCTCTTGCTAATTTGATTTATCAGATTTACAAGGGTAAAAGAAAATAGCCGCTACTACTGCAATAGCAACGGCTGATGTAAAAATTAGCTTTTAACTATGTGGGTAGAGCCGCTTTGTGGCTTTCCCTTTTTGTATACCTAATATACCATATCTGGCAGCAGGATTCAAGAAAAAATTAAAACGAATAACTGCAACGTTGCAATAAATTGATATTCGTTTTTGCAACCGTGAAAAATGAAAATGCAACATTTACCCTGTTCTTACGATTTAAGGCAAGATATACCATAACTTATTAAAAGTCTGGAATTGGGCAAAATACAAAGCCAGATAAGCATAATAATATAAGCATTATTAAAACACTTGTACATTTCAGTATATATTTTGTAGTTACTATCTTTGCAAACGCAATAACTACACACCCCATTCAGCTTTTAACTTATTAAGTAACTGCATTTCCTTTGATGTATCTATATCAGGGTTTGCGTCTGGGTGAAACTTCTTAGATAAAACACGATAAAACTGTTTTAAAGTCTCCTTGTCCTCGTTTGTGTGATTATTAGAAAGAATATTATAATAACTACTGCTGCCACCAAAATGCTTATTGTAGTTACTCCAAAAATCTTCCTGATAACTACGGCTTTTTTCTTCATATTCCTTGCGTTCCCTATATTCTCGTTTTATCTTTTCCAAATATTCTGGGTTTCTTAATTCTCCAAATACATCATAACATTTATCATATTCGTTCCCATCTACTTCATATTTTCTTGTAAATTCAGTCTTATTCAAGGCATATATTGTGGTTATTCTTTCGTGTTCCTCATGTGTCTTATATTCTTCTGTCTTTACAAATTCTTCTTGTATTTGTTCTGTTAATGGCTCAATCTTTTCTTGTACCAATTCGTATATATCGTCTACACTTTCCTTTAGAACCTCTGAAACCATATTTATTTTTTCATTACACCAATCATATATAGTAAAAGAATCGGTTGCTAAGTCATAATAATTCACTGTACATAATACAAATTGCTTTTTCTTTACTTTTCCATTTTCTCTGAAACTATGGTGTATGCTTATTCTATATGCTTTCTTTATTGGTCTTTCAAAGCGTTCATCACTATAAGAATAAGTATAATATTGTATACCTTGTATGCTAAAACTATAAGAACATAATTCTTTTGAATATCCATTCTTATTTACTTTTTGAGTTTCAATCTCTTGAATTACACAAAACATATTAACACTCCTATGTAGTTATTAAGTTTTCAATTATAGTAACTACAAATACTATATCACAATTATTTCAACATTTCTCTAGCATAATACTGAAATGTAGACATAATGTAATATCCGCTATACTGCTTGTCTATGAATTGTACATTACAATTAAAACGTGTCTCCCATGCTTTAAGACTTGCCATATAGGCAGCAGGTGCAAGCTGTGTATTATATTTATGACTGATAATAGATGTATAGCCTCCAACATCTTCAACCATTAAATACAACTTTGCTCCATCGTTTCCTGCTTTTAAGAACTCTCGTTCAAAGCGTTCCCGTTCTTGTGCCAGATTGCCAGATAATTCCTCCAAACTTCCTTTTCGCTCAATGGCTATATCCCTATGAAAGAATATATCTTCACCTGCTGCCGCTGATGGAAGCATAAAGCTATAATCCCCATAATTTAGCGTTGTAGACTCATAAGTTATGCCATGCTTTGTAAAATAATCTGTTATATGGCTATTCTTCTTTTCTCTGGTATCTACTAGTACAACTATTTGTTTTATCAATTTCTTTATATCTGCATCCGAAAATTTATATTGTTTTATACAAATCACCTTCTTTCTACGTCCTCTAATCGCTCCATATAACCACTTATCATATAAATCATATAAGTGTCATTAAAGTGTAAATAAGAGCAAACAAACGCAAAATACAAGGATATACACTATTGTATACCCTTGTACTTATTGCCTTGCTTATGCTGTTTCCTCATACCTCTTTACCAGATTGTAAAAGGTATTCTTCTTTAATCCTGTCTGCTTCATTGCTTCAACTGCTGTTATCTTCTTAGCTTTCCACTCTGTATACACTTCTTTCCAGTTGTGTGGATATTCTGCCATTGGTCTGCCAATGTCACGCCCTGTTTTAAGGCTACGTTGTTTTCCTGTCTTTGGATTGATAGGCATTTGCGCCAACCCTTGCGCCTGCCTTTCCCTTATATTCGCCCTTTCCTGTTCTGCTAATGAAGTGAGTACCTCAATAAGGATATTGTTTATCATCTCAATTATCCATGTTTGGCTCTCTGTTTCCCCTATGTCAATCATAGTAGTGGGAATATCCAATACTTTAATACGTATGCCATTATCTTTATAGTATTGCAACTCCTTCAATGTTTCCTCTTTGTTCCTGCCTAATCTGTCAAGGGAAGTTAGATACAGTTCGTCACCCTCGACTAATTTTCCTATTCCATTTTTCAAACTGCTGTAACCCTCTCTTTCAAAATCCTTGCCGGACTTCTTATCAGATACAATAAAATCTTCCGGCACATACTTCATCAATGCCGCTTTCTGCCTTGCTAAATTCTGCCCGTTTGTTGATACTCTTATATATCCCACTTTCTTCATGCTAATACCTCCTAAACTGTTTATAATTATCTATTTATATTTAAACGTTTTTTAACATCTAAAAATAGTATATAATAAACGCTCTAAGAAGTCAATAGTAAGTGTTTATAAAACTATACTTTTTCAAACTGCACCAACATACAAATCATAGTATAGGCACAAAATTATACTTTAAAAAAATATACTATTTAGTTTTTTAATGTAAAGAAATATTCACGGTACTTGATTCTTCCTCATAAAAACCCTTTGCAACTCATCACATGTAACTACTAATAAATCAACTACGAACTTTGAATCATTATATTTCTTTGCTATTTGTTCACTTTCATTAATCATATTTTTCCAATACTCATCTGTAATCTTTGCTTCCACATGTTTCTTATAAAATCTCCAACAGTCAGTATATGCGTTATACGCAAGCTTTAATTCTTCATCTGCTACCAATTACCCAACCTCCCAATATCTTAACTTTAGTTGTTGGTATGCCTTAGATAAAGCATTTCTATTTTCTGGCTCACTTGGCACATGTCTTTCAAAGTATTCTGCCATATCAGATAAAATATTGTTTCTTTGTCTGGATGTTGTGATTTCTGCTATACGCTTTTCAAACTTATTATAAAATACTGATATACAATCCATTTTATCATTTCCTTTCATTATTTGCCAGATAAAAGTTACTCTAAAATAGTCTATAATTTTCAACTGTCTGTCCGCGTTACACGGACATTTGCTTACTACATTACCATTCTTTACTACCCCACTTACTAGTACAATGTGAATAAATGGGGTAGTAAAGAGCAACCCCTGTATTTATGCGGGCTGTGCTTACTGCGCAACTTGGGGTAATAAAGAGATTGCTTACTACGCAAAATCTGTTTACTACCCCACCATGCGTAGTAAATAGAACCCGCTATTTTACTGTATTTCTAGTTTACTACCCCATTTAAAACGTTGCTTAGGAAGACTTGTCAATTAAATAGCTGTAAAAAACTTTTGATTGTCCGTATCCTACGGACTTGCTTCCAAGCAACCTACGCTTCCTAAGTTCCGTTTTTGCCCTATTCAACGTATTCTTGCTTATCCCTGCTACTTCTGCTGCCTCATCAAGCTCTTTTGTTAATTTTTCCCCATTTCTTAAAAATTCATATATAAAATGCTCTGCATCTCTTCGCTGTGGTGCTTGTCTTGTGTCAAAATCCATTTCTTGTACAAAATCACGGTCTTTCTTATCTGAATATTGTTCAAATACTGCAATTCCATCATTAATTGTAAATATTGCTGTTTGCCCTGCTTCGTCATAACTGCTTTTTTCATGTGACATATAGCGTTTCCCATCACTTGTTTGTCCTACAATTAAAACACTTCTAGCAATATCCCAAATATCGGAACTATCAGAAATTCTTTTTCTTCCATACACTCCACTTTGCTTATTTGTATGACATATAACTAAAAATGTACAACTATATTTTTCACCTAATCCAAGTAAGCAACTTAAACAATCTCGCATTGTGTTTCTTTGTCCCATTTGTATATTTGGTGGTATAAATGATTGAAGTGGGTCAAATATAACAAGGGCTGGTCTTTCTCGTTCAATTAAAGCTTCAAGTATTGGTGAATTAAATTTTATATCCTTAAAAAGCTTATCTTGAAGACTTACAGAAAGAATGTTCCGTAAATTTGCACCACATTTTCTAAGTTTTGCTTTTAGCGTATGTTCCATGCTATCCTCTGAACTGAAAAACAAAACCTTTTGAGGGTTGCAAACTAAAAAGTTTTCTGGAATAGAATCAAAAAACACCTTTTTACCAGCACTTATTGATGCCGCTGCTCCACACCATGTAGTAGTTTTTCCGCTACCACCATCACCGCCCATTATAGTTATACAATTTTTAGGTATGTATGGATAAACTAACCATTCTGCTTCTTTTTCTTCTACCTCTTCCATTGTAATAATTTTTGGAAGTTCTATATTACCATTCAATATTGCTCCTCCTATCTATTCCAGACATTCTTGTTAATTCAAAATCTCGTTGTGCTATGATTTCCTCCAGTTCGGCTTTTGTAGCTTTAAATGAGCCATGCTCCGCTAATATTGCTAATGTATCAAGTAACCATTGCGGACGGTCGGAGGATAACCCCATTAATGGATTAGGTTTCATACGAATATAAGTTCTTGAATCTACAGCGCATAATATGTCAAGTTTTAAATTAATTTGCTGTTGTTCTTTTATGCAATAGCACCACTCGTTTGTAAATGGCGCATATATCTGCTTTTTCATAATAACATTATAAATGTTTTCCCAGCGCTTTAATCGGTCTATCTCGCCAAATAAAGCAGCCTTAAACTCCTGCTGCCGCTTTGCTTTCTTTTGCTCCTCCTGCTGCTGTAGCTGTATACGCCGCCTTGCTTCCTGCTTGTCTAATTCTCTAACATTTATCAGTCCATAAAAGGCTTGCAAATCCTTTAGTGCTTGCCAATTATTTATGCCTTTTATATAGCTTACAAATGCGATAACATCACCGCTATGGTTGGCATTAGCAAAATCTGTAAATGTATTACTACTTGAATAAAGTGCAAGACTAAATGTCTTATCTGGCGTTGATGGTGACTTTGTAAAAAAGATTGAACCTCTTTGCTTGGGTTCTATGTAAAAATCAGAACATATTTTTATTATCCCTATTCGATTTAATTCTTCTTTTGCGATTGTAAAATCTGATTTCATATATCGCCACCTATTCTGCAAGACTTGTAAAATATTTGTCTAAAACCTCTCGCAAATATCCTTTTTTTCTACTACTAAACCTTACAATTGCTCCTGCTTCATCAGCTATTTTCAATAATTTGTTTCTTCCTATCCCATAACGTGTTTTTGCTTGAATTTCTGAAAGTATTAAAATCTCGTTAAGACTAATATTCCTATCTGTTTGTAATTCTCTTCTCATTGCTATACCTCTCTTTCTATAATTAAAAAATTTGTGTAAAATTTGTGTATATGTTCATATCATAAAAAACAAAACGCCATAAACTGGCGTTTTAATCATATTTTTATTACTTTTAAATATTCGCCGTTTCGCAAATAATGTCAAGAAAGGCACCAATCGCGACAGCAAACAATTCAGTTTTATCCGAGCTTAACGCCCAACTACCTGTTTTTTCATGTCCAAGAATAATAAAATCGGCTAATACGGTCATTGCAATTCTCGTATCATACCGATTAATAATTGTATTCGTATCAAATTGTCTTGTTCCTCCAGTACTAAGCAATTCCAGCCTATATCCATCTGGTAAAACAATCCCTTCCATTTCATCTCGACGGATATGTTTAACCATTCGTTCCAAACAAGCTCTAGCTGCAACATTATCGGGTATATTCTCATTCCAAAAGTCAACATCTGATGGTCCATATAGAACGGGAAGTCCTGCTAAATCTCGTTCAATTCCAATGCCTTCAATTTCTTGTATTCTTCGTTTAAAATACCATGAACGATACGCATTTCTTAAAATACTTCGCCCTTCTGGATTTCCTTTTCGCTTTTTTGTTCTAAACAGTAATGCTTTTTCTATTGGAATCGTAAACATTCCATAGCTTGGAGGTGGCATTTGTGTCATACCTAACAGATTATCTTCCTTGTCATACTCCCATTGATAAAGCGTATCTTGCGCTCTAATGGGTAATTTCTGCCAACCAATTAATCCATCCTTAAATTTACTTTTTGTTCGCTGATCTTTTGTATTTCCCATACGCCGCTTGTATACAATTTCATGAAAACTCCAGCCATATGTTAAAAATGAAAGAATTTCGGATATCGTATCAATCCATGTGTCTTGCATATCATCCATACAGCTTTTAACAAAATCTGCTGCCTCTTTATCTTTTCCTGTTCCTCCACCGGCTTCAACATTCCAGTTGCATTGCCTTATTAACATTTCAATAGCAAAAAGAATAGCGCCTACAATATCGTCATTTTCAGACATTTCATTGTAAACTGCTATTCCTCTTTTTCCTCGAAGCTCTGGAAGGAACTCTTCATAGATAACGCCTCCAAACTGACGTTGACCAATTCGACCAAGTTCTTTGCTAAATGCCAAATCCTCTCACCTCCAATAACTACTTTTACTTAAATTATCATTCATAGATGGTATAGAATATGTAGCTCCGTTTTCAATCTCATTAAAAGCAGAACTACTTGCGTCCACCATATCTTTAAACTTTGATTCTGGGAAACTCTCTAACTGATTAAAATAAGCATCATTCCAATCAGCAATTAATACATCAACATTTCCAGCTTGCCATTGCGCAGCCAAAGGTTCTGCTCTTGCTTGCTTACTGCCACTTTCAGGAATTGCCTTAACCAGATAACCAGCAAGCATTTTAATATAACTTTGTGCTTGTTCTTTTCCAGCTTGACCAGGATCTTGTGGTAATCGTTCTATTACTCTGCCATATTTCACCTTATCCATCTTACAGGTAATCTGTATTAATTTTCTAACTTCGGATGCTTTTAAACGCTTATTAATAACATCTGCTATAATATACCGCCCTTCTTTGGTTTTACCAATAAGAACACTAGCTGTATATGCTGGTTCTCCTTTTTCATCTTCGCTTGTGGCTGCCAAATCCCAGCCTCTTGCCCATAAAATAACATTTGTTGGCAAATTTTCCAGCATATTTACTTGTGTTCTCTTATAATACAGACCTGCTGCTGGCTTGATTTTCCAGTTTCCTCTAAGTAATCTTTCTTTTTCAACTTCTGGCAATGCCAATAAATTTGCTAAATAGGTTGGATTTGCTTTCATTAATTCTTGATTGTCTTGTAATGTACTTGCTATAAATGTAACACTCTTTGGTGCAACATTCGCTTCTTCTTCCTCTAATCCATTTTCTTTAGCAAACCAAACAGCCTCTTCTTTATTATCAAACCATGAGATAATCTCACTTATATTTACCATCCAACGAATTTTTCCACTTCGTTCAGGAATCGCATAGCCTGTTTCCTGATTTATCCACCAAGATATAAACTCTGCTACCCAACTATCTGCATCAGGATTGCAGGTGGCTCTTACATACGGAGATACACCTGAGTTTGAACGGTTACGAGACAACATATAAAAAAATTGATATTTTGTAAAATGTGCCAGCTCATCAAATCCAATCATATCAATTTGTGTTCCCTGCCAACTCTCGCAATCATCATCATTTTCTAATTGTGCAAATGTCACTTTTGCACCTTTAGGAAATTTCCAATGCAGCTTGGGCGTCTTCAAAGACGTTGCTCCTTTAACATATCGATATAACTTACGACTTGAATCCCACAAACCACCTTGTGCTGTTACTTGTGTATAATTTTTACGAAAGATAACCGCACCATACTCTGAATTGTTCTTATATCGTATAGGCTCCATAAGAAGTCCAAATGTTTTCCCACCTCCAGCAGCTCCACCATAAATGCAAATATCCGCAGATGTTGATAAAAACATTTCCTGCGGTCCTTTCTGTGGCTGAATAATAATTTTATTTTTTTCCATCATTATCACGTCCATTATCTGGCAGATAGAAAACAACATTATCTGCATTATTTTCATCTGTATGAATATTTCTGCTTTCTTTTAACTTTTCTATCTTCAATCTTTGTTCTTCTGTTGCCAAATCCATATGGTCTGCCAACCATTTTAACGCTTTTAAACTATCCTGTAACTCAATTGACTTCGTTTTTCCTGCTGCTATCTTTTTTACTAACATTCCATCAAATTCATCTGAATTTTTCAATGTAATGTCACCATCTTTTACACTCATGTAATCATTTATATCTGCATAGGCTATATCTATATATCTTTGCACAATATCTTCTTCGCTAAGCATTTCTCTATTTAAACGGTTTTGTTTTAACATATTAATTTCATTTACTATCTTAACATTTCTTAGCATTCTACTGCCACATACTGCTGCTGTATTATAATCACATTCATATGCTTTTTGATATGCTTTTGTTGCATTAAAACAACGTACATAATAAATACAAAAAAGTTGTTGTTTATCAGTTAATTCTGTATTCTGCACTATTTCTTCAATTATATTTGATGTAGCCTTTTTTCTATGTTGTGTTTTATTTGCATCGTTGCATTTATTATTTGCAACGTTGCAATCCCATTTATATCTATTCTTCCAACTTCGTACTGTTCCCTCTGGCAAACCTAACTCTCTAGCAATTTCAATTAATTTCATTCCTGAAAGATACAATACTTTAGCTTTTTCAATTCTTGTGTCAGACTTACGTGACATTCACCTCACCTTCCTTTTAATTTTTATACAAAAAAAGAGGAGAATAAATACATCTCCTCTTTTACAATTATTAATTCTTTATCAATTATATTCAAAACTGGATATAAAAACTCTCGTAAAAATAAAAAATCAACAAAGGGTTCTTTGCTGGTTTTCTACGATACTACTATACTACTTTCAAATGTAGGTTTTCAATAGGTTTTTGTAGGTTCTTTCAAAATCTTGCAACGCATAGCCATGAAGTTCTCTTGTGTATTGATATGTAAAGTCCATTTCAACAGCAACAACTTCAAGTCTTTTAAATTCAACATAATGCTTGTATAAAACTTCAATATATTTACTGTTGTTCAAAGCTTGTATCTGATTTATAATTTTGTGTTTTTCATCAATAAAAGTATTAATTTCTTGACTAATTTCTGTTTCAAGGTCAACAATACGACCAATCAACTTTACAAATGGTGCTTCTTTTGAATGACTTGTTTGTACTCTCTCTTTTGAATAATCAATATTGCTTGTGCTTTTTGACTTCAAACGTAAATCATCAACTTCCTTGCTTTTTTGTTTTATCACAATATCTAATCGTTTTAACTGTTGTAAATATTCTTTTGCTTTCACAATCAACCGTCCCCCTCTTTACAACCCCTTTACTCTATATCCCTTTTCCTTTAACTGTTCAAACTGCTTTTGTATTCTTGATAGTGAATTTTATATATCTTTCTTTTTCCCTTTTAAATCATTATATTTTTTTAATAACTTTTTAAAATTATTAAGAAATATATTTTTCTCCATTATACAACTTCTTTTATTTTATCTTTTGTGTTATAGTATCACAGTAAAATTTGCTTGTAAATATCGCTAAAACTGCTAAAGTCACTTCCGTTAAACAATAACAACCTATAATAACTTATAACAATTTATATGAATTTTAATTTTTTTATAAACATTTATATTTAAAAAGAGTGGATTACTCCACTCTATATCCAATCCATTTATTTTGCTTTTATTTTCTAAAAAATATATTAAGGCTCTTTTATTTTTTTACTACACCATCTAACCAATTTTATTACACCATCTATTACACCATTTACCCATAAAAACATATAAATTTACGTGAAAATTTGTGTGTTTTTAAAATCACTCAAACATGCAACAATCCCACATTTTCTAAGCCTTTACTGCCATTCATAAGGCGTGTTTTGATAAACGTAGTAATTCAGCCAATTAGTATATAAATTATTTGCATGGCTTCGCCATGACAAGACCGGTTTTCGATTGCAATCATCATCAGGATAGTAATTAATAGGCATGTCTACGTCTGTAAGTCCTTTTTCTAAATCTCTCTTATACTCTAAACCTAATGTTAATCGGTCATATTCTGGATGCCCCATAACAAATATTTTTTTACCATCTTTGCTTATTGCTAAATAAATTCCTGCCTCGTTGGAATCAGCAAGCACAATTAAATCATGATTATTTAAAATATCCTCCCGATTTGCTTGTGTATAGCGTGAGTGCGGCGCCATAAAAAAATCATCAAAACCTCTTACAAGAGGTTCTTTACGATTCATCACTCTATGTCTGTACACACCAGAAAGTTTTTTTTCTAAAATTTCCTTTTTAACACCATAATGATAATAGAGACCAGCCTGTGCTCCCCAGCATATATATAAAGTTGAAGTCACATGCTTCTTTGACCAATCCATAACAGTCGTCAATTCTTCCCAATAATTAACTTCCTCAAAATCTAATTTTTCAACAGGCGCTCCCGTTATAATTAATCCATCAAATTTTTTATTTTTAATTTCTGAAAATGTCTGATAAAATTTTTTAATATGAGAAGCTGATGTATTTTTAGAAACATGACTTTCCATCTGTAAAAAAGAGACGTCAATCTGTAATGGTGTATTGGATAATGCGCGCAATAACTGCAATTCTGTGTCTTGTTTAATAGGCATCAGATTTAAAATAACAATTCTTAATTCTCTAAAATCTTGAGAAAGCGCTCTGCTTTCATCCATAACAAATATATTTTCTTCTTCCAATTCTGCCTTTGCTGGCAAATCACTTTGAATCCTAATTGGCATATATCATACTCCTTGTATATAAAATTATTTATCCCTATTTTCCTTAGTCCTGTACTGCTTTTTATACATAAATAGGTTTATGGCAAACAGCGAGCAGCAAGCAAATACAAATCGTGTAATTGAAAATTTTAATTTATGACAATAGAATCACTGCAAAGCGCGGATTCTATTATTTTTAATTTTTTCAAGCAATAAGCCAAGTGTTAAAAATACATTAACAAATGCCACAAAATTCAATACCTTACAACAATCTTGTGAACCTATCAGATTGTCATAGGGTATTTGACTATAATACTTACATTTCCACATTAGCAAATGCTAAAAATTCATCTTCTGTAATAACAGGCACATTTAATTTTGCTGCTGTCTTATTCTTTGTTGATTGAGAGGTATTATCATTGTTAATAAGATAGGTTGTGTTCTTACTAACAGAACTAGCTACCTTTCCGCCAAGTGATTCTATCAAATCTTTCAAGCCATTTCTATTATTAAAATGATGTAATGAACCTGTTATCACAAAAATCTTTCCATCAAGTATTTTAGGATTATCATTGACTACTTCTTTTTCAATATCAAGCTCGTTAAGTAATCTTAAAAATACATCTTTTTTATCTTTATTTTCAAAATAGGATACAAACGCATCAGC
Organism: uncultured Lachnospira sp.; assembly: GCA_910585095.1. Lineage (GTDB taxonomy): Bacteria > Bacillota > Clostridia > Lachnospirales > Lachnospiraceae > Lachnospira. The sequence continues at coordinate 43,764 of CAJUBU010000016.1, forward strand.
TATAACAGCTCCAACACCATCAATTGCTTCTAATTCCTCTCTAGTTGCACAAAGAAGTTTGTCCGGTTTGCTGCCAATAGATTGAACAATCATTTTTGCAACTGAAAGTCCAATATTAGAAATTCCAAGACTAAATATTACTTTTGGCATTGTTGTATGTCTGGAATTTTCAATAGCTTCTGTCAATTTATCAAACGAACGCTTTCCAAATCCCTCCAGTTCAACAATCTCATCTTTATATTCTTCTAAATGATATAAAGAAACATAATCTTTTAAAAAGCCATGTTGTACAAACTTTTCAATGGTAGCTTCGGACAATCCATCAATATTAATGGCATCTCTTGAAACAAAATGAGCAAAACTCTTAATATGCTTTGCCTGGCAATCTGGATTTGTACAATACAGTGATTTTACGCCATTTTGTTGTTCAATACTGGTTAAACCGCCGCATACTGGACAATTTTTTGGAATTTCGCAATTACCGCTTTTTGTCTTATTTTCAGCAATTTGAGGAATAATCATATTTGCTTTAAAAACAGAAATGATATCCCCTATTCCTAACTGCAAACTTTCCATAATACTAACATTATGGACACTAGCACGAGATACATTGGTACCTTCCAACTCAACAGTATCAAAAATGGCAATTGGATTAATTAAACCTGTTCTGGAAGCACTCCATTCAATTTCTCGAAGAATGGTATCTGCTGTTTCATCTGTCCATTTATAAGCAAGTGAATTTTTAGGGAATTTTGAGGTTTGTCCCAAAGAATCGCCATAAGAAATATCTTCATATATAATAACTAGTCCATCGGAAGGAAAATCATTTGTTTTTACTTTTTCCTCAAACCACAAAACTGTTTCCTTTAAATTAGCTTGATCTACTTCCTTATGTTCAACAACATCAAATCCTAAATCAGTCAACCATTGAAACTGTTTTATTATAGAGTTATTAAAATCTTTTTCTGTAGCTGTCACTAAATGAAAAGCAAAAAATTTCACATTTCGCTCTGCTGTTATTTGATTGTTAAGTTGTCTTACAGACCCACTACAAAGATTACGTGGATTTTTATACTTGGCATCAACTTCTGGAATGTTGGCGTTGATTTTTTCAAAATCAGAGTACGTAATAATTGCCTCTCCTCGAACAATAAGCTTTCCCATATATGGTATCGTTAATGGAATATTTTTAAAAACTTTTGCATTGTTTGTAATAATTTCTCCAACTTCTCCATTTCCTCTGGTTACAGCTTTATAAAGGCTTCCATTTTCATAGGTTAAAACAATCGTTAAGCCATCTAACTTCCATGAAAGAACACCTTTTTGACTTCCAAGCCAATCTGCAAGTACTTCTAATTCTTTTGTTTTGTCAAGACTCAACATAGGACTTTCATGCCGTTCTTTTGGCAATTCACTTAAAACTTCAAATCCCACATGAATGGTAGGACTATTCGACAAGATATGTCCTGTTTCTTTTTCAAGCAAAACCAATTCGTCATAAAGTTTATCATATTCAAAATTAGTCATGGTTTCAACCCCTTTTGAATAATAATTTTTGCCAGCCTCATTTAAAATATCAACAAGTTCTTTAATTCGATTAAGCTTATTTACCATATTCTTCCTTTCCACCATAAACTGCTTTACAAAGTTCTATATACTCCTCGTCTGTAATACGTCTTGTTGCCCCCACAGGCAAATCATTTAACATAATATTTACAATTCTTATTCGTTCTAATCTTAATACTTTCACTCCAAGAATTTCACACATGCGCCTTATCTGTCTATTTAACCCCTGCTTTAAAATAATACTAAATTTTCTCTTGCCTAGCAATTTTACCTCACATGGCATTGTGGTTCTATCCAATTCTTTAATATACATTGGATTTTCCATCTTTTTTACAAATGTTTCATCTAAATCTTTATCGACATCAACCATATATTCTTTTTCATGCCCATTGACAGAACGCAGTAACTTATCCATTAATTCTCCGTCATTTGTCATTAAAAGTAAACCTTGTGAATCTTTATCCAATCTTCCTATGGGATAGATTCTTTTCGGATAATTTAAGTAATCAACAATATTGTTACGTCCCTGATTGCTCGTTGTTGTACATACGATACCAACAGGTTTATTCACTGCAAGCAATATTCGCTCTTTTTCTATTTTGACAAGTTCTCCATTAACATAAATAGTATCGTTTTCTGTCACTTGACTTCCCATCTGTGCAAGATTTTGATTGATTTTAATTTTTCCTGCAGCTATCAACCTATCTGCTTCTCGTCTGGAACACACGCCTGCCAAACTTAAATATTTATTAATGCGCACTGGTATCAATTTCCTTTCGTATAGCTTATATCCTAAAAAAATATCAAAATTTCACTTCATAAACTTTACAATTATAGCTTTATTGCGGTTGCTCTATTACAAAGATATGATAACTTTACATAGTAAGGTGTGATACCACAGCTTTGCTATGGTTATTATATCATAAAACAAACTATAGAAAAATGTTAAAATTTCGCAAATCAAATTTATTTTTTACAAATTCTATTAACTTTGATACTTACTCAAACCACCTAGCTGTTATCACAGCGCAAGTCCCCATCCTATTTATATCTCTACAATATTAAAGGAAGAAGACTTACTTAATAAGGTTAAAATAATCCTTTTTCTTTTTCAAGGAGTTTATCTAATTCCGCACACAATCGAGTTTTTAAATCTTCTAATTCTTCTGGTGTTGGCAAAAATTCATCCGCTAATAATTCCTGACCTAATTGCCAGACAGGTCCTCCTGTCTCAACATCTCCTTTTCTTCTAGGAAAAAGATGCCAGTGCATATGAACACCACTGCCCGCGCCTAACAGCTCATAATTCAGCTTATCTGGCTTAAAGGCATTATAAACAGCCTCAGCCACAATTGCCATTTCATGAAGAAATTTATTTTTAAAATCGGATTCCAAAAAATGTAATTCTGTTGCATGTTCCTTACAAAGAAACAAAGAGTAACCTTTAATGCGTTGATGGTCCCCAATTACAACATATCCTGTATTTAACTCTTTGACAAAATATGGATTCTTTCCATTTTTAATCCAATCAATTCTCTCACAAACCATACAATGTTTCACAGATTCTACCTCCATTTCATCCAATAATCTAATGATATCATTTCTATTTTTAATTGTGTACTGCTTTATAATGTGTATAACAAACACAAATTTCAATCTTAACTTCTTTTGTAAATACAATACGTATAATAAACACTAATGATTGTAACAGCAACAAGTATTCCCATTACCCATAAAAAGCAGATTATTCCTTTTGTCAAACAAGAAATTACAAGTATAAAAATACCTGCTATCATAAATAAAATACCGCCAAATCGTTGACTTTTTTTCCAAGTCCATTCATTTTTCATACTCCAAGTCGTTCTTACACCTAATATTGAATTTAAGCGCGCTTTTGGCATAATATTTCCTATAATCATCATCAATACTCCAAGTATTCCACATGTAATTTGATTAATATCAACAACAGCTAAAGAAAGATTTTCAATTTTAGTAAAATTTGTATATAAAGTATATCCTGTAAGCGCATTAAAAAGAATAAGGCATCCAATACCTGTAATCAGACAGATATTTTCATTATTTTTTCCATCTTCTTCTTTTTTTGCACAATATCTTGCCATACCTAACATAAAAAAACCAAAAAGTATTGTGAATATTGGAAAAATAAGCGATTCATATTTACTTCCCCAGCGAGTAATTTCACCATGAAAATCATAATGTGCGGGTATTATATCTGGCAAAAATGGCAATGCAATTAATACTACTACTAATGGCAAATACATAAAAATGTACAATATAATTCTTTTTATTTTCATTTCCAACCTCCATACTATAACTGATTTTAGACATTTGCAAAACTCTACAAAACTACTAATATTCCCATTATTCTTTTTGACTTTGACCTCCTCGCAAATTGTTTATCCATAATATTGTTTCATCAAGAATGGATAAATTTAACTCATAATATATAAAGTTTTTATAACGCGTCTCATAAATCAAATCTGCTTTTTTTAACTTTGATAAATGATAGGATAATGCTTGTGGCGTCATACCTAATTCAATAGCCAAATCACCTGAACTAATTTTTCCCTCCTTTAATTTTAATAAAATATTTCTACGAGTTTCATCTGCCAATGCTGCCAAAATTTCACTTATTGCCAATCTTACACACCCCTAAGTATTTCAAATTTTCTTTAAATAGATTATACTATCCTACATTTTTATAGTCAACATCTATTTAAAAAAAATTTTAAATAGTACATCCTCCTTTAATACATAAATAGTTTATCTCTTTTATAAATAAAAAACAGTTCAAAAAATTTATAACTATAATTGATTTTTATAGTTATTTACTATATAATTTTTATCAAATAAAACAGTAAAAGTAAACAAAGAATACAGGATAAAGAAAAGATATGAGACGCAATGATAGAAAAATTCAAAATACAAATGATATTATTCAAGTGATTAAAAAATGTGATATATGTCGTTTAGCTTTAAATGACAATGATTATCCATACATTCTGCCACTTAATTTTGGTATGCAGACAGAAAATGAACAAATCATTTTATATTTTCATGGAGCAAATGAAGGAAAAAAATATGAATTGATTAAAAAAGACAATCATGCTAGTTTTGAAATGGATTGTTCACACAACTTAATCACTAACATATCAAATGAAAGTTGCTCTTGTACAATGGAATATGAAAGTGTTATTGGATATGGTCGGATTGAAATTGTCCCTGATAATGAAAAATATCAAGCCTTATGTTTATTAATGGAACATTATCATAAAAAAGACTGTTCCTTTAATCCATCTGTAATGTCACGCACTACAGTGTTAAAGCTTACTGTAGAACAAATCAGTGGAAAAAAACATATAAAAAAAGAAAAGAACAAAAATTTATAATTTATTAGATTGACTTTTTGCTATTCTTTGATATAATAATATTCGTTCGATAAAAAAAGAGTTGCAAACAACTCTTAGTATTTTATTTTTTATGATTAAATTCATCTAAGGATGCAATTTCCTAATAAGGAAATCATAAGCGTAAATCCAAATTATGGATTTGCGCTTCTTTATATTTCGTGCATGTAGCTCAGTGGACAGAGCGTTTGCCTCCGGAGCAAAAAGTCGTGGGTTCAACTCCCATCATGCACATTTATATTAACATTTTTTATAAAAATAATGTTATCTTTCACAAAATTTTTATGTTAAATAAACCTGCCTAAGGGTCAAACATCTTTGATTAGAGCAAAATGCACAAAACATATATTGATATTATGACCCTCATGACATGTTGATTTACAAAAGCTAGATAAAAAACTTCTTCATCTTAAAATGATTTTTTATTTAATAACTATTTTTAATCGACTCTAAACGTGCATAATAATTTCTTCATCTTTTTTCACATACTCATAAATATTATTAGACAAAACTTCATCTGCTGAAACACCTTCAATATTGACTTCTCGAACCATTTTCTTTAGTATTTCTTTGTCAAATCCTTTCGACTTTGGCAAAAGAATAACCTCATGTACAGAAGATGGCAATATATAGACATCAGAATCAATTGAATCCGCAAAATGTTCTAACACACCATCATAAAAAATGCAGGAAGCACCATTAATTCTTGTTTTGTTTGTCATTACATACATTTCATAATCTCGATTAAACACATTGATACAATTATCTTCTGCATTACCTTGACATTCTCTTGCAAACTCGTTTAACAAAGAACTCATTGGCTTTATAACACACTCCAATAATTCTGGTGTATTATCTACTGCTGCTAAATACAAATCTTCCTCTGTAATTTTCCATACTGCAAGATGTTCGTTATGAACCATTGCTGAAGCACTAATATTATCCCAATGTTCAATAATAAAATAATAAACTACTGCTAAATCCAATACTTTTCTATGTGGTACATCAGCTAAAAGTTTTTGATTTTTATCATAATTTATCACTTTATATATAATATTATCTTTGATATTTCTATAATCTTCAAAAAATTCTGTATTGATATCTATATTGCTCTTATTTTCTATATGAGTATTATAAATTTCATCACATATTGTCTCAATACTACATCCATTGACATAATCCTTATAATAGTTATTTACATAAATAGTAGGTGCAACTTTGCTGCCTTCTTCCATTATCACAATACCATCTAATTCTCTGCCATTATTTTTAATAATATGGTTTATTGTAATACTATCCTTTTTATCAGCGAGCTTTGCCACCCCCTCTTTTACATTATTTAAAAAATCATAATAGTTCATTTTATTCCTCTTTTCTGCGCTGCTTTTTGCACAAAGAACAAAAAATTCTTACAAATTTGTGACAAGCAACGCACAGACACAAATCTCTTCATTTTATACTTCATACTTTGTAGACCATTATTAAATGAAAATTGATTAAAACTGGAACATTAAACCATACTATTATTTTGAAGACACTTATTTAAAAAATGATATTCAATATAATCTGATGGTATAGATGGGTGTATCTTTTTGATATGCCCATATTGGATACAGATTAAAATATCTGTAAAGTATTCATAGACTGCATAATGCACAGCAAAGCTATAACATATTTTATCGTAGCAACATTCAACAATAGTTTAAATTAATCAATAGTTAACTTAAAATAAGACTCTTATCTTATTGCTTATACGAATAAATCTGCAAATACTATGAAAAAGAATTATAACTTTTAGTACTATAAAATTATATGTATCAATATTAAATCTTTAATATACAAAGAGTATATATCTTTGCTTTTGTTATGTCAATATACTAAATGTAATTTTTTTATTCTATTTTGGAAATTATGTTTATTTTATTAAAGAAAAATGTTATACTATTTTTAGAAAATAAAAAAATGTTATACAGTTTTGCCAAAATTAAACTATTAACTCCTCTTAAAAATATGTTACAACATGGAGGCTAAAAAATGCTCACATATTCATTTGAAAATATTGGTTCTCAACATTTATATGAATATCTTTATCGCTGTATTAAAGCAGATATTATAAACGGTGTTCTCCCATCAGGTGAAAAGCTTCCTTCCAAAAGGTCTTTTGCCAAAAATCTTGGAATCAGTACGATTACTGTTGAAAATGCCTACGAACAATTAATTGCAGAGGGCTATATTTATTCTGTTGCCAAAAAAGGATACTATGTAGCTGATGTAACAATGATTGACACGTTACATCCCCTTGAATCTCCAAATACGGTTTTAAATGACTCTACATATCACGGCACAATAACCTTTAATCAAGATGACCTTGCGTCAAGCAGCTGTTTCCCTGCCACACAAGATATTTTTCTTTCAAAGGATAACATACACCAATCTTATAAGATTGATTTAACATCCAACAAAACACCTGCTACCATGTTTCCTTTTTACACTTGGTCCAAATATCTTCGTGAAGTGATAACGAACCAAAGCGATGCCCTGCTGCAATCTTGTCCTTCTGGTGGAATTTATGATTTAAGATGTGCAATCAGCCGCCATTTACGAGATTTTCGAGGAATGAATATCCATCCAGAACAAATTATTATTGGTGCAGGAACAGAATATCTCTATGGACTGATTATACAACTTTTAGGACGAAACCATACGTTTGCTATGGAAGAACCTTGTTACAGCAAAATACGAAAAATTTATAAAAGCAATGATGTTTCCTGTAAATCCATTGTTATGGATGAACAAGGTGTCGATATTCATGCCCTCTATAAAAGCAAAGCCAATATTATACATATATCACCTTCACACCACTTTCCAACAGGCGTTGTCACCAGTATAAAAAGGCGTTATGAACTTTTATCTTGGGCAATGAATAATAAAGACCATTATATTATTGAAGATGATTACGACAGTGAATTTCGCCTATCAGGAAAACCCATTCCTTCCATGCAAAGTATTGATAAAACAGGACGTGTTATCTATATCAACACTTTTACAAAATCCTTAACGCCAACGATACGAATTAGTTATATGATTTTACCAATCAATCTTTTGCATCTTTTTAACAAAAAATTAGGTTTTTATTCTTGTACTGTATCCAATTTTGAGCAGTATACATTGGCTCGTTTTATAGAGACAGGACATTTTGAAAAGCATATCAACCGAATGAGACTTTATTATAGAAAACAGCGGAATCAATTTATTGACGCTTTAGAACATAGCCCTATATCCGATAAAATAACGATTGACAAAGCCGATTCAGGTATTCATTTTCTAATGCAAATAGACACTCCTTTAACTGATAAACAACTGATAAAACACGCTTACAAAAATGGTTTAAAATTATCTTGTCTTTCGGATTATTATGAAAATTCTATATATGCCAAAAGCGGAATAATTGTTATCAATTACTCCGCTCTAAGCTCTGAAAATATAAGCACTACCGTAGAATTACTGTGCAAAACTATTCTTCATTCATTTTAAATAATATCGACAACGGTATAATCTTGCTCTTCAATTGCATTTTTTATTATATCATTGTCGATATCTGCATTTAAAGAAATAACGGCTTTTCCATCAACATGGCTCACCTTTGCTTCATTGACCTGCTCCAATTTTTCAAGCACTTTCTTTACCCTTGCCTCACAGTGTTCACACATCATTCCTTTAATTGTAATTGTTTTTTCCATAATAGCCTCCTTTTTATTCAATAAATAGTCCGCTTGCAAATCACGCTGACCATTCTTATTTACTTTCCTACTTGCTGTCCCATTATTTTCTGACAACTCTTGCTGTTCCTCAATAAATTCATCTTCTTTAACCTCTACCAGGTCTGACGATACTTCATTTTGCGCCCTATAAAAAGATTTAAAAAAATTAAGACGCAGCGCATTTGTCACCACGCAAAAACTGGATAAACTCATTGCGGCTGCACCAAACATAGGATTGAGTTCCCAGCCAAATATAGGTATCCAAAGCCCTGCTGCAAGCGGTATTCCGATAACATTATAAAAGAATGCCCAAAATAAATTTTCATGGATATTTCTCAATGTCGCTCTACTAAGTTTAATGGCTGTCACAACATCGGTCAATCTGCTTTTCATCAATATTACATCAGCGGCATCAATGGCAACATCTGCCCCAGCGCCAATAGCAATCCCCATATCTGCCTGAATCAATGCAGGTGCATCGTTAATTCCATCACCTACCATTGCCACTTTTTTCTGCTTTTTTAAATCCTTTATTGCGTTTTCTTTTCCATCTGGAAGTACTCCTGCAATGACCTTATTGACGCCCACTTGTCTGCCAATAGCATTTGCGGTCTTTTCATTATCGCCTGTCAGCATAACAACTTCAATGCCCATATTTTTTAAAGCATCTATTGCCTGTGGGCTTTCTTGTTTTATAACATCAGCAACCGCAATAATTCCTAAAAGCTTGTTATCATAGACAAAATATAATGGGGTCTTTCCATTTTGCGCTAGTATATCCGCACAATTTTTTACTTTTTTGGAAACTGATGCATATTGATTGACAAATAAAAAATTGCCTCCAACAAGCTGCTTTCCCTTGTACATAGCCTGTAAACCATTTCCAGCAACCGCCTTAAAGTCTTGTACTTCTTCCAATGAAATATTTTTTGTATTACCATATTCCACAATAGCTTTCGATAGTGGATGTTCACTTTTTTGCTCTAATACATATGCCATTTTAAGCAACATATCGCGGCTTTTTTGTTGTTCTTTTTTTGCACAGTAAGGAATAATATCCGTAACCTTAGGCTGTCCTTTTGTAATGGTTCCTGTTTTATCTAAAACCACAACGCCAACTTTTCCTGTTTCTTCCAAAGAGACAGCCGTTTTAAACAAAATCCCATTTCTTGCGCCAACGCCATTGCCAACCATAACGGCTACGGGTGTTGCAAGCCCTAAAGCACATGGACAGCTGATTACTAAAACTGATATTCCTCTTGCCAGCGCATATCCAAAAGCCGCTCCTGACACAAGCCATACTAAAATAGTAACCATTGCTATCACAATGACTGCTGGTACAAATATACCCGACACTTTATCTGCTACCTTCGCAATGGGCGCTTTTGTTGCAGTCGCATCACTTACCATCTGTATAATCTGAGCAAGTGTTGTATCCTTGCCGACATTGACCGCCTGACAGCGAATAAATCCCGATTGATTGATTGTTCCCGCATAAACATGGTCTCCTTTTTGTTTATCCACAGGTATACTTTCCCCTGTAAGCGCCGATTCATTGACAGCACTGATACCATCTGTTACAACACCATCAACAGGAATATTTCCTCCTGGTCTTACAATAAATTCATCGCCAGCGACTACTTCACTTACAGAAACCGTAACTTCCTGTCCATCTCTTATAACAACAGCTGTCTTAGGCGCTAATTTCATCAAACCTTTTAAAGCATCGGTCGTTCTTCCTTTTGATTTTGCTTCCAGCATTTTTCCAACCGTAATTAATGTTAAAATCATGGCAGCAGACTCAAAATAAAACTCGTGCATATACGCCATCACAAGAGCAGTATTGCCTTTCACCTGTGCATCCGTCATCATAAATAATGCAAATGTACTATATATAAAAGCCGCACCTGCACCTAACGCAACCAATGTATCCATATTAGGCGCTCGGTGAATCAATCCTTTAAAACCGCTCACAAAAAACTTTTGATTGATAACCATGATTATAATGGTAAGCAACATCTGCAACAGTCCCATAGCAATATGATTTTGTGCTAAAAAGGATGGTACAGACCAATTCCACATCATATGCCCCATAGAAAAATACATTAATATAAGTAAAAAAACAACTGAAAAGAGAAGCCTCTTTTTTAATTTTGGCGTTTCCTTATCCTGCAATGCTTCCTCTTGTGCAGCATAATCGACAAAAGAATCCGCATTGCTATTTTTTGTTGAATCCCCTGATTTTACTGATGCACCATATCCTGCTTCTTCTACCGCCTTAATAATATCCGAAGGTTTCGCAGTCCCCTCCACGCCCATTGAATTGGTGAGAAGGTTTACGGAACAAGCGGTCACGCCATCTATCTTTTTTACTGCTTTTTCCACTCTGGCACTACATGCCGCACAACTCATGCCAGTCACTTGATATTGTTCCATATTTATCTCCCATTCTTGCTCAGCCTGCAAGTCCTAGCATAAGCACAAACTTGCGTGTGAAAAATTTATTTTTCACACTATCTTTTTACTTCATCAATTTTTTTAACACTTCTAAAAGCTCATCAATCGTTTCTTCATTGCCTTCCTTGATATCATTCATCACACATGTTTTGATATGATTTGCCAGCAATTCTTTGCTAAATCCGCTGAGTGCTGCGCTTACTGCCGCCACTTGTGTTAAAATATCAATACAGTAGACATCTTTTTCAACCATACCGCGAATACCACGTATTTGTCCTTCTATTCTACTAAGCCTGTTAATAAGTGCTTTATACTCCTTTTCTGTTCTCTGTTTTTTTCTGTTACAGCAAGAATCCATATATTCTCCTTATTTTTTTTAATAAATAAACCATCTTTTTTGTAAAATATTGAAAATCTTACCTTTCCATTGAAATGGAACATTCCTCCCAACTCGAAATGCGCTCCAAATTCTTCAACCACTCTAGTTGAAATCCCGTAGAGGAATAGCCACGCCCGTTGAAAAAATATTCCTGTGGAAACACATCCTCGCCAATCCAACGTAAATTTTCTTTCGGTATATTATAATCAAAACTCCAGTTTTGCCAGAAACCCAACATCGAATCACCAAACGGATTGTCATAGTCAGGTCGAGCTAGAAACACGCCTTCTGCCGTTCGCTCTGCGGGCGGAAAGGCTACAAAAATAGGATTTTCTCCGCCTAGACCAGCACGATACCCCATCAGCCATATGGTCAAGTTCATCAAATCAAAAAATCTTCCTGGTTGAGGCCAGCGCACAAGAGTCCACTTTGCTTCCTCTGGCAAAGCAGTGATTTGAAAAGAAAAAGGAATCCTATCCTCTGCGGCGCAAATATCAGGATACTCTTTCAAAAGCTGAATTGCCTGCTCCACAGGACAGTTGATAATAGAAAAACAGGTATAACCTGTCAGGTCAAAAGGAAAATTTGGCTGTTTGCTCATTGTATTTTACTCCTTAAATAAATGATAATTTTATATTTATACGAGTATAATATACCCATATAGGGTATATGTCAATAAAAAAATAATTTATTATAGTGTATCCAAAAATTAATGGAAACGAATTGACAAAAATTTGATGGACAAATACAATAATAAAATCAAGATGAAAGGAAATGTTTGCAGTGATTTGTTACAATTTCCATTTAAAAAAATCACTTCATAACAGATTAATTAATGTATTATAAATTGCAGCCGTTACGGATTCAGGCAGGATGGAAAGTAGTATATAATAATTTTACAGAATATGATATCCATATACATGACAAAAAAGATTCATTTGAATTACATGAAGATTTATTACAGCTATATAATGAAAAAGCCAATTTACTGATTGATTTGGGCTGGTATCCAAGTTATGACATAAATGGAAATTATCTTTTAATGCTTGTCCAAAATCTTCAGTGGAATTATCCATTAGAACAGATTTCATCAACATCAAAAAAAAAATTATTGCCTATATCGAAAAATGGGTATGCCGTGATTTTTTTGCAAAATATTGCAATAAATAATTTAACCTTATCAAGAAAGTCCCCCACTTCAATGCTGCAAAGGCATAAGTGGGGTAACGAATTTTTATTGTGTTAAATACTCCATTAAAACATCAAATACAGGCTTTTCAAGCTGCATTGCCATTAAATTTGATATTATTATCATCTTATCCTGAATATCTTTAAACATATTGTAAATATCACGCTTTGTATTATTGTTTATCTGAGCTTGCAGCAAAAAATCATAAATTCTGTCATCCATCCATTCACCGCTGTATTCCAAAGACTTACCAGAAGACGTTGCAAGCTGTATCGCAAAATTACTGTTTTCTTCAAAACGTTCATAAGACATAGAATCCATCGTAACCGTCCATGTATGCGTTTTGGCGTCATAGACTGCCGGAATAATGGCTTTTTTACTGCTAAAGGTTACATCTGAACCAAATCCCCTAAACAACAGTCTGTATGCTCTTGCTTTTGGAAGAATTGAGGTATCTCCTTTAACATGGATTGAAAACTGTGCGCTGTTTTGATTCCAGTCAAGCGTAAAACATGTCAACGCGTAAACACCTTTTTGATATTCAAAACCATCTCCCTCATCTTCATAAAGTGAAAATGTATTTGAACCGCCAGGACATATAAGAACATCAAGAACATCAGGCAATTGAATTGAATTACACAAAACGTGGTCTAAATTGTCAAAACTATTAAAAGAATCTATATTTCCTGAAAGCGGAACAATTGCGCCCGATTTTGCAAGGACAGGGATATTTTGAATACTTCTGTTTAATATAGCTTTTTTACCACAATCCCCGCCATTATAGACATCACCTGTAAAAATATCTGTCCATAATCCTTTAGGTATAAAACATTCTACTCCTGCCCTGCACGAACTATGTTCACATGGAACGGTAATCGGACATACCAGCAGCTCACTTCCAAGAAAGTATTGATTTTTATATAAATATGCCATCTCCTCAAAAGGATAATAATAATATACAGGTATAATCACAGGAACAAGCTCTGTATGACAGCGATAATTTAATGTATATAAATACGGAATCATACAATGTCTGAAACGCAGTATATCTTCCATAATGCTGCAATACGGTTCGGGATAATTCCATGTCTCTTTGCCACAGAAAAGATTTGAGCTGCTGTGCAGCCTGTTAATTGGTGAAAATACACCAAACTGATACCAGCGGACTGCAAGCTCATTGTCTTTGTAACCATTCATATGCCCGCCAATATCATGGCTCCACCATGTATAACCAACATTGGAAGCAGTCGCTGTAAAATACGGCTGAAATGCCAGCGATTCCCATGATACAATGGTATCTCCTGAAAATCCAAGAGGATAACGATGACTGCCAAGCCCGCTGTAACGGGACAAAATAAGCCCCCTTTTCCCACTGTGTTCCATATCGTGAAAATGATAATAATTAAGAAGCCACAGCGGGTCTAATCCGCTGATTACACTGTTGCTTCCCTGCTGCCAGTCAATCCACCAAAAATCAACACCTTCCTTTTCACGAGGATGATGCAAAAACTTAAAATATGCCGTTATAAATTCTTTATTGGTCAAATCAAATTCAATCGTTTTTTTGCTTTCAGGATTTATTCCCATAAACTGTGCCATATCCGTGTACATTTCTTCAAAAGAACGCACACCTGACGCAGGATGTACATTTAATGTTACATGATAGCCATGTTTATGAACCCACTCAAGAAATGCTGCAGGATTCGGAAAAAGCTCGCGATTCCATGTATAGCCTGTCCAGCCTCCACCTGATTCCATTGGCACATTAACAATATGCCAGTCCATATCCATAACGGCAACCGTAAACGGAATTTTTCGATTTTCAAATTCTGTCAGAAGTTGTGTATAACTGTCTTCACTGTATTTCCAATAACGGCTCCACCAGTTGCCCAGCGCATATCTTGGAAGAAGCGGAACGGCTCCCGACAACAAATAAAAATCATGTATACATTGAAAATAATCACGTCCATATGCAAGATAATATACATCGGTTTCTTTATGCAGTCTTTTTACAGGATTGCCTTCCTCATCAATAACAAAGGAATTGCTGTCATCAAAAAATGTTCGCCCGCTTTTGTCCATAAGCCCATAGTCAAGAGGAAGCTCACCGTCAATACGGTCTAGTGTCCTTGCAGTTCCTTTTAAATTATGCTCACGCGGAGGATATCCGTAGGTTTTCGTTCCAAAATACCATCTGCCCCCATAATTGGTAAAATCATATTTGACATCAATAAAAAGATTGACCTCATTAAATTCTTGTTTATTATACACCATATGAAATGCTTTCGTATCAATTTCAAGTCGCTGGTCTGATTCTATAACCGTAAATTCAGGTACAGAGAAATTTCGGTTAAGAACCGTCTGTGTAGCCAAATCTTCAAAAATACCCGATTCTGAATATTCCATTCTCAGCATTTGCGGTGTTAAAACAGAAAAACGATAATGTTTTCCCTGTACAATACAAGCTGGATTGCACATACTATGCTTATTGTTGTTCATTATACTCTCCTAAATTTCTATTGCAAAACATCCTACAAAAATTTGCGCAAATATTGTTACAGCAAGCCTTATTTGTCATGCTTTAACACAAATAAGGCAATACCTATTTTTATTTTACAACTCTTTTTTATTAAAAACAACAATAGCCAATATCATATTGATTATAATAAGTCCTATCGCAATCACCGCTGCCCACAAATAATCATCAGGTTTAGCAGCATCAATCAATAAATTTACAGAATCCATAAGATGTGTTGGCATATAGTTGCTTAATTTAGGTATCATCTGCAATAAATATGGCACGAGAACTGCTGCTGCCTCCATTAAAAGACATGCTCCCAATGAATGAAATAAAGCCGAAGCCAGTGGAATTACAGAGATAATCCACACACAGCAAAGCCAATACATTCCAGCTGAACTAAAAAGATGATTTACAATTGTATTGTCCCATAAATAAGCATTATATCCATATGTGATACCATAACACACCCAAAATCCAACAGTCCAAAGAACTGTAATAACAAGCATTTTTGAATATATAATTTTATACCGCACCATTCCTTTTGTAATCATATTAATTAATGTTTTATGCTGAAATTCAACAATAAATGTACCGCTAAAAAAAATCATAAATGCAATAAATGCCATCGGCATATTTTTATAAAACTGCGCCCATGAAGTCATTGCATCAACACGGATTTCCGGCAACGCCATGCCAGCCTCCCTAAGCTGGTCTGACAATAAATCCATTATCCATGGCGTCAATTTTGTGATTGCTGGATTCATAATGCCAACAACAATAAAAATAATAAGAATAATAAATAATTTTCCGCTTCTAATTTGTTCTAAAATTTCTTTTTTTGTAAATGCTATAAATTGTTTCATATTTATCCTCCATGCTGCAACCAATTTTTAGAAACAGCTAATGATTCTACTCCATTCTTTATGACTTATCCTGTTTGATAATGGTTAAAAATAAATCTTCCAGCGAAGGTTCCTGCCTTTGCACGCAGGCAATATCAAACTGATTTTCTGATAAAAATCCAAGAATTTTTAACATATTAGACTTACTTTTTGCAGATAAGACAACTTTATTGATTTCTGTCAACTCACCCTCACCATATAATTGAACAAAATGGAGCGCTTCTTCATGTTGAATAAAATCAATCTCTATATTGCTCACTCTTTCTACATTTTTAATATCTGCAATATCCCTTTCAAGAACAATACTGCCATTGTGTAAAAATGCTGCTCTATCACAAATTTTTTCTACATCAGAAAGAATATGTGTCGAAAATACAACCGTTGTATGTTCTTTTACTGATTTTAAAATATCTAATATTTCCTTTCTTCCAACAGGGTCTAGTGCGCTTGTTGGCTCATCGCATATTAACAATTTAGGATTGTTGATAAGCGCTTGCGCAATACCAAGCCGCTGTTTCATTCCTCTTGAAAATCCTTTTATACGCTTTTGCTGTGAGGCAAGACCGACCATCTCAAGCAATTCATCGCTTCTTTTCTTAATCAAATCAGCGTTCATTCCTGTAATCTCACCGCACATTTTTAAATATTCACTTGGCGTCATAAATCCATAAAATTCTGGTACATCAGGCAGATATCCTATCCACTGATTTGTCGAATTGGAACCAAATTGCACCTTTTCTCCATTGACAAAAATATCTCCTTTATCGGACTTTAACAGTCCCAATATCAATTTCATGGTCGTGGTCTTTCCTGCTCCATTTTGCCCAATAAAGCCAAATATACAATGCTGTGGAACATTAAAACTCAAATCATTTAATATCTGATGTTTTCCAAACGACTTATTAATATGTGAAATTTGTAACATATCCATCATTAATCCTCTTTTCCAAAAATAAAATATAAAACGGGTCCAATAAACTGCATACCAACAATAGCTACAATAATCCATAATGTTCGATTGCCGCACTTATAATTCTTATGGGTAAGAATATGCCATAAAGTAAATCCCAACAATGCCAATTCAGCAATGGCAATTGGAATGATAAACGGCAACAGTGATTTTAAATCTTCCATAATAAATAACCATACCTTTCCATTCATCTTTACATTTAACAAACAACTTGCTGCTCTCTATTTTGTAAACAGACATACGTTTACAACAAAACCACTTTAACACGAATAGACAACAAACTTATAATATTTTTTTAAGTCTGTCTTTTATCATGTTGTACTCGCTTTCCTTTTGGAGATTCGCAAATACAGGATTTTCAAGAGAATCATAGACATCTTCCAATATTGCTTTTCTGTTTCTTGGCGCCTTTAACCCAATGCCAAACTCTTTAAAACTTTCCATAATACTGTCAAAATACCAGTCTCCATGTAGCATTATCTCATCATTTTTAAATAATTCTTCCAAACAATCCACATAAAGATTTAAATAATGTACTGTATTTTTTATATCCTTGTTTGTACTATAACATACTGCTGCCTGATAATAAAATACAGCCGTATCATTAGGGTGAAGTTTTATCAATTCAAATGCTTCAATGACTTTATCAATACGTTTTACAGTTTCATTGCAAATGTCAAAATTATCAATCGATATCGAACAATATTGTTTTGCATCGCCAACTAATGCTAAAATATCATAATATAAATTAAGTTGCGTAACGCTTTTTGCCTTTTGAATATCGCCCAACATCATATAAGCCATTGTCAAATATATACTGCTTTGATTAACTAATTTATACGGCTTTGTTATATCCTCCAACAGTTCAATGACTTCTTGTGCCTTTCCCATCTGCAAATTTGCAATTGCTTGTAAAACAACAACACTGCTGCATATATTCATATCTTTGCAGTCGCTTTGAACATGCTCACACAGCGTAATAATAAACTGTAAAACTTCTGTCTGCTGTGATTTTTCCTTTGCAAGTGTATAATAATTTATCAACAATATACATACTTGAAAAATAAAAGGATAACATGAATAATACATTTTTACATGAACATTAATTTTATCCATTACTTCCTCAAACGATTTTTTTGCAAAATCCTCTGAAAATTCATAATATAACTGTATGATTTCTTCTTTTGAAAGCTGTGGATGATAACCAATCAATTCATCAACAGAAATATCAAAAAAAGAAGCAAGCAATGGCAGCAGGCTTATATCAGGAAGACTTTGTCTAGTCTCCCACTTTGAGACGGAAGCCTTTGTCACCCCTAAAAAGTATGCTAACTGCTCCTGTGTAATTTTCTTTTCATGCCGAAGTCTTACAAGATTTTGTGCTATATTAAAATGATTCATTGCTCCCTCCATTCTTCAATAAAACTAATTATCTCTTGTATTTTATATAAAAATTATAATCTGTTTTTAAAAAGAATACAATGGATTAATACGATATTTAATTCTATTTTGTCAACTGTGAGGAAACTTATCCATTTAATGCCTCAACAGCAACATTGCCTCCTCTTACAATTTCCATGCGATTGCTATAACATTTTTCCAATAAAGCAATAAATCGGTTATTATCGTCTTCTGTCTGCACACTTTCTATCAATACATTTTCTTGATTATAATCCATTACTGTGACAAGAAAAACTTGTGCCATTCTAAAAATTTCTTCTATATCTCTATCTGAACAATGACTTATTTTAACAAACATTAACTCTTTTATATGTATATCCATCTCTGTATAGTCCACTACTTTAATAACCTCTACACTTCTATTAAGCGACTTTTTAATCTGTTCAAATGTTCGGTCATCACTCGTCAGTCCAATTGTCATACGAGAAATACTCTTATTTTCTGTCACCCCTACTGTCAACGAATCGACATTATAAGACTTTCCAGAAAATAAACCAGAAATTCTAGCAAGCACACCAATTTCATTTTCAACAAACAGACATATCCATCTTTTTTTTGTCATTTATAGTTCCTCTCTTTCTATCATCATTTGATTTAAAGCATTTCCGGGTGGAACAATAGGCAGCACATTTTCTTCTCTGTCAATTATAAATTCAATAATCGTTGGCATATTTTTTGTATTTTTCGCTGTTTGCAGAGCTTTTCTTATTTCTTTTTCTTCTGTCACACGAATGCCCTTAGCGCCATAACTTTGCGCTAATTTTACAAAATCCGGCGTATATTTTGGACAACTTTTTGTTGGCGTATTACAGTGTATGGCACAACTTTTTCTGTAACGCATACAAGTACTAGAATAATGCTTGTCAAAAAACAGTTCCTGCCATTGTCTTACATTTCCTAAATAACCATTATTAAAAATACAAATGGTAATTGGCAGCTCATAAACAATCGATGTAGCCATTTCTTGAATATTCATCTGTATACCGCCATCACCTGCAATTACAACAACGTCTGTTTGGGGATTTCCTATTTTTGCTCCAATTCCTGCTGGGAGACCATATCCCATCGTACCTAATCCACCAGAAGTCAACAATTGTTTCTTTTCATCCATGTCAAAAAATTGTGTTGCCCATAATTGATTTTGCCCTACATCCGTCGCAATAATTGCACTGTCAAAAATCTGATTGATATGCTTTATAATTTTTTCAGGCGTTATCCCCTCTTTTTTCATTGTAATTGGATGCTGCTTTTTCCATGCATCAATCTGATTGACCCATGTTTTTATATTTAAAGGCATTGCCTTTTCTATCAATAAATGAATTGCTTTTCTTGCATCTGCTACAATTGGAATATCAACAACAATATTTCTTGAAATAGAAGCTGAATCAATATCAATATGAATAATCACAGCATGGGGAGCAAACCGTTCTATTTTGCCTGTAATGCGGTCATTAAATCTCGTTCCAATCGAAAAAAGCACATCACATTGACTAATGGCAGTATTCGCTGCATAGCTGCCATGTATCCCAATATTTCCTACATATAAAGGATGGTTTGTAGGAAGAACTCCTTTTCCCATTATCGTAGTAACAACAGGAACCCCTGTGATTTCTGCAAGCTTTTTCATTTCCAAAGCTGCATGACTGCTCTTTACACCGCCTCCAACTAAAAAAATGGGTCTTTGTGCATGGTTTAACACCTCCATTGCCCTTTTTATCTGTCCAACATGGACAGATTTATTAGGCTTATATCCTCTGATTTCGATTTTATCTGGATATTCATCACTTCCATATTCTTGTTGTATATCTTTTGGCAAATCAACCACCACAACACCCTGCTTTCCAGTTTTTGCAATATAAAACGCCTTTTTGATAATTTCAGCTAAATCCTGCCTTCTGCGAACAGTCACTGCATACTTGCAAATATTTCTTGTAATTCCTACAATGTCAACTTCTTGAAATGCATCATTTCCAATAAGATGTGTTGGCACTTGTCCTGTAAAACAGACAAGCGGAACACTGTCATAATTAGCAGTGGCAATTCCTGTCACTAGATTGGTTGCTCCCGGACCGCTTGTAACCAAACAGACGCCAACCTTTCCAGTAGAACGTGCATATCCATCAGCAGCATGAATCAATCCCTGTTCATGTCTTGGCAAAATAATATTAATATCGTCTTCTTTATATAAGGCATCAAATAAATCAATCACTTGTCCTCCCGGATATGCAAAAAGCGTATCTACACCTTCTTCTTTCAAAGCCTTTATAACAAATTCTGCTCCTGTTATATTCATATAAACCCTCCATTCTGAAACATACTATAAATATTGTATGAAGTTGTGTAAGCATGTACTTGCACGCATAAAATGCAATTTAAAGAACGCTATGATATTAGCGTCACTTTTTCTTTATAAAATCCCTTCTAAAAAAATTTTCACACTGCATTTAATAAATTCTTCTCTGCTAACCTTTGCAAGATTTTGATTAAAAGAAGCGCTTAAAAAGGTATAACCAAACGTAGAAGAAAAAATCGTCATTGCCAAGCTCTCAAAATCAAGTGGTGCTATCTTTCCCAATTCTTGCATTTTCTTAAAATATTCAATTAAAGAAGATACAAAAGCCTGCGGCACTTTCATAATTAATGGCGCTGTTTCAGCATAAAGCTGCGGCGCTCTTAATCCAATAGACAAATTCACAAAATCGGGCGTTATCTTGTCCATATAAGCATTCATAAACATTTCTAAATCAGGCGCCAATTCCCACTGCACATGTTGAAAAATATCTTCTGTAACATTTGCTCGCCATTTTTCTTGAGCCACTCCCTGCAACACAATATCTTTTTTATTTTGAAATTTTCTAAATAAGGTACATTCATTTACCCCTGCCAAACGTGCAATATCTTTTGTTGTCGTAGCTACATAACCCTTATCACGTATCAGAGTCATCGTAGCATCTATAATTTTTTGACTTGTCTCATCCATCGTACAACCTCCATGCAAGTACTTGCTATCATTTTAGTAGAGTTTTATTAAAATGTCAATGAAAAAAATTCTATCGTTCAACTTGGCAAAATAATTAAAATAGGACAATTCCCTATTTAAGTGAAATGTCCTATTATTTTAAACTATCTTTTTATATTCATTCATAAATGTCTGTAACTTTTCTGTAAATCTTCCAATATGCAAACCATCAACAAATGAATGATGTGCCTGCACAGAAACGGGCATTAGCACTCTGCCCTCTCTTTCAAAATATTTCCCCCAATCAAATAAAGGTGTTGCATTTCCTTTTTTACCTGAATTGGTATGCGATATATGCGTATATGTTACCCAAGGCATAGGCGAACATTGAAAAACATCATTTCCTAATGGTCCTGTAAAATATTGTGTTTGTTCTTTTGCCGTTTTCGTCGCCAAGTCAATGTATTCTTGCATTGTATCTGTCATAGGCACTTGAACAACTTTAAATAATTCAGTTTCCTGATTTAGATATGTAAAAGCAGTATCAATCTTATCAAACAATACAACATTGTCCTCCACAAAACGATACCGAAATTCCTCTATCTCATTGGCACATTTACAGACAGCATAAACCATTGCAATAGTAAATGAATATCTTTGTTCTTTGATTCTTTTTAGAAAATTTGTAATATCCAATTCAAATGTCACACAAAAAGCAGGTTCAATACTATTCTTAAATACCATACAGTGCATTGCTCTTTTCCACGTTTTTTCATCTATTATTTGATATGTATTAGCCATAGAATTATCCTTTCTCTTTTATTTTTATTCAGCATTCTTGGTAAACTCTTTGATTGCCTCAACAAATTTAAAATATTTCTATTCACATTAGCCATATTTTCTTGTCCGAAAATCTGTGATGCATAGTTCAATAATTCTTTATTAATTCCATTAATAGCTCATTTTAAATAATATTTTCCACCAATTCTTATAAGAATTTGCCATGACATACCCCATTCTCTTTCACTCTTTGTACGATGCTTTGCTGATACAACAAATATTTTTATAATTGCTTTATTATATCATACATAGTCTATTTTTTCAAATCAAAGGCACATTTTTATATACCAAAAAAATAACAACAAATTTTTCAACATATATAACTTATATAAACCAATTCAAACGCTATAACATCTACCATAGCACTTAACTCAACAAAACAATCTATATATCCAATATTTCCTATTCTATTTGCACTTGGATAAATTCTTCTGTCTTTTGTTTCTCATAATAATCATTCAAAAGCCTAGCTTCCTTATAAATAAAAGTTAAGTGGATATTCGTAATCTACTATGCTGCTTGATAAGGTTAAAATTCCTGTTTAGTCTGGCAATTTCAAAACCAATTTTTACCATCCCAAGTAACAAACTGCCTACCTTGCCGACAACAGTCAAATACAAGAATGCTTTGAGCGCCTCATAGAGGACATGAAATAGGTACAAGACATAACAAAACGCCTAAAGAAAAAAACGTTTTAGAATGAGTCGGAAATATCCAAAAATTCTAATTTTAGAACAGCTCAATAATATAAGAGCTTATGCAAGAGAAATTATGAACAGGTAAATATTCTATATAAAGATAATAATTTTACAAAGTATTTATTGTAATGAGATAAGCATACAAACTATAATATTTTGATTAGTTGGAGTTGTGACAATATGAATTTTTATAAAAAAATAAATTTTTTCTGTCACACAAACAAGAAAACGTTGTCTAATTAAATAGGAGGTAAAAATCGATGAATAAAAAAACGAATGAAGAATTACTCGCTTTGGTAGAAAAAGCCACAGCGGGGGATAAAAAATCCCTTGAAACCCTTGTCACAAACGTGCAGGACATTATATTTAATTTATCCCTGCGGATGCTTGGCACATTTGCAGATGCAGAAGACGCCACACAGGATATTTTGCTGAAAATGATTACCCATTTATCCTCTTTTAGAGGTGAAAGTTCATTTACAACATGGGTTTTCAGTATTGCTGCTAATCATCTGAAAACTTATAAAAAGCATATGTTTGCCCACTATCCGTTGAGTTTTGAATATTATGGAGATGACATAAAAAACGGGAAAATACAGGATGTGCCAGATTTAACGCAGAATGTAGAAAAAGACATTCTGGCTGAGGAACTGAAAATGTCTTGTACCAACGTAATGCTGCAATGCCTTGATATGGAAAGCAGATGTATTTTCATATTGGGTACAATGTTTAAAATTGACAGTCGCATTGCAGGAGATATTTTGGAAATGACCCCAGAAGCATATCGTCAACGGCTTTTCCGCATACGTAGGAAAATGGCAGATTTTCTTGGGCAATATTGCGGAGAATATGGCAGTGGCAAATGTAAATGTAAAGATAGGGTGAATTATGCAATACAAAATCATAGGATAAACCCACTTCAACTGGATTATACAGTAGCCACAGAAATTCCTATTAAGACTATGTTTGAGGTAAAAAATGCTATGGAAGATATTGACGATTTATCACAAAATTTCTCGTTCTGTAAGTCCTACCAATCTCCCGAACGCATAAAACATCTAATACAGGAATTATTAGATTCTACACAGCTTTCCATTATCCAAAATTCGTAAAGGAGATAATAGATTATGAATATACAGACAATTATAGATTACTTATCGTTACTTAGCATGAATAACAACCGTGATTGGTATCATGCAAATAAGGAGGATTACAAAAAAGCAAATACTGAGTTTGAAAATCTGTTACAAGCGTTGATATTAGAAATTGGAAAATTCGACAACAGCATTTTACATAATAATCCAAAAGACCTTACATTTAAAATTGTAAGGGATACACGTTTCAGCCATGATAAATCACCTTATAATCCTGCTTTCCGTGCCCATATTTCCTCTGAAGGTAAACTGCCTGTTCCTGTCGGATATTATCTTATGATAAAGCCAAACAATCAGTCCTTTTTGGGAGGGGGCTTATTTACAGATATGTTTAAAGATGCAACAACGATGATACGGAATCATATTGCCCAAAATGGAGAAGAATGGGAAAAGATTATCCACGAGCCAAAATTTAAAAAATATTTCACTGTAAAGGGAACGGCATTAAAGAATGTTCCTGCGGGATATGAAAAAGAGCATCCACAGGCAGAATATCTAAAATATAAGAGTTGGTATCTGAAATATCCGTTAGAAGATAAAGAACTCAATAATGCAAAAACATTTCTTTCAAAAGCAGTGGAAATTTTCCGAATTATGAAACCATTTAATGATTTTCTGAACAAAGCACTTGTAAATTTTCAGATGCCGACAAGATAAAGAAATATTTAATATTGAGATTAATAGCAAATTTATATAATTAAGAAAGAGGAAAACTATTTATTAATTAGCTGTCCTCTTTTATAACAATTATGAAATAAACTTTAAATAAAATGAACACATAAAAACCGTAAATATAAAAGACATTAGACAGACATTTTTCTTATAGAAGAATAAACAGACCAAAATTGACTTTACAGAAAATGTGATAGTTAAAAAATAACTATGAAAATATTTATCACATTATTTCTGAAAAAGCAATTAAAAACGTTTCTACTAATAGTCTTAAAATAACATGTTAAATAAATCAATTATTAACTATCATTTCGCCCTTTTTACTGTTTTTTATTTTTAGTTGATTTATGTGTTTATATTTGTTATACTATTTTTTAATTAAAGAAAATACTAATAAAATTACCTATTTTTATCAATTGTTTATAATACATAATTTTTAGTATTCATTTTGATATATCACCAATTTTTTCATACTTTTTAAATAAAAATATAAATTTAATTTAAGAAAGACTCTATTGCATTTTTTTCATAAGGTATCCATATGTTTTTATATTTTTGGTATGGAGACCTGAGTTATAATATTTCTTATGTTAAAAATTGGTATATATACAAAATCACTCCCTATTAATTAGGGAGTGATGGAGTAATAAAAAGTTCTATATTAACAAAAATAGTTGAAAATATAAATTATCATCATTCAATAATTCTAAAAAAAGAATATTGCAAATAAAAATTGCATATGCTATAATGCCAATAGGCAAAAATGTAATAAATAGTCCATGCAGGACGACAACAAAAACCTCCAGAGCGCACATCTGGAGGTTTTTTATTCCTAATTTTGGCAATGGGAAGGCTTAAACCCATAGGCTAGTTACCGACTATTTGTCGCCGTCTAACCATTTGATGATGTAGTGGCAAGCTACACCAGCCGCAACAGCGACTACAAATGTAATAAATATTTCCATGCAATTCACCCCTTTCTGTACCAGTCTAGGGGGCGGTAACACATTCATCATACCACATATTTCAGTGTTATTCTACATTTTTCTACTCTGCATTTATAAAATCTTTACAATCAAGTTCATGATATGCTTTTTCAAAAACATCTGCTGGACACCAACTCTCATAACCGTCAGGATACTTTACTCTATATCCAGCCTTTCCATCTTTCTCCATTGGTTCAGCCTTTACAATCTTTGTTCCAATATAATTTTTCATTTTCATAATCTACCTTTCTTTTATTCAATCACAATCTGCACCCTATCAATTGGCATACCAAATACACCTGCATAGCCATCTTGATTATTGCTTGTTTCATTATCATACTGCCAATCAAAATATTCGCCATTTACTGGTGAGACACGATAAACTGCTTTTTTATATCCAGTATTATTGATAATTTCATCTGGTGTGTAATAATAGATTTCCAATGCGTCAATCGGCTTGTTATTGCCTGCATAACCATTTTGAAAATCGTTAATATTGGTATTTCTTGTATCAATCATTCCATGCCAACCATCAACATCATGTACTCTATATGTAGCATATCCTTTTGATACTTTAATCGCAATTCCAATAATCTCCTTGCCAACTATTCCTGCATAATCAGTGAGGTTATGTACCACTGGAAGCCATCTTTTACCTTCTTTTAGCTGCACCTGATATTCAACATCAATGTTATCTGTTTTGATACTGCTTATTTCTGATACCACGTTATCCGATTTAATATAAACATCATTTTCAGATACTTCCTTATCAATTTCTACTCCAAGCCTTTTATTTACTTGATTTGCTATATCTAGCATTCTGGCTTCAAGATATGGTCCAGGACAAGCCGTAGCCTGAAACATTTTATGTATCGTAAGATTTCCTGAAGTGTCACCTGTATAATTCAGTCTTTCAATACCATTTCTTTGACAAATATCCACACATAAATCAATCAACTTATTATATGCCTTGTCGGATACTGCCCAGCTTCCACCCATTTCACAGTTGGATACTTCAATTGTTACCGCCTGATTATCATTTTCAGCATTACCCGATATCCATGCTCTATTAGATTCACTTACATAAAGACCAACCTTTCCATTACTATCAATGCCATAATTTGATGAAGCCTGCCTATTAGAATCAGCAAAACACTCTCCACAACGCTCCACTGTCCATACTGCTGCCATGTGGTGTATAGTAATCTTTCTAATTTTATCCTTTCTTGGACTATTACAATTTGGTGATTCTATAACCACATCAACTAAACTACTATTACTCATAA
>CAJUBU010000017.1:0-54544 GCA_910585095.1 uncultured Lachnospira sp.
TTTATAGGCATTACAAGCATCTTTTATCGCTTGTTTTGTAACATTATTCGATATAGCTTTCAGCCATTCATATTGATCCATTTTCTTTAATTGAGTAAATTCTTTTCGCAATTCTCCATCGGATATAAATTTCCCATGAACTTTATAATTTTCTTTTTCTCTCCCTAATGCCCAGTTATAAGCAAATCTGGCGGTATTTGCATATTGAAATAATTTAGTCTTCTGTTTATTGTTTGGCAGTAACATTACTCGCATTGTTTTTATCAATGTTTTCTTCACCATCCTCTATAAGCTCGTTTACAAATTTTCTTACCCTGCAATAGCCTATTACAAGTCTATCTAAATTAGGCTTTATGCTCATAACTTGATTGAACTGTTCATGTGAATAATATCTGTATCCATTATTAGATGTATGATGTGGGTGAAGTTTACCATTATTATCCCAATTTCTTAATGTTTGTACTGATACTCCTAATATTTTTGAAAACTCATTGATAAAATAAATAGTATTTACTTATAATCAAAAACTCCTTATCATGTTTATACTTTATTCTATCAATAAAAAATTATAAAAATCAACACTTATTTATAAATTTTTATAAGATTATTTTATCAGTTACCATGCCTCTTTTTATAAAATTAAAAATATTTGAAAGGTTTTATATTAGCTTCTTGCTGCACCGTCTACAGAAAGCACAACACCTGTTACATAGCTTGCCATATCGCTTGCGAGATATAAAAAGGCATTAGCGACATCTTCTGGTTCGCCAACACGTCCTAATGGGATAGTTGCTATCAATGGTTTGATAACTTCATCTGGAAGCGCTGCAACCATATCTGTTTTTGTGACACCTGGTGCAACAGCATTTACACGAATATTATCTTTTCCTAACTCTCTGGCAAGGGATTTTGTTAATCCATTTACTGCAAATTTAGAAGTTGGATATCCAACACCTGAAGGTTGTCCATAAATGCTAACCATAGAGCTTGTATTTAAAATTACACCGCCTCCCTGCTCTTTCATTACTTTTGCTGCAGATTGTGCGCAGTTAAATACAGCTGTCACATTAAGTTTTATAATATTATCAAAATCTTCTGGTTTATAGTCATAAAGACTTCCTCTGGCAGAAATGCCTGCATTATTTACCATAATATCGAATCTACCAAATGTTTCTTTAGTTGTATTAACAGCTTTTTCAACTTCTTGAGAGTCTTGTAAATTTGGACATAAACCGATAACTTTGTAATCAGGGTTTAGTTCTTTTAATTTTGTAAGAGCCATATCAACTGTTTCTTGTTTAGAACCACATAATGCAACACAAGCTCCATTGTCTAAATATGTTTTTACGATTGCAAAACCAATTCCTCTTGTTCCACCAGTTACCATAGCTACTTTACCTTTTAATAAATCCATAAAAAACCTCCATTCTGAAGCGTAGCGTAGGAATTGCGCAATAGAAAAAACTGCTAAAGCAGTTGCGTAGGCGATTTCTATTGTCGCATCAAGCCCTATTTGTGACGCTTCGGCACAAATAGGCGTGTGAAAAATAAGTGCATCAACATTATTTTTCACACTAAACCTCCAAATAATATATTATAGAAATAAATCCTATTTATAGAATAACACATTATAAAACATAGTCAAGTTATTTTAAATGTTTATTCTT
Source organism: uncultured Lachnospira sp. (assembly GCA_910585095.1). GTDB lineage: Bacteria > Bacillota > Clostridia > Lachnospirales > Lachnospiraceae > Lachnospira. The sequence goes on from CAJUBU010000017.1 coordinate 1,668, forward strand.
GGTTAAGCGGATATTCGTAATTCGCTTTGCCGATTGCTTAAACCATCTAGCTGTTATTGTAACGCAAGTCTTACTGCTCCGCTTATATCTTTATGATATTGAAACAAAAACTTACTTGATGAGATTAAAAAATCGTTGTTTTTGAACATTTTTCTTAAAAAACATTAAAATATAATAAAAAAAGTAATTGACAACTAATGAAAGTTAGCACATACTAACAATGAAGTAAATTGTAAATATCTGCTTGACTGTATAAAAAATATAATTAAAAAAGTAAATAGTGAAGTAATTATAAAGTATATGCTTGACTATAATATGAATGAAAAGGGGTGTTATTATGCCTTTAACAATGGCAAAACAAGGGGAAGAATGTATTATTAAAAAGGTAGGAGGTAAGACAGAAACAAAAAATTTTTTGGAGACATTAGGATTTGTTGTAGGCTGTGTTGTAACAGTTGTATCAGAAGTTGGAGGAAATCTTATTGTCTATATTAAGGATTCTAGGATAGCTATTGGCAAAGAAATGGCTAATAAAATTTTGATATAAATATAAAGGAGAAAAAGTATGACATTAAAAGAAGTTGCCTGTGGAAAAACGGTAAAGGTCATTAAGCTTACAGGTGATGGAGCTGTTAAAAGGCGTATTATGGATATGGGAATAACAAAAGGCATTGAAGTTTTTGTTAGAAAAGTGGCGCCATTGGGAGATCCTGTAGAAATCACAGTAAGAGGCTATGAACTGTCATTAAGAAAATCGGATGCTCAAATGATTCTTGTTGAATGATTTTTAGAAGAATTATTTTTTTTATTTACGTGTTAGTTATAACTAATATTTAATAGTATGTAGTATCTTTAGTGAGTTTTATAGAAAGGAAGTTAGATATGTCTATTAAAATAGCATTGGCAGGAAATCCAAATTGTGGAAAAACTACATTATTTAATGCTTTGACTGGTTCTAATCAATTTGTTGGAAATTGGCCAGGTGTTACAGTTGAAAAAAAAGAAGGTAAATTAAAGGGATATAAAGATGTAACCATAACAGATTTACCAGGTATTTATTCTTTATCTCCCTATACATTAGAGGAAGTTGTGGCAAGAAATTATCTTATTCATGATAAACCAGATGTAATATTGAACATTATTGATGGCACGAATATTGAGAGAAATTTATATTTGACAACACAGCTTATAGAACTTGGGATTCCAATGGTAATTGCTGTCAATATGATGGATATTGTAAATAAGAATGGCGATAAAATTTATATTGATAAGCTTAGTAAAAAACTTGGCTGTGATGTTGTAGAAATATCTGCTCTAAAAGGTATGGGAATTAAGGAATTAGCAAATAAAGCCATTGAAGCAGTTGGCAGAAATATTGAAATAAATTACAAATTTCATCCAAGTGTAGAGTCCATTATTGTATCCGTAGAAGAAAAATTAGGATTATTGGTTGATGAAAAGCAAAAACGATTTTTTGCAATTAAGCTTCTTGAACGAGATGATAAAATTAGTGAACAGTTAGATATTGTTCCAAATGTTGACGAGGAGATTAAAAATATGGAATTAGAATTTGATGATGATACAGAAAGTATTATTACAAATGAACGATATACATATATATCTTCTATCATAAAAGATTGCAGCGCAAAAAATAGAAAAAATGAAAAGTTGACGATTTCTGATAAGATTGATAAAGTTGTAACAAATAGAATTTTAGCATTGCCAATATTTTTGGTGATTATGACACTTGTCTATTATATTTCTGTGACAACAGTTGGTACATGGGCGACAGATTGGACAAATGATGGATTGTTTGGAGATGGTTTTCATTTGTTTGGCATTGGTTCCTCAGAATATGAGGAGGTTATTGAAAAGTGGGCAAAACAGTCTGTATTTGTTGATGATATAGAAAAACTTATTGAAGAAGCAAATAATGCCAATATTGCAGGTGCAGAAGATTTAAAGGGTGCATTTGAAGATAATGATTTTGGTGCATTTGATGAAGCATTAGGCTCTTATGGTGAAAAACTTGCAAAAGAAGGCTTTGATTTTGAGCCATTATTGCCGCTTGATGAAGATGGTGAGTATATAGAGATGCCAGATACTGCAGATTATGGCGTGTGGATTCCGGGAATACCTGTTTTAGTAGAAAATGGACTTGAGGAAATCCATTGTGCGGCATGGCTTCAAGGATTGATTGTTGATGGAATTATTGGCGGTGTTGGTGCTGTTCTTGGTTTTGTTCCACAAATGCTTGTATTATTTATATTTCTTGCTTTTTTGGAAACTTGTGGATATATGGCAAGAGTTGCATTTATTATGGATAGAATTTTTAGGAAGTTTGGACTTTCAGGAAAATCATTTATACCTATTTTAATTGGCACAGGATGTGGGGTTCCAGGTATTATGGCATCAAGAACAATTGAAAATGACCGTGACCGTAAAATGACAATTATAACAACAACATTTATACCTTGTGGTGCAAAAGTTCCTATTATAACATTAATCACAATGGCTTTGTTTGACGGTGCATGGTGGGTTGCTCCAAGCGCTTATATCATTGGAATGGCAGCAATTATTATGTCAGGTATTATTTTAAAAAAGACCAAAATGTTTGCGGGTGAACCTGCTCCTTTTGTTATGGAGCTTCCAGCTTATCATTTGCCAACAGTGAGCAATATATTAAGAAGTATGTGGGAAAGAGGATTTTCATTTATAAAAAAGGCAGGAACAATTATTCTTCTTTCTTCAATATTTATATGGCTAGGTTCTGTATTTGGAAATACAGCAAATGGATTTGGATTTGACCCTGATATGGAATTAGATAACAGTATACTTGGTATGATTGGAAATACAATAAAGTTTATTTTTATGCCGCTTGGATTTGGCAATGCAAGAGCAACAGTGGCAACTGTTATGGGGCTTGTTGCAAAAGAAGAAGTTGTCGGCGTCTTTGGCGTCTTAGATTTTGAGGAACTTATCCCTCTTGCAGGATATTCATTTTTATTGTTTAATCTTCTTTGCGCTCCATGTTTTGCAGCAATGGGCGCTATAAAAAGAGAGATGAATAATATAAAGTGGTTTTGGTTTGCCATTGGATATCAATGTATATTTGCATATATCATTTCATTTATGATATATCAAATTGGAAGTATTTTTATAGGTAATGTCAATGTTGTAGGTGTTATTATAGCATTTGCTTTTCTTGTACTATTTTGTTATATGTTATTTAGACCTTATAGAGAAAGTAAAAATTTAAAATTTGATATAAGTAAAGTAATAGGGGTATCTAAATAATGGAAAAATTTTGTTTTTTGTGCAATAAAGCAGCGTAGAAATGGGGGAAATTATGGGAACAGTGATTGTTGGGATAATCTTAGCAAGTATAGTAGGTTTTATAATAAAAAATATGATAAAGGATAAGAAAGCTGGAAAATCAATTCAATGTGGAGGAGACTGCAAAAATTGCAGTGGACATTGTCATTGAAGAAAAATAAATATTTTGTTAAAATATAAATTGTGCAGTGTATCTATATGAAATATTTTTATAGATAAATTGCACAATTTTTTTGATTTTATATAATAGTTTATGTTATAATAAGCACAGAAAAGCTGTGAAAAGAGTTTGTAAAATAAATAGGATTATTTTTTAAAACTTTCAGTGTAAAATTATATGTTACAATATGAAAATGAAAGGGGTAAAATAATGACATATGAAAACCAAACAGGTTTGGTATATACAAATGATAAATGTATAGGCTGTAATAAATGTATATCAGTCTGTCCTGTTATAACAGCAAATAGAGCTATTGAGTCTGATGGGCGTCAAAGGATTGAAGTAAATGGAGATATGTGTATTGCTTGTGGAGCATGTTTTGATGCATGTGAACATGGCGCAAGAGATTATTATGATGACACAGAACAATTTTTTGAGGATTTAAGTAAAGGTGAATCGATATCAATATTGTGGGCGCCTGCATTTGCTGCAAATTATCCTGATGAGTATAAGCAAGTATTAGGAGGATTAAAAAAACTTGGCGCCAATAGGATAATCAGTGTCAGTTTTGGTGCGGATATTACTACATGGGGCTATATTAAGTATATCACAGAACATCATTTTCAGGGAGGAATATCACAACCTTGTCCAGCAATTGTAAATTACATTGAACATAATATACCAGAGTTAATTCCAAGTTTAGTGCCAGTTCACAGTCCTGTAATGTGTGCTGCAATATATGCAAAAAAATATTTGAAATTGACCGATAAGTTTGCGTTTATAAGTCCGTGCATAGCAAAAAAAGATGAGATAAATGACAGTAATACATATGGGTATATTAATTATAATGTGACATTTAAACATTTAATGGAGTATGTCAGAAAGCATAATATTAAAGCAAATCCTGCTCCAAATGAGATTGAATATGGATTAGGGTCCATTTATCCAATGCCAGGTGGTTTAAAGGAAAATGTATATTGGTTTTGTGGGGAAGAGGTGTTTATTCGTCAGATTGAAGGCGAGAAACACGCATATCATTTTTTGGAAGATTATAAAACAAGAGTGCTAAAAGGAAAAGAACTTCCATTTATGGTTGATGCTCTTAATTGTAGTCAAGGATGTATATATGGAACAGGTATTGAAGAAGAAAAAAGCAAAACAGATGATATTTTATATGAGTTGCAAAAAATCAAATTAGCAAGTAAAAAGCGAAAGAAGAACAGTGCATGGAGTAAAAATGCCTCACCTAAAGACAGACTTCGTAATCTCAATAAACAGTTTGCAAAATTAAATATTAATGATTTTATAAGAAAATATACAGATAAGTCAAAAGGGCATGAAATTGAAAGACCAGATGAGATGACATTGAGTAATATTTTTAACAATATGAATAAAGATACCTTTGAAAAACGTAATATTAATTGTAGTGCTTGTGGTTATGATACCTGTAAAGATATGGCTACAGCAATTCATAATAATTGTAATTATGCAAGCAGTTGTATTCATTATGTAAAAGATATTATTGAAGATGAAAAAGATATGTTGGAATCTTTTTCAAAAGAAATTGAAGAAAAAAATGACCAGATGAGTAAAAAAAATTCGGTTATCACTCAAATGGTTCATGAAGCAAATCATTCATTTACAACATTAAACAGTTCTATTAATGATATGGTTAGTGGAAATAACAGCAATGCTGAAGAAAGTAGCAGTATCAGTGCAGCTATGGTTGAGGTTGTAAATTTTTGTAACAGTATGAAAAAATCTTTTGCAGAAATTGATGAATTACTAATTCAATTAGGAAGTAATAATGCTTCTATTACTGATGTTGCAGAACAGACAAGTCTTTTATCTTTAAATGCTTCAATTGAGGCGGCAAAAGCAGGAGAGGCAGGGAGAGGATTTGCAGTTGTTGCAGAAGAAATCCGTAAATTGAGTGAATCAAGTAATGCTACAGCGGGGGACAGTGATAAAAATAAGGAAGCAATAGCGCAGGCAATGAAACTTCTTACAAGTGAAGCAAATAAATTGGTAAAAATTATTGATGATGTAAATCAAAGAATTAGCAATTTGGCAGCAAGTACACAAGAGATAGCAGCTTCTACCACATTGATTGGCAGTATATCAGACCAATTACAATCTATGTTTGAAGAAATAAATAAATTATAATAGATAGTGTTAAAATATACTAAAAATAAATTGTTATTTAGATATACACAAATCAAAAAATATATGATATATTTCAATTGAAACAATGGATATTTTTATTACATAATTTTATTTATTTTCATTGTTATTTATTGAATTTTACTATAATAAATGATGATAAATAGTTTTATTGTCATTATAGTTATAGAAGCGTTTAAGGTGGTGATGCTGTCAAAATAAAATAACAAAAAATGATTATTACATTTGAAAAAGCTGCCAGTATAAATTTTGATAAGATTTTTTAATATTTTATTGACACTTTAGCTTTTAGATGTTATAGTCAAACTAACTTTATGTATATTCTGTACATAAAACTAAAAATCTTATTATTAAATGAAAGAGGAGGAAACACAAGTGAAAAAAATTAAAGCTAGTGTTCTTGCCGTTGTATTAACAGTTTTAGCTGTTGTTGGCGGCGTGATTGGTCTTAATAATGTTACAGTTAAGGCCGCAGACCCACTTAAGGTATCCGTCGATACAGTAGATGCCACAAAGGGTCAAAAGAGTGTACAAGTTGCAGTTAATGTTCAAAATCCTGGTAATTTGGGTGGTTTGCAGCTTGAAGTTACATGGGATAAAGATGTATTAAAAGCAACAGATGCAAAAGCAGGTGATTTTTCCTTAGCAGACCCTGTAGTTAATAAACAAAGAATAGAAGAGGGATTTATTGGTTATGCAGATGCTGCTAGTACTGGAAAAGATGTATCAGGTAAAGCTATAATAATCACATTTGATGTACTTGATGCAGCTAAGGTAGGTGTTAATCCTATTAATGTTAATGTTAAGTCAGCAGCTTTGGGTGACGACAATGCTACACCAATACCAGCTTCAGATATTGTTGCAACAAATGGTGGTATTAAGCTTCCAGAACCAGGTCCACTTAAGGTATCTGTTGATACAGTAGATGCTGTACAAAATCAGAAGGGTGTAGAGGTTGCAGTTAATGTTGAAAATCCTGGCAATTTAGCTGGTTTACAATTTGAAGTTACATTTGACCCAACAGCATTAAAGGCAACAAGTGCAGTTGCAGGTGATTTTAAATTAGCAGCTCCAGAAGTTAACACAGAAAAGATTGCAGAAGGATTTATCGGTTATGCAGATGCTCATGAATTAGGAGTAGATGCATCAGGCAAGGCTGTAATCATTACATTTGATGTACTTAATGCAGCTAAGTTAGGTGCTAATCCAGTAGAGGTTAAGGTTACTTCAGCAGCTGACGGAGATGCTCAGGCAATTACAAAGATTGAAGAAGTACAAGGTGCTGTTAATGTTTCAGAGTTTGTATGTGACCATAAGAATGTTAAAGATTCAGATTACAAAGTAGTAAAAGAACCTACATATACTGAAGAAGGTATTGCAGAAGCAGTTTGTCCAGATTGTGGCAAGACATTAACACGTCCAGTTGATAAGCTTGTATGTGAGCATAAGAATGTTAAAGATTCAGATTATAAAGTAGTAAAAGAACCTACATTGGCTGAAGAAGGTGTTAAAGAAGCAATATGTCCAGATTGTGGTACAAAATTAACACAATCAATTCCTAAGCTTGAGCGTCCATCTAACAGTGATGAAAAGGTTGAAGTTAATGTTAGCAATGAAGTTAATGTTAAAGTAGATGTTCCTAAGGGCGTTGCTGATAACAATTTAACAGACGAAGAACAAAAGGCTATTTTAGAGGTTGGCGCAGATACAACAGTTAAGGTAAATGTAAATAAAGTTGATGAGAGTGCTGTTCCTAAGGATGATAAGGATGCAATTCAAACAGTACAAAATGTCACAGTAGCAGCTTTTATTGATATTAATGTTACATTGCAAGTAGAAGGTTTTGATGTTAAGATGATTACACAAACAGCTTCAAAGATTGCATTTACAGTACAAATTCCAGCAGATATTTTAAATGCTCCAGAAGGTTATGTAAGAGAGTTTAATATTGTAAGAGTTCATAATGGAATTGCAGAGATGCTTAATCCAACAAGAAGCGGTGACCAGCTTTCATTTGCTTCTGATAAGTTCTCAACATATGCTATTGTTTATTCTGATAAGGTAGCTACAACACCAGAAGACCCAACAACACCAGAAAATCCTACAACTCCAACAACACCAGATAAGAATGAGCCAAGTGCTCCTCAAACAGGTGATACACTTCCAATTGCATTATTTGTATTAATGCTTGTAGGTATTGTAGGTATTGCAGTTACTTCTAAAAAGAGAGCTTAATTAATGTTTTATTAAAATGTACAATAGAAGAACAAAAGCATCATATAGTGCTTTTGTTCTTCTTTTTTTAATTAAGATTATTTTGAAAAGGAAAAGAAAAATGAGTACAATAAAAAAATTGACCAATATAATAATAATTTTATTATGTATAATAGGTTTACAATCTTATTTTATTGATGTTCCTGCTTTTGCGGCAGATGATTGTGAATTAATTTTATCTTCTGTGCAGGGAGGTAAAGGTGATGAGGTAACAATTAAAATGACACTTCAGTCAAATTCTGGACTTGCTGGATTACAATATACAATAAAGTATGATACATCAGCTTTAAGTTTAGTATCCGCTAAAGGAATTGATGATACATTTTCAGAACCAATTGTGAATATAGAAAATGAAGGAGATATTGTATATGTTTTTGCACAGGCAAGCAGCAATACAAGAACAGGTGATTTGATGGAGGCGACATTTAAGATATTAGATGGAGCAAATAGTGATAATATCGCTTTAAAGTTAGATGACGTAATGGGCGTTGATAATGATGTTAATATTGTTAATATAAAAACCACTGTTGGAGGCATCAAGCTAACAGAAACTGGCAACGCAGGGGCAAACAACAATAATGCAGGTGATGGAAATAATCCAACATCAAATAATAATGGAACACCAAACAATAATGCAGCTGTTGGCAATGAAGGAAATGCTAATGGTAATTCTAATAATTCAGATAATGTAAATAATTCAGCAAATAATACAAGAACAGATAAAGATGGCAATATCATATCAGATAATTCAAATGATAAAGATAATTCCAATAGTAAATCAAATAAGGGCGTTATGATATTTATCATTGTTGTTGTTATAGCAGGGCTTGCAGTAGTAGGTTATGTTGTATATAACAAAAAATTTAAGAAAAATAATGATATAAAATAAAGTGATTAGGAGGAAATATATGCTTAAAATAGATAAAAATTTTTTAAAAAATGAAGGGATTTTTAGTAATGAAATAGCATATATTGCCTCTTATGTGGTTAATGGACTTTTTTTAATACTACATATATTTCTTGAAATTTATTATGTTATTATTGATGCAGATTGGATGATTAAGCTCAATGGTATAAGTTTAATAATAGAAATATTTAGTTTTTATTTAATTAAATGCGGCAAGACAAAAATTTTTGCCAATATATTATTTTATGAGGCAATGATTCATGTAACAATAGCAACATTATGTTTTGGTTGGGATTGTGGTTTTCAAGATTTTCATATTGCAATTATTGTCTTAATATTTTTTGGTAATTATTTTTCTCAAAAGATGGGACACAATGATGTGCCTGCATTAAAATTTTGTATATTAGATATTATAGCTTATATATGTTCATTTTTATGGTTTAATTGGTTTGAAGAAATTTATAATATAAGCAGTACATTACAAAGGTATACGCAATTATTATCAGCATTTGTTATATTTTTTATCGTTATAGCCTTTATGTGGATATTGACTCAATTTACAGTAACAGTAGAAGAAGCTATGAATAAGAAGGCACAATTTGATGAATTAACTCAATTACCAAATCGATATTATCTGATGGCTCATTTTAAACAGCTTATGACAAAAGATAATGGGCAAGATAATTATTTAGCAATTATGGATATTGATGATTTTAAAAAAGTTAATGATACATATGGACATAATTGTGGAGATTATGTTCTCAAAGAAATTGCCTGTCTGATTACAAAATATTCCAAAGGTGGATTTGTATGCCGTTGGGGAGGTGAAGAATTTATTATATTGGGTAGTGTTGAAATTGATATGAAAAATCAATGTAGAATATTAAATGATATAAGAAAATTTGTAGGAAATCATGATTTTGAATATGAAGAATATAAATTTAATATAACAATAACGATGGGAGTTGCTACTTATGAACAAGGGCAAAGTGTAGAAGATTGGGTAAATGTTGCAGATAAAAAGTTATATGCAGGCAAATATAGTGGTAAAAATAAGCTTGTATTTTAAAAAAATTCTAAAAAAATTTTAATATATGTTGCAAAAAATTGTGCTATACTTTACAATGATTGCAACATACATAAATTTAAATTTTGTATGAGAATTTGGAGGATTATTATTTATGGCAAAGAAAAAAGCCGACACAGCAAAAACAGTTGCAAAAAAACAGAATGTTAAAGAAGACGCAATGAATGAAACAGAAGTAATCGTAGAGACATCAGAAGCAGAAGAACAAGAAATAAAGACAGAAGAGCCAAGTGGAGATAAAACAATGGAAGAACAAGTTGAAGAAGTAATGGATGTTGTTAAGGAAGCAACAGAAAAAGTAGCTAAAAAAGCTGCAAAAGCAACAAAAAGTGCTGCTTCTAAAGTGAAAAAAGAAGCAAAGAAAGTAGCAAAGGAAACAGTAAAGAAGGTTAAAGATAAGAAAGAACTTGTCCCAGAAGTATTTATACAATATGAAGCAATTGAAGCTAAGACAGAAGATATTATAGAGAATATTAAAAAGGCTTATGTTGCTGATGGACATTATGTTGCAGGAATCAAAGACCTTAAAGTTTATATTAAACCAGAAGATGGCTGTGCATATTATGTAATTAACGGTTCATATGCTGGAAATGTTGTACTTTAGAAAATTCAGTTGTAAATTTTGTCTATAAACAAAAAGTTTTGCTATTTAAGAGTTTCGCTATGCGAAACTTTTTGTTTGACATAAGGATGGCTCGCAAGACGTGTCATTTATTATTGAACGTAAGGATGGCTCGCAAGGCGTGTCATCCGTTGTTTATGTATAGAGGTATATAAAATAAATGAGAAGCAAAAGGGTAGTCGCATTAAGGAAATGAGGGAAAAATGTATTATATTACCACAGAAACAAGTTTTGATGCAGCGCATTTTTTAAAGGGATATGAAGGAAAATGTAAAAATATTCATGGTCATCGCTGGAGAGTTGTCATAAAAATTCAGTCAAAAGAATTGCTAAAAGATAAGCAGCATAATGGAATGATTGTAGATTTTAAAGAGTTAAAGAATGATTTAAAAGAATTAGCAGACAAATTTGACCATACATTTATTTTTGAAAAGGGTTCTTTAAAAAATGAATTAATAGAATTATTAAAAAATGAAAATTTTGAATTAAGCGAAGTGGAATTTAGACCAACGGCAGAAAATTTTTCAAAATATTTTTATGATTTTTTGACATATAAAGGATATCAAGTTGCAGAGGCAATTGTTTATGAGACCCCTAACAATATGGCTAGTTATTGTGAAAAATAGATTAAGAAATAGAAAATTATACGAAATAGCTATTTATGTGTAAAATTGGTGCAGAGGTGAGGAATACAATGGCAAATTTTGAAGTAGTAGAACATTTTGTAAGCATTAATGGAGAAGGAGCAAAAGCAGGGCAGTTAGCTTTATTTATTCGGTTAAAAGGCTGTAATTTAAAATGTAAATATTGTGATACACAATGGGCTAATGGTGCAGACGCCGATTGTGTAATTATGTCTGAAGAAGATATTGCAAAATTAATTGAAACTTCAAAAATACATAATGTTACTATAACAGGCGGCGAACCATTGTGGAGAGAACATATGGACATACTTCTTAAAAGAATAAGCACAATTTCGGATATTCGTATAGAGATAGAAACAAATGGAAGTATCAATTTAGCAGATTATAAAAATATTTCAGATAAGATAACATTTACAGTAGATTATAAATTAGGATGCAGCGGAATGGAACAAAATATGTTTATGGAAAATTATAATAATTTAACAAAAAATGATACTGTAAAATTTGTTGTGGGAAATAACGAGGATTTAATAAAAGCAAAAAATATAATAGAACATATTAAAGAAAGTGGTGTAAAATTATATTTAAGTCCAGTATTTGATAGTATAGAACCAAAAGATATTGTTCAGTTTATGATTGATAATAAGATGAATGGCGTAAACCTTCAATTACAGCTTCATAAATATATATGGAATCCATCGCAAAGGGGTGTTTAATAAATTATGATAGATACACAGGCAATTAAAGAACATATAAGAGGTATTATTATGGCGTTAGGTGATGACCCTCAAAGAGAGGGGCTTATTGAAACGCCTGATAGAGTGGCACGAATGTATGAAGAAGTTTTTGAAGGTATGAATTATACAAATGATGATATAGCGCAAATGTATGGCAAGACATTTGAAAAGCCAAAGCAAAATGGTGATGATATGGTTGTTGTCAAAGATATTGAAGTTTTTAGCTATTGTGAACACCATATTGCATTGATGTATAATATGAAAGTTACTGTTGCCTATATTCCAAAAGATAAAATAATTGGTTTAAGTAAAATTGCACGAATTGCAGATATGGTTGCAAAGAGGCTTCAGGTTCAAGAACGCATTGGAAGTGATATAGCTGAGATTATGCAAAAAGTGACAGGAAGCGAGGATATAGCAGTACTGATAGAAGCAAATCATAGCTGTATGACAGCGCGTGGCATTAAAAATGCTGAGGCAAAGACATTTACAAGCAAATTGTGTGGACGGTTTAAAACAGAACCAGAATTATATAATAGAGTAAAACAATAGTTGGAAGTAAAAATGCAAGTAAATAGGTTTTTAATGCAAATTTGTGCAGATATAAACAAATAATAGAAAATGGAGGAAAATAGGTGAAAGTATTGGTGTTAGTAAGCGGAGGAATTGACAGCACGACATGTCTTGCAATGATGGTAGAGCAATTTGGTAGGGAAAATGTACATGCTTTATCTATGTATTATGGACAAAAGCATGATAAAGAGCTTTCATGTGCAAAAGCAATTGCCGATTATTATGGTGTTTCATATAGTCAAATGGATTTGTCTATTATATTTAAAGAAAGCAATTGTTCACTGTTAAGCCATTCAAATCAAGATATTCCGCATGAATCGTATGCTAAGCAGTTAAATCAAATAGAAGAAACAACCGTTTCAACATATGTGCCATTTAGGAATGGATTGTTTCTTTCTTGCGCGGCAAGTATCGCATTGTCAAAAAATTGCGATATTATCTGTTATGGGGCGCATAGTGATGATGCCGCTGGCAATGCTTATCCTGATTGCAGTACGGCTTTTAATAAGGCAATGAATGAGGCTATATATTTGGGAAGTGGCAATAAAGTTAAAATAGAAGCACCGTTTGTTAATATGACAAAAAAAGATGTAGTTGCTAAGGGATTAAAATTAAAGGTTCCATATGAACTTACCTGGAGTTGTTATGAAGGACATGACAAGGCATGTGGGGTTTGTGGAACATGTAGAGATAGAAAAAAAGCGTTTGAAGAAAATGGTGTGATAGACCCTATTTCATATGAAATATAAAGTTTGATATTGTAATGTGTGTATGTGCGTTGCTTGACATAAAGTTATTAAAAATCCTTTAAGATTTTTTAACTTAAAGAAATTTGGATAAAAAGCAGCGCAGAAATGAGGATTAATATGGGAAGAAGTAAAGAGGAAGTAAAAGATTTATCATTGTTAGGAAATCAACAGGTTTCATATTCTAGTAATTATAATCCTGATATTTTAGAAACATTTGACAATAAACATCAAAATCATGATTATTTTGTTAAGTTTAATTGTCCTGAGTTTACTAGCTTATGCCCTATTACAGGACAACCTGATTTTGCAACAATCACTATATCGTATGTGCCAGATATTAAGATGGTTGAGAGTAAGTCGTTAAAGTTGTATTTATTTAGCTTTAGAAATCATGGAGATTTTCATGAGGATTGTATCAATATTATTATGGAAGATTTAATAAAAGTTATGAACCCAAAATATATTGAGGTGTGGGGAAAATTTACGCCTAGAGGAGGAATATCAATCGACCCTTATTGCAATTATGGAAGACCAGGCACAAAATGGGAGGAAATAGCGTTTAAACGACTTACAGAACATGATATGTATCCAGAAAAGGTAGATAATAGATAAAGTTACAAAAGTAGAAAGGTTATGGTTATAAAAATGAAGGTAGTAAAAAAATCATTTAGACATCTAATTGTCGTTTTGTTTGTTGTTTCACTTGCCGCATCCATGTTGATTGGGTGTGGAGGCAATAATGACACGAAGAATGACAATGTAGGCGATGGCAAGCTGGTGTCAGGCAGTGAATTTACAGTAGGCTTTGATGCAGAGTTTCCGCCATATGGGTATAAGGATGACAATGGTGAATATGTCGGTTTTGATTTGGATTTAGCACAGGAAGTTTGCAACAGAAATGGTTGGACATTGGTAAAACAGCCAATTGACTGGGATTCTAAAGATATGGAATTAAATTCTGGAACAATTAGCTGTATTTGGAATGGATTTACGATAGATGGAAGAGAAGATGAATATACATGGTCTTCTGCGTATATTGATAATTCTCAAGTAGTTGTTGTAAAGAGCAATTCATCGATTGAAAAATTGGATGATTTAAAAGGTAAAGTTGTTTTAGTACAGACAGATTCATCTGCTTTGGCAGCTTTTACAGGAGAAAATGCAGAAGAAAAAAATCTTGCACTTGCAAAGAGTTTTTCTTCACTTCAGCAAGTATCCGATTACAATAGTGCTTTTATGAATTTGGAGGCAGGTTCTGTCGATGCAATTTGTATGGATATAGGCGTTGCCAGATATGAATTAGAAGCCAGAGGCGGCGCGTTTAAAATGCTAAAAGAGCATGTATCTTCTGAGCAGTATGGCGTAGGATTTAAAAAGGGCAATAAAGCGCTTAGAAATCAGGTTCAAAAAAGTTTGGAAGAGATGTTATCCGATGGAACATTAGAGGAGATAGCGAAGAAATGGGGCGTTGACGAGAGTATCTGTCTGGGCAAAGAAGGCGCTGATACGGTTATGAGGACAGAAAAAGATGTAGAGGAAGAAAAACCATTTTTTAAGCAGCTTGTTGAAATTATTGGACTGCTATCAAGTGGTATGTTAGCTTCATTGGCTATATTTGCACTTACATTGATATTTTCTTTGCCACTTGGATTACTTATTACATTTATTAGAACTTCAAAATTAAAAGTTTTACAATGGATTGCTCGAATTTACATATCAATTCTTAGAGGAACTCCATTGATGCTGCAATTATTAGTAGTATTTTTTGGACCATATTATATATTTGATATATCGTTATCGTATTCGTACCGATTTTATGCAGTTGTTATTGGATTTTCATTAAACTATGCAGCATATTTTGCTGAAATTTTTAGAGCGGGAATTGCGGCAGTTCAAGTGGGGCAGCATGAAGCTGCACAAGTACTTGGCTATTCTAAGGTACAAACATTTTGTAAGATTGTATTTCCACAGATGGTTAAACATGTGCTTCCTCCAGTGACAAATGAAGTTATAACGCTTGTCAAAGATACATCATTAGCATTTGCATTGGCTTATACAGAAATGTTTACATTGGCAAAACAGGTTGCCGCTTCAAAGGCAAGTATTATGCCATTATTTGTGGCAGGTATATTTTACTATATATTTAATTTTATTGTAGCATGGCTGATGGAAAAGGTTGAGAAAAAGCTGGAATATTACAGGTAGAATGAAATTTTTGACATTGCATTTCAGAATGGAGGATACAATGAAGCTATTAGAAATGAATCATATTAAGAAAAGTTTTGGAAGTCTTGGTGTGCTTAAAGACATATCTATGGAAGTTGAAGAAGGGGAAGTTGTAGCGATTATAGGACCGTCAGGTTCAGGAAAATCGACATTGCTTCGATGTGCAACTCTTTTGGAAACAATTGATGAGGGGACTTTGAAATATTGTGGTGAAGAAGCCGCATCAAATACAGGTTCGGGAAAAACGGTGTATGCTTCTAAAAATAAATTACATGAGTTAAAAAATAATTTTGGTTTAGTATTCCAAAATTTTAATCTTTTTCCACATTATTCGGTGATGAAAAATATAACAGATGCACCGATTAGTGTTCAAAAAAGGAATAAAGATGAAGTTTATAAAACTGCTGAAGAATTGTTAAAGAAAGTAGGATTGGAAGATAAAAAAGATTATTACCCATGTCAGTTGTCTGGCGGTCAGCAACAGAGAGTAGCAATTGCAAGAGCATTGGCAATGAATCCTAAAATTTTATTTTTTGATGAACCTACATCAGCACTTGACCCTGAAATTACTGCTGAAATTTTGAAAATTATGAGGGAACTTGCCGCAGAAAAAATGACAATGGTTATTGTGACCCATGAAATTAATTTTGCCAGAAATGTTGCAGATAGAGTGATATTTATGGACAGTGGTTTTGTGATAGAGCAGGGAACACCAAAAGACGTTATTGATAATCCTACAAATGATAGGACAAGAGCATTTTTACAAAAATTAGCCTAAGAATGGATAACACAAATAAAGTCTTGAAAATATTGAGATTTTATGTTAATCTATACTTGGCAGGCAGATATGGTCTATCGGTATGACCTCAGCTTCCCAAGCTGATGAGGCGGGTTCGACTCCCGTTATCTGCTCTATTTAAAGATAATTTGTGGATTATAAAAGATTAAAAATTGAATGCAAAAGAACGCATGGTTTACAATTTTGGGGACTGTCCTAAAGTTTGTGTATCATGCGTTTTTACGTTATTACTTTGATATTAAATTGTTTGTACTTGTTTATGCCATTTGCATAACCTCAGCTTCAAGTTGTTTTAATTCGTCAAGTGATAGTGCAGGAATATAGTCTGCAATTTCTTCAAGTGACATTTTCCTCTTTTTAATCATTCTTATTGCTGTTTCTTTTGCATTATTTAATGCCGCTTCATTTCTCATATCTTCCATAATTTTGCACATAATCGCCACTCCTTTCTCGTCCTGTTTGAAGTATCTTGCTTGTTTAGCAAGTGCTTCATAATTCATATCTTCGGGATTGGTACATGAAAAATCGTGCATTAATTTACCGATTTCATCATTGCCCCTGTATTTCCCATTAACATATATGATATGCGAACCATCGCCAAACAATACTTTATTTTCTTTGATTGTGACATATCGCTCTACTGGATATATCGGCTGATTTCCTTTCATAATAGATAATTTCAGAGCGATTTTAATTTGACATTTTAAAAAGAATGTGTTAATCTTTTAAAGGATTAAAGCATCACAAGGGGCATACCACCAAAGGTATGGTTTTTGTGGTGCTTTTTTGTTTAACATAGTAAATAAATAAAGTCACAAATTAGTTTTGAAAGGAAAAGTAAAATAGAGAATAGAATGAAAGATATAACTTCCAAAGAAAGATTGTTATTAAAGCAAATACGAAAAAGAACACCTATGTATATAGGAGAATATTCTTTAAATAAATTAGAAGTTTTTTTTGAGGGTTATAAGGAAGCATTATTTAATTATGATTTAAATAATCAGTGTTGTATTATTCCAAAAAAATTTAATGAGTTTGTATTGAAAAAATATGAGCAAAATCCTAGCACTATGGGTTATGTTCGAGCTATTTTACAGCATGTAAATGACGGAAAAGAGGCAGTAGAAATATTTTTTAATTTACTAGATGAATTTTTACAAGAAAATGGTTTTGAAAAAATATAATAATGGTTGTAAAGTTAATTTATATAATTTAAAAATGAAGCTTTATTAAAAGTAAAATGTATTTTAACTAAAAAATATAAATATAAGAAAAAAGGAGTATTCATATGGTTAAAATTAATGGTGAAGATGTACAAGGCGTTGAGGGAATAAGCGTCATTGACTATCTAAATAACAATGGTTATAATGTTAGTCGTGTTGTGGTGGAAAAAAATCTTGAAGTAGTACCTCGCGATAATATGAACAATGTATTATTGGAAGATGGAGACTGTGTAGAAATTATACAGTTTGTTGGAGGCGGCTGAATCTTAAAAATGGAGAAGTTGATTTGAAAATAGTTTTAAATGGAAAAGTGTATTGTACATCTTGTAAAACTGCCAGGGAGTTGTTTAAAGAATTAAAGTTTGAGAATAAGTCAAGCTATGTATGTATTCTAAATGGTTATCAAGAATCTTATGATGTTTGTTTAAAAGAAGGCGATGAAGTATTTTTAATTGATAAAAATGTATCTCCTCCAAAAGAACAGTGGGAAAAGATGATATGTGCAAGACATACACCAGGCGTCTATGAAAAAGTAAAAAAAGCAAGAGTGGCGATTGCAGGACTTGGAGGGCTTGGCTCGAATATAGCAATGATGCTTGCAAGAACAGGTATAGGACATTTACATCTTATTGATTTTGATACGGTTGATTTGACAAATCTTAATCGTCAGCAATATGGTATTCGACATATTGGACGTTTTAAGACAGAAGCATTAAAAGAGCAATTACTAGAGATTTGTCCATTTCTTGATATTTGTATTGATACGATTTATGTGTCAAGAGAAAATGTACTTGATTTATTTAAGGATGATGATATTGTCTGTGAAGCTTTTGACAATGCAGAGTGTAAGGCGATGCTTACAGAAGAACTTTTGACAAAATGCAAAAAAACAGCATTGATTGCGGCATCTGGAATGGCAGGGTATGGCAACAGCAATGATATTAAAAGCAGAAAAATAAGAGAAAATTTTTATATATGTGGCGACGAAGTTACAGATGCGAAACAAGGAATTGGCTTGATGGCTCCAAGAGTGACTTTGTGTGCTGCACATCAGGCAAACTTAGTGCTTGATTTGATAATAAAAGGTTAAAGAAAAAAGGTTGAAAATTTTAATTATAAGGTTTGTGTTTGTGCGCTGCTTGACACAAACTCTCAAGCATTTTTTTTATATAAAAGCATTATAAGAGCAGCGCAGAAATGAGGATAAAAATGCAAAATGATACATTTATTTTAGGTGGACATGAGTTTACTTCACGTTTTATACTTGGTTCAGGTAAATATAACTTAGATTTAATTAAGGCAGCAATTAAGCAGGGGGGTGCGCAGATTATAACATTGGCGTTAAGACGTGCTAATACTGGAAAAAGTGAGAATATTCTTGATTTTATACCAGAAAATGTAACATTGCTGCCCAATACATCTGGAGCTAGAAATGCTGAGGAAGCTGTAAGAATTGCACATCTTGCAAAAGAGATGGGGTGTGGTAATTTTGTTAAAGTTGAGATTATGAATGATTCAAAATATTTGCTTCCAGATAACTATGAGACAATTAAGGCAACGGAAGTTTTGGCAAAAGAAGGATTTGTCGTTATGCCTTATATGTTTCCAGATTTAAATGTTGCAAGAGCTTTGCAAAATGCAGGCGCTGCCTGTGTTATGCCTTTGGGTGCGCCTATTGGCTCTAATAAGGGACTTGCAACAAAGGATTTTATACAGATACTTGTCGATGAAATAGACCTTCCAATTATTGTGGATGCAGGAATAGGAAGACCATCACAGGCTTGTGAGGCTATGGAAATGGGGGCTTCGGCAGTTATGGCAAATACAGCAATTGCCACAGCAGGAGACATACCAGCTATGGCAGGAGCCTTTAGACAGGCGATTGAGGCGGGAAGAACAGCCTATATAACGGGAATGGGAAGGGTTTTGGCAAGAGGTGGCAGTGCTTCCGACCCATTGACAGGATTTTTGCACTAAAAATTTTTATATAAGAAGTAAAATAAAGTCAAGTGGATATTTTGAATCCCTTTTGCTACTTTGAGGCATTTTTTAAATAAGCAAGTTTAATTTTTCCTAATGAGGTTAAATAAAATTTGCAAGTTATAGAAAGGTGTAACCTATGTCAAATTATGAAGAACAAACGTATTTTATTGACAGTGAGGCATTAAGCCCACAGGCTTTAGAAAAAAAGCATCAATTAGAAACAAATCCTTCCTCAAGAACAAATCATATGGAATATATGGAGGGAATGGAAATTATTGATTCTAATATTAAAGATAAAGTTCAAGATAATATGAAGTTGTATGATTACAATATATATACAAAAGAAGATGTGTGCAGAGCGTTAGAACATGACACATGTAGTATAGACGATTTTAAAGCGCTTTTGTCTCCAGCGGCAGCACCATATTTAGAGAAGATGGCTAGAAAGGCGGAGGAAGAGACAAGGAAACATTTTGGAAATAGTGTATATATATTTACGCCAATATACATAGCAAATTATTGTGAAAATTATTGTATTTATTGTGGTTTTAACTGTTATAATCACATTCAAAGAAAAAAATTGAATATGGAAGAAATCGAAAAAGAAATGCAAATTATTGCCGATACAGGTATGGAAGAAGTCCTTATTTTGACAGGAGAGAGCAGAAGTGTAAGCAGTGTAGAATATATTGGAGAAGCCTGCAAAATAGCAAGAAAATATTTTAGAAATGTAGGGATAGAAATATATCCTGTCAATACAAGCGAATATAAATATTTGCATCAATGTGGTGTGGATTATGTGACCGTATTTCAGGAGACTTATAATTCAGACAAATATGAGACGTTGCATTTGATGGGACATAAAAGAGTATGGCCATATCGATTTGACGCACAGGAAAGGGCAATTTTAGGTGGTATGCGAGGTGTTTCATTTTCAGCGCTGCTTGGGCTTGATGATTTTAGAAAAGATGCATTGGCAACAGGACTTCACGCATATTATATTCAGCGAAAATATCCACATGCAGAAATTTCATTGTCTTGTCCTAGATTGCGTCCTATTGTCAATAATGATAAAATTAATCCAAGAGATGTCCATGAAAAAGAATTATGTCAAGTATTGTGTGCTTATCGTATTTTTCTTCCATTTGCAGGAATTACAGTATCTTCAAGAGAAAGTAAGGATTTTAGAAATGGCATTACAAAAATATGTGCAACAAAGGTTTCTGCGGGAGTAAGTACGGGAATAGGCGACCATGATAAAAAATATAATGGAAAAGAGGACAGTGACGTGGGAGATGCTCAGTTTGAGATAGACGATTCAAGAAGCTTTGAACAGATGATGCATGATATGAAAGAGGAAGCATTACAACCTGTTCTTAATGAATATTTATATGTATAAGAGGATTTATAAATGAGAATCGGTATATTTGATTCTGGGTTAGGCGGATTATCAGTGCTACATTGCGCTAGAAAAATGGCACCAGAGCATGATTACATATTTTATGCAGATAGAGAGCATGTTCCGTATGGTGAAAAGACGGTTGAACAAGTCCGAGAATATGCAGACCATATTATAAAATTTATGATTGATAAAGGTGTAGATATTATTATTATTGCATGTAATACAGCAACAAGTTCTTTAAGTATGGAATATAGGAAAACATTTCCTGTTCCTATTGTAGGAATGGAGCCAGCAGTAAAAAAAGCACTTGATGAATATGGAAATCAAAAAGAGAGAGTGTTAGTTGCAGCAACGCCTATTACCATTCATGGACATAAATTGGAACATTTAATTCAGAATTTAGACCATCATCATAAGGTGGACTTAGTGGCAATGCCAGGACTTGTTCGGTTTGCTGAAAATGGGATATTTTCTGGAAAAGAGGTACGAAAATATTTAAGCACAGTTTTAAGGGAATGTGATTTAGAAAAGGTTGGAACGGTTGTATTAGGATGTACACATTTCAATTATTTTAAGGAAAGCTTTATTAAAGTTTTTCCGCACAGACCGCATTTTGTTGACGGCAATAAAGGGACGGTCAAACAGGCTATGCGATTGATGGGATATAAAAATATAGACAAGAATGATTATAGCCGAATCTTTTGTTATAGAGATGAAGAAAATAATGAATTTACTATAGAATGTAAGAAGAATTATAATCAAAAACATGGAATGGTAACATATTTATTTTCAGGGAAAGAAGCTTCCATAGAAGATATGCAAAAAATAGGCAGATGTATGACACAATTGGATAAAATGATGATGGTATAAATGGAATTTATATGAGCAAATATCAAAAAGGTTTAATATTTTATCAGATTGTTGTAGATATTTGACTTAGGTGAGTAAAAAAAGACTGTGTAAAATGAGGAGTACTATAAAATATGATATGTGCGATTAAATAAATACCTATTTTAATAGAAAAGCTCATTTGACAACAGCCTTTAAACATCGAAACAAACAAGCAAAAGCTTGATAAAATTGTAGGTTCAGAAAGTATACTCTTTTGATTGATGGTAAAAGAAGGTGTTAATGTTACTTTTGGAATCGTAAGTAATATTAATAATATCTTGTGGAACATTCTCTTTAACCACTTTATTCAACACTTGAGTAAAAGTAGGACCTTTAGAATTTGCTCGGTCTTGTTTTTCTCTGTTTTCGTTGTCTCTTCTTGTGCTGCTAATCATGGATACCATCTGAACCATATTGAAATCGCGTGAAAATCCATTAACTGCAATAATCCCTCCTTGGATAGTTATTTCAATAAGTTCCTTACAATTTTTATATCGACAAATATGTGAAAAATATAACTAGAGGACAAAAAGAAAGTGAAAATTTTTAGATGAAAGGACTACTATGACATTAAAAGATTTACCAATAGGAAAGACGGCAATTATTGAAAAAGTTGGGGGTGAGGGGGCATTAAGACAACATTTTCTTGACATGGGACTCATACCAAAAGCGAAAGTGAAAATAGTAAAATATGCACCTTTAGGAGACCCAATTGAAATATTGATACATGGATATGAGCTTACATTGCGCCTTGCCGATGCAGATAAGATTGAAATAACGAAACTTTGTGAAGAAACTGATGAAACGGTTAATATATATGAGGCAAACAGCCGTAAAAAGCATATGGAGCATCCGGGACTTGGCGAGGGAGGCAAATATCATGCAAAAGAAGATGAACACCCTTTGCCGGACAGTGTAACATTGACATTTGCTCTAGCAGGTAATCAAAATTGCGGAAAGACTACACTGTTTAATCGATTGACAGGCGCAAATCAACATGTTGGTAATTTTCCGGGTGTTACTGTTGATAGAAAAGATGGTGTAATTAAGGGACATCCAAACACGTTGATAACGGATTTGCCAGGTATTTATTCAATGTCGCCTTACAGTAGTGAAGAAATTGTGACAAGGCAATATATTTTACAGGAACACCCAAGAGGTATTATTAACATTGTTGATGCTTCTAATATAGAACGCAATCTCTATCTTACAATGCAGCTTATGGAATTAGGTATTCCTATGGTAGTAGCGTTAAATATGATGGACGAGGTTCGCAAAAATGGCGGCTCTATTCTTATTAATGAGATGGAGCATATGTTAGGCGTTCCAGTCATTCCTATTTCAGCGGCAAAAAATGAAGGAATTGATGAACTTATCGATCATGCAATTCATGTTGCAAAATATCAGGAAGCACCTAAGAGAATGGACTTTTGTGATGCAGATGGGGATAAAAGCGCTATACATAGATGTATACATGGCATTATGCACTTGATAGAAGACCATGCGGCGATGGCTAAGATTCCGATACGATTTGCAGCATCAAAGCTGGCAGAAAGTGATAAGCGTGTTTTAGATAAGCTTGAGCTTGATGACAATGAGAGTGAAATGCTTGAACATATTATTATTCAAATGGAAAAAGAAAGCGGACTTGACAGGGCTGCAGCAATAGCTGATATGCGGTTTTCTTTTATCAATAAAGTTTGTCAGGCAACCGTTGTCAAACCAAGAGAAAGCAAAGAACATGTAAGAAGTAATAAGATTGATAAAGTATTAACAGGAAAATTCACAGCAATTCCAGCGTTTATAGGAATTATGGGTATTGTATTTTGGCTCACCTTTAATGTGATTGGCGCATGGCTTTCAGATGGTTTTGAAATGCTGATAGAGTGGCTTACGGGTATGGCTGATAAAGCATTAGCTGCAATCAATGTAAATGAAGCTCTACATTCGTTGATTATTGATGGTATTTTTAGCGGTGTTGGAAGTGTGCTTAGTTTTTTACCTACTATTGTTACATTATTTTTGTTTTTATCGCTTTTGGAAGATAGTGGATATATGGCAAGAGTAGCATTTTTTATGGATAAACTCTTAAGAAAAATTGGATTGTCTGGAAGAAGTATTGTTCCTATGTTAATTGGATTTGGCTGTACTGTGCCAGGCGTTATGGCAAGCAGAACATTATCTTCTGAGCGAGACCGAAAAATGACAATACTTTTAACACCTTTTATGAGTTGTTCGGCAAAATTGCCGATTTATGGATTTTTTACAGCAGCATTTTTCCCTAATTATGAGGCTCTTGTAATGATATTGCTGTATTTTGGTGGAATTGTTATGGGAATATTGGCAGCGCTTATTATGAGAACAACATTGTTTAAAGGAGAACCTGTGCCATTTGTAATGGAGCTTCCCAATTATCGTTTACCAGGTATTAAAAATGTTTTGCAGTTGTTGTGGGAAAAAGCAAAAGATTTTTTACAGAGAGCATTTACTGTTATATTTATAGCAACCATTATTATCTGGTTTTTACAGACGTTTGATTTGCATTTTAATATGGTGACGGATTCAAAAGATAGTATCCTTGCGGCGGTGGCAGGTGTGATTTCTCCGATATTTATGCCATTAGGATTTGGTGATTGGAGAATATCAACAGCCCTTATTTCGGGATTTATGGCAAAAGAAAGTGTTGTATCTACACTGTCTGTGTTAATGCCTATACAGGAAATGTCGGTTGTCTTATTAACGCCTGTCAGTACAGCTTCATTGCTTGTATTTTGTCTGCTTTACACACCTTGTATTGCCGCAGTTGCCGCAGTACGCCGAGAGTTAGGAAATAAGTGGGCAGTAGCTGTTGTCTTTGGGCAGTGTATTATTGCTTGGATAGCGGCGTTTGTGGTAAAACTTGTTTTGGGATTATTAGTGTGAAAAATAATGCTGATGCATTTATTGTTTCACAAACAAGTTTGTTAACTATTTGTGCCGAAGCGTTACAAATAAGGCTTGATGCGACAATAGAAATCGCCTACGCAACTGCTTTAGCAGTTTTTTCTATTGCGCAATTCCTACGCTACGCTTTGGAATGGAGAGGGATGATAAGATATATTTTAATTTTATCAAATAATTAGCAAAGAGGATTGTGAATATTTGCTTCGCTAATTTGAAAAATAGTAATATGATTTATATATTAGGATGCAAAACATTGTTAGATATAGCTGTTTTGCGAATAATTTTGTATTTATCAAAAAATCAGGATTGCCAGATGGCAACCCTGATTTTTTGATTGATTTCAAAACCATTATTTATATTATAATTTTTATTGCAACAACATAGTGCTTTGTTACTTATTAAAAACCACCCTGTACATTGACAGCACTATGACATCTAGGACGACAACCTGAGCATTGGAGCGCTTTTGTTGCAGCTTCATCTGTAGATTTTGCCCATACTTTGAAAGTAGTTCTATCGCCAGAACCGTATCCATTACCATGATTTTCTCTTGTCACAGTAACTGTATTACCTGCAACAACACAATTCCAACCATTTTCACTGTATGCCTCTGTAACAACACCAGTAAATGTTATCTCAATTGTAACGGCAGTGTATATATGTTGTACATCACGACTATGCTCTGCTGCTACTTCAAATACATTGTGAGAGCCATTCCAATCTTGTACAGAGCGAGCAGAAGCAGTCCAGCAAGTGCTATCGCCACTAGCCATATAAACACCTTCAGAAACGCTGTCTGTCATAATAAATAAAGGTTTCTTATAATCCTTCATAATTAAAAATCCTTTCTTTAATAATATAATAAAAATATGTTGTAATTTTTCATAAAAGCAATTAAAACCTTACAAAGCTGCTGCTTTTATGAATATAATAAAGTATATTAAACTACGTACACAAACTAGTATAAATTAATTTTAAATGTTCAATACGGTTAAGTCAATAGGTTTAAAGTGGTTTTTTTAAGTTTTGATAAAAAGTAGATATAAAGATAATGTATTTTGGTATAATTAACAAAATTTAACAAGATAAATTAAAAAATAAAAGCTATTGTTAACTAATATTAAAAATAAGTTGACAATAATAAGCATTCATTGTAAAATCTACTTGGTAAAAATAGTATTGTTGTATAAAAGATAAATGTATTATAAATTTTTATGGAATAATATTATAAGAAACAAAAAGAAGAAAGGAAGTTTTTTTATGACAGAGGATAATATTAATATGACAAAAAATTTAATAAACAGAGAGGAAGCAAAGGGCAAAACAAAGACAGCAACATTGGTTTTAATTGGATTAATGGCGGCAATTACATGTATTATGGGACCATTTTCAATACCATTGCCATTTAATTTAGTGCCGATTTCTTTAACGAATTTGGTGATTTTTTTTACCATATATATATTGGGAATGAAAAAAGGAACGATAAGTTATTGCATCTATCTGTTGATAGGCTTTGCTGGACTGCCAGTGTTTTCAGGATTTACAGGGGGCGTTGGAAAACTGGTAGGTCCGACAGGCGGTTATTTAATTGGATTTATATTTTTGGCGTTGATAGGTGGCTTTTTTGTTGATAAATGGAGTAATAATAGGTGGCTTTGTATGACAGGGATGGTGCTTGGTGAAATTATTATGTATATATTTGGTACAGTGTGGCTTGCTTATCAGGCACATATGAATTTTGAAGCAGCTCTTTGGGCTGGTGTTATTCCATTTATTCCAGGCGATTTAATAAAGATGGTGATGGCAATGATGCTTGGACCTCAAATAAAAAATCGATTGAGGAAAGCAGGTGTAATAGAATAAGAAAATAATATATATTTAGAGTAAGGGGCTGTTGCAAAAAGAATTTTAATTGTTATATATAGTTTTATTTTACCATTATAACTACTATATATAGCATAAAATTTTTATTTTGCAATAGTCTCTTGTTGATTTTATTGTTGCAATTTTTTTTAGGATATATATAAAAAGCTATTCAGAAAATAAAATTTACGTTAATTTTATGGCAATCTTTAGCAAAATGTAGTAAAATATAATTAAATTTTATGATAAAAGAAAAAAGCTTTATAATATTGCTTTAGAAATGGAGGATTGCAATGAGATGTTCAAGAACAGAGCTTGAAGCAGATGTGCAAAAGTATGAATTAAATAAAAATTTAGAGGATGGATTTGAGCGTTGGTCGGATGTAGTAACAAAAGGCTGGATAGT
Organism: uncultured Lachnospira sp.; assembly: GCA_910585095.1. Lineage (GTDB taxonomy): Bacteria > Bacillota > Clostridia > Lachnospirales > Lachnospiraceae > Lachnospira. The sequence goes on from CAJUBU010000017.1 coordinate 28,677, forward strand.
TACGGATTTTTTAGTTAAGGTTAAACGTGAAGATGGAAGTATTGTTTGTCCATATATCAAGCATAGGAGAGGACGTACATTTATAGCTGAAGGAGACTATATTATCATAGAAGATGATGGAACAAAACATGTGTGTGGTGCAGATAAGATTTTTCAGCGTTACAAAAGATGTGAATAATAATGATAATGCGCGGACTTTTGGTTCGTGCATTGTTTTTGAAATAGAGGATTATTATGATTTACAAACAAACACATATAATAGGAATTGAAGAAATTAATAGTCACTGTGAGGCAACCAATAGAGCATTATTAGTTGCTATGGAAAATATAGCCTGTGCATATTCTGCTAATGTGGGATATGGGGCAAGAGATATTGAGACGAAAAAACGTGCATGGATATTATTACAATGGAAAATGCAGGTTTTAAAAAGACCATTTTATAATGAAAAGGTTGAAATTATAACATGGTCAAGAAATATAGATAAATTGTTTGCCTATCGTGATTATGAGATTCGTTATGAAAATGGTGAATTGTTAGCGATTGGCACATCCAAATGGCTTTTTATGGATACTGAACGAAAAAGACCTATGCGAATAACAGAAGATGTTATGAAATTATATGGAAATGAAAATAAATCGGTATTTAAAAAAGATGAAGATAAGATTCAATATGATGAAAACCAATTAAAAGTGGTTAAGAGTCAACCATATAGATTACTTAGAAGAGATTTTGATATGCACGGTCATATGCACAATATTAATTATTTGGATATGGTATATGAAGTTTTACCTCAAGATGTATATGATACAGTTGATTTTAGGACAGTTCATATAGAATATAAGAAGCAAATTCTTCCAGATACAATTGTTTATTGTAAATATTATAAGCAAGATTTTACACATTATGTTATAGTGATAAGTGATGAAGGGATACATTCCATTATTGTTTTGACAGAGGCAGATGTTTTACTGTCATAGCCTTGTAGTTATAAGGATTTCTGCATATTTGGCTTTTATTATGACAATACTATATATACAAGATTTAACATAAAATTGATGAAAGATTGGAGATATGTATGGTAAAGTCAAATGTAAATTTAAGAAAAGTTGCAGTCATTGGTTGTGGATTTGTGGGTTCAGCATCAGCATTTGCCTTAATGCAAAGCGGATTATTTTCCGAGATGGTATTGATTGATTCAGATGCTGACAAAGCAGAAGGGGAAGCGCTTGATATCAGCCATGGAACACCGTTTGCAAGACCAATGAAAATATATGCAGGAAGTTATGATGATATTGTCGATGCAGCTATTATAGTGATAACAGCAGGTGCAAATCAAAAACCAGGCGAGACAAGGCTAGATTTGGTTAAAAAGAATGTGGAGATATTTAAAAATATTATTCCTCAAATAAGTCAAAGAGAATGTCATGGAATTATTTTGGTAGTAACAAACCCTGTTGATATATTGACATATACAGCCCTTAAAATTAGTGGATTTCCATCAAATCGTGTTATTGGTTCAGGAACCGTTCTTGATACAGGACGTATGAAAGAAATTTTAGGAAAAATGTTAAAAGTAGATAGCAGAAGTATTCACGCATTTATTATAGGAGAGCATGGAGATAGTGAAATTGCCGCTATAAGCAGTGCTAATGTATCAGGAACACCATTAGATGATTTTTATAAATCTCATGCAAGGGGTGAAATAAAGGATTTAGATAAAATTGCTGAGGAAGTAAAAAACAGTGCATATGAAATTATTGAAAGAAAACATGCAACATACTATGGTATTGCAATGTCTGTAAAGAGGATATGCGAGGCTATTGTAAGAGATGAAAAGTCAATTTTGCCAATTTCTTCTATTATGGAGGGCGAGTATGGCATTGAAAATGTAGCATTGTCTATGCCAGCTATTGTTGGAAAAGATGGTATGGAAAGTAAAATTCCTATCGCTTTAAATTATGATGAGTTAAATAAATTACAAGAATCAGCAAAGACATTAAAACAAGTTATCCAAAATAATGAATTGTAAAGCTTGTATCTTTTTTACACGATAAGAGAAAGGATTTAGCAAATTATGAAACGGATACTGATGTATTTAAGAGGATATCATAAAGAATGTATATTAGCGCCATTATTTAAAATGTTGGAAGCAACATTTGAATTATTTGTACCATTAGTAGTATCAGCTATTATTGATATTGGTATAGCTGGACAAGATAAAGGCTATATTTTTAAAATGTGTTTTATATTGATACTGCTTGCAATTATAGGACTTACTTGTTCAATCACAGCACAATATTTTGCAGCTAAAGCGGCAGTCGGTTGTGCGACAGGTTTGAGACATCATTTGTTTAGTCATATTCAAAGCTTATCATTTTCAGAATTGGATACAGTAGGAACATCAACTTTGATTACGCGAATGACAAGTGATGTTAATCAGGTACAAAATGGTGTTAATCTTGTTTTAAGATTATTTTTACGTTCCCCTTTTATTGTGTTTGGCGCAATGATTATGGCTTTTACCATAGACGTTCAGGCAGCATTAGTATTCGTGGCAGCTATTCCAATACTTGCAGTGATTGTGTTTGGAATTATGCTTATTACAAGACCGATGTATAAAAAAGTGCAGGCAGGGCTTGATAAGATACTTGCAATAACAAGAGAAAATCTTGTTGGCGTAAGGGTGATACGAGCATTTAATAAAGAAAATGAAGAAGTGAGGCGTTTTAAACAGTCCAACGAAGAACTAAATCATCTGCAAAAATTTGTCGGTAAGATATCAGGTTTAATGAATCCATTGACGTATGTTGTAGTAAATGTGTCTATTATTGTATTAATTTGGATTGGAGCCATCCGCGTTGACGCTGGAACATTATCGACAGGACAAGTGATTGCTTTATATAATTATATGTCTCAGATACTAGTGGAGCTTATTAAATTAGCAAATCTTATTATCAGTGTGACAAAGGCGTTGGCATGTGCCAATCGAATTGATGAAATATTTGGTGTTCAGTCGGACATGGTTGATGGAAAAATTGATATTAAAAAGCAAAAAGAATCTGCTGCCATAACACCAATTATTGAATTTAAAAATGTTTCATTGAGATATAGAGGCGGCGGAGAAGAGGCTATTTCAGATATTAACTTTAAAGTCAATAAAGGTGAAACCGTAGGTGTGATTGGCGGAACAGGCTCAGGCAAATCTTCTCTTATAGGATTAATTCCTCGTTTTTACGATGCTACAAAGGGTGAAGTCCTGATTGATGGAGTGAATGTTAAAGAATATACACAGGAATCCATACGGTCAAAAGTTGCAGTCGTTATGCAGAAAGCGTTGTTGTTTAAAGGAACCATTCGAGATAATGTAAAATGGGGGAAGCAAGATGCCACCGATGAAGAAGTGATGAAAGCTTTGGAGATATCTCAGGCAAAAGAATTTGTAGAAAAAAAGGATGGGGTGCTTGATGCTTTTGTAGACCAAGCAGGAAAAAATCTTTCAGGTGGACAAAGGCAAAGGCTTACAATTGCTAGGGCAGTTGTTGGGCAGCCTGATATTTTGATTCTTGATGACAGCTCTTCGGCATTGGACTTTGCAACCGATGCAGCGCTTAGAAATTCGATAAGGAATATGACACCTTCACCAACATTGTTTATTGTTTCTCAAAGAGCAGCATCAATGATGCATGCAGATAAGATTATTGTGTTGGATGACGGCATGGTAACAGGTATTGGTACGCATAAAGAACTCCTTGCAAGTTGTGAAGTGTATCAAGAGATATATTATTCGCAATTTAAGACAAAGGAGGAAAAATAATATGGTTTCTTGGAAAGTTATTAAAAAAGTACTTGGAAGAATTAAGAAATATTGGTTTTTCCTTGCACTTTCTATTATTATGGCAATAATAACCGTTGCTTCTACATTGTATGTACCTATTCTTATCGGTAAGGCTATTGATTATATTATAGGCGTAAACAATGTTGATTTTGAGAATATTAAAAGTATCCTTTTTACAATTGGCGTATTTATCGGAATAACAGCTTTATCTCAATGGATAATGAATATATGCAACAATAAAATAACATATCATGTTGTAAGGGATATTCGAGATGAAGCGATTGAGAAAATTCAACAGCTTCCATTAAAATATATTGATGGACATTCATATGGCGAGGTTGTCAGCCGTGTTATTGCTGATGTAGACCAATTTGCTGATGGTCTTTTAATGGGATTTACACAGTTTTTTATTGGTGTAATGACAATTATAGGTACATTAGGATTTATGCTGATGATAAATTTTAAAATTACATTAGTTGTTGTATTGGTTACGCCAGTGTCTTTTTTTGTGGCAAGTTTTATTGCAAAAAAAACCTATATGATGTTTAAATTGCAGTCTGAGACAAGAGGAGAACAAACGGCATTTATTGATGAAATTATTGGCGGTCAAAAAGTTGTAAAAGCTTACAACCATGAGGAGACGTCAATACATCAATTTGATGAGATTAATGAAAAGCTGCAAAAATATTCGCTGCGGGCAATCTTTTTTTCATCACTTACAAATCCTTCTACACGATTTGTCAATAGCTTAGTTTATGCGGGTGTTGCAGTAACAGGAGCCATATCGGCTATTTATGGAGGCATTACAGTTGGGCAATTGTCTAGTTTTTTAAGTTATGCAAACCAGTATACCAAACCGTTTAATGAAATATCAGGCGTTGTGACAGAGTTACAAAATGCGTTGGCATGTGCATCCAGAGTATTTGAATTAATAGAAGAAAGTCCAGAAGTGCCAGATAAGCCAAGTGCAAAAAGAACAATTCAAGTTGATGGAACAGTTGATTTGGATAATGTATTTTTTTCTTATGTTTCAGATAAAAAATTGATTGAAAATTTTAATCTTCATGTAAAAAAAGGACAAAAAGTTGCTATTGTTGGACCAACTGGCTGTGGAAAAACGACAATTATTAATCTTCTTATGCGATTTTATGATGTCGATAGCGGAAAAATCAGCGTTTCAGGAATCAATATAAAAGATATGACTAGAAACGCATTAAGAAGCGGATATGGCATGGTACTTCAAGAAACATGGCTTAAATCAGGTACGATTCGTGATAATATTGTAATGGGAAAACCAGATGCGACCGATGAGGAAGTCATTGCGGCAGCAAAGGCAGCACATTCGCACAGTTTCATAAAAAGATTATCCAATGGGTATAATACTGTTATAGGAGAAGATGGAGGCGGATTGTCGCAGGGACAAAAACAGCTTTTGTGTATTACAAGAGTAATGTTGTGCCATCCATCTATGCTGATATTAGATGAGGCAACATCTTCTATTGATACACGTACAGAAGTAAAAATTCAAAAAGCATTTGACAAATTAATGGAAGGAAGAACAAGCTTTATTGTCGCTCATCGATTGTCAACCATTCAATCGGCAGACATCATTCTTGTTATGAAAGACGGACATGTTATAGAACAGGGAAGTCACAAAGAATTGCTTGCAAAAGGTGGATTTTATAAAAATCTTTATGAAAGCCAATTTGCTAAATAAAAAATAATATAAAAATAGGAAGGGGTTATTATTATGACTTTTATTAACAAAGACAAGGTTCTTAATGGTGTAGGAAAGGCTGTTGATGTAACCAATAATGTAGCAGACAAGACACAGGAGTATATCAAAAAAAATGAGCTTGATAAAAAAGCAAAAAATATGGCTAATGGGTTTGGCGAGGGTATCAAATCCGTTGGAAAAGAAATAGAGGGATTTTTTCATAAACAGTGAAAAAACGCAAATTAATTCATAAGGTGCAATTATTATTGTTTGACAATAATATAAAATTTAGTATTATATAAGTATAGGGGCTGTCATTGGCAACCCCTTTTGTTCAATTGGTGTATCATAGGAGTGAATTTATGAGTATTTATGATGAAAGAATAAATCAATTAAGAGCTTTAATGAAAGATAAGAATATTGATGCGTATATTGTATGTACACAAGATTTTCACAGTTCGGAATATGTAGGTGATTATTTTAAAGAAAGAGAATATCTTTCAGGATTTACAGGTTCTGCTGGTACATTAGTTATTACATATAATGAAGTTGCTTTGTGGACGGATGGAAGGTATTATTTACAGGCAGAAGAACAGTTGTCAGTTAGTGATATAAAACTTATGAAAATGGGTCAAAAAAATGTTGATACCATTGAGGAATATTTGACAAAAAATTTTAATGACATAATCAAAAAGTCAAATACAGTTGATAGCTCTTATAATAATTTAAAAGAACCACATAATAAGCTGAATAAATTTACAATTGGGTTTGATGGTCGAACAGTTAATAATCATTTTGCAGAGCATTTAAAAAGTAAGATAAAATTAAATATATCCATATATGCAGATGAAGATTTAGTTGAAGCGGTGTGGAAAAATAGACCTTTATTGTCTGCAAAACCTGTATGGGAGCTTGATTTTGGGTATACAGGACGCACAAGGGAGGAAAAGTTAGAAGCATTAAGAGCAGAGATGAAAAAAACAGATAGTGATATATGCGTTTTAACGTCGCTTGATGATATTGCATGGCTTTTAAATCTTAGAGGAACGGATGTAGAATATAATCCTGTATTTTTATCTTATATGATAATAGGCATGAATGATGCTGTGTTATATGCAAATGAGTCTATTTTTTCTGATGAAATAAAGGAAAAATTAGAATTAGTACAGATTACGATAAAGCCTTATAATGATATATATATTGATATTACAAAGATAGATTCTAATAAAAATATTTTGGCTGATTATAACAAAATAAATTATCGCCTTATTCATTTGATTCCTTCTAAATGTAAAATACAAAATATTCAAAATCCAATTGTGCGAATGAAAGCGGTAAAAAATAGTATAGAATGTGACAATATACGAAAAGCTCATTTAAAAGATGGCATTGCTGTTACAAAGTTTATGTATTGGCTGAAAAAAAATATTGGCAAGATAGAAATTACAGAAATAAGTGCAGCAAAAAAATTAGAAGAACTAAGAGCAAATCAAGAGGGATATATAGGGGCAAGTTTTGCACCGATAATGGCGTATGGCAGACATGGAGCAATTGTACATTACTGTGCTACGCAGGAAAGCAATGTAAAACTTGAAAAAAAAGGATTTTTATTATCCGATACAGGAGGACATTATCTTGAGGGAACAACAGATATAACTAGAACATATGTGCTTGGAAAGCTTGAAAGTGAAGAAAAAACAGCATTTACTTTAGTGCTTCGAGGAAATTTAAACTTAGCATCAGCAAGATTTAAATATGGAGTTACAGGAGTTCATTTAGATATTTTAGCAAGACAGCCATTGTGGGAAAATGGACTTGATTATAATCATGGGACAGGGCATGGTGTAGGATATATTTTAAATGTCCATGAGGGACCAAATAGTATAGGATGGCAAATAAAATCAGATAAGATAAACGATATAATATTAGAGGAAGGAATGGTAACTTCTAATGAACCTGGATTTTATTTGACGAATGAGTTTGGTATACGTCATGAAAATTTGATATTATGTAAAATGTTATGTGAGACAGAATATGGAAAATTTATGGGGTTTGAGACATTGACATTAGTACCATTTGATTTGGAAGGTATTGATAAAACACTTTTATCGGATAGAGAAATTGATTGGTTAAATGAATATCATCAGTATGTATATAAAATGTTATCTCCTTATTTTGAAGGAGATGAATTAAAATGGCTTCAAATGGCAACGAAAATGATTTAGACAGTGACATTTTTTGGTAATAGTGCTATAATTTTTTTGTATTTTGTATAAGGTGGTGTTATTGATATGAGAAAAGACAGAAAAAGTATCAATATCATGATGATTATTGTTGTATTAGTATCAATCATTGGTATTGGCGCAAATATTTTTCTTATACACAATGATAAAGAAAACATAGGAAATACAGTTGTTTTGTCCAACGGGACACAAGATGAGCAATATGCTGTTGGTGAACAAAAAAATACTATTCCAGCAATGAATGATGTGACACCAGAAGCTTCTATAACAGAAGATAATACACAGACAGAAATACAAGATAGTGAAGAACAAAACACAACAGAACAAAATAGTGAAGAGCAAAATACAGTAGAACAAGATACAACAGAGCAGCATACAATAGATGATGTATCAGATGGAACATACTATATTGACGGGGCATCATCAGTCAATATTAGAAGTGCTGCCTATAATCAATCTAAAGTAGTGGGGTGGCTGGAAAAAGGAACAGAAGTTGAGATGATTAGAGAGGGAAAATATTACTCTTATATCAAACATGGTAATATGGAAGGATATGTTTATAATGAATATATCAGTCAGAAATGAGGTAAAAAACTAAGATATGAAAGAATCTTATAGAAGCAAATTTACCATAATCGATTACATATTAGCAGGTTTATCCATGTCATGTTTTATTATAGCCGTGATATTTGTCAGTGTAGGCATGACATATGGAGCAATTGCAGCTTTGGGTATTTTTGGTATCTTATTATTATTACTATTAAGAAGGCAAATTTTAAAGCCAGAGCCTCTTCCAGAGGATTCTGAAGAATATAAAGCATTGCAGATTAAGTATCAAAAAGAAAAGAAGGTATCTAGTGTAAAGATAGATATTCTCAATGCAAAAGTAGAAGAGGGAGCGAGAGAACGTAAACTTTTAGAAAAAATGATAAATGAAAAAAATATTGAGAATTAATATTTAAAATGATGGACAAGATGAGAAATAATAATGACAATCGTTATATAGTACTATATAGAAAAACAATACTAACAATACTTATAGGAATGTTATTGCTTTGTATTGTTTTTTTAGTGGTTAATATAAGTAAAAAATATATTATTAGAAATGAATCAACATATGATAATTGGAATGAATTTTTGGAAGATGATGTATTTGGTGAGGAAATTGCATTAGAATTATCATCAAGAAGTATAACAAATGAGAATATTCCTTATGATGGTCAATATAGGGAAATTTCCTGTTGGGGAGATAGTATGACATATGGAACAGGAAGTGATATTGCTTTTATCAATGTAGATGGTCAAATAAAAGATATCAGCTATTGTGATTATCCTTCTATTTTGGAGGAATTAACAGGAATCAACACATATAATTTTGGGGTGCCTGGTGCAACTTCACAGGAAATTGCAATTATGCAGGGTGGCTTGAAATGGTATGAATGTGATATTGATTTAGAAGAAGCCAATATTGATGTAGATATTATGCAGGAAGCTATTTATCATAAAGATGATATTCTTATCCTTGAGATAGGCAGCAATGGCGGATGGGACAATGATTATGAAAGTCTTATACAACAATATGATGCGATAATTAAAAGCTGTAATTGTTCTTATTATATTATTATTGGCGATACAGACAATCCAGGTTCTTCATTGGGGGACTTAAATCAGACAAGCATAAATGATGATGGCTATTATGTAGGAATGAAAGAGACAACATGGGAAGCGGCACTGCATAAGGCTTATGGAGAGCATTTTCTTAATATGCGTACATACCTTATAAAAAATGGATTAAAAGATGTTGGATTAGAGGCAACTTTACAAGATAGAAAAGATGCAAAAAGAGGTTTTATCTCAGAACAGCTTAAATCCGATTGGACGCATTTTAATGCTTATGGATATTATTCAAAAGCTTTAGCAGTGTACAAAAAAGGAGTTGAATTAGGATATTGGGAGTAAAGGAATTTTTTAATGATAAAAAGTAAAGTGAAATGGTTATGTGGTATAATTATTATTACAATGATATATGCAGTAGGTTGTTCTAATAATTATCAGGATTCATATACTAATACAGATAATAATATACAAATATATTCATTTAAAGATGATTTAGATAGAGAAATTACAGTTACAAGTCATGATAGGGTTGCAACATTAATTGGCAGTTTTGCAGATGTATGGATGTTGTCAGGCGGCAAGGTTACAGCTACAGCGGCAGATACATGGGACAGTTTTGATTTAAATTTAGATGATAGTGTAATTAATTTAGGTAGTTTACAAAAGCCAAATGCAGAATTGATTATTGCCGCACAGCCTGATTTTGTTATTGCAAGTTCTAATATTGAGGCACATGTGGAATTAGAGCCTATACTTGCTCAAGCTGGTATTACAGTAGCTTATTTTTGTGTTAATCAATTTGAAGATTATCTGCATATGTTGGATATATGTACCAATATAACACAAAGAAAAGACCTTTATCAAAAAAATGGCGTGGAAGTAGAGAGTCATATTCAAGATGTTTTAAAAAGGGTTGATGGAAGTTCACCCAAAATATTATTTTTAAGGGCTTCTACTTCAGGTATTAAAGTAAAGGGAAGCAATGGGACTGTTGGCGGCGAAATTCTTAAAAATTTAGGAAGTGTCAATATAGCAGACAGTGATAAAAGTATGTTAGACACCCTCAGTTTAGAGAATATTATTGTAGCTAATCCAGATTATATTTTTTTGACATATCAAGGAAGTGATATAGAAAAAATTAAAAGTAATGTAGAAAAGAATCTTACCAGCAATCCAGCTTGGAGTTCTCTTAAGGCAGTTCAGAATGGACAATATTATATTTTAGATAAAAGTCTTTATAATCAAAAGCCAAATGCTAAATGGGGTGAAGCGTATGAAAAATTAGCAGATATATTATATCCAGCTAAATTGTAATGGATTAGTTTTACTATTTACAAAAAACTACCGCATAAACTATGTAATAAAGTCTGAAAATGATAATTATTTAAGGTATTTTGGTTATAAACAGGAGGTTTAATGAAATATTTTCCATTTTTTATAGATATTGAAAATAAGTCAGGTCTTATTGTTGGCGGAGGAGAAGTTGCAGCCGAGAAAGTTTTTAGGCTGCAACCATTTCATTCCAATATAACGGTTATTGCACCTGTTATTTTAGATAAACTGTTACATAATAAAGATATTCAATGTATTAAACGAGAATTTAAAGAGGATGATATTGATAATAAAGTTTATGTGATTGCTGCTACAAATGATAAAAAGCTTAATCAGCATATTTCCGATTTATGTAAAAAGCAAGGTATTCTTGTCAATGTTGTTGATGATATTAATCAATGTGGTTTTATTTTTCCTTCATTAGTAACTTCTGGCAGTATGTGCATTGGTATTTCTACAGGAGGCGCCAGTCCAAGTATTGCTTCTATATATAGAAAGAAAATACAAAAAGAAGTCCCTGAAAATATGGAAGAAATTTTGTTGAATCTTTCCAAATGTAGAAAATGGGCAAAAGAAAATATCCATAATGACAATGAACGAAAATGTTATCTTAAAGAGCAGGCAGAACGTTTACTTGATATATAAATTTTTATAATAAAAACATGCTAGTTGTGTTCGGTCTCGAAGCTCCAATTTTTCTAAGATGGCGCTTATATAATTTCTAATAGTTCCCTCGCTTAAAAATAGTAAATTGGCAATCTCTTTATTATTTTTTCCATCAGCTATAAGACGAATAATATCAATTTCCTTTTCTGTTATACCAAATGTATCAATATTTTTTTGTATGGAAGCATTGGTATTAAGTAGTGAAGGGATTTTTTCCATAACCGCATCTCCAAATACATTTTGTCCGTTATAGACTGCAATAATTGCCGATGCAATACTTTCAAAGGCTTGTTTAAGAATATAACCCTTTGCACCAATTTTAAGCGCACGAATAATATATTCATCATCTGAAAAAGTAGTAAGCAACAGTATTTTAGCATCAGGGTGAGCTTTTAATATCATTTCGCCAGCTTCTAATCCAGAACATTTTTCCATTCGTATATCCATTAACAGAACATCTGGTTTATGGGTTTCATAAAGTGAAACGGCTTCTAATCCATCATTACCCATAGCAATAACTTCAATTTCTGGTTCAATTTCAAGAATGGTTTTTAAAGACAGTGCTGCAAGTTTATCGTCATCTATAATAATTATTTTCATTGATTTGACTTAGACGCAAAAATCTACTTTCTTTAATATAGTAGAAAAAGTGTCATTCCTTTCTGTAAAAAATCTATTTTTTGTAAGCTGGTTTATTTTATATAGAAATTCAATTCATCAACAAGTTTATAATACCCTTTTTTTTATTTAACAATAGATACAAATATGGAAAAACCATTATTTTGTGATATTTTGATTGTGCCATTAAGAGAATGCACGCGATTTGTTATATTGTCAAGTCCCATTCCCTGATTAAAATTGTGTTGGTGATAAATTGTGCCATTATCTTTTATAAATAGTTGATAAAATCCGGGATGTTCACGAAGAATAATTTGCATATCTGAAGCATTACTATGTTTTAATGTGTTGGTGACGGCTTCTTTGACAATTGCTATAAAGCAATATTTAATATCTTTGGGAGTTTGTTTGCCCATATCAAAATCTATTTTTATATTAAGTTTTTGAATATTTTTGATAATATCATCAATTGCCGTTTTAAGGTCAATCGCATCATCGTGTATATTATGAATACTTTGACGAATATCATACATAGCTGTATCAAGCGTATCATGCAATTGCTGGAGCGGTTGTTTTAAATAGTCTTCTTTATTAATTGCTTTTACTGCACCTACTTGCAATATAGAACGTGTAAGCAAATGTCCTACATTGTCATGTATTTCTCTTGCAATTCGATTGCGCTCCTTTAAGGTTGCCATATAAATGGCAGCATCTTGACTTTCTTGAAGTATACGATAGTTTTCTGCTTTTAATAAATCTTGTTCTTTTGTATTATCCGTAAATTTTATATATTTATTGTAAATATTAATATAACTATTATTGATATAGGCTATATATCCTCCAAGAATCATTAGTATTGTTAAAATAAAAAAATCATTTGTAGAACAGGTTGTTATATATACTATATACCTTATCAATAAAATATAGGCACTAATTTTAAAGCTTTTGTAAATTTTACCACAAGTCAATGGCGTGGTTGCTATGATATCATAAACAATTGTTGGCAGATAGTATACAAATATAGGTATAAAAAATGAAGTGATAATATATATCATAAATAATATTTCTAAAATATAGTTGATTATAGAATAAGATAAAATATTTGTTAAGCTTTTAGGAGGATAACTATACATTAAAACAAAAGCAAAACTTAATATAAAATTAAAAAGTAATACAGCAATCAGTGTTATATTGACGCCCATATTAATGACAGATAAATAAACACAAAGGATATATATAATAAATTTACCTATAAAATGTTTCATATGTTATTCCTTATTTCTGTAAAGATTAGTGTGAAAAAAATAGAAATCGCTTCCACGAATTTCCGCTTTGACTAGTATACTACATTATCACAAAGCTGACATAAAAAAATATAAAAAGTGATATTTGTCATATTTAAAACTGACGTTTAACACTATAAATAATATTTATAAAAAGTTATTATAAATAAAACATTAGAGGTATCGAAGAAATTGGAATGCCTTGATAAATTGTTATCTGTTTGTATCAAAGTATTATAAATAGGTTTGATATGGCAATATTCATATAAATTGCAATATTATACTTGAAAATGGAGGAGTGTATAAGTATGGAATTAGCAGTAGAAGTTAAAAATCTTGTAAAAAGATATAAAGAATTGGTTGCACTAGACCATTTTAATCTTGCTATTAAAGAAGGTGAAATATTTGGTTTGCTTGGTCCAAATGGGAGCGGTAAAACAACCACAATTAATTGTATTTTGGCATTGCTCTCTTATGATAAAGGGGAGATTAAAATATTTGGAAAGCCAATGAAACCAACAAGTTATGATATTAAAAAGGATATTGGTGTGGTTATGCAAAATGTGGCAGTGTTTGAGGAATTAAATGTTTTTGAAAATATTGATTATTTTTGTGGATTGTATATAAAAGACAAGAATAAAAGGAGAGAATATATTGATGAAGCGATTGAATTTGTTGGATTAAAGGAATATATAAAATTTAAGCCAAAGAAACTTTCGGGAGGTTTGCTAAGACGACTCAATATTGCCTGCGGCATTGCACATAAACCAAAACTTATCTTTTTTGACGAGCCTACGGTTGCAGTTGATCCACAAAGCCGCAATAAGATTTTAGAGGGAATAGAACAGCTTAATAGAGATGGAGCAACGATTATTTACACATCTCATTATATGGAAGAAGTTGAACAAATTTGTACCAAAATAGCAATTATGGATAAGGGCAAAAATATTGCGATGGGTACAAAAGAAGAATTAAAACAGATGATTAAGAATACAGAAAGCATAACGGTTGAAGTTTTAGGGCTTAATGAACAAAATCTAAAAGATATTCATACATTACCTCATGCTTACAATGTGGGATATAACGATTGTCGTCTCAGTGTTCATTTTAGCGGGGGAAAACATAATGTTGTTCGTTTGCTTGATTATTTCCAATCAAAAGACATATCGTTTGGCAGTGTGTACTCACAGCAGCCGACATTAAATGATGTATTCTTAGAAATAACAGGAAAAGAATTGAGAGATTAGTGGAAAAATAGGAGGTAAATATGTTTTGGCATAATTATTGTTATTCAATTAAAAGTATATTCCGCAACAAGTCAACAATTATATGGACACTTATTTTTCCAATAGCGCTTGCAACATTTATGTATATGGCATTTGGAAATTTATTTGATACGGACGAATTAATGACGATTATTCCTGTAGCGGTTGTTGAAAAAGAAGAAAATAAAGGGCTTGATGCGTTGTTAGAGGCATTGTCTGAAGAAGGCGAAGACCAAATTTTTTCAGTTCAAAAATTAAACGAAGAGGAAGCTTTAAAAGCGCTCTATAATGGTGATGTGAATGGCATTATATATAAAGGTGAAGAAATATCATTGACCGTTGGCGAAAATAGTTATATGTCAACGATTATAAAAACGATTATAGAACAATATACACAATCTGAAGCGATTGTCAAAGATATTATAAGCAGTACTGCCTTAGAAGAGGAAAAAAGCGCTGCAATAAAAGCTTTATTGGATAATAAAACATATTTTACAGAAGGAAAAACATCCAATGGTTATCAAAATCTATATTATAATTATTTTTATGCAATTTTTGCTATGAGTAGTATGTTTGCATCATTTATCTCAGTAGAAAGAGTTAGTAAAATGCAGGCAAATACAAGCAGTCTTGGAATAAGAAGAACAATTATTCCAAAAGGCAAGGCAATGATGCTTTGTTCTGAATTTTTGGCTATGGTAACAACGCAATTTGCTGTGATGATTATTGCATTTATTTATATGAATATTATAGGTATTCGTTTTAATGACAAATATTTGGCTATGCTGCTTATTTTATTGTTGGGTCCGTGTGTAGGATTAGCAATAGGAGCAATTATAGGTTCTTTTGCAAAAATTGGAGATGGTGCAAAAATAGGAACATGCGTTCTGATAGGTATGGGATTATCGGTTATGGCTGATTTGGTGGCATCTGGCATCAAAGACACAATTGAACATACGATTCCAATATTAAATCGTCTCAATCCCGCCGCATTGATATCTGATGCCTTTTATTCATTAAATGTATATGATTCATATAATAGATATTTTACAGATATTGCAATTTTAACGGTAATTATGATTGTTCTTTTGACAATTAGCGTTCAGATTTTAAGGAGGAATACATATGCAAGTCTTTAAAGTATATTTTAAAGTTTTAAAGGGATATCTTGGTCAATGGGCTTTATATATTGGTATATTTTCTGTAATATTGTTTATGTTTATTGTACCTAATTCCGTTAAAGAGCAAATTTCCTTTTCAAATAAAAAGTGCAATTTTGCAGTATTTGATTATGATAACAGCGAAGCAAGCAGAGATATTGTAGCATATATGTCAAAAAAGCATGAATTAAAATCAATTGAAAATGATAGCATGGAAGTTATGCAGGATGAATTGTTTAATAGAAATGTGGACTGTATAGTTAAAATAAAAAAAGATTTTGGAAAAAACTTTGAGTTCAACCAGTCTAATTTAGAAAATTATATTGAAATAATAACAATACCAGACACCTATACATCCCAGCTTTTTGAACAAGATTATAATCGATTTGTCAAATATGCAAAAAGTTATGCTGCCAGTGGAATTAATGTAAGCAGCGCAATAGAGAAAGCTGCTAAAACAGCAGACACAGAATTGTCTACGAATATTGTTGAGAAAGAAAATAATACAAATTATGATGCAACATATTATTTCTTTAATTATATTAGTTGGATTATTGTTATTATGTGTATTATTACCATAGGAAGAGTTTTGGTTGTATTTCAACAAAAAAATTTAAGGAGCAGAATTGCATGTTCAGCTTACTCTTTTGCAAGAATCAGCAAGGAGCTGCTGATGGGTGTTCTGTGTTCTGGTTTTACCATTATTTTTATATTTTTTGTATTGGCAGTTATCGCATTTAAGACAGAAATTCTTTCTATACAAGGCATGTTGTATATGACAAATGCCATATCTTATATGTTTGTGGCGTTAGCTCTTACTTATCTGGTAAGTCAGTTAATTAAAAATGATGGTACAATGAATATGATTGGCAATACGATATCGCTAGGCATGAGCTTTTTATGTGGTGTTTTTGTTCCTATGGAATTTTTAAGCGATACAGTAATTAAGATAGCACACTTTTTACCAGCATATTGGTATCAATTAGCATTAATTCATATTCAAAAACACGGTACAGACAATATTAGCAAAACATTTTCTTATATGGGAATCCAAATTTTATTTGCATTAGCTTTGGTTACTGTAGGAATTATTGTTTCTCGTAAGAATCAAAGTAAATAAAAAATGTGCAGAAAATTGTTTATAAAAATTTTTATAAACAATTAGAAAAGTTGTTGAAGTATTTATTATAATCATTGTATAATTGCCTTATTAGATTTACTTAGAAGGTGTAAAGTTATGGCAATTATTGGAATCGATTTAGGAACAACAAACAGTCTGGTCAGTGTTTGGAAAGATGGACGTATTCAACTTGTACCAAATTCTTTTGGTGAATATCTAACACCATCTGTAGTTAGTTTTGATGATAATGGGGAAGTCTATGTAGGCAAGATTGCAAAAGAACGATTAGTTACCCATCCAGCGGTTACATTCAGTGAATTTAAGCGCAATATGGGAACGGATAGAATGTATTATGTAGGAAAACGTGGGTATAGAGCAGAAGAATTATCATCGTTTGTATTAAGAAGATTAAAAGAAGATGCACAAAATTATCTGAATGAAGAAGTGACAGAAGCTGTAATTAGTGTGCCAGCTTATTTTAATGATGATAAACGTTGTGCGACAAAAAATGCAGGCACATTGGCAGGTCTTAAAGTGGAAAGACTTATCAATGAGCCTTCTGCTGTCGCGTTGAAACATCATGTAAATACGGATAATGATGAGAGTTTTATAATCTTTGATTTTGGAGGCGGAACATTGGATGTTTCACTTGTTGAAGCGTTTGACCAAATGGTGGAAATACAGGCAGTGGCAGGAGATAATTATCTTGGCGGAAAAGATTTTGATGAAGCCATAGCAAATTATTTTTATACGTCAAACGCTGTGTCAAAAAGTATGTTTACACTAGAGGAACAAGGGATTATAAAAAAAGAAGCAGAAGCCTTAAAAAAAGAATTGACTCATTCTAATAATGCCACACGAACATTTTGGTTGCAAGAAAAAGAATATACAATTCGTATATCAAATCAGGAATTAATACATATTGCTTCGGAATTGTTTACACGCATGTCAAAACCTATTAAAAAAGTACTTAATGATGGGGATATGACAATTGAAGAAATTGATAAAATAATTCTTGTAGGCGGTTCTTCTAAGATGCCAATTGTTGCAAAATATATAAAGAGTCTGTTGGATGTAGAAGTAGCGACAGATGATAATCCAGACGAAAGTATTGCTATAGGCGTGGGTATTGCTTCTGCAATTAAGGAGCGAAAAGGTGAAATTAAAGATGTTATTTTAGCAGATATATGTCCATTTTCATTAGGAACAGCAATATATGATGGTACGTTTTCACCAATTATACAACGAAATGAAACGTTACCTTGTAAGAGAAGTAAATATTATGTAACAGTAAATAACAACCAAACCAGTTTTGATTTTCCTATTTATCAAGGAGAAAATTTGGTAGCCAGTGAAAATTTACTGCTTGGCAATATGAGAGTAGACGGTTTGCCAAGAGCGCCAAAGGGAGCGGTTGGTGTTGAAGTAACCTTTATGTATGATATTAATGGTATTCTTGATATCAGGATTCAAGGTTCAAATCAAAATTTACATAAAGTTATATTAAATAAAAATATGGTTTTATCTAAAGAAGAATTGAATAAAAGACTTGAAGAATTAAGAAAGATGACATTGCATCCGCTAGAATTGGAAGAAAATAAACTTCTGATAGAAAAAGCAGAAAGACTTTATCAGGAGAGCAATCCTCAGACAAGAGAATATATTGCTGGTATGGTGAGATATTTTAAAGAGCTTGCAAATAATGGAAAAGAGCGTGAAGTTCATGAACAGTATGTAAAGCTTGCTGTTTTGCTGGAAGCCATTGAAAGACGAAATTTTGATTTTGATAATTTTGATGAATCCTTTTGGAGTGAGGAGGATGAATAAAAATATTAGGTAGAATCTAAAGTTTTAAGTTGAGTGAGAATGAGGAATTTTTATGTGGAGTGCAAATCAATGGAGTATATTAGGTATTGAGGCTACTACAGATATATTAAAAATTAAAGCAGCTTATGCAAAAAAAGCTAAATTGGTTCACCCAGAAGAATATCCAGAAGAGTTCCAAGAGCTGCAAAAAGCATATAAAAGTGCAATAAAGTATGCTAAAATGCAAAATACATATAAAGATACAATTAAAAATAGTAAAATATCAAGCGATAGGCATATTTTACAAGATATTTCAGAGACAGAAACAATATCTGATGAAAAAGTTGCAGTTAAGACACAAGATATACAAAAAAAAGAAACAGTGCCTAATGGGAAAGCAGTATTTAAGCCTGATAATATAGTAAAAGAAGAAATAAAGCCTAATAAAAGTGATATATTAGAATTAAAAGATATACCAGAAAAACAAAAAGTATCTGATGGAAATGAAATATTAGAATTAGAGAATATAGCAGAAGAAAAAAAATCCAATAAAAGAATAATATTAGAACCAGAGAATACAATTGAAGTCAAAAATATATTTGATAAAAAAACAGTATCTATTCAAAAAGATATTACTTGGGAAGAAATAGCTCCTAAGCATAAAGAAACAGTAATTGATGATGAATCAGAATTTGTTTATGATGAAATTTCTTATGAGGAAAAATCACAGCAATGTATTTTGGATATGATATGTCTTGCAAAAAATATTTATCTGATTAATGATATAAGATGTTGGGAGTGGTTTTTTAGCCGTGAGGAATACAGAGAATTATATCAAAATGATGGATTTCGATTAAATTTTGTTGAGACGATAAGACAAATATTTGGCTGGACGCGAAAAACACTATTATATATAGAAGCCTTTTTAAAAACATATCAAAAAGGAGCTTCTAAACCAACAGAGACAAATACAATCAAATGGAAAGTGTTAAAGCGACCAAAATTGTTTGACCATATGAAAGCAAAGCAAAATAATGTGACAAATGCACAGAAAAAAGTGCATGATATTATCCTTGCAGGCGTCAAAAATAATGGATATTTAGGAAATATAAATGACCATGATAGTTTTTTAGAATATATCAGGATTTATTTGGATTATGCACATAATAATATAGGAAGGGTGGAGGATTTATACCAGTCGGGGAGAAATTCGACACATGTTTTAACATATATTTATGCTTTTGCTATTATACTTATTATATTAATGTTATATGGATTGGTTTCTGGGAGAGATTATCAGAAAACAGAACAGGATAAACGTGTAGAAAAATGGGAGCAAGAACGATTAGAAAATATAGAAAAGTGGAATCAAGAGAGATTAGAAAAATTAAAAGCAGAAAAAGAGAGTATAAGACAGCTTGAGGAAAAAACAAAAGAAATAACAAGCAGTTTGAGTGATGAAGTGGATAATATTATTAAATAAGTTTATTTTTAATAAAGTAGGATTGTCATAGTAAAGGAATTGACACTTATGCTTGGCAAGCAATAGAAGAAAAATATCCAGATATAAAAGCATGAGAAACCATTACACCGTCTTTTGAAAAGCATATGACATATTAATAGTAAACTAAAAAATCAAAAATTTATTTATAACATAGTTGTTATAAATAAAAGAACAATTTAATATGTAAATATAGCAATATTATCAAAAAATTGAGTACAAAATTGGTACATTTTTATATTGCAATTGCTTAAAATAAAGCGTACACTAGTTCTAAATCTTAGTGCAAAGATTTAAAATATTTTAATTTAAGGAAGAGGACAAAAAGATGAAGAAATTGAAGATGATTTTTTGTGGTTGCCTTTTAGTATTGGCTATGTGCCTTACAGCTTGTGGAAGCAAGTATGCATCGATTGCAGATTATGTAGCATCTGATGAGGCACAGAAGGCAGTTGAACTTTTGAACAACATGGAAGGCTTAGACATCAAACTTAAAGCTGATGGCAACAAGATGGTTTATGAGTACAAGTATACAACCATTACAAAAATGGATGGAATGGACGAGGAATTAAAGAAAGCATTAGATAAGGAAAAAGACACATTTACAAAGGCAGCAAGTGATTTAAAGAAACAAGTAAAAGTAGATAATCCAATTGTAACAGTTACATATTTAGATAAAAATGGAGATTTAATTTATTCACAGGATTTTCCTGCAAACTAAGGATAAATAAAAATTAAACTTGCACATAAGAGTGGGACTATTATAAAATGAAATTTTTATATAAGATATGGATATTAATAAAATAATTTATTATCATATTTTAGGGGGAATTTCATTTGAGATAGTCCTCTTTTTTATACATTTCAAAATTTTAGAGTGAAAAATATTAAGAAAGAGGAAAAAAGATGAGAAAATTAAAAATAATTTTTTATAGTAGTTTTTTAGCAGTAATTATGAGTTTTACAGCTTGTGGAAATTCTAATTTAATTACAGGTACTATTGAACAACAAGGTACAAATGCTACATTGCGGCAACAAGAGACAAATGCTTCGGAAGAACAGCAAGGTACAAATGTTGCATTAGGACAGCAAGACACAAGTGCTGCATTAGAACAACAAGGCACAAATGCTGCATTAGGACAACAAAGCACAAGTGCTGCTTCAGAACCAAAACAAGAAACATCACAGTATGATAATAATAAGTATGCATCAATTGCAGATTATGTGGCATCTGATGAAGTACAAAAGTCAATTGAGCTTTTAAGCGGCATGGAAGGTTTAGATATCAAAATCAAAGCAGATGGCAACAAGATGATTTATGAGTACACATATACAACCATTACAAAAATGGATGGAATGGACGAGGAATTAAAGAAAGCATTAGATAAGGAAAAAGACACATTTACAAAGGCAGCAAGTGATTTAAAGAAACAAGTAAAAGTAGATAATCCAGTTGTAACAGTTACATATTTAGATAAAAACGGCGATTTAATTTATTCGCAAGATTTTCCTGCAAATTAAAGAATTTAAAAGTTGAGTTTATCCAATTTTTACATAGTTACGTATATTGTTTTTGTAAAATGAAAAATTCATATTACAAAATAATGAATAAATGTGCCTTCATAAGAGAGGTATAAAGGAGAAATAATGGTAACTATGTTTACAAGAACACATAAAGATATTAAGAGTGTATTTAAAAAGACAACAAAAAATAAAAAAAGAATGAAACGCCGTAAAAAACGAGGAATGATAGCACTTGTTGGAATTTTATTTGTTTTTATTCAGTTGCTGGTATCAGTATTGTTTTTGAAAAATTTAATTACATTAGATATATTGCCATTAAAGTATTTAATGATGGTTATTTTGTTTTTAACATTTATTTTATGTTACAATTTCACTTCACAATATACAAAAGCGCATATGGCTGGAAAAATTTTAGCAGTTGTTTTATCTATTGTATTAATGTTTGGATATACAGCAAGCGGTAAAGTGAAAAGTACTCTTGATAGTATATCAGAATCATTTTCGTTTAATCAAGAAAATGTAAATAGTCAAAAGGCTATAAAAAAAGATGAAAGTTTTATTATTTATATATCTGGTAATGATGAATATGGCAAGATTACAGAGCATGGCAAGAGCGATGTTAATATATTAGCAACAATTAATCCAAAGACAAAGCAGATTTTATTGGTATCTACACCAAGAGATTATTATATTACTATAAGCGGTTTTGACGAGAGCGGCAATTTAATTACAGGTTTAGATAAGTTTACTCATGCAGGAAATGCAGGGATTCAATATTCTATAGAGGCGCTTGAAAATCTATATAATATTGATGTGGATTATTTTTTTAAGATTAATTTTGATGGCTGTATTAATATTGTTGATGCAATGGGAGGTATCACCATTTATTCAGACGTGGAATTTACAAATGGTACAAATGCGGCGCCAGAGCAATATAATTTTGTAGCAGGTGCAAACGAATGTGACGGCGCTAAGACGCTAGCGTTTGTAAGAGAGCGCGAATGTTTTACAAAAGGGGATATTCAGAGAGGAATCAATCAGGAAGCCGCAATCACTGCGATGTTGGACAAGGTAATATCGCCTTCCATACTTTTAAAATATGCAGAAATACTGGATGCCGTATCGAATATGCTTCTTACCAATATGCCTGTGGAAGCTATAACTGGACTTGTTAAAGAGCAAATTAATAATCCTAAAGAGTGGAATGTGCAATCATATGCTTTGGATTATATAAAAGAGGAGAGCGGAACAAAGCTGTGTAATGTGTATGGTGGTTATAGATGGGTGGCAATACCAGATTACAATATGGTTAACAATGCAATTGAGATGATAAATAGGACAAAAAGCGGTGAAATATTTGATGTTAATGAATATATAAAATAGATAATATATAAAATAGCTATTTCATAAAAGTGTGGCATGGAGATTGGTATTGATATGAGGGAGCAAAAAAGGAAACAGATAAGCTTAAAAGAAAATACATTTTATAATATGTTAAAAACGGTATGCACAATAATGCTGCCTTTGATAACATTTCCATATTCTTCAAGGATTCTTCATGCCCAAAACATAGGAAAAATTAATTTTGGCACATCAATTGTTAATTATTTTACGTTAATTGCAGCTTTGGGAATTACTACATATGCTGTTAGGGAATGCAGCCGTGTTAAAAATGATGAAAAACAATTTTCACAGACTGTTAATGAAATATTTTCTATCAATATTGTATCAACGATTGTTTCCTATTTAATACTTATCTGTTGTTTGATATTTGTTCCAGATTTAAAGGGCTACACAACACTTATTCTTATTCAAAGTATACCTATCATATTTACCACACTGGGCGCTGATTGGATTAACACAACAATGGAGGACTTTAAATATATTGCAATAAGAACATTGATTGTTCAAGTGTTTATTCTTTTAGCTATGTTTATATTTGTAAGAGAAGAGAAAGACTATTATAATTATGCAGTTATCTTTATGTTGTCAACAAGTGCAGCAAATATAATGAATATTGTATATCGAAGAAAATTTTGCAAAACAAAATTTATCTTAAAAATGAATATGAAAAAGCATATTGTGCCTATTATGATGTTGTTTGCAACTACTCTTTCACAGACTGTACTTCCAAGTATTGATATGACAATGCTAGGTATTGCGCAAGGTGATGTGTCTGTTGGTCTCTACAGTACAGCGGCTAAGATTATTAATTGTGTAAGTCAAGTTGTTGTCTCTATTGCATGGGTAGTTATACCAAAACTAAGTTATGATTTTGCCAATAAAAATTATAATCGAATTAATGATATGCTTTATAAAGTTTCTTTACTTACTATGACTGTTGGGATGCCTTGTGTGATAGGAATTAATGTGATAGCGCCGCAGCTTATAGAGATATTTGGCGGACATGAATATATTGGAGCCGCTAGTTGTATGCAGATTATGACAATAACAATGGCAATTGGTTTTGTTGTCAATATATTAGGTAATATGATATTGATACCATCCATGAAAGAAAAACAGTTTATGATAGCTTGTGTTGTTTCGGTAGGTGTTAATATTATATTAAATGGAATAATGATTCCTTTATGGGGAATGAATGGAGCGGCAGTAGCAACAGTTTTATCTTCTTTAATGATTGTATGGATTGCTGTTTTAAAATTTGATAAAAATATTCATATAAAAAGTTTGAAAAAGTCGTTTATTGGAGTATTGGTTGGTTGTTTGTGTATTATCATATCAGCATGGATTATAAAAATATTTTTAGATAGTATATGGATAACAACAATTGCTGTTATATTTGTAAGTGTTGTTATATATGCAGTTGTATTGCTGATTTTTAAAAATGAAGTTGCAATACAGATAATGAATATATTAAAAAACATGTTATTTGTTATTATGAAGAAAAGCAATCATTAAAATAATTTTATTGTAAAAATTAGCAAAATATTTTAGTGAAAAAATGTTATATAATTACAAAAATAAATAATATTCACCCTCTTCATCTTTAAAATGTTTGCATTTTACATGAAATACATTTTCAATAATATGCTGCTTTAGGAGAACATCGGGTTTTCCTTGTGCAGCAATTTTTCTATTGTCCATAACAATAAGATTATCGGCTATGCGAACAGCATAAGAAAGGTCATGAATAACAAGAAGAATTGTTTTGCCTTGTTGTTTCAGTTTGCAAATGTCCTCATAAAATTTGCGTTGACGGTTTATATCAAGATAGGTTGTAGGTTCGTCTAAAACAATAGTATCACAGTTTTGTGCTAAATTCATAGCAAAAAATACTTGTTGTCTTATTCCTCCTGAAAGTGTGTCTGTACATATATTAGAATAGGGGGTTGTCTCTGTAAAATCCATAGCTTGATTTACAATATCAATATCTGATTTTTGTTTTTTTCTGGCAAAGCCAAGATATGGAAATCGTCCATGTTCTACTAAGGTTTTTGTAGGAAGCGTAGGAATAATTTGTCGTACTTGTGGCAGAAAAGATAATTGTTTTGCGCGTTCTTTGTAAGAAAGCTGTAAAAAATCGCATCCGTTTAATAAAATTGTTCCCTCCGTCACTTTGGATATTCCATAAAGGCATTGTACAAGAGTGGTTTTGCCACAGCCATTAGGACCAATAATACAAGTAATTTCTCCACTGGGTGCAGTGATAGAGATATTTTTAAGAATGATTTGATGTTGACAGGAGGCAGTAATATTTTTAAATTCAAGCATTGAGACGTCGTCCTCCTTTCTTTTTCATTAATAAATATAGGAAAAATGGACCACCAATAAAAGACAGTATAATACCTACAGGCAATTCATATGGTGATAAAATAACTTTTCCAATTAAATCACATGACAGTACAGCAATAGGACCAAGCAGCGCGCTGCATGGAAGAAGCAATCTGGAGTCATTGCCAAAAAGGTGACGGCATATGTGAGGAACAATAAGCCCTACAAAGCTGATTAATCCAGCATAGCTTACAACACAGCCTGCCATAATACTAGAAAGCATAAGCAAAATAAATCGAATGATAGATACATTGACACCAAGCGAGCGTGCTATATCATCACCAAGATTTAATATGTTTAGCAGTCTGGATAAAAAAATGGAAATTATTACAGCTAGGGTAATGCAAATGGCAGGCAAAAACAGCTCTTTCATTGTAAGTCCTGTGAG
>CAJUBU010000017.1:54554-64355 GCA_910585095.1 uncultured Lachnospira sp.
ACCAACCATAAAGGACGTAATATTAATAGTGATATCAGTATCAAGCAGTTTTAATGTGTTAATGCCAGAATTTAAAAATGCAGAGACGGTAATGCCAGCCAGAATAATCGTTGTGCGGGAACTATCTGCAAAATAGGCAAGTAAAAATATAAGCAAACTTGTTATAAATGCGCCTGCAAATGCAAATATAGGCATAGCCGTTAAATTTGCAGGCAGTAAAATCATGGAAAGCATAACAGCAAATCCAGCGCCGGAGTTAATTCCTATTGTGTTTGGGCTGGCAAGAGAATTGTTCATTACATTTTGGAGAATTACACCTGAACAAGCAAGTCCCATACCTGCAAACAGACCGCCAACTATTCGAGGAAGGCGGACTGTTGTAATTAATGTGTAGGTGACAGATGATTTATCATCGCCAAACAGACAATTTATAATATCCACCAGATTTAATTGTACACTTCCAATTATTATATTAAGGAAAATAGAGAAAAATAATATAATAATCAGAACTGTTATCATTAGTGGAGTATTAATGCCTGTTTTTTGATTTTTCATGTAATCCTCCATTTTTATGTTTGCAAGTAATAAGTCAAGTGCTGTGAAATATTTGATTTTAAATTTGCAATTTTTTTTATATTGTAAGTATATTACAATTCAACTTTAGGTAGACCTGCAAATCCAACAGCAAGGTCATCTTCGGTAGGAATATAATCATCCATTAAGCCATCATTAAATTTTTGGTAAGCCACCAAATCAAAATAGCCTGTTCCTGTAAGTCCAAAAACAATTGTTTTGTCTTCACCATTTTCTTTGCATTTAAGGGCTTCGTCAATGGCAACTTTGATGGCATGGCTGCTTTCAGGAGCAGGAAGAATACCCTCTACTCTAGCAAATTGAGTGGCGGCTTTAAATACAGATGTCTGTTCAACAGAAACAGCTTCCATTAATTTATCGTCATATAATTGTGATACAACAGAACTCATACCATGATAGCGCAGACCGCCAGCGTGATTTGATGAGGGAATAAAGCCACTGCCCAAAGTATACATTTTAGCTAATGGACATATCATGCCCGTATCGCAGAAATCATATGCGTAGCGACCTCTTGTAAGGCTTGGACAGCTTGCAGGTTCTACAGCGATAAATTGATAATTTTTTTCACCGCGAAGTTTCTCGCCCATAAAAGGAGAAATAAGACCGCCTAAATTAGAACCGCCGCCAGCACAACCGATAATAATATCTGGTGTGATATTATATTTGTCTAAAGCGGCTTTTGTCTCAAGACCAATAATAGATTGGTGAAGTAATACTTGAGTGAGTACAGAGCCAAGTACATAACGATATCCGTCTAAAGAAGTAGCAGTTTCAACGGCTTCAGAGATTGCACAGCCAAGACTTCCTGTTGTACCTGGATGCTCAGCAAGAATTTTGCGTCCAACATTAGTTGTCTCAGAAGGAGAAGGTGTTACATTAGCTCCATAAGTGCGCATAACTTCACGTCGAAATGGTTTTTGTTCATAAGAACATTTAACCATATATACTTTACAGTCAAGACCAAAATAAGAACATGCCATAGATAGAGCAGTTCCCCATTGACCGGCACCGGTTTCTGTTGTCACACCTTTTAATCCCTGCTTTTTGGCATAGTAAGCTTGAGCGATTGCGGAATTAAGCTTATGGCTTCCTGAAGTGTTGTTGCCCTCAAATTTATAGTAAATTTTGGCGGGTGTATCAAGTGCTTTTTCTAAACAGTAAGCACGAACAAGCGGAGAAGGACGATACATTTTGTAAAAATCTTGAATTTCTGTCGGAATGTCAAAGTATGGTGTTTTATCATCTAATTCTTGCTGTACCAATTCATCGCAAAATACAGTTGACAACTCAGCGGCAGTCATTGGCTTTAGTGTTGCGGGATTAAGCAGGGGAGCTGGTTTATTTTTCATATCAGCTCGTACATTGTACCATTGTTTTGGCATTTCATTTTCTTCCAAATAAATTTTATAAGGAATTTTTTTATTAGACATTATTTTACCCTCATTTCTGTGCTGCTTTTATAATTAATAAAAAAATGGTATATTATTAATAAGTTTGTGATTACAGCACGGACACAAATTTATTAATAATATTTTTTATCCTTTGTTATAAGTTTGCTTTTTTATTTAGATACGTTTCAAATTCATGCTCAAATAATTGTTCTTGCACGGTTCCAGTCTTAGGCAATTCAATCATTTTATGTTGCCATGAAGACAAATAAATGGCATTGGACAAGTATAAACTATTGATTGCTTCATTTCCAGATGCGATTAGTTCCTCTTTACCATCAACATTATTTACAAAATTGGAGAGGAGTTTTTCATAGGCATATTCATTTGGTTCACAGTGGATATCTTCCCATATACAGACAGGTTTTGCAAAACAATCCTGTAAGCCAGTCCGATATTCCATTTCAGGTTTATCTAAATAGCCTATTTTTAATGTGCCTTTTTCACATACAAGAAGGGCATCGTCTAACGATATTTCCAGACGATTGACGCCGGCAGCTTCTCCCGTGGAAGCAATAAATACACCAGTTGCGCCGTTTTCCCATTCAAAATATGCTGTTACATCATCTTCGACTTCAATAGAGTGGTATTTTCCTTCATGGCAAAAACCAGTAACATGACAAGGCATTTGACAAATCCATTGCAGCAAGTCAAGATTATGAGGACATTGGTTCAAAAGTGTTCCTCCTCCATCTTTTGCCCATGTTGCTCTCCATGCATCAGCTTTATAGTAGGAATTTGGTCGATACCAATCCGTCACTATCCAATTGACTCTCTTAATATTGCCATATTTTTTACTAGCAACAATTTCTTTCATTTTTTGATAGACAGGAAATGTTCTTTGATGAAAAATAAAACCATATGCAAGAGTTGGTGATTTTAATTTAGCTTGTTCATAAGCCGTCATCATATTGCGTGCTTGACGTGAATATACACCTGCTGGTTTGTCACACAGTACATGCAGACCACGCTGAAAGGCATTTATTGCAATTTCTTCATGGGAATAATGTGGTGTGACAATCAGCACAGCATCAATAAAAAATTCTTTGGCATCATAGGCATCAAACAGTTTTTTTGCAGATTCATAAATTAAAAGGCTGTTTGGAAGAATATGTTTGATTGAATTGAAGCGTTCTGGACGAATCCTTGTCGCTGCAACTAATTCCATTCCAGAAATTTTACCTTCAGCTATCATAATAGCATATTTGCTCCCCATATTACCCATTCCTATAATTGCGACTTTCATTATAATAACCATACCTTTCTAATATTTGTAAATATTGAGCTATAAATTTTTTTATAAGTAATAAATCAAATGTTTATGTCTATATAAGTATTTAATTATTTCCATATTCTATCTTTATCAGAATAAAGCGTTGTTATTTTATCATGTTCTATTTGATTCATCAAGATTGAAAGATAGGCATCTTCGAGAGCTTCTTTCATGGGATAAATTTCTTTTCCCGTATTGATATAGTTCATCATTCCAAATAAAATATCAGTAATTGCTGATTCATCTGCTGTTAAATTAAATGTTTCATAAGGATTTTTATAATCAATATTTTGGAGGCAAGCAATATTATTTTCATTGAGATAATATAGTTTGTCGTTAATAATTTCTCCTCTTGTTCCACGAACATTCAAATAGCGATTGCGAATTTCGCTGCGATATTGGTCGGACATAAAATCATAAAATGCAATTTTGCCGCTTTCATATTCTATAATTAAATGTTTTTCTTCTTTATCTACAACTTGTCCGTCTGTCAATGTTTCATATCGAGTTTTAGTGTTGGTTACAGGAACTATAAATTTTTTGCCTGAAATTGTTACACCTTCTAAGCCAACTTGCAGCAATCGTCGGATAATACTAGCTGCATGGTAGTCGTGCATAGCAGAAATAGTTATTGATACAGGAGTTCCTATCATTCCAGAGTCAACAAGATTGATTATTTTACGGTTTAATGGATATAAAAAATATTGTTCAGCTACCTGTAATTTTGAACCATTTTGACACATATGCCATACAGTCTCTAAAGATTTTTTGTCAAGCGCTATTGGTGTTTCTGATAAAACAGGAAATCTATAAGACAGCCAATGTATACAAGTATCATACATATTTATTTTAGAAACTGCCGATACAATAAAATCTGGCTTTTTTGAAATAACGTCTGCTTCGTTACAAGTTGTATAAATTTGATATTCCTCTGCAAATTTATCTGCTTTTTCTTTTGTTCGGCAAAGTAATGCACACATTTCAAAATGTTTGGGCATTGCTTTTGCAATTCGTACATAAAATAAACTTCGCCAGCCAGAACCTATAATAGCAAATCGAATCATATTTTTGTCTCCTTTTCTGAAGGCATAAACGTAATTTTTTTTATCAATCCAATGATAAGAAGTTTTTGTAAAAATGTCAATGATAATTGTAAAAACGATGTTGCACCTTATTAAAAGATATGATATAGTAAAAATACAGAAAGGGAAAGCCATAAAGCGGCTACCCTCATGATATGCTGAAACCTTTTATAAGGTCAGTTGCCAGCTATTTGGGGTAGTTGGCGACTTATTTTTTCTCTTTAAAGATTGTATAGCACAATCCAACAAGAGTAACAATAAAAATACCTGTTTGAATTAAATCATAATCATTGTATCGCCCTCCTTTCGTAAGAATGGAGGGCTTAAAAAACCCTCCAAAGAATAAAATAAGAGGGTAAGCCGCCTATGGCTCTATGGTTTCCCATGATGATAATATAACATAAGTTTTAAAGCATAACAATCACTTTTAAATTTATATGGAAAACATATTTTTTGTTAAAAATTTCTATTGAAGTTAAGCGGATATTCGCAATCCGCTACGCTACTTGCTCATAACCTCATAGCTACTATCGTAGCTTTTCAGTGGGAGCTTATACTCCCACTGAAACAAGCAAGTCCCCATTCCCACTTATGCCTTTGCAGCATTAAAGTGGGGGACTTCCTTGATGAGGTTAAATAATGAATTGACGGAATACTGAAAGGAATGATATGATAAAATTACAAAATAAATAAGAAAGGTGTGAGGATTTTTACATGAAATTTGAAAACAAGAGTGTCGTTGTAACTGGAGCAAGTTCTGGAATGGGGAGACAGATTGCGTTGGATTTTGCAAAAGAAGGGGCAACTGTTATTGCAGTTGCACGCAGAAAAGAACGTTTGGAAGAACTTGTAAAAGAGTCTGAGCCATTGGCAGGCAAGATTCTTTTATATGTTGGCGATGTATCTTCAGAAGAAGTCAATGAAGGCATGATTGAATATGCTGTAAAAGAGTGCGGAAAGCTGGATATACTGGTTAATAATGCTGGTGTTATGGACGAGTTTACTCCTGTGGGAGATATGAGCAATGATTTGTGGAAAAAAATAATGTCTATAAATCTTGATGGTCCAGTATATGCAATGCGCAAAGCTGTTCAGGTAATGAGCGGACAGGAAAATGGAGGAAATATTGTTAATGTAGCATCTATTGGCGGTGTTAATGGCTGCCGTGCGGGCGCAGCATACACAGCTTCTAAACATGCGTTGGTAGGTATATCAAAAAATACAGCATATATGTATACAGGAAAGATTCGTTGTAATGTTATCTGCCCAGGAGGGGTTGAGACAGAAGTTATGCAGAGTCAAACAAATATTAATCAATTTGGCATGGGCAGAATTATGGCAGGATTGGACAAGTCTATTCCACAGGGAAAGGTAGAAGATATTTCTTCTGCAGTACTCTATGTGGCAAGTGATGAGGCAAAGTTTATGACAGGCTCTGTTGTTGTAATTGATGGAGGAGTAAGCTGCAATTAAGTCTTTATAAAAAATATTGCAATGATTTTATAAAACGAAAATAAAAAATAAATTGAAAAAGTATGTCTGTGAGGTTTATTGTAAAATAAATCATAAGACATACTTTTTTCATTGTATTTAAAATTATAGTATTATTTTTTTGTGCCGCAAACTTGAAACATATCATTATTAGCAATTACAATATCTATATCAAAATAAGGAGTCATTAATTTTACTAAGTCATCTTGATGTAAAAGGGGAATGGATATTTCACTTGCCTTTTTTTGGTGATGATGATCTAATTCTTGTCTGCCCATATCATGGGATATAGCAATACGACCGCCATATTTTAGATTTTTGGCAGTGGCAATAATAATTTTTTCAGGTTCCATAAAATGTGGAAATGCGTTAAATATCATAGCAACATCAAATTGTTGGTCAAATTGGTAGGTTTGTGCATCATCACAAATAATTTTAATTGGACATAAAGGTGGCTTGCAAAACGTGTTCTTTGTTGTTTGAACATAAGGACGATGCTCAAGTGAAGTTATTTGTTGTGGATTATTATATAATTTTTTATTTTTTTCTCTTGCAATCCGTACCATTTCAGGTGACAAATCAATTGCTGTAACAGAGTGAACATTCCTTTTTATATAGTCAGAAAATAAAAATCCTGTGCCGCAGGCAATATCTAAAACATCAATGCCAGCGGTGATATTTGCATTATCTAATAACTTGACAAGAATTTCCTCTTTTCGGATTGCCCATTCGTCCCAATAAGGGGCGCATTTATTAAAAAAGTCAATTATCTTTTTTTGTGACATTTTAATCCTCATTTCTGTGCTGCTTTATTTTTCTTTGTTATACCGTTCTGGTATAAGGTGTGCCTTCATTAATCCAACAAGAATACTTGGAATAAAAATAAGTTGAATTAAAGTTCCTGGCCAGTTTGTAATAATAGAACTAGATATCCATACTGCAAAAGAGTAATTTTGTACGCCTGTAAATATAAAGGCTTTTGCTAGTCCTGATAAAATCCTGCCGCATACAATTCCAGTAATAAGTGATATATATAAATCAACATATGTATTTTTTGTGTGAATATGTGTGCCAAGAAATCCAGAAACAGCACCATATGTTATTAATTCAATCGTCATTGAGGGAAGCATAGCAACAGGCGGCATAGAAGTAAGTACACAAGAGATAGCTGGTCCAGCAAGACCACACATCAGACCATAAGACCAGCCGCAAATTAGTCCACAGATAAATACTGGAATGTGCATAGGGCAAAAGATTGCGCCAGCACCAAATACATGAAATACCATAGGAAAAATGTAACATAATGCAATACATATAGCACAAATAATTGATTTTTTGATAGTTGATAAGGTATTCATTTTAATTGTATTCCTTTCTTTTAAAATAAATTTATGATAATTGCAATATAAATTTTATTATATATTCTTTTGATTTATAAAATAAATTATTTTGAAAGTATTGCGTTGAATAATATGCTTATATGTTATTTGTTTTATTATTGAATTATTATTTTTAAATAAAATATAAATAAATTATATATATATTTGTATAATAAATAATAGTAAAAAAATAATTATTGTTATCCATTCTGATATAGAAATTTTTGAGTATCTTTTTTTGGTTCGATGTTTGGCATCACGGAAGCCCCGCGCTTCCATAGCGATTGATAAATCGTCTGCACGTTTAAATGCAGCTATAAATACAGGAATAAATAATGCGCCTGCCGCCATTATTTTTTTATGTAAATGGTTGTTTTCAAAATCGGCGCCGCGTGCCGTTTGTGCCTTGCGGATTGTATCGCTTTCCTGTAATAAAGTTGGAATAAACTGAAACGATATAGTTAGTATTAAAACGGCTTGTTCAATGGGAAGTTTGAAATGGGATAGGGGCATAAGAAGTGCCTCTAAACCATTTATTATTTCTGTTAATTCCGTAGTAAGTGTAAATATATTTCCTAAAATTAAAATAATAAAAACATTAAATATAATTGTGATACCATGATGTATCCCTTCTTTAGTAAGCTGAATAAATTTCCATTGAAATAATATTGTGTCGCCATTAAAAAATAAAACATTTAAAATAAAAATAACAATAAAAAATTTCCATATATGTCTTATAGAAGAAAATATAACTCTTAAATGAAATTTTGATAAAATGATTATCATTCCAAGAATAGTAAACAACAATATATATCCAATGAAAGAATTGGTAAAAACAGTTGAAAAAATAAGTATCATAAAAACAATAATCTTACCTTGTGCATTGAATTGATGGATAAGAGAATTGCCATATATATATTTTCCAGTGAACGGCATAAAAATTCCTTTTTCTTTGCTCTTTTTCACGCAAGAATCTGTAAATTTAAAAATAATTAGGTTTAAAATTGTATTGTTATAAAAATTTATAAATTTTTAAAAGGTCTCATTTTGAACTACTTTTTATAACTGTTTGTAATGAATACAAAAGTTCTTTGTAGGTAGTTGTATTTTTAGGAATATTCCAACCATGTTTTTGTAATTTGCAGGCAATCAATTTACTTTGACTTATTCCAAGCTGATGCGATTCCATCCAATCGATATCTGAAAATAAATGGCATGTTGTACCATCTGCAATTAAATGCCCTTTTTCTAAAATAAGAAGTCTTTTTGTGTATTCGCTGATACAATCAGCATTATGTGAAATCATCAGTATAGTCATTCCATCCTGATTGAGTTTTTGAAGAAGTTTCATAAAATGATTTCGCATAACGGGGTCTAATCCAGCTATAGGCTCGTCTAACAAAAGGTAGTCAGGGCGTATTGCTAATATGCCAGCTATTGCAACGCGTCTTTTTTCACCGCCAGACAATGATAATGGCGATATATGACGTATCGTTTTATAAGAAAATCCCATTAATTCTAATGCCCATTGAACACGGTTATTGATTTCTGATGCTGGCATATTGATATGTTTTAATCCATAAGCAACATCTTTTTCAACCGTTGTTTCAAATAGTTGGTTTTCAGGATATTGAAAGACAATACCTAATTTTTTTCGTAAGGACTTTCTATCATAATCATATTTGTGTCGTTTGTAGGATTGATGATGTTTAAAAATATCTTCGTTATCGATTAAAACCGTTCCATTTGTAGGATTGATAAGACCACATATAATCTGAAATAATGTTGATTTTCCGCAGCCAGTATGCCCCATAATTCCTACAAATTCGCCTCTTTTTATGGTAAAATTAATATCTTGTAAAGCATCTATAACAAAAGGTGTTCCTGTTTCATACTGAAAACTTAAATTTTTTGCCGTAATTGACATAATTCCTCCACAAGTTCGTCAATTGTAATAGGACAATGTTCTAAGCATATTCCCATTTTTTTTAAATCCTCATATAGTTTTACAACCGTTAAAGGAAACATACCGGATTGGATTAAAAGTTCAGAATTTGTTAATATTTCAAAAGGCGTTCCATATGCAGAAAATGTCCCTTGATGCATAAGATATATTTTATCAGCAAATACAGCTTCTTCAATGTAATGCGTAATCATAATAATCGTTTTTCCTAAAACCTTTTGTTTTTGTATAATATCAAGAACTTCTTTTCTTCCAATAGGGTCAAGCATAGAGGTTGCCTCATCAAATACAATAATATCTGGGTGAAGCGCTAAAATTCCAGCTATTGCAATACGTTGTTTTTGTCCGCCAGAAAGATTGTGAGGACAGGCATTTTCAAAACCTTGCATATTTACCATCTCAAGAGATTGTGTGATTCTTTTATCAATTTCTTCTCTTGAAAATTCATAGTTTTCTAACCCAAAGGCAATGTCTTGTGCAACAACAGATGATACAAATTGATTGTCGGGATTTTGGAATACCATTCCTATTTTGCGCCTTAACTCCCATAGTTTGTCTGTGTTTGACACGT
>CAJUBU010000018.1 GCA_910585095.1 uncultured Lachnospira sp.
AAAGTCCCCCACGTCAATGCTACAAAGGCATAAGTGGGGGACATCCTTGTTTCAGGGAGAGTATAAGCTCCCACTGAAAAGCTACGATAGTAGCGAGAGGGTTTGAGAAAGTAGCGTAGCGGATTGCAAATATCCACTTAACTTTTATTGTGGATTGCGAATATTCGTTTTGACTAATAAAACAGACAGGTTTCTGTTGTAAGAATTGATTTTACAAGGGGCTTAGGAAAAGATAAATATTTTCTATTCAATTATAAACACAGATTAGGCGATTTTCACATATATTACACACTTTAAACATAATTTGACCATTTTATACCTTTATGATTTAGATAGTCAAGCGGATATCACAATCCTCTGATAAGATTAAAAAATGGATATTAAAAACGCTCTATAAGCGTAGAAATGAGGTATATTATGTTCAATTATAGAAGATTAACAGCGGCATTATTGACAGGTACTATCGTGATGTTTTCTGTTACAGGATGTGCAAACACTGATGTGACTCAAGCGGAAATTCAAGTACACACAAATAATTCACAAAAGACAGCATTTACAAGTAATGAGGATTTAAATGTAGAGTATACAAGTGAAGAATTGGATGCTAGTTTTGATGAATCAACATGTACTAAAATTTCACTTGGAAACGAAACGGTTGAAATTACATCATCAGGAACATATTTGCTCAGTGGTACACTTACAGAAAAAAGTATTTATATAAATTGTGATGAAAAAGACACTGTACGGTTAATATTGAATGGCGTTCAAATAACCAATTCAACAGAGGCTCCTATTATTATAGAGGAGGCAAAAAAAGTAATTATCACCCTTGTTGAAGGAACAAATAATACAATTATAGATTCAAGAAATACAACGACAGAACAAGAGTATTCAGCAGCAGTATCATCAAAAGCAGACCTTATTATAAATGGCAAAGGAACATTGACAGTAAATGCAAAATATCGCAATGGTATAAAAAGTTCGGATGATTTAAAAATAGTATCAGGAACATTTAATATTGATAGTAAAGAAGATGGAATTGTTGGCAAAGACTTGTTGGCTGTTCGTGATGGAAATTATACAATTACTGCAGGTACAGATGGAATGAAATCAACGTATGATACCGATACTTCTAAAGGAAATGTTGTTATTGAGGGCGGACAATTTCAAATTACATCACAAAATGATGGGATTCAGTCTCAAAATATATTGGCTTTAAGTAATGGTGTATTTACAATAAAAACGGGAACAGGAGCAGGTGAAGCCTTAAAATCAAATAATAATATCAATAGCAGACAACAACTGGATTGGGGAAGTAATACGACAACGACATCCGACAATTCAGAGAGCAATAAGGGACTCAAATCACAAAATGCTACGTATATTATGAGCGGTACGTATACAATAGATAGTCAAGATGATAGTATTCACTCTAATGGACAAATTATTATTGATGATGGGATATTTTATTTAAATACAGGTGATGATGGCATTCATGCAGATAGTTCCATTGAAATTAATGGTGGAGACGTTGATATTCAAAAAAGTTATGAGGGTATCGAAGCTGAAAAAATTACAATTAATCAGGGAAATATATCAATTGTATCTAGTGATGATGGTATCAATGCCGCTAATGGAAGCAGTACAGGATTTTCAATGGGCGGCATGAAAGATAATGGACAGAAAGAAACAGAAAATGCGGCATCAAGTGCGATATTGTTAACAATTAATGGAGGAATAATCACAGTCAATGCAGACGGTGATGGAATAGACTCAAATGGAAGTGTTATTGTTAATGGTGGAGAAATTGTTGTAATGGGACCAACAAATAATAATAATGCGGCATTGGATTTTGACAGTCAATTTGAAATCAATGGAGGAACATTGATGGCGTTTGGTTCAAATGGAATGTTGGAAGTTCCGACATCAGCAACGAATGGGTGCTGTCTGGTGACAGCATTTGAAACACAGACGGCTAATTCGCTATTTGAATTAAAGGATTCATCGGGAAATACAATGATGAGCTATACACCTACAAAAGGCTATTCTTCTGCTATTGTGTACTCTGAAACGATTAAAAGCCAAAATCAATATACAATAAAAGCTGGAAATAGCAGTGTAGAATTGACAGCCACAGAAGGCATTACAACAAATGGAAATGTTGGAATGGGTGGAATGTTTGGCAATCAAGGCAAATCTGATATGCAAGGCGGCGGCAGAGGTGGTCGTGGCAATGTAAATAATGACGGAATGGGTATGCCAAATGGAGATGGTATGCCAGATGAAATGGGAATGCCAAATAGAGGCGGTGTGCCAAATGGAATGAGTATGCCTGAAAATGAAGATGGAAATAATAATGTCATTCCAGATAAAAATAATGTAAAACAAAAAGGGCAAAACAGTACAGATATGCAGGAAAATATGAATTTTATGTAAAATTGTTTACAATAAAATACAATAATATGAAAAGGTGTCAAGTATTTTTACTTGACACCTTTTCACAGTCGTGATATGATACACGAGGCTTAACAAGAATTGTACGAAATTATTATCATAATAGCAATAGGAGTGTTTATGGAGAAATTCGTTGAACAAACGCTTCTTTACGATTTTTATGGAGAATTGCTGAATGAACATCAGCGCAATATTTATAAAGATGTAATTTTTAATGATTTATCCTTGAGTGAAATTGCGGATGAGTATGGCATATCAAGGCAAGGCGTTCATGATGTTATTAAAAGAGTCAATCGTTCGTTGTGTTTATATGAAGATAAATTGCATTTAGTTGAAAAATTTTTATCAACAAAGGAAAAGCTTTGTACAATAGAGCGTTTGACAGAAGAAGCAATCAATTCAGACAATTTTAATTGTGCTGATGTTGTTAAGCAAATACATGTTATTGTAAAAGAAATTATTGATAGTATATAGTTGCTGTTGCAACAGAATTGAGGTTTTATGGCATTTGACAGCTTATCCGATAAACTTCAGAATATATTTAAAAATTTAAGAGGCAAGGGCAGACTTTCTGAAGCCGATGTAAAGACCGCCTTAAAAGAGGTAAAGATGGCTTTACTGGAGGCGGATGTCAATTTTAAAGTAGTAAAACAGTTTATAAAATCTGTGGAAGAACGAGCCATTGGACAAGATGTGATGACAAGCCTTACACCAGGTCAAATGGTTATTAAGATTGTCAATGAAGAGATGATTTCTCTGATGGGTTCAGAGACAACGGAAATTGCCTTAAAGTCGGGCGGAGAGATTACCGTTATTATGATGGCTGGATTGCAGGGTGCAGGTAAGACAACAACAACGGCAAAACTTGCTGGAAAATTTAAGGCAAAAGGAAAAAAACCATTGTTAGTTGCCTGTGATATTTACAGACCTGCAGCAATTGAACAGTTAAAGATAAATGGACAAAAACAGGAAGTTGAAGTGTTTTCTATGGGAACAAATAACAGTCCTGTCGATATTGCAAAA
The DNA here is from genome assembly GCA_910585095.1 of uncultured Lachnospira sp. Taxonomy (GTDB): domain Bacteria; phylum Bacillota; class Clostridia; order Lachnospirales; family Lachnospiraceae; genus Lachnospira. The sequence goes on from CAJUBU010000018.1 coordinate 3,478, forward strand.
GCTGCAATTAATCATGCCAAGATGAACAGTTACAATATTGTTATTTTAGATACAGCAGGTCGTCTTCATGTAGATGAAGATATGATGACAGAGCTGATTCAGATAAAGGAGCAAGTGCATGTAGACCAGACGGTTCTTGTTGTCGATGCAATGACAGGACAAGATGCAGTCACTGTTTCTTCTTCTTTTAATGAAAAAGTGGGCATTGATGGTGTTATTCTTACCAAATTAGACGGTGATACAAGAGGCGGCGCCGCTTTGTCAATAAAAGCAGTGACAGGAAAACCAATATTATATGTTGGTATGGGTGAAAAACTTTCCGACCTTGAACAGTTTTATCCAGATAGAATGGCATCAAGAATACTGGGTATGGGTGATGTGCTTACGCTAATTGAGAAAGCAGAAGCTCAAATTGATGCAGACAAAGCAAAAGAGATGGAGCAAAAACTCAAAAAAGCAGATTTTGACTTTAATGATTTTTTGGAATATATGGGACAAATTAAGAATTTAGGAGGAATTGGCTCGATTCTTGATATGCTTCCAGGTATGGGAATCGGCGGACAGATAAAAGGTCTCGATGCTTCAGCGACAGACGATGCAGAGGCAAATATGAAAAAGACCGAAGCAATTATTTATTCCATGACGCCAGCGGAGCGAAGCAATCCTAATTTATTAAATCCTTCAAGGAAAAATAGAATTGCCAGAGGTGCAGGTGTTGATATCAGCGAAGTGAATCGTTTAGTAAAACAATTTGAGCAGATGAAAAAAATGATGAAGCAGATGCCAGGTATGATGAAAGGTGCTAAAAAGGGGCGATTTAAATTACCTTTTTAATCTCATTAAGCAGTGCAGCGGATTGCAAATATCCGCTTTAACGTAGATACAATAGGTTTGCAAACATAACCCGTAAGGTTATAGTACCGTAGGAACTACGGAAAGGTTTTTCCTCATAAAAAAGCCATAGCTTTGGAAACTGATAGCTCGTAAAAACAAATTTTCCTAAATGGTTGAGAAGGATTAAAAGAAACGCTCACTTTGACAAGTGAATGTAGTTCACTAAATAGTAGGAGGTGAAAATTCATGGCAGTAAAGATTCGATTGAAAAGATTAGGGGAAAAGAAGTCTCCTTTTTATAGAATTATCGTTGCAGATTCAAGGTCTCCAAGAAATGGTAGATTTATTGACCAAATCGGTACGTATGACCCTAATTATAATCCTAGTAAGCTTAACATTGACGCTGAAGCAGCTAAGAAATGGCTGGCAAACGGCGCTCAGCCTACAGAAGTTGTTGGCAAGCTCTTCAAGATAGCCGGTATTGAGAAGTAAACAAACTAGTGGAGGTGTTGTTTCGGTGAAAGAATTAGTTGAAGTAATTGCTAAGGCACTAGTTGAAAATCCTAATGAAGTTGTCGTAAAAGAGACAGAAAAGGATAGAGCTATTATAATTGAGCTTAAAGTTGCTCCTTCTGATATGGGGAAAGTTATTGGCAAGTCAGGAAAAATAGCAAGAGCTATCCGCTCCGTTGTCACTGCTGCATCCTCTAAATCAGATAAAAAAGTGATTGTTGAGATTGACAATTGTTAAGATGAACAATTGTTAAAACAAAAAATATGATTTGTATTTATTGGAAATAGATAATAAATCATTTATATTTGATAAAATAAGCGGGCGACTGCCCGCTTATTTTATCAATTTATAGCAAGAATACTCCCATTTCTAAAGTGGGAGATGAAAAGTAAAATTTTAGACCTAGAGGTCTTGTACAGTAGGGGCGAGGTGAACACGCCTATAAGAATAAGGATAGTGTTAAGCTATCAATTTTCTTATTGAAGCTCCTACCTCTTAGATAGGAGAGGTTCATGGATGATTTATTAAGAGTGGGTGTTATCACAAAAACACATGGTATTAAGGGTGAAGTAAAGCTGTTTCCTACATCTGATGATTTAGACCGATATAAAGTGTTAAAAAAATGTATTATTCAGAGTAAACGAGAAAATATTGAAGTGGAAGTTGAGTATGTCAAGTTTTTTAAACAATATGTTATTGTGAAGTTTAAAGAATTTAACAGTATTAATGATATTGAAAAATATGTAAAAAGTGACCTTATGGTTACAAGAGAACATGCAATACCATGTGAGGAAGGAGAATATTTTATATGTGATTTAATCGGGCTTATGGTAGTTACAGACGAGGGACAGTTGTTGGGTACACTTACCGATGTTCTTGAGACAGGTGCTAATAATGTGTATGAAGTAACCAATACAGCAGGAAAAAAATATCTTCTTCCAGTGATAGACCAATGTATTTTATCGCATCATTTAGAAGAAAAAAAAATAATTGTACATATATTGCCAGGATTACTTGATATATAAGAAAAAATATGATATAACTATGAAGAAAATTAAATTTTTATAAAAAGGAGGTACATAAGATGCCGATTCAAAACCGTAATCTAGCTATGTACATAGTTCTAACCATTGTAACTTGTGGTCTTTTTGGTATTTATTGGTTTATTGTTGTAACCGATGATGTTAAAAGTATTGTAAATGATAACCAAACTCCAAGTGGTGGCGTTGCATTTCTTTTAACACTTGTAACATGTGGTATTTATGGAATTTACTGGGCTTATAAGATGGGTGAAAAAATTGACTATATGAAGTCTATGCAGGGTATGCCATCAGGCAATTCAAGCATATTATTTCTCATTCTTGAGATATTTGGATTACAAATTGTTAATTTAGCTCTTATACAAGATTCTGTTAATAAATTTGTGGATATGAATAATAGACCAAATGGCAATGGACCAATGGGCAATGGAACAATGAATAATTTTTAAAAAATAAATTTGTCCATACAAGGAAAGTTAAATGTTAAAAAAATGCTTACAGTTTAATGTAATGTTAAATTGTAAGTATTTTTTTATCTAAAAATATATAACATGTAAACCTTTATAAGGTTATGAGCAAGCAGCGTAGCGGATTGCAATATCTGTTTAACTAAATTTATGTAAAATAAGTTTGAATTAACTTTTTGGTCGGTTTAAAATGGTTTATTATAGTAAATATAGTCAAGCAGATATTTACAATTTATGCTGTTGTTTGACAGACAAAGCTAAAATAATTAACTACAGGAGAGTAGTGTGAAAAATAAATTTTTCATACGAAAGTTTGTGCTTGCGTCTAAGTGTGCAGGCTGAGAGAGAATGGGGATTAAAATGCGAAAAAAAGTTTTTGTTAAATGTATGCTTCAATATGGGTGGCTATTATTAATAGAAGCAGTGTTGGCAATGATTGTAAGCTATATGTTGGTGCAGGGCAATCAGATTATCAGCGTTGTTATTGATGATATGCTGGGAGGAAAAAAAGTGGTATTTGCCAGTTTTGTTGTTCAGTTTTTAATATTTACAGCAGTTGGCGTTTTGGCTTCTTTTATACAAAGTATAGCGGCATCAAAATATGCAGTATTGATATGTACGAAATATAAGGATTTGGTTGTTGAAAAGCTTTATTCTATAGAATACAAATATTTTGATTCTAATTATGTGGCGACTCTTTTAAATAAAGTAATAGGTGATTTAGGGCAAATTGCAGAATTTTTAGAATCGGTACTGCCACAAATGATAAGTAATATCATTGCTATTATCATTTATTCTGTATACATAGCACAGTTAAATTTAGGGCTATGGATATTGATTGTTGTATCCTATCCTTTGATTTTTTGGATTGCCAATATATTAGTAAAGAAAATTAGTGGTCTGCAAAAGATTTTTCGGCAAAAAGTAGATAAGATGGCAGAGATTGCCCAAGATGCAGTAAATGGAATTTTAGTGCTACGTTCTTTTGGAATGGAGCAAATTTTTCAAAAGAAGATGCATACAGCAACTGAAGAATTGGTAGAAAATGAAGAAAAACGAACACAGATGACCAATACAGCAATGGTTATCAGAAAGGTTATTCAATGGCTGCCTAATATTATCAGTGCTATTTATGCAGTATATTTAGTACAACAAGGCGATATTAGTCTTGGAGGATTGGTCGCCTTTATTTTAGTTTTAAATAAATTTGTGGAGGCTTTTATTGAATTGCCATTTTGTATGGTCGATGCATCGGCTGGTATGGTCTGTATAAAGCGTATGGAGGACATTTTTGAGACAAAAGAGGAGATTAATGGAACAGAATGTGTGCCAATAGATACGAATATAACGCTTTGTTTTGATAAGGTCAATTTTGGATATACACAGAACAATCTAGTCTTGCAAAATTTGTCTTTTGAGGTAAAAAAGGGAGAAAATATTGCTTTTGTCGGTGAATCAGGAGGTGGAAAAAGCACCATATTTCATTTGATATGCGGATTTTATGAAAAGACAAGCGGCAGTTATCAACTGATGGGCAGGCGTATTGAGGATTGGAATAGAAATGCTCTAAGACAACAAATTGCTTTGGTTTCTCAAAATGTATTTTTGTTTCCAACGACCATTGAAGAAAATATTTTATATGGAAATCCAAAGGCAACACATGAAGAAATTATTGAAGCTTGTAAGAAAGCGGAAATTCATGAGTTTATTATGACATTACCACAAGGATATCAAACGATAGTAGGAGAGCGAGGAGCTATTCTTTCAGGAGGACAAAAGCAACGAATTTCAATTGCCAGAGCAATTCTAAAAGATGCACCTATTTTGTTATTGGATGAGCCTACATCAGCATTAGATGTAGAAACAGAAAGTTGTATACAAAGTGCAATTGGAGCTGCTATGACTGGAAGAACTTGCATTACAATTGCACATCGTCTATCAACCATTGTCAATGCAGATAAAATTTTAGTATTGAAGCAGGGACATATTGTGGAATGTGGTACACATAATGAATTGATGGCATTTGGGCAAGTGTATGCGATGATGTATGGGGAGGCAATAGATAATGAAAAATTATAAACTGTTTATTCGTTCTATGAAAGTAATGGGAAATCGAATGATTCTTTATTTAGGCGCTATTTTTGTGATGAGTGTAACATTTTCTATGTTTTCAATTATGAGTTCACTTTTGATGAAAAGTGTTGTGGATATTGCTCAAGTAGGAGATTACCAGAAATTAGCAGTGACAATTGCAGTTATTGTTGTAATTGGCGTGGTATCTTTGTTAATATATCGTGTTGCAACAATTCGTTATAATGTAGAAGCAAAACGAGTATATGGTGTGCTTTCGGAAGCGGTATTAGAAGCTGAGATGCGTTTGCCTTATAGCTATTATGAAAAGCACCATAGTGGAGAGATTATATCAAAAATATCGTATGATTTGACAAAAATGGGGGATATTTATGGTTCTAGGCTTAGAAGAGTTGTGATGCCATTTATTCAAGTGATAGCATTTTTGATACCAATGTTTTTGCTTAGCTGGCAGTTGACGTTATGTCTGGTAGCAACCAATGCTATAATGATGGGAATAGAAATGCTCTTGTTGAATCCAATGCACAGAGTAAGTACAGAATTATCGGCAATTAATACAAAAATGACAAGTCGTTTATCTGATTTGTTGCAGGGGATGGAACAGGTTAGAATGTATGCAAGCGGTTATAAAACGATTGATGAATTTAAAACGCAAAATCATTGTTATGCCAAAAAATCCAACAAAATGATTTTATATATTGCCTGTTTGAACTCTGGAGGAAAAGGATTTGAATTGTTGTGTTCATTGGTTTTTCTTGTAATAGGTATTTATTTTGTAGAAAAAGGATATACAACATTAGGTGCATTGACTGCTATTTATACGATGTATGGTGCGTTTTCTTTTCAGTTTTTACAGATGGGAAAATATATTCCAGAATTGGTAGGTTGTCTTGCCAATGCAAAAAATATTTTTGACTTTTTAGATGAAACAAGAGAACCGCAAAATTGGTATACCGATTTATTTGTTCAAGAAAAACATATAAAAAATAATTTTTCAGAAAATATGTCATGTAGTGATGCATTTTCTTATGATGGAGTTCATGCAAGCACAAATACATTTGCTGTAGATATCAATTCAGTTACATTTTCTTATGATGGAGAAAATACAGTGCTTGAGGATTTTTCTTTGCAGATAAAAAGTGGTGAATGTGTGGCAATTACAGGTGTATCAGGCTGTGGAAAGACAACGCTCTCAAAACTTTTATTAGGCTTATATCCGCTTGATGGGGGTACCATTATAATCAATGGATTGGATATAAAAAAATGTCATTTGACAGCGTTAAGAAAACAGATAGCATATGTTCCACAGGAACCTTATTTATTTAATGGTTCGATTGAGGAAAATATACGAATGGGACGACCTAGTGCCACAGAGGAAGAAATTATTAAGGCAGCTAAGCAAGCTAATGCGCATGAATTTATTATTCATTTATCAGAAGGGTATCAAACAAAGGTGGGAGAGCGGGGCAATAATTTGTCTGGTGGGCAGTGTCAGCGAATTGCCATTGCCAGAGCAATATTAAAGGATTCACCTATTATTCTTATGGATGAGGCAACCTCTGCTTTGGATAATGAATCTGAACAATTTGTAAACGATGCATTGAAAAATTTGCAAGGCAAAAAAACAATTATAATGATTGCACATCGACCATCAACAATACAATTGGCAGATAGAGTGTGTTGTATGGGGGAAAAATAGAAAGATTATTTTATTTTTTGTTGCAATTTACAATAAGATATGATATCCTTTAAAAGTTGTGAAAAAGAGATGGTCCTCTGCTACAGTTTTTGTATTAAGAACATCCGAATATCAAGGAGGAAACGATGAATAATATTATTAAGAGCATTGAAGATGCGCAGATGAAGGCTGAAGTTCCAGTATTTAACGTAGGTGATACAGTAAAAGTGTCAGCTAAGATTAAAGAGGGAAACCGTGAGAGAATACAGGTATTTGAAGGTACTGTATTAAAGAAACAAGGAACAGGTGTAAGAGCTACATTTACAGTAAGGAAGCTTTCAAGCGGTATTGGCGTTGAAAAGACATGGCCTATACATTCTCCTATTGTTGAGAAGGTAGAAGTTGTAAGACGCGGTAAAGTAAGAAGAGCAAAACTTTATTATTTACGCAATCGAACAGGTAAGGCTGCTAAGGTAAAAGAATTAGTTAAGTAATTTAACAAATTTTATATTATATTTTTGAACATCTGTAAGTTTTTACTTGTAGATGTTCTTTTTTCATTTTATTAGGTAAATTGTAAATATTTTATTGATTAGAAATAGGTATTTTTAAGGTATTCCAAAGTGATGGCGTTTATGTTAAGATAATGAAGAATCAGCAGATTAAAAATACAGAAGTGATTGCATGATGAAAGTCATGTAACATTCAAAAGTGTAATATAATCAAAATACTTATAAAAGATATATAAAGGATACAATGCAATGTCAACATTTTTAAGAAGATACAAGGAAAATGTTTTATTACAAAAGAGGTGCAAGGAAATTGTCAATATATTGATGATTATTGTCTTTGCCTATTCGCTGGTGTTGTTTACATGTGACCGCACTGTAATTCATGGCAATTCAATGAAACCAACCATTGAAAATGAAAATACGGTTTTGATTAATCGAATGGCATACGCATTGACGTCACCAAGCCGTTTTGATATTGTCGCATTTAAGAAAAGAGGAATCCAGTCAAACAAAGTATATATAAAAAGAATTATTGGGATGCCAGGTGATACAATACAAATTAAAGACAAACAAATTTATGTCAATGGAGAATTGCTTTCCGATGACAAATATAATAACAATATATTGACGCCTGGTATTGCCGCACAAGAATTAAAATTAAAGGAAAATGAGTACTTTTTGATGGGCGATAACCGCAATAACAGTGAAGACAGTCGTTTTGCCAATATTGGATTGGTTAAAAAAGAGGATATTATTGGCACAGTATGGATGGTTGTTGCACCATTTGAGAATATTAAAATTATTACATAGTACATAATTATATAATAAATTATTACATAATATAAAGGACCGTGTTAAAAATAAATTTTTTATATTCTTATTTGTGTTGAAGTGTCACAAATAAGGCTAGATGCGACAATTACAATTGATTTTGAAAATTTTTATTACACAATTCTTATGTTACACTTCAGAATGGAGATGAACATGAATCATTATCAATGGTATCCAGGACATATGACAAAAGCTAGGCGTATGATGGAAGAAAATATCAAGTTGATAGACCTTGTTATAGAAGTAATTGATGCTAGAATACCGTTTAGCAGCAGAAATCCAGATATTGATACCTTGGCAAAAAATAAATCCAGAATGATTTTGTTAAATAAATCCGATTTGTCCGATAAAGATATAAACAAGTTGTGGATGGATTATTATAAAGAAAAAGGAATTTTTTGTATTCCAATTAATTCAAGAACACAAGAAGGAATAAAGCAGATTAACAGTATGGTTGTTAAAGTGTGCAGTGAAAAAATAGAGCGAGACAAAAGAAAAGGCATTATGAATCGCCCAATTCGAGCGATGGTTGTTGGGATTCCAAATGTGGGAAAATCAACATTTATTAATTCATATGCAGGCAAGGCTTGTGCAAAAACAGGCAATAAGCCAGGTGTCACAAAGGGAAAACAGTGGATTAAATTAAGGGATAATATTGAATTGTTAGATACGCCTGGAATTTTATGGCCAAAATTTGATAATCAAATGGTGGGACGCAATCTTGCCATGATAGGCTCTATGAATGATGAAATCATTGATAAGGGCGATTTAGCGTTTGAAGTTTTAAAATATGTAAAACAACATTATCCGCAAAAAATTGCTGCAAGATATCAAATTGACGAAGAGAAAGAAATTGTTGAAATAATGGATGATATTGCGACTGTTCGAGGGTGTCTTAAAAAAGGAGCAAACACGGATTATGATAAAGTTGCAGGTATTATATTAGATGATTTTAGAAGCGGAAGATTAGGAAATATAACATTGGAAAAGCCAAGTGATACTATGCGGTAATTTATCAGGAAAATGTTGTAAAGTTGCTTTGTTTTTTATTCCTGCGAGCAACGAAGCCCAGCGGACATGCTTGCGGCATGTTTGCCTTTCCATTTGGCGACTGCCGCAAGGGTCAAATACTATAGCGTCCTTTGGACGCATTGCAGCTCTGCTACGGGGTATTTGACTTTCAAATTTAGTCTAAAAAATTCAAATAAAAGGATGCAAAAAATAAAATGAGTACAAAAAAGATGACTGAAAAACAAAAGGAAAAGCTGGAAGCGGAAATTAAGCGAACGGAAGAATTAAAGGCATATGAGCGCGAGTATGGAAATTATAAGTTTATATGCGGAATTGACGAAGCAGGCAGAGGTCCATTAGCAGGTCCAGTCGTTGCAGGCGCTGTGATATTGCCAAAAGATTGTGATATTCTTTATATCAATGACTCAAAAAAGCTCAGTGAAAAAAAGCGAGAAGAGTTGTATGAAATCATAACAAAAAAGGCGGTAAGCTGGGCTGTTGGCATTGTGGAACAAGATGTGATTGACAAAATTAATATTCTTCAAGCAACATATGAAGCTATGCGGCAAGCTATTAATAAACTTGCTGTTCAGCCCGATATATTATTAAATGATGCAGTTACAATACCCGATGTAAAGATAAAACAAGTGCCAATTATAAAAGGAGATGCAAAAAGCATCAGTATTGGGGCAGCAAGTATTATAGCAAAAGTAACAAGAGACCGTATTATGCAGGATTATGATAAATTATATCCTCAGTATCAGTTTGGGAAACATAAAGGGTATGGCACAAAAGAACATACCAGTATAATAAAAGAGATAGGACCTTGCCCAATCCATCGAAAGACATTTATAAAGAAAATTGTAAAAGCGTCGGAAAAAGAATAGATTGTATTTACGCGTTGTTTGATACAAACTTGTAGAAGATTATAGGTCTTGGTGCAGAAAGCAGCGCAGAAATGAGGAGCTTTATGCAGTTAAATTTAAATTCAATTATTCATCAATTAACGAACAATGCAGGTAGTTCTGTGGATAAAAATGCACAGACAAGTAACACAGCTCCAAATGTGTCTAGTACTGTGCAAAGTACACAGCCAAGTACGTCCGCAGGAAATGCTTTGTTGCAAAATATGTTGGCAGGTGATACATTCACGGGAAAAATAATGAGTATTAAAGACAGTATGGCGCTTCTTATGCTGGCGGGAGGCGATTTTGTCAATGCACATATTTCAGATGGTTCTTCTGTTTCTGTCGGACAGAATCTTACGTTTTTAATAGAACAAAATACAAAGCAAAATATTTCAATCAAACCGCTTACTATGAATGAACAGCAGGCTTTTCTTATTAACAAAGCGCTAGATGCGGCAGGATATTCGCTAAATGAGAGCAATGTTCATATTGTAAAAGAGTTAATCGGCATGAATATGCCAATTGATGCGGCGATGATTGAAAAAATGATTACAAGTGCAAATGAATTTCCACAGGCAAATTTAAAGACCATTGCCAATTTAATACGTCTTGAGATGCCTGTTACGCAAGATAATATTATGCAGTTTGAAGCTTATAGTAATTATCAAAATAGTATATCAAGCGAATTAAATAGTATGGGGAAACAATTTAGCCAGCTATTTACCAATATTGTAGCCAATGAGACGGCTATGAAAAGCAGTACCACAGCAGATAATGAAGCACTTGCAGGTAATCTTGCAAAATTACAGAATTTTAATATGCAGCAGGCTTCCATGTTAAATGATATTGTAAATACATTGTATCAAAATACATTGTATCAAGATGCTGCATATCAAAACGGTTTACAGGAAACTGTACTATCACAGCCTTTACATAATGTGCTTTCTGATGAACAGATGAAAACACTTGAGAGTACAATAAATCAATTGTTGTCGGAATCCCCTGATAATGAGCAGCTTCAGACGATATCCAATGCACTTGGAGAAAAATCGATGACAACCAATCAGCTTTTAAGTAATTTGACCTTGCTGCTTAAAAATAATCCAGAGTTTGCCTCGAAGTTTAGCAGTCTTGGTGAGGGTTCCATTATGGAAAAGTTATTTTCACAAATGATTAATGAAACAATGAAATTGACACCAGCAGATGTAGCAAAAGAAGATGGAATAAAAAATTATTATAAACGCTTGAAGCAATCTCTTGAAAAATTGACATCCGATGGCAGAGAGAGTGCATTGCCACAGGAATTGTCTAAAAGTATGAATGAGGTCAAAGCCAATATTGATTTTATGAATGACTTAAATAAAAATATGACATATGTACAAATTCCAATACAGCTAAAAAACAGTGAAACCAATGGTGAATTATATGTTTTTACCAATAAAAAAGCGTTGGCAAAAGGTGCGGATAACGTTAGTGCAATGCTGCATTTGGATATGGAACATTTAGGACCGATTGATATTTATGTGCGGCTTCAAAATAAAAATGTCTCAACAAATTTTTGTTTGGCAAGTGAAGAATTGCTTGATTTTGTGTATGCTCATATTGATAAATTGGATGCAAGGTTACAGGCGCTTGGATACTCGACAAGTTTTGAGATGAAACTAAATGAACCAGAAGATAAATTTGATTTTGTTGAGGATTTTGTTGAAAAGGATATTTCAAAAAATAGTACATCACAGTTTATTTTGGATATAAGAGCGTAAAAATAAGAGATTTGTAACAATATGTGTCGGCGCGTTGTTTGACACAAAGTTGTTTATGTGCAAAGAGCAGCACAGAAATGAGGAATTTTATGGCAGAATATAAAGGAACACAAAATAATAGTGATAAAAATAAGGAAAAGACAAAAGTATCCGTTGCGCTGGAATATACGCCTGGTGAGGAGGCTCCTAAGATTATTGCCTCTGGAAAAGGTGTTTTGGCAGAAAAGATTATTGAGAAGGCAAAAGAGTCCGATGTGCCTATTTACGAAGACAGTAAACTGGCAAATACCTTATCAAAATTAGAGCTTGGCGACATGATTCCACCAGAACTTTATGAAGTTGTAGCAGAAATACTTGTTTTTGTGGATGATTGTGATAAAATGAAAAGTAAAGTTAAAATATAGTTAAGGAGCTTTTATTTGAACAAAAAAGCAATTGGCTTAAAGTGGGAAACTGCTGCCAGAGAGTACATCAAAACATGCGGCTATGAAATTGTGTGCTGCAATTATAGATGTTTTATAGGAGAGATTGACATTATTGCAAAAGAACAAAAAACAATAATCTTTATTGAAGTAAAATTTCGTAGTTCAAGGCATTTTGGTACTGCGGTTGAATCGGTAGACTATAAAAAACAACAAAAAATACGCCGTGTAGCTGCCCATTTTTTGATGACAACATATCATACAGAATCCATACCTTGTCGATTTGATGTTTTAGGATTTGATAAAGAAAAAATTACTTATATAAAAAATGCGTTTTAACCTTATTAAGTAAGTTTTTTGTTTCAATATCGTGAAGATATAAGCGTGAGTGGGAGACTTGCTTATTTCAGTGAGATATAATTTCTTCCACTAAAAAGCTGCAATAATAGCTAGGTGGTTTAAGCGAGCAGCGAAGCGGATTGCGAATATTCGCTTGACTTTTATTAGGAGGTTGTATGATTAATAGCAGTATTCGGCGAATTGCTGGCAGACCCAAAACATGTACATTTGTTCAGGCAGATAATGGGGTGACTTATATAGAGTTTGCTCCATTAAAAGAAATTGATTTTATCACACATGGGTTTTCGACAAGACTTGGCGGTGTCAGTTCTGGAATTTATAAAAGTATGAATCTTACGTTTAACTTATCGGATAATCCCTGTCATGTAAAAAGAAATTTTGAGTTGATAGGAGAGGCGTTGAAAATTAAACCAGAACATATGGTTTATTCTAAGCAGACGCATACAACAAATGTTTTAAAAGTAGATAAATATCATTTGGGTATGGGGATAATAAGGGAGCGAACCTTTGACAATATAGATGGATTGGTTACAGATACACCTGGTGTATGTCTTGTAACTTCTTTTGCAGACTGTATTCCTGTTGTCATTGTTGATAAAAAAAAGCATTGTATTGCTTCGGTTCATTCCGGCTGGAAAGGCACAGTCGGAAATATATCAAAAAATGCTATTGAATTAATGAAACAAGAGTTTAACAGTGATGTAAAGGATATGATAGCACTGATAGGACCAGGAATATGTCCTTGCTGTTATGAGGTTGGCAGCGATGTGGCAGAACAATTTATCCGTCGATATACGTCTAAAGAACAGCAGCAGATAATGTTAAAAGGAGCATTTCCAGGCAAGTACCAATTAGATTTGACAAGTGCAAATAGGTATAATCTTATTCATGCAGGAATAGACCATGCAAATATTTTTGTGAGTGATATTTGCACATGCTGCAATTCCAATATTTTATTTTCACATAGGGCAACACAGGGTAAAAGGGGTATTTTGTGTATGTTTGTGTGTATAAAGGAACAAATGGAAAGTTGATATAATAACCACAGCATAGCTGTGGTATAAAAGTTTGCTATGTAAACTTCTGACTTCTCACTATGTATGAACTTATGATATATTATATATTTTAATTTTATCAAGTAAGCAGCAAAATGGATTGCATTATCTTCTTGACTAAAATTTTAAGGGAGTTAAAAATGAAAAATGTGTTTTATATATTTATAGTTCTTACTGTCTTATTTTTATTTACAGCTTGCAGTAGTAAAACAGATAATAGAGCAACATTTCAGGCAACGATATTAGAAATACATGACAATTATTATCTTGTTGAGCCAGTTGAAGGAAGTACAGAGCTTAATAGTGCAGACCAGATAACCATTTCTATAACAAATATAAATATTTCATTAAAACCAAGAGTAGGAGATATACTGGAAATTGTGTATGATGGTGCAATTGCAGAATCCTATCCTGCACAAATTACCAATGTTTATAGTATTCGAGTTATAAAATAAGACAATAATGGAAATATTGTATCTTAAAGGAATTGTTCTTGAAAAACTTATTTTTGGTGGACGTGATGATAATAGAAATATTATATTTTAAAGGCAGAGATTTATATAGACATATGGCCGTCGCACTAAGAAACATATATATAAGATATTGAAAACGTAGCTATCTATCAGTATCATATCTTGTATGTCAAATGCTTGTTGCGACAGCCTCATAAAAAACAATATAATTACATTCTTTTTTTTCTTTTACTTGAACGTATTGTTAAATAGGTAATAAGTGAAAGAATTAGGATCGGAATTAAAAGGGAGAGTACAGTTGATAAAATTTCTGTATAAAAAGGTGTGTCTCTCCATGATTTTTTAATCTCTTTATATTCAGCAGTGCTAACAATTTCCTTTAATTGATTTTTCATATCTTGAGTCAATTCGTTTTGATTAGTCTGTATAGCAAATGAAATAGCTTTTCCCTGCATAATGGTATAGTATTTTCGGACATAAATCGTCACTTCATTATTGGCTACAGAAGTTATATCTGTGACATAATAGTGCGTACCATTGAGTGTATCAATAAATGAATTGGTGATAGTTTCTGTAACACTATCGTTTGCTATATTAGCCCATGTATCTACATAGTGTTGAAATTGACTTTCAAGTGTATCTTTGTCCATCTCATTAAAATTAATATAATTGTTGGGCGCTTCTTTTCCGCTTACAAGAATTTCATAAATCACTTCATCTTTAGGTATAATTTCAAGGTATACATTATTGACTTTCATCAATGCTCGGAGTTGTTCCACATCTTCTGCACCTATCTTTTCAAGATAGGAATTGTTGGATGTAACATTTTGCGTAAAGGTTACTAAATTGTTAGGAACAGTAACAGCTACATCAATATCGGCAAGGTTAAAGGTTGAATATTGGTTTGAATTTTCGGCGTTAGTACTTGATGTGTTATCGTTAGCATGTACAAGGACAGGCTTTATCATTGAAGTAATAGTGAATACAAAAACAGTAAATAGTGCTGTCAATAGGATAAATTTATTTTTTTTGTACATTGTAGACCTCTTTTCCTTATTTTGTTATATACCATATCACAGAACTTTACAAAAATCAATTTAACTGTTATTATATGTAAGATTAAGGTAAAAAACCATGCAGAAATAAGAATAATGTGAAAAATAAATGATTTCACATGCAAATTTAAGCATTAGATTCAAATTTGTAGATTATGGAAAGGTATGTTTATATGAGTAAACCGATTGTAGCTGTCGTAGGCAGACCCAACGTAGGCAAATCAACATTATTTAATGGTTTAGCAGGGCAGCAAATTTCTATTGTAAAAGATACGCCTGGTGTTACGAGGGATAGAATATATACAGATGTAACATGGCTTGATAAAGCGTTTACATTAATTGATACGGGCGGAATTGAGCCAGACAGCAGCGATGTTATTCTCTCACAGATGAGAGAACAGGCACAGATTGCTATTGATACAGCGGATGTTATTATATTTATGACCGATGTACGGCAAGGTCTGGTTGATTCGGATGCAAAAGTGGCAGATATGTTAAGACGGTCTCATAAGCCAATTGTTTTAGTAGTCAATAAGGTTGATAATTTTGAAAAGCAGATGCCCGATGTGTATGAATTTTACAATCTTGGAATTGGAGAGCCTATGCCGATATCGGCTATATCAAAGCTAGGGCTTGGTGATATGCTTGATGAAGTGACAAAGTGGTTTCCAAAGGATAAAGATATACAGGAAGATGACGATAGACCAAAGATAGCAATTGTTGGAAAGCCTAATGTTGGAAAATCGTCCATTGTCAATAAATTGTTTGGCAAAAATAGAGTGATTGTATCCGATATTGCGGGAACAACAAGGGATGCTATTGATACCATCATAAACTATAAAGGACAAGATTACGTATTTATAGACACAGCGGGACTTCGCAGAAAAAGCAAAATTAAAGAAGAACTGGAACGATATAGTATTATTCGTACCGTTTCTGCAGTGGAGCGAGCTGATATTGTTATTGTTGTTATTGATGCCAACGAGGGCGTGACAGAGCAGGATGCAAAGATTGCAGGGATTGCACATGAACGTGGAAAAGGTATTATGATTGCAGTGAATAAATGGGATGCAATAGAAAAAGATGATAAGACTATATATCAATTTACCAATAAGATTAAAGAAACATTAAGTTTTATACCTTATGCAGAAATTTTATTTATATCAGCTAAGACGGGTCAGCGCTTAAATAAAATATATGAATTGATTGATGCAATTGTTGAAAGTCAAAATATGAGAATCCCAACAGGCGTACTGAATGAAATTTTGACAGAAGCTGTTTCTATGCAGCAGCCTCCATCGGATAAGGGAAAGCGATTGCGAATTTATTATATGACTCAAGTTTCTGTAAAACCGCCAACATTTGTTATGTTTATTAATGATAAAAGTTTAACACACTTTTCATATACAAGGTATATCGAAAACAAAATTCGTGAAGCGTTTGGTTTTCGAGGAACAGCCATTCATTTTATTAATAGAGAGCGAAAAGGAAAGGAATTATGACAGAACGTATAATATGTATTATAATAGGATATTTTATAGGCGCTATTATTCAAACAGGTTATTGGATTGGTCGTTTTTCTCATATTGATATTAGAAATTATGGAAGCGGCAATGCTGGAACGACAAATGTTATGAGAAATCTTGGAAAGAAAGCAGGATTGATAACATATGCTTTTGATATGTTGAAAGTTCTTCTTTCAGATGTTATAATTCATTTTCTATTTGGAAATAATTTAGGTAATGAGATGCTTTTATTTTTATATAGTGGATTTGGTGTTGTTTTAGGGCATAATTTTCCATTTTATTTAAATTTTAAAGGCGGAAAGGGAATTGCAGCTTCCTCAGGTGTTATTATATCGCTGTTCGTTTTTCCAAAACATTGCTGGCTTTTTACGATTGTTGGAATGATAATATTTGGCTCTGTAACTTATTTTTCAAAATACGTTTCCGTAGGTTCATTGACAGCATTAACGGTATGGTTTCTGCAATTTTGCCTGTGGATTGCTATAGGCTGGCTGCCATTGTCAACAAGAGATGCCGTTGAGGGTTGTATTCTTGTGTTTATTATTACCGCGTTGGGATTTATAAGGCATCGCAGCAATCTTGTAAGGCTTGCCAATGGTACAGAACGAAAGATAGGTCAGAAAAAAGAGTAGAATGGAGAATTTGTATGGCAAATATAAGTATTTTGGGGGAAGGAAGCTGGGGCTTGGGTCTGGCAATTTTACTTTATAACAATAGACACCATGTCAAAGTTTGGTCCATCTTTCCTGATAAGATAGAAGTGTTGAATAAAGTAAGGCAAAATGAGACTGCTCTTCCAGGTGTTATTATTCCTGAAGCGGTGGAATTTACGGCAGATGTGCAAGAGACAATAGAGGGGAGCGATGTTATTGTTATGGCGGTTGCTTCACCTTACACAAGGTCAACATCAAAGCTGATTGCTCCTTATGTTAAAAGTGGTCAATATATTGTAAATGTTGCAAAAGGTATTGAAAATGATACATTGATGACGCTGTGTCAGATAGTAGAACAAGAAGTGCCACAGGCAACGGTAGCGGTTCTTTCTGGACCAAGCCATGCAGAGGAAGTTAGTCGTGGCATACCAACTTCTTGTGTTGTGGGAACGCATAAAAAAGAAGATGCCGAATATCTCCAAAATTTATTTATGAATGATGTATTTCGTGTATATACAAATCCAGATATGCTTGGTATCTGTATAGGAGGTGCGCTTAAAAATGTTATTGCATTGGCTTCTGGTATTGCAGATGGTTTGGGATATGGCGATAATTCAAAAGCGGCATTGATAACAAGAGGTATTGCAGAAATTGGACGTCTTGGCATAGCAATGGGAGCAGACCCTATGACATTTGTCGGTTTATCCGGAATTGGCGATTTGGTTGTCACATGTGCCAGTATGCACAGTCGTAATAGAAGAGCAGGTATTTTAATTGGAAAAGGTTATACAAAAGATGCGGCGATGAAAGAGGTTCAAATGGTGGTGGAAGGCGTACATTCGGCGAAGGCAGCCTATCTTTTATCACAAAAGTATCATGTTGAGATGCCTATTGTAGAACAGGTTAATGAGATATTGTTTCATGGCAAAAGTCCAGCCAATGCAGTAAAAGAATTGATGTTAAGAGATAAAAAGATAGAGAGTGACAATATAAAATGGAATTGATTGGATAAGAGCAAATGGATGCTTTTGTCCTATGAAAGGAAAAAATATGCGTGTAATTGCAGGCACGGCAAGAAGCCTGCCTTTAAAGTGTGTTGAGGGGTTAGAAACCCGACCTACAACGGATAGAATAAAAGAGACCTTATTTAATATCCTTCAAAGCGATATAGCAGGCGCAAGGTTTCTTGATTTATTTTCAGGAAGCGGAGCTATTGGAATTGAGGCATTAAGTCGAGGAGCAAGACAGGCGGTTTTGATTGAAAGCTCAAAAAAATGTGTAAACTGTATAAAAGAAAATCTTGCATTTACACATTTAAGCAATAAGGCAATTGTTATGGAACAAGATGTGATAACTGCATTAAATCGTATGCCGTCAAAAGAAGTTTTTGATATTATATTTATCGATGCGCCTTACAGACAAGGATATGACAAAGAAGTGCTGAATGTATTGCGAAATGCCCCTTTTATAGACTCCTATACGATGATTATTGTAGAGGAAGCCATTGATACGGATTTTTCTTACATAGATGAAGATTTTGGATTTCGCATAACAAAAATAAAAAAATATAAAACCAATAAACATGTATTTTTAAATGCAATATTGTGAAAGATAGTTTAAGGTTGAAACCAATAAAATTTATGTTTTATAGTAATTTTATTGTTATAATAATGTTTGACCGCGAGATTTGTGTCTGTGTGCTGCTTGTCACAAACTCGTAAGAATGTTTCATTCTTTGTACAAAAGTGGCGCAGAAATAGGAGTAATCATGAAAAGTGCAATTTATCCGGGAAGTTTTGACCCTGTGACACTTGGACATGTTGATATTATTAAGCGTTCTGCTGGATTGACTGATAAATTGATTGTAGGGGTCTTAAATAATAGTACGAAAACTCCATTGTTTTCAGTTGAAGAACGTGTTAATATGTTAAAAAATGTAACAAGGAAGATTCCCAATGTAGAGGTGGTGAGTTTTACAGGACTTCTTGTAGATTTTGCCAAAGAAAAAGACTGTCATGTAATTATAAGAGGGTTGCGGGCAGTGACGGATTTTGAATATGAGCTTGCAATGGCACAGACAAACCGAGTTGCAAATCCTGATGTTGATACAATATTTTTAACAACAAGCCTTAAATATGCGTATTTAAGTTCAAGCATTGTAAAAGAAATGGCTCAATATAATGGTGATATAAGTAAATTTGTACCAGAAGAGGTAATTGAACAGATTTACAGTAAATATGGAAGATGATTTAAAGGGAGATATACCATGAGTAGAATAGAACAGCTTATAAGTGACATAGAAGCGTACATAGAGAATTGTAAATTTCAAAAATTTTCTGCAACAAAAATCATTGTTGATAAAGAGCAGCTTGAAGATATGTTAACAGAGCTAAGAATGAGAACTCCTGATGAAATTAAAAAATATCAAAAGATTATGAACAACAAAGAGGCAATTCTGAATGAGGCAAATGAACAGGCAGACAAGATGCGCAAGGAAGCAAAAGCACAGGCAGATGCGATATTAAATCAAGCCCAGATACATACAGCAGAACTTATCAGTGAACATGAAGTGATGCAGCAGGCTTATGACCAAGCCAATCAACTTATTGACAGTTCAAGAGCGCAGGCACAAGCAATTATTGACAGGGCGGCACAAAATGCGTATAGCATACGCACAGGTGCGATTGATTATACCGATGAGATGCTCTCCAGATTACAATATATTATTGAACATTCCATTAAAGATAATAAACGCCATTATGAAACATTGATTAATGACTTAGAATCCATGTTAGCTGTTGTTACAAATAATCGAAATGAATTAAAAAATAATAATGAGGAAGAAACCGTTGAAACACAAGAAAGTACAGAGCAAGAAGCAGATACACAACAAAATATGTCTACAGAGATAGAAGGTCAACAATAAAAAAGGTTTGCTATGTAGCTTTAGCAAATTTATAAAATAAACTTGCTGAAAGATTAAATTTTTCTGTAAAGTAAAAAATACTCTTGGGTTAGCCCAAGAGTATTTTTGCAGTCAGTATCGTTACGATAACATACAATATTTTGCCCGATAGATATTTTTTAATATGAACATACTCTCTTCCAATTCCAATAGTCTGCATCAGTGTTGAAATGCCTCCAAACGCGTTGATGGCAAGGATAAGTATCGCTTTATTTGTCACCGGAATGTGCATATTGTTGATATAAAAAATTCCATTTGTAATTTCTGCAATGCCACAGGCAAGATTGCGATACAATTCAGGAATAAAATATATACTATATATATAATTTGATATACAAGAAAAAATAACGATATATCCGCCTAGTTTTAACATGTTCTTGACAGTTCTGCCCATTTCTTCATCAATAATAGAACTCCAATTGATTGAAGCATGGTTTTTTATATTTTCCATGTTCGTATTTTCTTGGTCTTTTTTGATATTCTTTTTTTTATTAGTAGAAGCGGCTTGCGAAGCAGGACTGCTGTTGTCAGACATAAAGATGGCTTGTGAAGCAGGACATTTGTTGTCTATTAGCTTTTCATAAACAATTAAAATTCCCAGACAGATAAATACAGGTAAATATGTACACAACAGTAAGAGGGATATATTTATCTTATTAAAACAAGACATGGTAAATACGTAATTGAGCATAAAAGAAGGGCTTGAAATATTGCATAATGGCATTATCCGCATAAGTAAAGGGTCTGGCTTGTTGTTGCGGCAGTATGCTGCAATTAATATGCCGCCAACTGGAAAACCGCACAGTACGCCTGCTAAAATAATATAACTGTATATAAAGGACTTTTTTATTGGAAAAATGCGCAGCACAATAGAAGATAGCAGTGCGGCTGGAAAAAGACCAGGCAATACAGTGAATGCCCATAATTTTAATCCTAAAATAGTACCGTTGAAAGCATCATGCGGCGTGATGATAACAGTAAAAAGGAGGACTACAAATACTGCAAGAAGCAATTTATTTAATTTTTTCATAGTTCGTCTCCATGCTGAGACTGGTTTTTTAGTACAATATATGAAAAGGTAATATTAAATATTTATAAAATTTAAAAGATGTTTATTATTTTTATAAGTTATGTTATAATTTAGCGAAAAGCGATAATGAGGATTAGTGTGAAAAATGAATTATTTCACAAGTTAAATAAAATTTAACTAACAATTTGTGTCTATATGTTGCTTGACACAAAATTGTAAAAACAAAATTTCAAAAATTTTGTTTTTTGCGCAAGAAAGCAGCGCAGAAATGAGGATTGATTATGGAATTACAATTATGGAAAGAGATTCTTACTCCTTATGATTTGGCAGTGGAAGAGCTGACTGTTAAATTTAATCATATTATTAAGGAATATCGGCAGCAGGGATGTTATTCACCGATTGAACAAGTAACTGGCAGAGTAAAAAGTATTTCGAGCATTATTGGTAAAGCGCAGAAAAAACATATTGCGATGAATGAAATTGAAGAACGCGTAGAAGATATTGCTGGAATAAGACTGATATGTCAATTTGTCAATGACATTTATTCGGTTGTGGAGTTGATTCGCAATCGAAGCGATATGAAAGTTAAAAGTGAAAAAGACTATATAACGCATATGAAAGAAAGCGGTTATAGAAGCTACCATATCATTGTAATGTACAGTGTAGAGACAACGACAGGTACAAAAGAAATTCCAGTAGAGATACAAATTAGAACATTAGGTATGAATTTTTGGGCGATAATTGAACATTCTCTGCAATATAAGTATCAGGGAAATATACCATCTTATGTTAAAGAGCGTTTAACGAGTGCATCAAAAGCCATTATTACATTAGATAATGAGATGGAATCCATCCATGATGATGTGATTGATGCACAAAATTACTATTATATTCGCGCGAATATTGTATCGGATATTTTAGGTAACATACAAAATTTATATAAATGTGTCAATAAAAAAGAAATTGAAAAAATACAGGATGAATTTTATGAGATATATCAAGGCGGAGATATCAGTAAATTAGAGCAGTTTAATAAACAGCTTGATATTGTTGCCGAGAGTTATCGAATGCAGTCTATGACATAGAGTATTTATAGGTTATAAGCAAGCAAAGCGGATTGTGGATATCTGCTTGATACAAGGTTGCTAAAACAACTTAAAGATTCTTGCACAAAAACAGCGAAGAAATGGGGATTACTATGAATTTGCCACAGAAATATATTGATAATATGAGCGATATTTTAGATGCGACCGAGTTGGAGGCTTATCTTAATAGTTTCTATGATAATCGCTTGTATGGTTTAAGGGTCAATACAATGAAAATTTCAGTTGAGGAGTTTTTACGGATATCACCTTTTAAATTGACGCCTATTCATTGGATTGACAATGGCTTTTATTATAGTGAAGAAGATAAACCAGCAAAACACCCCTATTATTATGCAGGGCTGTACTATATACAAGAGCCAAGCGCTATGACGCCTGCCAATGTACTTCCTGTGGACAGCGGTGATATCATTCTGGATATGTGTGCAGCACCCGGTGGAAAATCAACTGAATTGGCTGCAAAGTTAAATCATTCAGGATTGCTTATTACAAATGATATCAGTAATTCAAGAACAAAGGCGCTGCTAAAAAATATTGAAGTGTTTGGAATACCCAATGTGTGTGTGTTAAATGAGGACCCAAAACGATTGATTTCAAAATTTGAGGGATATTTTGATAAAATTCTTATTGATGCACCTTGTTCAGGGGAAGGAATGTTTAGAAAAGATAATAAACTAATAAAAAGCTGGGAAAAAAATGGTCCTGATATTTATTCTAAAATTCAGCGTGATATTATTCTTTGCGGCGCCAATATGCTACGCCCAGGTGGGAAAATGCTCTATTCCACATGTACATTTTCCAAACTTGAAAATGAGGAGACTGTACGGTTTCTTTTAAAACAATGTCCAGATATTCATTTGATAGATATTAAAAAGCAGGAGGGATTTTGTTCTGGTATTGCTTATGATGAAGAATTAAAATCACTGCATATTGAAAAGTGTGTTCGTCTTTTTCCTCATAAGATAAAAGGAGAAGGTCATTTTATTGCATTGTTTGAAAAAGAAACAAAGGATTGCCAAAACGTTCGTTTTTCGCAAAGTTATGGATACGCAGCAAGTGATACAGGAAGAACAAATAGTACGAAAATATCAAACAATACTAAGATATCAAAAGAGCTGGAGGAATTTTTTGCACATACAACAATTCCTGTTCATTCCTTAAAAATAAAATTATATGATACAAAGGTGTATCAGACAGTTCCTTTGATGATGGATACTAAAGGGTATCGAGTGATTCGTGAAGGACTGTTTTTAGGGGAATTGAAAAAAAATCGTTTTGAGCCAAGTCAGGCGTTGGCAATGGCATTAGACAAAACGCAGTATGATAATATCATTAGTTTGCCGTCAGACGATGGTCGTATTATTAAATATTTAAAGGGAGAGACATTAGAACTGCCCGAATTTAAAAATAGTAATTCCAATGGATGGGTTCTTGTATGTGTTGACGGCTATCCATTAGGCTGGGGCAAGTATGATGGATATTGCCTTAAAAATAAATATCTCTCAGGCTGGCGGTGGTTGTGATGCGGTTGGATAAATATCTTGCAGATATGCAAAAAGGTACGCGTAGTCAGATAAAAACATATATTAAAAAAGGACGGATAAAAGTAGGTGATATTGTTGTTACATCGCCAGATTTTAAAATTGAACCTGGCAGTGATTTGGTTTTGATGGATAACGTTCCAGTGGATTATGTTTTTTTTGAATACTATATGTTAAATAAACCTGCTGGAGTGGTAACGGCGACAACGGATAAAAAAGAAAAAACGGTTTTGGATTTGATACAGTCTAAGCGAAATGATTTATTTCCAGTGGGAAGGCTTGATAAAGATACAGAAGGACTCCTTCTTATTACCAATGACGGACCGCTTGCCCATAAAATTTTATCGCCCAAAAATCATATTGATAAGACGTATTATACAAAAGTAAAGGGACAGCTCGATGAAACGATTACAGCGCTTTTTTTTAAAGGTCTTCAAGTTGATGATGATTTTTGTGCATTGCCTGCCAAGTTGACAATTTTAAGTTATGATAAAGAGTCTGACAGCACAACAGCTTATATAACGATACAAGAAGGAAAATTTCATCAAATTAAGAGAATGTTTGCTGCGGTGGGCAGTGAAGTTTTATATTTAAAAAGGGTATCGATGGGAAGTTTAAAGTTGGATACCAATCTTCAATTAGGGGAGTATCGTCCACTTACATCAAGTGAGATAGAAAATCTGTGATAATGAGGTGCAACCGATGCATGATTTTTTGCCAATAAGTAAAGAGGATATGAAAAAAAGAGGATGGGGACAGTGTGATTTTGTCTATATTATCGGTGATGCGTATGTAGACCATTCTTCTTTTGGACATGCCATTATCAGCAGAGTGCTGGAATCAAGAGGGTATAAAGTTGGGATTATCGCACAGCCGGATTGGAAAGATAAAGAAAGTATTACAATTCTTGGAAAACCACGTTTGGGTTTTTTGGTATCTGGCGGAAATATGGATTCGATGGTAAACCATTATACAGTAGGTAAAAGGCATCGAAAAACCGATGCGTATACGCCCGGCGGTGTTGTGGGAAAACGACCAGATTATGCAACCATTGTTTACTGTAATCTGATTAAACAGACTTACAAAAAAGTGCCGATTATTATAGGTGGTATTGAGGCTTCTTTAAGACGTCTTGCACATTATGATTATTGGTCGGATAAAGTGAAACATTCTATATTAATTGATTCTGGTGCGGATATCCTTTCCTATGGAATGGGAGAACACTCTATTGTCGAGATTGCCGATGCTCTAAGCAGTGGAATTGATATAAAAGATATTACATTTATAAAGGGTACCGTATATAAAACAAGTACACTTGACAGTGTTTATGACTTTATCAAATTGCCTGATTTTCATACAATTTCATCCGATAAACGCCAGTATGCAAAAAGTTTTAAGATACAGTATGAAAATACCGACCCATTTACCGCAAAAACATTAGTAGAACCGTACAAAGAAAAATGTTTTGTGGTGCAAAACCCACCAGCAATGCCGCTTACCACAATGGAAATGGACGATATATACGCACTGGACTATATGCGGGATTATCACCCTATATATAAAAAACAAGGCGGCGTGCCTGCTTTGTCGGAAGTAAAGTTTAGTATCACAAGCAATCGCGGCTGTTTTGGAGGCTGTAACTTTTGTGCATTGACATTTCATCAGGGAAGAATTGTTCAAGTAAGAAGTCATGAGTCCATTTTACAGGAAGCTGTGATAATGACAAAGGAGCCTGATTTTAAGGGATATATTCATGATGTTGGCGGACCGACTGCAAATTTTAGAAAGACCTCCTGTGACAAACAGTTGACGCATGGCGTATGTATGGGCAAGCAATGTCTATTTCCAAAGCCTTGTGCCAATTTAACCGTAGAACATACCGATTATACCAATCTGCTTAGAAAGCTGCGCAAACTGCCAAATGTTAAAAAGGTATTTATACGTTCAGGAATACGATTTGATTATTGTATGGCAGATAAAAATGATACCTTTATAAAAGAACTGTGCCAGTATCATATTAGCGGACAGCTTCGTGTAGCACCTGAACATGTTAGCGATAAGGTGTTAAAGCTGATGGGGAAGCCTTCTAGTAAAGTGTATCAATCCTTTTTAAAGCGATACGAAACAATCAATCAAAAAACAGGAAAAAAGCAGTATATTGTTCCGTATCTGATGTCCTCTCATCCGGGTTCAACATTAAAAGAAGCCATTGAGCTGGCAGAGTACATCCGTGACTTGGGTTATATGCCAGAACAAGTGCAGGACTTTTATCCAACGCCGTCAACCATTTCAACTTGTATGTATTATACAGGAGTGAATCCGTTGACTATGGAAGAAGTCTACACTCCTGTGACATTCCATGAAAAAGCAATGCAGCGAGCGTTGATACAATACAAAAAACCAGAAAATTATGAACTCGTAAAAGAAGCATTGATAAAAGGCAATCGCAGCGATTTGATTGGTTTTGATAAAAAATGCCTTATTGCACCCCGAAAGCAGCATAGAAATGGAAGGAAAAACAAAAAATGATAAAACATTTAGAAAAAGGGCAGTTTGGTTATCTATCCGCCAAAAAGAAAAGAAATTTAATCATTATGATTATTGCGTTTGCTTTAGTGATAGCTTGTTTTGTTGTTGGTCTTATCATCTTTAAGGACAAGAATAATATTTTAACAGTTGTATCCATTGTGTTGGTTCTTCCTGCTGCCAAATTTGCCGTTGCCTATTTTATTTTAGTGCCTCATGCGGCGGCACAGCTTCATTTGAAGGAAGCGGTTGAAAAGATTTCAGGAAGTCTTATTGTATTATATGATTTAGTGTTATCCAACAAAGTCAGTCCTATTGGAACACAAGTAGTTGCCATTACAGATACGCTAATTATTGCATTGACCAATGAGACAAAAGCAGATAAAAAATTGTTTGAAAATAGTGTCAAAGAATTTATGCAGGTTGATGGCTGTATGGTAACAGTAAAGCTTTATACTGATGAAAAATCTTTTTTGGCAAAATTAAATATGCTTGCAAAAAGCAATTCAGGCGATGTGGAAAAAGATTTGACAAAAATGGAAAAAAATTCAGCGTCGATTCAATCAATGGCTATTTAACTTTCGTCAAGGAAGTCCTCACTTCAATGCTGCAAAGGCATAAGTGGGGTGGATTTGCTTAAAAGCTACAATAGTAGCTAGGTGGTTTAAGGAAGCAGCGTAGCGGATTGCAAATATCGGCTTTGGCAAAATAAATGGATGGCAATATATTAAAATTTTTAATCAATAAAAAAGGCGGAATAAAGTGTGCGAGAGTTTACAATATCAAGTTTAGAAGCAGGGCAGCGTCTGGATAAATACCTTTTTAAACTGCTTCCCAATGCGGGGAGAAATTTTATTTATAAGATGCTTAGAAAGAAAAATATTACGTTTAATAATAAAAAAGCCGACGGCAATGAAAAGGTTTGTCAAGGAGATTTGGTAAAAATTTATTTTGCGGATGAAACGTTTGAAAAATTTTCAGGCAAAGATAAGGCAAACAAGAATACTTCAAAAGATGGTTTGACATTGGATAAAAATATTTTGATATCCAATAAAAAATTATTGCCAGTGCTTGATATTATATATGAAAATGAAGATTATTTATTGGTGAATAAGCCTGTGGGGGTGTTATCGCAAAAGGCGGATGCAAAAGATATTGCTCTGGTGGATATGATTGAGGAATATCTTGCACAAAAAGAAGGAAAGCCGTTTTCAACATTTAAGGCGGGTATCTGCAATCGTCTTGACAGGAATACAAGCGGAATTGTGGCAGCAGGAAAAAGCATTTATGGACTTCAAAAGCTGTCGGAGGGATTTCGTTTAAGGACTTATTTGAAGTATTATATTGCAGTAGTAAAGGGTGTGATTGATAAAAGAGCATTGATTACAAGTTATTTAAGTAAAGATGAACATATCAATAAAGTTCATATTATCAGTGAACAAGAATACAGGCAGTGCAGCAATAAAGAACAGTATGTTGCCATTCAGACAGAGTATATACCTGTTTGCTCCTGTTCTTGCTTAACATTGTTAAAGGTGCATCTGTTGACGGGCAAATCGCATCAGATAAGAGCGCATCTTGCTTATATAAATCATCCGATAGCAGGCGATGTCAAATATGGCGACAACCATTTCAATCAGTATGTTTTTCGTCAATATGGAGTGAAGAGCCAGCTGCTTCATGCGTATGAACTTCATATTCCAAAAGAAAGTGATGATAAATTAACACAAGATATCATTGCAAAAACAGAGATACCAGATAGTTTTATCGGGGTGTTAAAGGGAGAAAAAATATGGGAACATGGAATTCAAGAGGCCTTAGAGGGTCTACATTAGAAAGTTTGATTAATTTGTCCAATGAAAAATATTTAGCGGGAAATTTAGCGATTATACAAAAAATTCCAACACCTATTACACCTGTGAATATAGACCAGTCAACAAGGCATATCACACTTGCCTATTTTGATAAGAAAAGTACCGTTGATTATATTGGCGCCGTTCAGGGGATACCTATTTGTTTTGATGCGAAGGAAAGCGTTTCTGACACCTATCCTTTGCAGAATATACATCCGCATCAAATTGATTTTATGTCTCATTTTGAAAAGCAAAAGGGAATATCATTTATCATTTTGTATTTTTCTTCCAGAGATGAGTTTTATTATATTCCATTTTGTGATATAATAAATTTTTGGGATAGAGGTCAAAATGGTGGACGTAAAAGTTTCACTTATAAAGAAATAAAAAAAGAATACAGGATATATCAAGCACAAGGTGTACCTGTTCATTATCTTGAATTGATTAATAAAGATTTGGCTTCAAGAGAAAAAATAGAATGTTAAAGAAGATGTTAGCGTGAAAAATATATTATTTCACCAGTTCAATAAAATTGAACTAATAGATTTAAATTCACAGGTTATGGAAAGGCATGGTTATTTGTATGGAAAAAAATCTTATTGAAAAATTTGAACTTTTAGATGGAAATGCCATTATTGATATGAATTATTGTGTCATTACAGCCAATGAACAAATGTATCGTTTTTTGGGCAGTTC
Organism: uncultured Lachnospira sp.; assembly: GCA_910585095.1. Taxonomy (GTDB): domain Bacteria; phylum Bacillota; class Clostridia; order Lachnospirales; family Lachnospiraceae; genus Lachnospira. The sequence goes on from CAJUBU010000018.1 coordinate 32,385, forward strand.
AACTTCTGTTATTTCGATTATTGAATCGATACATCAAGTTGATGTAGACGACTTTATGGACGTTTGTGAGAATCTGAAAGAAGATGAATATGTTGATATGGTTCTTAGAATACGAAGGTCTGATAATTCATACCGATGGATATTGCTCCATATAGCAAAATTTGCTTATAGGTCAGAGGATAATGAATTTGAATATTTGGAGATAAATGCGTCGGATATTCTTTCATTAAAACGCCGAAATATGACATTACAGGATACAATAAAGGTTTTTAGGCAAAGTTTAAATATCAAGAATGAAACGTTTATGATTTATGATTATCACACAAAACGATACCAGATTAACAGTATTTTAAATGACGAGATTCATAATATTATTGATATGAATATTATGAATTTAAAAGAGAAGATTGAGGCGGAACATTTAATTGATGACAGTACAATGGATGAATATAATGCGTACTGTAAAGATATAGAAAAGGGTACATTGTCCTATAAACATATATTTAGAACAAATATTTTAAATGATACATGCGAATTTGATACAGTAGAGTTGGCAGTGCATACTATTTATCAAAATGATAAGCCAAGCAAAGCGATTGGCAGTATACATAATCTTTCGGATAAAGTGATATATGAAAAGGAGGAAGAAGAAAAAAGCGATAGCAGCAAAGATACTTCTTTGGAATTATATCAATTTTGTGTGGACAGCATTTTGTATAAAGCAAATTGTGAGTTTTCATTAATTTTGCTTGAGATAGATGGTTATAAGGAGATGGAGCGACAAAAAGGGACAAGTTATGTTCAAGATTTGTATAAAATTGCATTGAGAACAACAACACAGCTAGTAGGAAAGCGCGGAATTGTCTGTGATATAAAACAAAATTTAATTGGCATAGTGGTAAAAGATATTAATAATGAAGTTGTTTTAAGAGCTTTTATCGAGTCGCTACGAAATCAAATTTCATGGAATGTGTTATTGACACATGATAATCGACAGACAACATTTTCAATTGGAATTGCAAGGTATCCGCAGAATGGTTTGGATATTGATATTGTTTATAAAAAGATGTATCAGGCTTTAAATATATGCCATATGAGAGGGGAAAATCGATATATCATATATAGAGAACATCTGCACGGTGAATTGACATAATAGAATGACAAGAAGAGTATAAACGGTTTGTGAACCGTGCAGATTGAGCAAGAATGGAGGAGACAATGAAAAAGGATTTACTGCATACACCAGAAGGCGTAAGAGATATATATAATGGAGAATGTGCAAAAAAGCTTGTGCTGCAAAATCGCTTAAAGGATGTATGTATGGCTTATGGGTATAATAATATTCAAACGCCTACATTAGAATTTTTTGATGTATTTAGTAAAGAGAGAGGCTGTATACCCTCTTTTGAGATGTTTAAATTATTTGACCGATATGGAAATACAATGGTTATGCGTCCAGATATGACGCCGTCTGTTGCAAGGACTGCCGCTAAATATTATGCTGAAAATATACTGCCGGTCAAGCTATGGTATGAGGGAAATATTTTTATTAATGTCAGCCAGTATTATCAGGGAAAATTAAAAGAAACGACGTCCATAGGAGCAGAGTTAATTGGAGATAACAGCATTGATGCTGATTTTGAAATTATTTCGATGGTGATTGACTGTATGAAAAATGCAGGACTAAAAGAATTTCAAGTTGAGGTTGGAAATGTCTCATTTTTTAGGGGACTTCTTAGTGAGGCTGGCATTTGCGGTGATGAAGAAGAAATGTTGATTTCTCTTATTCAGGAAAAAAATTATATTGGCGTGGAGGAATTGTTAAATTCGTTGCATATTGATAAACATATTGCCAATGTTTTGCTGGAATTACCGCAAATGTTTGGTTCTGTAGACGTTCTTGACAGAGCAAGAAACCTTACAGATAATAAAACGTGTGTTGAGGCAATTGACAGGCTTTGTGCATTGTATGATTTGTGCAAAATAACAGGTGCAGAAAAATATATATCGTTTGATTTAGGTCTGTTAAGTAAACATTCATATTATACAGGATTTATTTTTTATGCGTATACTTTTGGGACAGGCGAGCCTGTTGCTGGAGGGGGACGCTATGACAATCTGCTTGGGCAATTTGGCTGTGATAAGCCTTCTATTGGTTTTTCGATTACAGTTGACAGTCTGATGGCAGCAATTGCAAGGCAAGGTTTACATATCCCTGTTGATGTCACAGGGGTGCTGTTATTGTATCATACAGGCAATGTTGTTCAGGCTATCTCAATTGCAGATAAATTGAGAGCAAGAAATGTGCCTGTCAGTATGATAGCTTATAATGAAAATAAAACCGAACTTCAATATTGTGAGTATGCGCTCAATTCGCAATTGGCGCATGTTGTGCTGCTGCCTGAATTTGATAAAAACACTAGTATTTCTAATATGGATATATCATATGAAATTTCAGAGGATACAATTGTAAAAGTTTGTTCTTCTAAACATCATACGAAAAAAGAGATAACAATTGCAGATTTGTTAGGAGGTACATTTTAATGAGATATATTACAATTGCACTCTCAAAGGGACGTCTTGCAAAAAAGGCGCTTGAAATGTTTGAACATATTGGTATTACTTGTGAAGAAATGAAAGATGAAAAGACTAGAAAGTTAATTTTTACCAATGAAGAATTGGGGTTAAAATTTTTTCTAGCAAAGCCTTCCGATGTGCCAACATATGTGGAATATGGGGCGGCTGATATTGGAATTGTCGGAAAAGATACGATTCTTGAGGAAGGGCGCAAGTTATATGAAGTGCTGGATTTAAATACAGGAAAATGCAAAATGTGCGTGTGTGGTCCACAGTCTGCAAAGGATAAATTGCAGCATCATGAGTTGATTCGTGTTGCGACAAAATATCCCAATATTGCAAAAGATTATTTTTACAATAAAAAACACCAGACTGTAGAGATTATAAAGTTGAATGGCTCCGTAGAATTAGCGCCTATCGTAGGGCTTTCGGAAGTGATTGTTGATATTGTGGAGACAGGAGCTACTTTAAAAGAAAATGGACTCTCTGTACTAGAAGAAGTTTGTCCATTATCTGCTCGAATGGTTGTAAATCAAGTGAGTATGAAAATGGAAAATGAACGAATTAATACAATTATTATGGATTTAAGAAATTATTTGCAGTGTATTTAACAAAAAAGTAGAATAAAAATAAGATTAAGATTAAAATTCAAATTTTCAACCGCAAGATTTGTGTCTGTGTGCTGCTTGTCACAAACTTGCAAGAATATTTTATTTCCGCGAGCAATGAGCCAAGTGCCATGCTTGCACGAGCATTTGGCGAATGCCGCGAGGGTCAAAGACCCCGCGGTAAGCAGCGGGGTCTTTGATTTTTAAAAGCAGTGTGGAAATGAGGAAAAATATGAAAATTATTAAATTGACAAATGAGAGCAAAAAAAATATATTAGAAAATTTATTAAAGAGAAGCCCAAACAATTATGGAAAATTTGAGGCAGCAGTGAATGATATTCTTGTTGATATCAAAGAAAATGGAGATAAGGCACTTTTTGATTATACAAAAAAATTTGACAAAGCCGATATCAACGAATCGAACGTTATTGTTACACAGGCTGAAATTGAAAAAGCATACACACAAGTTGATGCTGGATTAATTGATGTAATAAGAAAAGCGATTGTCAATATTCGTTCCTATCACGAAAAGCAAAAACAATATAGCTGGTTTGACTCAAAGCCAGATGGAACGATTTTAGGACAAAAAATCACCCCGCTTGCGCGCGTCGGCGTGTATGTACCTGGCGGAAAAGCGGCTTATCCTTCTTCTGTTCTTATGAATGTAATCCCAGCAAAAGTTGCAGGGGTTGAACAAATTATAATGTGTACGCCGCCGGATAAAGATGGCAATGTGTATCCAACAACACTTGTTGCGGCACATGAGGCGGGGGTTGATGTGATTTATAAGGCAGGCGGTGCGCAGGCTGTTGCGGCAATGGCTTATGGAACAACGTCTATACCAAAAGTAGATAAAATTGTGGGACCTGGAAATATTTATGTAGCATTGGCTAAAAAGGCAGTGTTTGGCTATGTAAGTATTGATTCAGTAGCAGGACCAAGTGAAATTATGGTAATTGCAGATGAGAGCGCTAATCCAAGATTTGTGGCAGCCGATTTGTTATCGCAGGCAGAACATGACGAGATGGCATCCGCTATTCTTGTCACAACAAGTGAAGATGTTGCTTGCAGTGTATCTAATGAAGTGGATGCGTTTGTAGAACAGTTATCAAGAAAAGAAATTATACAGAAATCATTAGACAATTATGGTTATATATTAGTGGCAGATTCAATGGAAGAAGTCATTGAGGTAGCCAATGAAATTGCGTCAGAACACCTTGAAATTGTCACCCAAAATCCATTTGATATAATGACAAAAATAAAGAATGCAGGAGCTATTTTTCTTGGGGATTACAGCAGTGAGCCGCTTGGTGATTATTTTGCAGGACCGAATCATGTCCTGCCAACGAATGGCACAGCAAAATTTTTCTCACCACTTAGTGTTGATGACTTTATTAAAAAATCAAGTATTATATCGTATTCAAAAAATGCGTTGGAAGCCATACATACGGATATAGAAACATTTGCCAATGCAGAATATCTCACAGCACATGCCAATTCTATACATGTTCGTTTTGAGTAAAAAAATCATATAAGTAATAAATGGTTTTATACGATGCAAAAATAGTGCAGAAATGAGGGTTATTATGAGTAATAATTATATACGTCAAGCAAATATCACGCGAAAAACAAATGAAACCGATATTTCATTAAAATTTGTTCTTGATGGTTTTGGAGATTCCAATATTAATACAGGCATCGGTTTTTTTGACCATATGCTTATCAGTTTTGCAAAGCATGGTTTATTTAATCTTGATGTAAAGGCGACAGGTGATTTGATTGTAGATTGTCATCACACAATAGAAGATGTCGGGATTGTTCTTGGTGAGGCAATTAAAAAAGCGGCTGGAGATAAAAAAACGATACGACGATATGGTGATATTATCTTGCCGATGGATGAGGCATTAATTATGTGTGCAATTGATTTATCAGGGCGTCCTTATCTTGTCTTTGAAGCCGATTTTCATTCTGATAGGGTGGGGTATTTTGACACACAGATGGTAAAAGAGTTTTTCTATGCGGTTTCATACAGTGCTGGAATCAATCTTCATATAAGACAATTGAGCGGAGACAATGACCATCATATTATTGAGGGTATGTTTAAGGCTTTTGCAAAGGCATTGGATGAGGCAACCATAAAAGATGCAAGAATAAAAAGTTTGTTGTCCACAAAAGGGACATTATAAAAAGGAGAGAAAAAGATGCGTTTATATCCAGCGATAGATATAAAAAATGGTCAGTGTGTCCGTTTAAAAAAGGGACAATTTAATGAGGTTACGGTTTATTCGGATAAGCCATATGAGATTGCAAAGAAATTTGAGGCTGATGGAGCAAGATTTATACATATAGTAGACCTTGACGGAGCCTTAAAGGGAGAGCGGGTGAATGCAAAGGCAATAGAAGATATTGTAAAAAGTGTTTCTGTTCCTGTTCAGCTAGGCGGTGGTATCCGAACCCTTGACAATATAAAAGATGTGCTGGATTTAGGTATTTATCGTGTTATTATTGGAACAAAAGCAGTTGAAAATCCAGAGTTTATCAAAGAGGCAATCAAGCAGTTTGGCGCCGAACGTATCGTTGTCGGCATTGATGCAAAAGATGGATTTGTGGCAGTTGAAGGCTGGGAAAAGTTAAGTGATAAAACAGCGTTAAGTTTGGCGCTTGCAATGAAAGATATAGGGGTTCAGACCATTGTATATACAGATATCTCAAAAGATGGTATGCTGACAGGTCCTAATATTGAGCAGACAAAGCTTTTGTCAGACCAGACAGGGATTGATATTATTGCTTCCGGCGGCATGTCTTGTATGGAGGATTTAAACCATGTATATAAAGCGGGCATACATGGCGCGATTATGGGGAAAGCGCTCTATGAAAAAAAGATTTGTCTAAAGGAAGCCATAGAACAGTTTGAAAGGAATTAAAAAATGTCTTACAAGAAATTAATACCAACCATCTATTTAAAGGATGGGGCTGCCTATAAAGATTTACAATGCAGTGAAAAAAATAACGATGGAAATGCGGTGTCGCTTGCAGTCAATTATAGCAATAATGGCGCTGATGAAATCATTATAATGGATATGTCTTATGATGATGCATCTCATGAAGATGTAATTAGCATTATTCGGCAGATTACAAAGCAGATTGATACGCCTGTTCTGGTTGGCGGCAATGTAAACAGAGTAGAAGATGTTAAAAAATATCTTTATGCGGGGGCAAAAATTGCTTTGTTGGATGATTTAAGAGAAAGCAATATGCTGATGATGAAGGAAGTGGCAGACCGATTTGGAAGAGATAAAATTGGTTTGATAAGTCATTCTTTTGATAAAGATATTTATGATATGGCATTGGATAATCAGATTTGTATTAATGTTTTAAGTGCAAATTGCAGTGCAAGCGTACAGGATTTTTTAGAAATTCCTACAATTGCTTTTGTCAATGAAAATATGTTGCATGATTATGTAGATAGTGATACAAGAATATTTTATGAAATTTTAAAGAAAGAAAATGTATGTGGTGTAACCAGTTTTCATTTGTCAAAACCTAATTATGATTTTATGAAAACAAAAGCAAAGCTGAGCGATTTAGGAATTGCAATGAATACATTTACAGGCGCGATACCATTTTCTGAATTTAAGTTGAATGGTGATGGTTTGATTCCCGTGATTGTGCAGGATTATAAAACGGATGAAGTTTTGATGTTAGCCTATATGAATGAGGAGAGCTATAATGCAACGCTGCGTACAGGAAAAATGACGTATTTTAGCAGAAGCCGCAAGGAATTGTGGGTGAAGGGATTAACTTCAGGACATTTTCAATATGTTCGTTCTATTAGTATTGACTGTGATAATGATACGCTGCTTGCCAAAGTAAAGCAGGTTGGCGCGGCATGTCACACGGGCAATCGAAGCTGTTTTTACCGTGAATTAATGTGTATGGAATATGCACAGACCAATCCGTTAAAAGTGTTTAATGATGTAATGAATGTGATTGAGGATAGAAAACAAAATCCAAAAGAAGGCTCTTATACCAACTATTTATTTGATAAAGGAATTGATAAGGTACTGAAAAAGTGCGGTGAGGAGGCAACGGAAATTATTATTGCCGCCAAAAATCCAGACCCAGAAGAAATCAAATATGAAATATCGGATTTTTTGTATCACATTATGGTGTTGATGGTTCTTCGCGGTGTAACGTGGGAAGATATTGTAAAAGAGCTTGCCAATAGATAATAACCACAGCATAGCTGTGGTATAAAAGTTCGCAATGCGAACTTTAGGCATCGAACGATGTAAGAACTTATAATATCTCATTATATAAAAAACGCACAGAAATGAGGACAAGATTTTGAAGTATATTATTACACATATGGATGATTATTTTATATCTGCACAATATGAAAATGATGTTTGTATTGCTCTGCGTTCCTATAAGAAAAAAAATAGCAACAGCGCTGATATTGCAATGGGTAATATCTATATTGGGCGTGTGGAAAATGTTGTAAAAAATATTAACTGTGCGTTTATCGAAATTCAAAAAGGAATCAAATGCTATTACTCATTGGATGATAATAAAAAACATATTTTCTTGAGAAAAGAAAATGATGGTCGTGTCAATCAAGGGGATGCCCTTTTAGTTCAGGTGTGTAAGGAGCCGTTAAAAACAAAATCGGCTACGGTAACAGGAAAGGTAGAATTGGCGGGGAAGTATTTAGTACTGTCAACGGATGTAGATGGTGTTTATATTTCATCAAATATAAAAAATGACGCTTGCTGTAAGTCGTTAAAAGATGAATTGATTTTATATCTTGACCGTCAATCAAACGAGTTTGCAAATAAGACCAATTATGGTTTTATTCTTCGTTCTAACAGTATATATGCACAGCAAGAGGACGTTTTAAATGAGGCAAAAAAGCTGATAAATAATTTTTATGAAATTCTTAAGAATGGTATATATGGCAAGTTTTGTACTTGCCTTTACCAGTCTGTGCCTTCTTACATTCGAGAAATTCAAGATATATCCAATGAACATTTAGAAGAAATCATTACAGATGATATGCAGGTGGCAGAATTGTTAAAACAGTCACTTACAGGAAAAGATGTGGAAAAAGTAAGATGGTATCAAGATGATATGCTGCCATTATATAAATTGTACGATATTGAAAAGCAATTAAAAAAAGCTTTATCACCAAAAGTTTGGTTAAAATGTGGCGGATTTATTGTGATACAACAGACGGAAGCACTCGTGTCTATTGATGTCAATTCTGCAAAATGTGTATCAAAAAAGCGCGGTGAGCAGGCGTTAGAAGATACTTATTTTAAGGTCAATATGGAAGCTGCTGCTGAAATTGCCATACAGCTTCGTCTTCGCAATATTTCAGGAATTATTATTGTTGATTTTATTAATATGAAAGAAAAGGAACATTATAATCAACTGATTGCCGCCTTAAAAGAATATTTTAAGAAAGATAAAATAATGACAACATTTGTTGATATCACACGACTTGGCTTGGTAGAGATTACAAGAAAAAGAGTGGGAAAAACGTTGAAAGAAGTTTATGAGGATTATCGTATTGAGTGATAAAAAATGTTCATATGAGGATTTTTATAATAAAATAAGTCTTCCTATAAAAAATTCACCTTTAAAATATAAAATTTTCTTATTTATCTATCGCTATTTGGTATATTTGACGGTTCTTATTTATATGGCATTGTTGATATATTGCCTAATTCAAGGTTTATATCATCAATTGTTTAACGCTGTTTTGACGCCTGCTATAACTTTTATTGTGGTGACAATCGTGCGGCGGCTTATCAATGCGCCGCGTCCTTATAAGGTTTATCCGATTAAGCCTTTAATTGAAAAAAACAAAGCAGGTGAGTCTTTCCCAAGCAGACATACATTGTCTATTACCATTATTGCAATGGCTGGATTGTATATTTGGTGGCCGGCAGGTGTGGTTTTATGGGTAATGTCTGTATGTATGGGAATTTCAAGGGTAGTTGCTGGCGTGCATTTTCCAAAAGACGTGCTGGCAGCGGCTATAATTAGTATTGTGGCTGGAATGGGAATGTTTTTTTGGTAAGAATGGCGGATTGTGGATATCTGCTTAACTTACACAATTCTTACATTATGCTTTGGAAAGGGGGATTATAATGGAAAAAAAGAACATAAAACTTGCTTATATTGGGGGCGGTTCTAAAATGTGGGCAAGAGTATTTATGAATGATTTAGCATTGTGTAAAGATATGACAGGAGAAATTGGACTGTATGATATTGATATGGAGGCAGCTAATCGAAATAAACGTATTGGTGAATATATTAACCAATCGCCAGAAATTTGTACAAAATGGAATTATGTGGTCTATGAGAGCTTAGAATTATGCCTTTTGGATGCAGATTTTGTCGTTATATCCATTTTGCCGGGTACATTTGAGGATATGAGGGTCGATGTTCATATGCCTGAAAAATATGGCATTTATCAAAGTGTAGGCGATACAGCAGGACCAGGTGGTGTTATGCGCGCTGTTCGCACCGTTCCTATTTTTGAAACATTTGCACATGCTATCAAAAATATATGTCCAAAGGCATGGGTGATTAATTTTACCAACCCAATGAGTATATGCACAAAAACATTATATGATATTTTTCCTGAAATTAAAGCCTTTGGCTGCTGCCATGAGGTTTTTCATACGCAGGATTTTTTATGTGACATTTTAAAAGAACATACAGGAATTTGTGTAAAGCGAAAAGATATTTATACAGAGGTTGCAGGAATCAATCATTTTACGTGGATTAGCAGTGCAACATATCAAGATATTGAAATTATGGATTTTTTGCCGGAATATATAGAGAAACATTTTGAGGAAGGTTATTATGAACATGGTGCTGCTGACCAATATAAAACAGATTGCTTTGCTTATGCCAATAGAGTAAAAATGGATATGTATAAGCGTTATGGTGTTTTGGGGGCAGCAGGAGACCGGCATTTAGCTGAATTTATGAATGGTTCATGGTATCTGAAAAATCCACAGCAAGTAGAAGCATGGAAATTTGCTTTAACGCCTGTTGATTTTAGAATTAATCAAATGAATGAAAAAATCAAAGAGTCCAAAGAAATGGCAGAGGGCGTTCGTCCTGTAAAAGTGGAAAAATCGGACGAGGAAGCCGTTGATTTAATGCGTGCGGTGCTTGGACTTACAAGTACAGTGAGCAATGTAAATATGGTAAATAAAGGGCAGATTGATTGGCTGCCAAAAGGAAGTATTGTAGAGTCCAATGCCATATTTACCAATAATAATGTCAATCCAATTATGACAAAGCCGCTTCCAAAAAGCGTACAAGCGCTTGTAAAACGCTGTTGTGACAATGTTGATGTGCTGTATGAGGGAATTAAAAATAACGATATGGATATGATATTTGCAGCATTTATCAATCAGCCGCTCTGTTCATGTCTGACAATTGATGAGGGTAGAACGCTGTTTGAGGAAATGCTTGCGCATATAAAACATTGATTTATTTTGGTGAGAAATGAGTCAAGCGGAAATGTTTGTGTTGCACAATCTTCAAGGAAAAATACCATCCAACTATCGTAAATAGTTGAAACTGACGCTGTAATGTGTTGAGTAATTAATATTACTTTTGAGGGGAGAGCCGCTTTGTGGTTTTCCCTTTTTTTGTATATTAAATATATCATATCTAATAACGAAATGTAAAAAATAATTGTTTCTGAATGAATCTAAAATATTAAAAATAAATTTTTACTATTTTTTATTGGTTTTATAGCAGAAAATTTTTTGCAATATGGTATGTTTGCTCAAAATAATATAGCAATAAAACCGTAATATATAGTAAGTATTCTAATAATTTAAAGGAAAATAAAGAAAATTTATTTTATAATTTTATAAAACGAAAATCTGAAAGACGATAGTTAAGAAGCTTAGATATATAGTGAAAAAGGAGATTGGATTGTCTGTTAATATAAAGTGTATGTAAAATGGAGGTTTGTATGAAGGTTGGAATTATAGGTATGGGGAATATGGGAAGCAAATATGCCCAGTTGATAGCTAAAGGTGAGATAGCTGGAATGGAATTATCGGCTATTACAAGAGTGTCGCAGGAAAGATGGGATAGTATAAAGGATTATGTGAGTACAGATTTGCATAAATTTCATTCTGGTGATGATATGTTTGATGCTGTTGATAAAGGAGTGTTGAAGCTGGATGCCGTTCTTATTGTAACACCGCATTATTCACATGAGACGTTGGCAGTTAAAGCATTTGAAAGAGGTATAAGTGTGCTGTGTGATAAGCCAGCAGGAGTGTATTCTAAGCAGGCGCGCAATATGCTGGATGCATATAATGCTGTGAAGAAGGATAATCCTGATATTTTGTACGGTTATATATTTCATCAGCGAACATTTCCAATATATAAAAAGATGAAGCAGATAGTTGACAGTGGCGAATATGGAAAGATAAAGCGAGTAAATTGGGTGGTTACAGACTGGTATCGCTCGAATGCCTATTATGCATCAGGGAGTTGGAGAGCAACATGGAAGTATGATGGTGGGGGAACACTGCTCAATCAATGTCCGCATAATCTTGACCTGCTTGCATGGATATGCGGCAAACCTGAGAGCGTGAACGGCTTTTGCAGAGAGGGGCAGTACCATTCCATAGAGGTGGAGGATGAAGTGACTGCTTATCTTGAATGGGAAAATGGAGCGAGCGGAGTATTTATCGCATCGACAGGAGAAGCGCCAGGAGTGAACAGGCTGGAGATTAGTTTGGATAATGCGCTGCTTGTATGTGAGAACGGTCAGTTGAGGATAGCGGTGCTTGACAAACCTGAAATTGAGTATAGAAATGGAACAGGAGATTTATTTGCCAAGCCGTCCTATACGTGGCAGGATATAGAAGTTGAAGCGTCGGACAAGGCTTATAATAAGGTGTTGGAGAGCTTTGCGAGAGGTGAGATGGTGGCAGCAGGAGAGGAGGCTATCAATAGTCTTTATATTTCCAATGCAATCTATCTGTCATCATGGGAGAGCCGCAAAGTGAAGATACCAAAGTCGGGGACTGCATATGAGAAGCAGTTTGAGCAGGAATTTGAGACAGGACTTAGCAGGAAGCTGGAAAAGAATGATAAGAAGCTGGAAAGGGCTGCCTCTTGTGCAGAGATTATAAGGCTCGTTTTAGGCGCTTGTAGTACAAACTGTTATATTGTTTATAATAAGTCGTCCCAAAAATGTTTTATAATAGACCCAGCAGATGAGGCAGAAAAAATAATAAATGTTATAGAGAAAAATGGTTTGAAACCACAGTATATCATAATAACACATGGACACACAGACCATATACTGGCGATGAGAGCGTTGGTGGACAGGTATGACATACCAGTTATGATTAGCCGGATAGATGCATGGAGACTGTTGGATGAGAGGCTAATTAATGAACGTCCGTATGTCAGAGAACCCTATAAACCAGTTAGAGCTTCGGTGCTTCTTAGTGAGGGTGATGAAATTTGGCTTGATGATATCCGTTTTCAGATAATGATACTTCCAGGACACACACCAGGTTCTATGGCTATCGTTGGGGATGGTATTATATTTACTGGAGATACGCTGATGGCAGACAGATGCGGCAAGACAAGTCTTTTGGGCGGAGATGAACAGGCATTAACAGAGTCTGTGAAGCGGTTAAAAGATATGCCTAAAGACTATATGATATATCCAGGACATCGTGAGATTACTATGCTGTGTGAGTGCAGGATATAGGGTAATAGGATAAAACAATTATTACTTTCAATAAATGCAGGTGGTTCGATTGATAAGATTTGGACATTATTTATTTAAAAAGTATTATAAAAACAGGGAATAAAAGAAACGTCGAGAATAGGCAAAAATGTGTAGCATTTATGCAGGTTTTCGGCGTTTTTTAATCTTATCAAGGAAGTCCTTTCCTCACTTTAATACTGCAAAGGCATAAGTGTGAGTGGGGATTTGTGAATATCTTTTTATTAATTTTATTGGAAATGATTGACAAACAAATGTTCGTATTATATAATAATACCAACAGACAAAGAAATACATATATGATTGTCAATGAAGTTTATTTGTGGCGATGCTGCAAATTGATTTTTTTAGCGTAAGAAAGATTTGCAAAGCAAAGGTTTGTGTCTATGTGCTGCTTGGCACAAAATTACTAAAAATATATCTGTTTTTTATAGGTTCTTTGCAAAAAAAGCAGCGCAGAAATGGAACGTGTTATGGAATTAAAAATAAGTTGTAAAAGTGTTTCAAAACGGCGCAATACAATAAAATCGATTCTTTATCAGTATGAGAATCCAATTCATACAGTCAAAGACCTTTTAGTAGAGACCGTTCGGTTAAATGTAGCGGAGTATGAGAAGCGTCAGGAAAGTTCAGAGATATTAAAGGTCTTATCCAATGATGATATTGAGGATATGGCGACTACTGGAAAAGTTGGATTTGGGGTCAATTATGGAAACAAAAAGCCGGATGTTGATAAAGCGATTCAAAATGCTCTGGAGTGTTTCCAAGATGGATTGGTTGTTGTTTTTATTGAAGGTAATCAATTTACAAAGGAAGATGAACCGTTATCATTAAAAGACGGAGACGAAATTACTTTTGTGCGCATGACGATGTTAAGTGGACGCATGTGGTAATGATGAAATGGCATGTATTTTATTAAAAAATTATATAGGACTGTTAAAATAATTAGCATAAGAAGAAATAAAAGATGTTTTATAAATTTGTAAAAAAAGAAAAAAGTCTATTGCTAAAAAATAATGGGGATAAGAAAGTAATAAGTAAGTATAAATATATGGAAATGGAGGTATTATGGGCAGTTACGAAATGATGGAAAAGTTTATAAAAGAGTTTCAGAAAGAATGGGAGCAAAAACTGGAATTACTTGATGAAACAGCACGTGATGTGGCAAAACAGATTGATAAAGAAAACAATAATCGATACAGCTACAATATGATGGATAATAGTCCATTGATTATCAAAGTAAAACAAGATTTTATAGATTCAAAGATGGCTTGTCCAAGTGAATTTATGAAGACATACTATAAGGATGTGGTAGAAGTTTTTGTACAACAGGACAATCTACCGGATTTTTATACCATTATTGACAATTTAAATGACTATCCTTTTTCAAAAGGAATGTATAGGAGAACAGTGCGAAGCCGTGATTATACAACGTGGTTTCCTACAATATTTAATTTATTAAAATCCTATAAAATGTTTCAGGTATGCAATTGTTCGATTTATGATTATTTAACAGGCAATCTTCCTAAAAATATAAAGGAAATAACAAGTGAGTATTCATGGTCATATCGTTTGAATTTTTGGGATTATATGGTAGCGGCAAGACTTGATACAAATGATAAAGATGTTGAAGATTTTGTCACGGATATGCTGCTTGCAGATAATAATACAGCCGTTGTCACAACAGATATTATTCGTGCAATTGTTATGTGCCACAATGAAAAGTTACATCAATTGTTGGCAGATTTTTTGCTGGCAGCAAGATTGCAGGAGGGTATACGTCAAGCTGTTTGTGAAAGTGCAGATTGTGGAACAATCTCAGCATTTTTGGTGATTTTTAAGACCATTTATGATAATAATCTCATTCGTTTTGCGGCAGTAAAAAGGGCAGTGGCAACATGGACAGGTCTTTGTGATTTAGACCATGTTGACCGAATTTCAGATAAAGTGTTACATATTGTCCATGAAGCAATTGATGGAGGCATACAAAAAGCAATCGAATTTACAAAATCGAATGATACCATACAAATTATGTGCGGATTGTGGACATTAGGATTTTATGATATACAAAATGCCATTGATGTGATGAATGGATTTATCACAAATGGAACAAAAAACCAGCTTCTCACAATGGGGTATTATAATACCTACCTGTATTATCAAGAATATTCTTATAAGACAGCTTATAAGGTTGTTATGGCATATCCGCAAGATTATGAACTTATTGCCGTATTTATGCCATCGTTTTTAAATAATACAAGCACACTGGTTTATCAGGCGATAGGAAGAGGAAGACGTCAGGATGGCGAGGAACAAGGATATAAAGAGATTGCCGTCACTGATTTATATCCATCAGAGGAAGAGGCTTATAAATGTTATCAGGTGATGAAAGAGATTTATAACCAAATTCCTAAGAAAAAGAAAGAATTTTCACCAATTATTTTTCCATGGTATAGCGCTTCTCTTTCTAAAACAGACCTTGTGATACGTATGTGTGCAACGGCGTATGCGCTTTCGGATATCAGCCTTATGGAGGAGGCTTGCGCTTATCTTCCGGATATTGATGTTTCAGGATATTATGTAAGCCGGAGCGCTTATTTGGAATTGTTGACACATGAACCAAAATCACCAACGTTAAGACGTTATTTGATTCAAGCAATTGCAGATAAAGAATCATCGACAAGACAAAAGGCGTTTGATATGGTGTGCGAACTTCAGAAAGAGGGACTTAGCGCTGAGGAGTATATTCAGTTAGAAGGCTTTTTAAAATACAAAACATCTGGAATAAGAAAAAATGTTTTAGTACTATTAAATAAACAATCGTATGAAGGTCGTATAGAAAGCGCAAAGCATCTGTTAAATGGCAATGTGACAGAGCTTAGAATGGGTGGTCTTACTATTTTGCAGGATTTGCAGCAAAACAAAGAAGCTATGGCACAAGAAGATGTAAAGACGATGTTTGATAAAGCGCTTGATACACTGCAAGAAATATCAAAGATTACAGACAGTGAACAGATTATTGTAGATGAACTTCTTGGGCAGGGAAAGGCAACAGAGGTCTTAAATGAAGAAGGTTATGGGTTGTATGTGCCATCACAAGAGATTCATATGCCAAAAAGAGAAGAGCATCCAGAAGTATTTAAGAACTATTTTGCCATTTCAAAGAGTGAGTTGGATAAAGCTTTTGACAATCTTGAAGATTTTTATAAGAAGCACAGTATGATGGAATATAAGAATGCGGCGGGAGTTGAAACGTTATTGTCAAATAATTTGTCAGCAATGAACACAGACCCTAATTTGCCAATAGAAGACCGTTATCCGTTTAAAGAACTTTGGGTAGAATTTTATGAGACCTATATTAAAAATCCAACACTTTTATTTCATATGCAGATGGCTAGAAAAACATTAGCATTAGACAATATTGAAAATAGGGAAACATATGATAAACATATGAAAATACTGCTTGGAAGCTGTCTTTATGATTATTTTGCCCGCCTGAAAAACCAAAAAGAGTATTCTAATGTTCATTATGGATTTGACATTGATACAATTATTCGCATTATGGTAAGTATGTATCCAGATACAAAGATAAATAATGTAGCAGAAGAAATGCTGAATTATGTGGTTTATCAGGTAGAAGACAGTGCGCTGTGGTATAAAAGGATTAAGGATAAGAAAAGTTATTATTCACAAAGTGATAGTGAAATTTCTTTGATTTCTAATGGCAGAATTAGCAGTTTGCTTTCTCTTTCTTGGAAAACGGATGAGCAGTTTAAAAGACGTTTTGAAATCTATTATGATATCGACAGACGTTTTGAATATAACAAACATAGGGATTCAAGATATTATTATTATGGCAGAGACAGAAGCAATAGCTATTTAAATATTTTTGACTATATTAAGGCGTATACGTTAGGTATGATACCAGAGAATGAAGTGTATAAGGCGGCTTTTGAATATTTTAGTTTGAGTTATACATTGAGTGCGCTGTCTATCTTTTCATTAGAAAAATTGCTTCCATATCAGGAAACTCAAATTGCACGTTATATGAAAGATGACAAAGTTGATAAAGAGAGTGCTTTTTATAAAAATGCAGTGGATATCTGTGAACATATTGTCAATAAGGTATTAGATGTAGAATTATCAAGAGGAGATTTACCGACAATCTTTTCTTCTGCTGCCAGAAGTATTCAGCATTTTTGCGGAATAGAGCGCATGGTTCAGATATTGGTGGCAATGGGTGATGAAAAACTAGATAGAGGAACGTATTATTGGGGGTCTAATGGAGATTCTAAAAATGTGGTTTTGAGCCATTTGTTAAGTGTGTGTTATCCTAAAGAAGGAGACGATGCGAAAAAATTAAAAGCACTTTTAAAGGATAAAAAGATTTCTGAAGTACGACTTTATGAGACGATTATGTATGCGCCTCAATGGATTGATATTATTCAGGAATATTTAAAGAAAGATTTAAAAACAGGTTGCTATTATTTTATGGCGCATATGAATGAGCGGTTTGATGATAAGAAAAAGGCGGTTATTGCAAAGTATACCCCTCTTTCTGCGGAAGAATTAAACAATGGCGCATTTGATTTGAATTGGTTTAAATCAGCATATAAGACATTAGGAGATGCAACATTCCAGAAGCTTTACGATGCAGCAAAGTATATTTCAGATGGCAACAAACATTCCAGAGCAAGGAAGTATTCTGATGCGGCATTAGGAAAAGTGACGGTTTCAGAGTTGGAAGAAAAGATTAAAGATAAGCGTAATAAAGATTTGCTTATGAGTTATGGTGTCATTCCGATTGTTGATGAAAAAGATGAGCTGAGAAGATATGAATTTATACAGGGATTTCGTAAGGAAAGCAGACAGTTTGGCGCACAGAGAAAAGCAAGTGAAGGTCTTGCGTGCGATATGGCGTTGAGAAATTTGGCAACCAATGCTGGATATCAAGATGTGACAAGATTGATTTTGGCAATGGAGACAAAAATGGTGGAAAATGACAGCGATGCATTTAAACCTCATGCCGTTGGCGATGCTTCGGTTCGATTAGTTGTTGATTCATATGGCAAAGTAAGTTTGGAATGTGTTAAAAAAGAAAAAATACTCAAATCATTGCCAGCCAATTTGAAAAAAGACGAATATGTGCTTTATTTGAAGGATATTCAAAAGAAATTAAAAGAACAATATTCACGAACTGTTAAGATGTTTGAGCAGGCAATGGAAGACAGAGAAGTCTATACCTTTAAAGAGTTGAAAAATTTGACGAAAAATCCAGTGATTGAACCGATTGTTAATAATCTTGTGTATATTACCTGCGGCAAAACGCAAAAAATTGGTATGTTGTCCAACAAAGGATTGACCGGTTACAATGATGAGACAGCCTCGTTAAAAGGGGATGCAAAGCTTCGTGTTGCTCATCCTTTTGACTTATATCAAGCAGGCTGCTGGAGTGCATATCAAGATTATCTCTTTACACAGATGCAGGCTGAAACAAGAGTAAAGCAGCCATTTAAGCAGATATTTAGAGAATTGTATGTAAAATTGTCCGAAGAAAATGACCGATTTAATAGCCGTATGTTTGCCGGCAATCAGATACAGCCTCAAAAGACCGTAGGATGCTTGAAAAATCGCCGCTGGGTTGCTGATTATGAAGAGGGCTTGCAGAAAGTTTATTACAAGGATAATATTATTGCCAAGATATATGCGTTAGCCGATTGGTTTTCACCGAGCGATATTGAAGCGCCAACATTAGAGTGGGTTGAATTTTCAGACCGTAATACATTTGCGCCAATTAAAATTGGTGATGTTCCTGATATTGTATACTCAGAGGTTATGCGTGATGTGGACTTAGCGGTGAGCGTTGCTCATGTAGGCGGAGTAGACCCAGAAACAAGCCATTCTACAATGGATATGAGAAAAGTTATTATTGCTCACAACCTTGCGTTGTTTAAGCTTACAAATGTAACCTTTAAAGACCATCATGCTATTATAAAAGGTCAGCGGGCAGAGTATTCGATTCATCTTGGAAGCGGCGTGATTCATATGCTTGGAAGCCATCAGGTGTATGTATTGCCAGTACATTCGCAGTCTAGGGGAAAGATTTTCCTTCCGTTTGTTGATGAAGATCCAAAGACCGCAGAAATTATGAGTAAAATTGTTTTATTTGCACAGGATGAGAAGATAAAAGACCCATATATATTAAATCAGTTGAAATAATTGAAACGTATCAAGAAAGTTTCCTGCTTTTTAAGTGTGTATTTAACTTGTTTGTTTAAAAAATATCATAAAGTGATAATACGATTATAGACAAGCCATATTGATTAAAGCAGAAATTTCATTAAATTGGTAAGAATCCCTTAAGTCATTTTATGATTTAGGGGATTTTTAAAATAACGATAAAAAAGCAATTGTTATTTTGACTGTTGACAAAGGTGGATTTTTTCTAAAATTTCGTGGAAGTAGAAAAATAAAAAAATCTATATACAAATGATATCATGTAAAAATGGAAGAAGTCAATAAATTTAAAATTAGTGAGGAAATTACAGTTTGCTGATAAGTTTAAATTAAATATATATCTTAAAGCGTATTTTGCAAATTTCTAGCATTTTACTATATAAAAAATTATGATATAATAATCTCGGTTAAAGCTGAGATATATAAGTTTGCTTCACAAACTTCTTTTTTATATAAAACGGTTAAAAATAGGAGGGAGTATGTTAGAAATTAAAGGAAAATATAATACGGCAAAAATTTTTACAGATGTTGTAGACCAAGAATCCATTGCACAGATTATGTTATTGTGCAATCAAGAGATAACAAGCGACAGTAAAATTCGGATTATGCCAGATATCCATGCAGGTGCTGGCTGCACCGTTGGAACAACTATGACAATAACAGATAAAGTTATACCAAACTTGGTTGGTGTTGATATTGGATGTGGTATGGAACTAATTAAAATAAAAGAAAAGCATATTGAGTTGCAAAAGTTGGATAAATTGATTTATCAAAAGATTCCATCAGGTTTTAGTATTCGAGAAAAAGCACATCCTTTTATAAAGCATATTCCATTAAAAGATTTATATTGTTATAAGGAAATTAATATATTAAGGGCTGAGAAAAGTCTGGGAACACTTGGAGGCGGGAATCATTTTATTGAGGCAGATAAAGATGAGGAAGGAAATATTTATATTGTAATTCATTCAGGCAGTAGGCATTTGGGACTGGAAGTTGCCAATTACTATCAGCGGGAAGGATATCATCAGTTAAATGGAAGCAGTAAGGCAGATATTGATGCGTTGATTCAGCAATTAAAGGCAGAAGGGCGAGATAAAGAGATTCAAAAAAGTGTTGCCGCTTTAAAAAATGTAAAACGAATCCATATTCCAAAAGATATGGCATATGTTCAGGGGGATTTATTTGACAAGTATATTCACGATATGAAAATTATTCAAGAGTTTGCTATGTTTAATAGAAAAGCAATGATGGACGAAATTATTAGAGGAATGAAGCTGCATGTCGTTGAAGAATTTACAACAATTCATAACTATATTGATATGGAAGCAATGATTTTAAGAAAAGGGGCAGTTTCAGCAAAAAAAGGAGAAAAATTATTAATTCCTATCAATATGAGAGATGGTTCTCTTATTTGTGTTGGAAAGGGAAATGATGAATGGAACAGTTCGGCTCCACATGGCGCAGGAAGATTAATGAGTCGGTCGAAAGCAAGACAATCGTTTACAGTATCGTCTTTTAAAAGTGAGATGGAAGGAATTTATACCACGTCGGTTGGAAAACAGACATTGGATGAGTGTCCTATGGCGTATAAAAGTATGGACGATATTGTCAATAATATTGGAGATACCGTAGAGATTAAAACGATTATTAAGCCTATCTATAATTTTAAAGCAGGAGAAGAAGATATAGCATAAAAAGTAACGTTTAAGGTGTGGTTTTGATAATATGAGTAGAAGTTATAAACATATTCCATGTTGCAAAGACTCTAATACAAAGGGAATGAAACGACTTGCTAATAAAATGGTTCGTAAAACTTTTGATATTCCGTCAGGCAATGCCTACAAAAAAGTATTTTGTTCGTATAATATTTCAGATTATAAATTTTTTGAAACATTTTATTCTTATATGAGTTGGTATAAAAAATATAAATATGCAAAACAGTATACTTATAAGGAATTGTATAGAAAATGGTATAAAGAATATAAAATGAAATAAAAATAATAAAAAAATTGATATTAAAAGATAAATTTGAATTGCAAAGGATTAAGTTATGGCAATTAATATTAATGAATGGACTGTAATTAAGCGTGATAAAGATGGTATCTATTATCTGTTTAATGAAAGTCTTGGCAATTTAGTATTTGGAAAAACAAATAATTATGTTTATTCATATATTCGCAAAAATTTAAATGAAAGTAACTTAGCAGTTGAATTAAAGCAAAAATTTAAAGACAAACTTGTACCAATTAATATGAATTTACTTTCACTTGATGGTTTCAACGATTATGGAGAAATCAATGGTGATATTTTGGCAATTCTTACATTGGATTTGTATAGAGAATGCAGAAGAAAGATTCCATATTTAAATATGTGGTGGTGGCTTGCTACACCTGATTCTACTCCTTCAGGCAGTGGTTGTGAGAGTGTACGATTTATTGATTCAGAGGGGCGTGTAGATTGTGTTTGGTGTGGAAGTTCTGCTTTAGTTGTGCGTCCATTTTTTATTTTGAAAGAACCTTTATAGTAATATTACAATAGTATTTATAAGTTATGACAAGCTATCTCCTATTTGGCGTAGGAGATAGCCATTTTTTTATAAGCAGAGTGAATTTGTGTTGTGATAGCAGCTAAGTAGTTTAAGTAAGTAGCAAGGCAAATGATGAATATTTATTTACTTGATATAAAAAATAATACAGATTTTTACTGAAAAGATTAAAATGAAATACTATAAATTATTAATATGAGTATATGATTAAATAGTACAAATATAAGACTGAATTTTTAGTTATATTGTATAATGTTAAAATAATGTTTTTTATGTACAATGTATTTAGGAAAGTTCAATTATTTTTTATACTTTTTATTAATAATTAGATAAAAAGTTGATTTTTTGGCAAAGGAGGAAAAGAATAATGGAAGATAAAAATTATACAATTAATTTTAATGCATCAAATGGCAGTCAAGTAAATATTGCAAAAGAGAATGCTACAATGTATGCTACATTAAATAATGGAATTTCTACTAATGAATTAGATAATATTATAAAAGAAATTATGAATAACTTATCGGATTTGAAAAAAGAAGATGCAGAAGAAATTAGTGATATTGTGGATATGGTAAAAGAAGAGTTGAAAAAGCCTGAACCAAAAGTAAGTAGATTAAAAAATTGTTTAACCTTAATTGCTCCAATGTTTACCATTGCAAATGGAATACCTGCGCTAGCAGATAATTTGCAAAAATTGATAAATTATATTACGCCATATATTCATTAGGAGAGTGTATATGGAAAGACAAAGTATAGATAAAGTAGAAGTGAATGTTTCTGATGGCGGACAATTTAGTTTGGCATTGGATAATGGACAAATTCATGCAACAGTAAATAATAATGAAAATGACCATGTAAAATCAAATGTACATAGTCGAACAGCTGAATATTTTAATAAATGGAATAGCAATATGTTTCTCAATGATTTTAATAAGCGTGATGAAAATGTGGGTGTGAATATAAGTTTAAGAGAATTGTATATAGAAAAGCATTTGCCACACTATATATGGAGGAAAAATAGAAAAGAATCGGATGATTTAAAAAATTTATTATCAGAATATATTAATAAAAATAGCGGTGAAGAAGTCAATAATAAAATGCTTTTTATATTAGGACAGCCAGGAATTGGCAAAAGCACGTTGATTACATGGATTACAGCTTATTTTATGGATAATATAATTAATAATATAAATGATATTTTAGTATATCAATTTGCTTCGGATTTGAAAAGTGTAGATTGGCAAAATAGCAGTGATAAATATAATATAGCTGATGAAATATTAAGAGAGTTAAATTTGTCTTATGATAACTTAGAGGGAAAAACATTAATTATTGATGGTTTTGATGAAATTATTGTACAAGGTAATAGAACAAAAATTATAAATGATATATATCATCAATGGATAAAAGGAACTGTTATAAATAAGTTTTCATTGATTATTACATGTAGAGAACATTATATTGAGAATTTGCAAAAAATGGATTGTAATTATATTGCATTGCAAACATTTGATGAAGAACAAATAAAAAGTTTTTGTACGATTTATCAAGAAAAAAATAATAGTAGTATATCTAAGGATACGATAGAAAAAATAATAGAAAATAAAGATATTTTAGGTATTCCCCTTATATTATATATGATTTTAGCTTTAGATATTTCTATTGAAAAAGAAGGGTCTCTTGCAACGGTTTATAACCAGATTTTTTCTATAAAAGATGGGGGAATTTATAGTCGATGTTTACAAAATAAAAGATATGAAACGCCACATAGAATAAGTCAAATAAAAGAACAAATCCATCTAATATCACAAAAAATTGCTTTTTGGATGTTTGAAAATAATTCAGAAGAGGCATATATTCCACAAAAAGAATATCAAGAAATATGTAATAGTGTTATGCAGAAAAATGAACAGAAAAGCCAAGATATTTTAATTGGAAACTTTTTTAAAGCAATTAAGCATTGTGAAGGTATAGAATCTGAACGATTGTCTTTTGTTCATCGTTCTATTTATGAATATTTTGTTGCAGAATATATTTTTGAGCAGATATGTATATCAATTAAAAAATCTAAAGAGGAATTGGCAGGTATTTTTGGGAAGTTTTTAAAAAAGAATATTTTATCTGTGGAAATACTTAAGTATTTAGATTTTAAGGTTGAAATTAGTGAATTAAGTAATATGTTTGATATAGTATGTGATGTGTTTAATTTAATGATAAATGATGGAATGACTTATTATACTAGAGAATGTTATAGAAATGTAATGGATTGTGAAATGAGGGTGTTTGCTAATATGCTTCAGATTGTACATTTTTGGTATAGAGAAATTTATCAATTTAATGAACAAGTTGTTGGTTATATAAAACGAAATGTAGGATTTTTTTTAAATTTACAAAGATTAAACTTAATAGGAGCAGATTTGAAGAGGGTAAATTTAATAGGAGCAGATTTAAGCAGAGCGAATTTAAGTGAAGCAAATTTAAGCAGAGCAGATTTAAAGAGAGTAGATTTAAGAGAAACAAATTTAAGAGAAGTAGATTTAAGCGAAACAGATTTAAGCGAAGCAGATTTAAGCGAAGCAGATTTAAGGAGAGCAAATTTAAGGAGAGCAAATTTAAGAGAAGTAGATTTAAGGAACACAAATTTGATGGGAATAAATTTAAGCCAAGTATATTTACAAAGTTCAATTTGGAAACCCTCTGATATTGTCAAAATACTTCCACAATTAAAGGAAGCAAAGTTTGAATATTTTTTAGTACAAGATGAAAATGAAATAAAGAAAGTATATAAAGATGACTTATTTTCATCATAACTATATAAATTCACTTATTTAATTAATATAAAATATATTTATTCAAAGCAGGGGAATGTATAATAAATTGTAGCCACATTCCCCCCCTCCAAAAAAAATCACATTAGCATATCAACATCAATTCTTAAATTTCAACTTATTTCTCACTTTTTATAACAGCTTCAATTTTATTATTGATATATTCCTCAAAATCGCCAAATATGGTTTCAATAGCAATCTTAGAATTATCATTAATTAATTTTTCAGCAATTTCGATTGCCTGTCTTTTTGCATTATTTGCAGCGGTTTTGTCAAATTGACCACTTTTTTTAAGTGAATCAACATAAGTTTGAGAAACGGAAGTGACAGCAGTAGTGATAGCTTGCTGTGCATAATCGATGTATTGATTTAATTTTTCGTGTTCTATGAATGTTTTTGTTTTTTGAAGATTATCAATTTCTTCGTTTAAAAAGGTAATAATTTTATTGATAACAGCAATACCACAACCTGTTATAATTGTAAATAAAAATAATTCTGTAATTTCTTTTAATAATTCATTCATTCATTAATTCTCCTAATCTTTATTATTAAAATCATTTTTTAAATATTTATGATAGACTTCATCAATATATTTTATACTTTCATCGACTAAACCGTTTTCCATACCACGACTATTTAGTAATTGTTCATATTTGTGATATGTTCGTTTGATATGGTCAAAAGACTCGCGATTGAAATTTTTTCCATTTGACAGCTCTGTACAAAAATTTAATATTTCGTAACGCCAGTCATCAATTTCTATGTTATAAAGTTGGTCTGTTATTTTTTCAATACCTTCGCTTATCTTTAATATTTCTTTATATTGCCAATTGTCATGACGCTCTAAAGAAGAAATGCGAGATTCTAGCTTTTCTTTATCGGTTTCAGCATTTGTTTTAATACCAAATTTCTTTTTAAAATAACCAAATAAATCGATAAATTCTTTTAATGCAACCGCAGTAATAAATAAGCTAAATATAAATAAACCAATATCCATGTCTAATAAATGTTGTAATGTATCCATTGTTAAAAATCCTTTTCATAAAATGGGATTGTTGTAAAATAGAAATTTCATACGAAATATAGTAATTGATTAAGTGAATTATAACTATATTTGATACTGAAAAATCTTTTTACAACAGTCCTTGTTTATTCATATAGTATAAATGTTGTAATAAAATTTTATTGTTAAAAATAGCGACAAAGGATTCGGTCAATGGTTTCTCCAAATAAACCAGCAAATCCTTGTTCTTTATCGTTATCATTATGATGAGTTCCATAAACTTCATCATACCAGCCATGTTCAATGGTAGATACTTGATATGAAATTTCTTTGTTATCAGACCAAACTTGAATGGCATCCATTTGTTTTCCAATAATTCCTGCATAGCCGTTATTGCTATCGTTTTCATCATAACCTGTCACATCAGGAAGCCATCTATTTTCATTTTTTAAATGAACTTTAACATGGACATTATCTGCAATCATAACGGCAGTGATAGGTATATTTTTAATGCCAGCATAACCATTATTTTCATCTTCTTTATCAAATCCGCAAACCTCTGGCAGCCATTTATTTGCAAATACTTTATAAGTTATATTTAGTGAATCTGTTATTGTAGTAAGTTCTGGCTTCGTGCAAGAGTCTTGTGGTTTTTCTATAGAATCATTGGCAAGTTCTTCATGGCTTACATATTTAATTTGCAGTCGGTCAATAGGCTTGCCATAAATACCAGCATAGTCTGTATCTTCTCTTACCCAAGAAAGATAATCTTCACCACAGCAAGAAACACGATAGAGGACATCTTTATCATTTCTATCCGTTTTAATTCGGATACCATCAATCACTTGCCCATAAATACCTGCATAATCCTCTCGGTCACATACATAAGGCAGCCATGTGTTGCCCAGTGTATGAACTTGACAGTAAACATGTTCTTCTGTTGAAGATACATAAACACATTCTATGGGACTGTTTCGTATGCCTGCATAATCTTGTGTATTCCAAACATTGGGAAGCCAAGTATGGTTGGTGTAAACTTGATATTGAAAACCATATTGATTTTCTATTGTTGAGGTCGTTTGATGGGTGTTATTTTCGGTATAATCTTTGGAATCATCATAAGTGCCTTGAAGTTTTGCATTAACAATGTTAGCGATTTCTGGCATTTTACTTTTTAGGTAATCGCCAGGACAATTGGTGTTAGCAAAGAAGTAGTGACATGTAAGCGAACCACTGGCATCGCCTGTCCATGTAAGTTCTGGAATATGGTTTCTTTGGCAAATATCGACACATAAATCAATTAATTTATTAAAAGCTGTATCAGATACATGCCATTGTCCGCCATATTCATCATTAGATATTTCAATGGTAACGGCTTGATGGTCGTTTGAAGGGCTGCTAGAAGTCCAAGCTCTGTTTTCTTCATCAACATATAAACCAACATTTCCATCACTATCAATACCATAATTGGAAGAACCTTGTCTTTCAGGATTAGCAAAAAGTTCACCGCAATGTTGTGCTGATAATATACCAGCCATATGATGTATAGTGATTTTTTGAATGTTATTATTTCTTGGACAGTTACAATTTGGTGATTTAATAGTTATATTAACTAAATTACTATTACTCATAATATATTTCTCCTTTCGTATTTTTTAAAATTCTTTCATTTTATTTCATAAAAATTTTCTTTCATAAAAAAAGATGAGAACAAGTCTCATCTTTTAATTGAGTTATATGGAATTATTTGTTTTATAAGTTCGTGCTATCAAGAGTATTTTTTTAAAATATGAAATTAGTCTTCTTCTATAATAGGGTATAGATGAATTAATTGTTCTGCTGTAATTCCCTTGTTGAATATTACAGAAGCTTTAAATTTGTCCAGTGGAATATCAATTTCTGTTTCACCTAATTGGTTCATTGTTTGAATATATTTTTCAATCGTTTCTTTATTGTCTGGTGGTATCGTGTAATTGCCAGTTTCTTTGCCGTTATCATTTAATATAGGTATTCCTAATTCTTTTATAGTGTCATATTGTATAGTTTGATAATTGGATATCGGTGATTCAAGAGATTTTAAAATTCCTAACATTTTAAATTTTAAAATAGAATCATTAAAATTTTCATTTTCAATTAATGTTTTAATAGTTGTGTAAATGTTGATGATATTGTACATTTTTAATTTCATAAATTTATTACCTTCCTAATATAGATTTTTAAATGATTTAATTTGTTGAGAGTTACAGTTAATATTTTTAAGATAAATATGGTAATCACAAGGTATCCGTTAGCTAGAGATTTTGATTTTAACCTCATCAAGGAAGTCCCCCACTTCAATTCTGTAGGTATAAGTGGAAGGGTGGGGACTTGCTTGTTTCAGTGGGAGTATAAACTCCCACTGAAAAGCTACGATAGCAGCTATAAGGTTATGAGCAAGCAGTATAGCGGATTGCGAATATCCACTTAACTGTAATTTCTTTCATATATGGACTTGCTAAAATATTTAAAATCCTTTATTTTATAAGGATTGAATGAGATAAAATTATGGAGGGTGTATACTTTTTTTAAAACATGCTAAGAAACTTTTTTGATTGACAGAATATAAAACTTTCATTAAAAGCGGTTTATTTTTGTTTAATTTTGTTCCAATTATCTTATTATTAAAACGGACACTGTCTGTTAATACAAATGCTCTGTCAATTAAATAAGACATAATATCGATATAATTTGTTGAAATTCTTACATGCTGTAGTTCGGATATTAAATATTCAAAATCATTTCTTAATAATAGTGAATTTTGATAGTCGGATTCTTCATTTATTTGTAATTCATATAATAATTTTAAGGAATATTTTTCAATCAATTCCTCAATTCGTCTGCATGTTTTTCGATTTGTTTTTAGTGGATGTTTAATAAAAAATTCCGATAATGGAATTGCTTTTTTAATGTTTCTTATTTTTTTAAATTCAAATTCTGCCAAATAATTCATAGGACATTTTATGGCGTTATTTATATTTTTATTTTTAAAATCATTTTTAATGATTTTCCAGAATATAGGATAACCATTTTTTTTAATATTCATATCTTGTTTTATTCGGTCAATTTCTTTTGTCAAATCAATATCAAATTTTCTTTTGGAGTTATCAATAGCAATCTGCGCAAGAACACTTAAAATACAGATATAATCTTGAAATTTTGTATCGTTATAGGCATAAGTATAACTTTGCGCAAGCTGAGCAAGATTGCTTGATTCGCCAATATCTGCCTGAGATGTTGCTAATATATGGTCTATTTTAATAAAATCATCCATTGTATCATTATAAATATTTTTATCTTTTGGAATATTATTAATAATGGTAGGATATTTTTTATAGCATATTTTGGCATAGGATACAATATCGGATTGATTGGTGGTATATCCAAAGTCAGAATCCATATCCATTCCGTTGCAGCGGTCTTGGGCATCCGTTCCTATCATATTAATAGCAATAATTTGTTTGCCAAAATCAAAATATTTATCAAATTTTTCATGATAAACATTATGTAAATACATTAAATTATTTTTACTATTAAATGGACTTCTAAAAAAAGCAAGATATTCATCATCAAAAAAACGATGGGTAAAACATTGTATGGCTCCTTGTTCATAGCAAAACGTATCGTCTGTATCTACTATATTTTGATTTCCACAGGTGGAATATAAAAGCATGGCATATGGAGAGCCAACCACTGTTAAATTTTCTGCATTTTGTATAATTTCGCCCATTCTAAATTTATAAATGATGGATTCTATAATTTTTTTCTTTCTTAATCGAAAATAGGTGCTGTTTATAAAATCGGGATTGTATTCACATAAAGATAGCAATACTTCATAATCATTCGAGAAATTTATATTCTTTTTAAGATAGTCTAAAAAAAACATGTCTTCTTTTTTTAGATTTTCAATATATTGCACACTGTCTGCAATAACATTTTGCATAATGCTATTATCTAGTGAATTGACCATTTGATAGCTCATTTTTTGATACATACCTAATTTACTTTTATGAGCTGTTTTTACAATACCAAATAAACAGCCATTCTTTTCAACCCAATTGCACCAATAATCATATGAAACATTAAATTTTAGCCATTTCATCGCATTGTCTGTAGTGACTAATTGAATATCTTTAACAAAATGTTGATTGCCAAACATATCTGTAACAGTGGCTGTTTCATATTGTACACTGAAATATTCTTTATAAAATTGCTGAATATTGGTTTTAAATGCAGCCATTTTACAAAAATGTTGTCTTAACAAAATATAACCATTTGCATTTTTAGGAAAAATGCTACTGTCAATAAGAGCTTGTCCGTCAAATAAAGTATTTTTTAGCGAATAATTTTTAATTTTATTTGCAATACATTGCTTTTTATCGTTCATTTCAACGCTTATTACCGTTGTTTTAAAGTATCTATCAATATCTTTTAATATCAAAATATTTTTTGGATTTATTTTTAATTTATCAATAATTCCACTAGATATAAGAGAAGAGTATGCACTTATTTCAACAATCATGGCATTCCTTTTTGGCAGTTGAATACCCATTCTTAGAAAATTAAGTGATTTATCATATAAGTTGTCCCGAATAAACATACAAGAGCCTTTTTTAGCCTTTCCTGTACTTCTATAGAGCATTTTGTAATGGATTTTTTCAACTTTTTTAATTTCTCCCTTTTTATTTTTTGAAATATATTTGATATCAACACCATCCTTGTAAAATTTTTTTCGCAGTTCTTCTTTTGATAGAGATACATATTTCCAACGATTTTTTTTTGCCTTATAAAGTAAATGGATAATTCTATCAAATTTGTTTTGCAAGGCATTGATAACGTTTTTGTCTTGTTTGATTTTTGATTTTTTTAATTCCATTTGCGTTTGTTTTGCAAGTTTTACAAGATGTTCCATTTCTTGTTGAAAAGAATTTGTAGTATAGTTAAATTCCAAACATATAATATCTCTAGTAAAATTATCTTTATATATTTTAAGACCGTTTTGTTCTAAATACTCTTTAAACAAACTGTTAGCAAACATGGCTTCTTTATATTCGTAATATTCTTTTAGACCTGCATTATATTCAAATAAAGTACTTGCTTCGATATTTTGTATCTTAAATCCAAATTGATTCATTTTATTTTAACTCCTGACAAAGATAATTATATAAATCTTCTGAGGTTTTTAAGGGTATTTCTATGCCAAGATTTTCTTTGACAATCTCTTTTTTATACTTCTTTCCATAATCTAAATCATTGCAAAAAAAGGAAATAATATTATCCTTATCTTGTTGTGCATAAAGAATATGTAACAATCTTAGAACAGAGTCGGAACAATCAGGCGTATAAATAAATCCAATAATCCCACTTTTTTTAAAAAATAATTCTATTTCTTTTTGATAGGTAAAAGCTTTTTGAAGTTCGCCAATAATTTCTATAAATTCATTTTTTGTTAGTTCATTTTTCATTTTTAAATAAGAGCCTCCTTTTTACTTTTTAGAAATTTTTTTATAGTAATAAATAAGGTGTACAATAATTACTTCTCTTTTTTAAAAAATAAATTTACATCATTGCAATCCACTTTATTATTTACTCATAAATTTATAATTACTTTTGGAATTTTTAAACAGACAGGTCTAATTTTTTTGAATAAGGTGAAATTATAGATAGTTCATTTGCTATTTTTTAAAAATAAAGAAAGAGGTTGTTGCAAAAAGAATTTCAAGTGCTATATATAGTTTTATTTTACCATTATAATTA
>CAJUBU010000019.1 GCA_910585095.1 uncultured Lachnospira sp.
TAGTTTTCTTTATTCCCAGAATTTCCATTGCCTTGACAGAAGTTATCTCACCATTTTTCACCTGCTCTAAAACTTTGTTCCAATTTTCTGGCTTTTCTATATGTGGTCTGCCAAAAGATACGCCCCTTGAAAGTGCAAGGTCAATTCCTTCCCTCTGCCTTCTTCGTATCTTTAAACGCTCTTCCTCTGCCATACTCCCCATCACTTCTATCAGAATATTATTTACCATTTCCAGCACCCATTCCTGACCGTCAAAATCTGCAAGAGTTGTAGGAATATTTAATATTTTTACCCGTACCCCAGCCTGCTTTAATTCTTCCAGCTCTTTTTTGATGTCGGCTTTATTTCTTGACAATCGGTCAAGCTCTTTTATGACAAGGATATCCCCCTTCCGTAAAAGAGTGTGTTTTAAGGACTGATATCCTCGCCTTTCCATGTCTTTCCCACTCTCTTTGTCAATAATGATATTTCGCTCGTCTATTCCATAGGCAAGCAATGCCTCCACCTGTCTGTCCTCCTTCTGTCTGGCGGTTGATACCCTTGCATAGCCAAATACCTTATGCTCCATATATAATGCTCCTTCCTGCTTTTACAGATAAAACCGTTCGTAAAAGTTTCATATATCTGCGAACGCCCATAAAGTATAAAAATATACTTTTTTGAACACAATTTCTGTAGGTTTTCATACAGTCCGTAAAGGTGTAGTTTTTCGGACAGCATACCCATACCGAATACCGCTTTTTGCTTCAGGCAGGGCTGGTTTTTCCGTATACCCCAAAACAAGCCCCTAATTCGCCC
This sequence comes from uncultured Lachnospira sp., assembly GCA_910585095.1. GTDB lineage: Bacteria > Bacillota > Clostridia > Lachnospirales > Lachnospiraceae > Lachnospira. The sequence continues at coordinate 799 of CAJUBU010000019.1, forward strand.
CTAAATTCGCTTTTTTGAAGCAGGGTAAGGAAATTTGCCATAAAATACAAAAACAGGCTAAATGGGGCGAATATAACGCAAGCCCTTATTTTCCGCAGTTTCTGGAACTTTTACGAACGTCTGGTGTATCTTAACTCTGTATACAGAAGTTAAGAAGTGGCTAAATGTACCAAATTTCTGGCAGGAAATTTGTCAGGTTTGCTTTTATACGAAAAAAAGAAGAAGCCAAAGTGACTTCTTCATGTACAACATGTTTTTTAAGTTATTATTCTAAACCTTTTTATTGGCTTTCCAGCCTGATATACCCAATACAAGAACAACTATCTAAAACAAATAAACTACATCATTTACTTTTACCTTAATTTTTCCTAACACCAATATCAATAGCCTCGTCAAGAGGTACATCAAAATTAGCTAAAATATTCCTTTTCATAATACAAAACGCACCCCCTTCTCGTCACATAAATTTTGTTTTTCTTTTTTGACATACCCACTGAAGCACAGTAAATAAGCCAAAAATAAATATACTTATTGTATTTTTTTATCGAAATCGTCTGGTTTAATGTCATAAATAACGTCATAAAGAGAATACACGTCAATAAATCAAACATAAAAATATTAGTCCAAAAATTTTAATATCCACACTTGAAGCTATCTCCATAATAAGACAAAAATACTTCAACAATAATAAATATTTGACAATAAAAAGCAACATCTAAAATATCAACAAAAAAAATCAATACCAACAAAGCAGTATCTAAAAAACACATTAATAACCAAATACCCCAAATATTTCCGAAGATAACAGAGCTATACCATATATTTTTATCACTATTCTGATAGTTATAAATATCTCTGCTACAACCATAAGTTATATCCAAACGATTATAAGTTTACTTTCAACAGCAACAAGCTTCATTCTAACGATTTCAGGTCGCATTTAGATGATTAAACTACCCTTTCAACGATACGAAGTTTTCTCTAAACGATTGAAGATTGCATCCTAACAATTAGAAGTTTCCTTCAAACGATAGAAGTCTTCTTCATAACAATTAAAAGTTTCCTTCAGACGATAGAAGTTTTGTTTCTAACAATTAGAAGTTCACTTCAAACGATTAAAGTTTTCTTCATGACGATTACAAGTTTACTTCAGACAATGGAAGTTTTCTTTCTAACAATTAGAAGTTTACTTCAAACGATTAAAGTTTTCTTCATGACAATTACAAGTTTCCTTCAGACGATGGAAGTTTTCTTCCTAACAATACATACAAGCCAATTACTATACACTACTGCCAATAAATTAACACTCAAAAAATCAAAATCTCCTTTTAAACTTTTTAATTGACAAGATAACTCTGTTTCAAAAAATAATTTAATACATTCTTCTCACTGTATATTTTCACACCTTGCTACCCACAATATAAAAAAATATCTTTACTATGCCTTTTAAACTACCAAAAATCCTTTGTGAAAATCTTAGTTACTGTTCTGATATAGTAAATGCACTTTTTTAATAAGAAACCATACCCAATATTGATATAAAATACAAATTCTGTAATAAATTTTATGATAAAAAGAAATTCTATGCAGACTGGCAAATTAAGACAGGCAATACCAAAAACACCTTTGGGTTTAATACTAAAATGTAGCCGTTCAAATTTCTTGTCACAACTTTTCATTTTATTTAACAAAAAATTGATTATATTATAAATTCAAAAAAGCTCTGAACATTTTGGGTTTTGTACATTGTAGGCATCAAAAAAGGCAACAGCATGATTACTGTTGCCTGATTTGAAATGTATTTTATTTATATATTTTTCCTATCAACATTGTTTCTATCTGGCTGCATCTGCGTCAAAACCACTACTATTAAAATCCATTAATCCCATCTTTCTAACTACCTCCTAATGTACTATGGCATATCCTTTAGTGGTGGCTCTAACTCAACATGGTCATAATGATATTCACCACTATCTATATAATATAATACTGCACCTGTATTATATACCACCATTATTGTATTATCATCTATTTTCTCTACATCATAAACTCTTTGTGGATTTTCTACACCCCTCTCCTTAACCTTGTTATCAAAAGGTGTATAATCAAAATTCTTTCTTAGTTCTTCGGTTTCTTTTGCCCATCTCTGCTTCTTTTCAGCTTCTGATTCAACTCTTGCAGTTGTTTCATCTTCTTTCTGCTTCCCACACTCTCTATCCTTTATTCGCTTTTCATATTCCTGTTCAAATAACTTTTGATGTTCATCTGATTGTACCCATTCATAAAAATCAGTTAATATGGCTACATTATCTACTGTTTTACCAACAGTTTCTTCAAGAGAAGATACACCAAGATACTTGCATATCCAATTATTATCTATGTCTTTATAAATACCCTGAACAAAATCTGCAAATTGATTAACTAAATATTTAGAATATTCAGAATCTCCCAATATCTCTTTTAACGAATTATCTTCATTCTCAAATAAATTAATATTATTTTCACATTTATTATATAAATCAATTAATCGTATATATTCATAATTATTTTCTTCTGTTTTATAATAAATACCATCATCCATATACATTAAATAGGTGTATATTCCATCAGGAAAACACACATCATCACTATTTAAATCTTCTATATTTGCGTCTTCTTTTATAAACGGCATTTTTTTTATTGCTTTTAACTCTGTCAACCAACTTATATCAGTATCAGAAAAGAGAAAATTTACTCTTATTGGAGAAAAATAAGTATCTTTATAATAATACTCTACTTGTTCACATAATCTATCTGTTTCAAATATCCAAAAATCTTTCCAGGTATATTTAGGTTCTGCTTTTAATGAATATATCATTTCACGAAACTCAACCAAATTCTGTTCAGAAAGTTCTGATGAAACAGGTATTCCACTGCAAAGCAAAGGACTGTCAGCCCCATCGAGAATTCTTGGATAAAGTTGCAGTATGACTACCACATCAAATATTGATAAATCTGACATCCAATCCAAATAATGTTCATCATCTCCGTATATATAAGAAAACCATTCTTTTATCTCCTTTTCTATCTCCTTTTCACATTGCTTAATGGGAGTTATTCTCTCTGTCTCATAATCATTTATATCAATTACATAATTTTTTTCATTATCATCACAATATAATTTATATTTACAATTGTGATTTTCCTTATTAGATTCCGCATTATATTTCCCGTTATATTCTGCCAACACATTTATTTTATTATTCTTGAATTGTATCATATCAATATCCAAATCAAAAGCTTTGGCTTCTTCTTCAAATTTTTCTCTCTCACTATATTGTACTGTTAAAATACCATTCTCCCGTAAAAGTACATTTGTAGCTTTTATCATCTGTAAGGCTTTTACATTTCCATCTTCATATGTATTAATTTCAAGATGACACTCATTATCTTTTCCAAAAAACACTAACAATATTGGCTTATTATCTGCATCCATTGTCAAAGTCATAGTCATATTTTCATAAACATTAGTCTTTTCCTCACAATATTCTAAATATGCATCTAATATCTCATTGTACTGCTCTTCTGATAGCTTGCTTTCTTCATTATTTAAATCACTTTGTGGTTTATTATTCTGTATTGTATTTGTAACTTCCTTATCTTTCTTTGTGCTGCAACCTGTAATACATAATAATAACAATAACAGTAAGATAAAAGATAACTTATGTATTCCTCTCATTCTTTTCCTCCAAATTTTACATTATTTGACATAATCAGTCTGGGCTATTATAACTCATTATTGATACATTTGTCAATATATATCCCAACAAATTAGCTAACGGTTATATCTCTTTTTCGTTATACTAATAATATTATATCGAAAGAGAGGCATATCCATGATAGAAGATAAAGTTTATGAACGCATTGAATATCTGTGCAAGACAAAGCATTATTCTATGTACCGTCTTGCAAAAGAATCAGAACTGCCTTACTCAAACCTGAATAATATTATCCATCGGAGAACCTGCCCTAATATTGGCACACTTGCCAAACTGTGTAAGGGCTTTAATATCTCTCTGTCGGAATTCTTTAATTTTGAACTATATCCTGTGATAAATGACGACCTTAGTCAAGAAGAAAATGAGCTGGTAAATCAATACAGAAATCTGTCAAAGAAAAAGCGTGTTTTGCTGGATGCCTATATAAAGGGATTGAGCGAATCCTAATATTGGCGTGGGGTTTTCGCTCCTTAGATACCCCCATTTGTGGAAAATGCTGTAATTGAAGATTGTTTTAATTTCTGATGAAAAATACAAAAAAGCTACCTGATTTTTTACTTATCAAGTAGCTTTTCTTATTTTATTAAATATTATTGTTATAATACTAACATATCCTGTTGAATTTGCTCTATCTCTTCCATTGATAGACCTGTAATCTTCTTAATTTTCAACAATTCCATTCCTTCTTCCAACAATACCTTTGCATATTTTCTATCTTTTTCCTTTTCAGCTTTATCAACTGCCTCCTGCTTTTCTTCCTCAAATATTTGAAATACTTTTGTCATGCTTAGACACCTCCTTATATCCTCTGCATATGCTCTGTTAATAAATTTGTCACTTGCTACTAAAAGTCCTGATAACACAAACACCTGCTGGTTATCCTCTATCTTTTTTGACAATTCTATTACCTGTTTTATTCGCTCCTGCTTGGCATTATTCCCTTTCTCTGCAAGCGGCAGGATAATCAGCCTCATTAATTCCTGTTCTGTCAGTTCCTCACCATTATCCAGCTTGGCTGTAACTATCTGATAAATTTCTTCCGCAGGCAGGTCTCGCACAAATACCTGCTCCATACGAAGTGACATACATTTGATTTCAAATACTGGTTCTGCATGAATGACATCACCTGTATAAATCACTATCATACGGATGTCTGGAATTTTTCGTTCCTCCTGATAATATCTTTCCATGACTCTGCCAATATAATTCACATATTTGATACGGTTTGCCACTTTATTTTCTGACTCGTAATCTACGATTGCAAGCGTGTCATCCTCCAATAAAAACAAATTATCTATTCGCTTTTCATTGACTGATACAGCAGGCAGGTTTGTCGGCAGAACCGCCTTTATTCTTGGCAGGTTCAAACCATATGCTTCAAAAGACCTATTCTTATATGTTTCACTTAACAGTTTAAACTCTATATCTTTATTCTGGTATGCTATTCCCTCTGTCACTCGTTATCCTTCCTCCTTAGTTGCTTTTATTTTATCATAATTTTCACAACTTCTCAATTCTATTTTAGAGGATATGAGCAGGATAAATCCTGCCTTGATACCCCCACATGGTATTTTAATAATCTAATGAATTAATGATACCCAATCTGTACAATTTACCAACTTATCTGTTTACTCACCAGCATTTGCAGTTTCAATTTCATCAGCTTCTGTACCTTGTGCCTCTGCCATTATACCATCTTCTGCCTTTTCCCTGCTTTGTGCCATATTAATATTTTCAGCCTCTAAATCTTCTTGGCTATGTACAGTACCATCTATTTTGCTAGTTTCTATATTCCCAGCCTTTTCAGCCTCTACATCCTCTCCCTCATATACTGGCAGACTAACTGCATCGTCTTCAATACCAAAATACTGCTTCATACTCTCAAACATAGCCATCAGTCTGCCCTCTGTCTTTGCCCTCTTGATATTTCCGCTACCCATATTCTCCTGATACTCAAATGGAATATCCTCCGCAAAATCATCTATAAACTCCCTGTATTCCTGCGGTGATACACCCTGCGACATGGCAAGGTCTGAGATAACAAATACCATTGGCACATTGCTCTTCTTTAAAAACTTATGTTTCTCTGGAAATGCCTCTGATAAATACTCTGTTAGGCATTGGATAATCCCCTTTTGCTTTTCTGTAAAAGTATTCCTGATATATTGGCAGTACTTCATCACTTCTGCCATAGAAATCGCCTTATAATTGTAACCTTCTTCTTTGGCATCCATTAAAAGCATAGACAACTTCTAGCTCCGACTCACGTCTTGCCTGTGCCAGTGTTAAGGATAATGCCTGTGTAAAAAATGGCATGTTTGTAATACCTTTTATCCAGCCTGCAAGCTCTGTACCCATGACTGTCCTTGCCTTCTGTATGGTCGTCAATGGCGTAGCGGCATTCAGCCTGAAAAATGCCTCCTCAATCTCCTCATCTGTGGCATCCTCAAGGGCATAAATCGTAAAACGAAAGCCTAAGACAGCATCCCTGCACTCCTCCGACAAATCTTCAAATTTCATATTTGCCAAATCAAATATACTGTCTTCCATACTGACTGGCGGTGTACTAGCATGTAAAGCAAAATCTCCATCAATAAAATCAAAAATACTCGTACATCTTTGTTTGCCATCAAGTGCCTGATAGACAGTTTCATTTTCCTCATCCTTATATTTGATAAAATACAAGGGTGGCACAGGGAAATCTGCCAGCATGGAATGGATTAACAGGCTCTTCTGCAAAACAGTCCACTGCCCTGAAGCTCTCTGTATCGGCAGGTCAAATCTGAATGTGCCTTTCTCCGCTTTATTCTTTAACTGACGTATTCCCAACGGTAACGTTGTTTTGTTCATTTGTGTTTCCCTCCAATTCCAGTTTATAATAAAATAATAGCTGTACTATTACTCACTCGAAACACAAATTTTGTCAACTAAAAGTTTTGAGTTTCTGAAACTTTTTTCGGAGGTTTCGTCTGTGGGCGGATTATCAGCTACCCCCAGTATAAAGAAATGAGATACCTGCTAGATTTACAGATACCTCATTTTCTCTACTCTGAATTTTTATGTTTCACAACCAGACCTGCTATTTATTTTTGACATATCTTATCTATATCTGATTTTTTGAAGCGTCTGTGATTTGTAGGTGTTATGACAACAGGTATCAAAATACCATTCTTGCTCCACTTAATAACCGTAGATACTGATACTTCCAGTATTCTTGCCGCCTCCTCAGATGAAATTAACTCCTCATTTCCTGTCAGTTCTGATATGCCTATACTTTCCTCCAGCTTATTGACATCTTCTTCCTTGTACCTACGCTGTCCTGTAGGCGTATTGCTGAAAGGAATCAAACCTCTGTCTCCCCAATCCCTGACTGTAACTGCACTAACACCTAGCCTCTTTGCAACTTCTCCTGTTTTTAACATATCCATGCCTCCTGATTTAATGATACAGTTTATTTCTGCTCTTTAAAAAAATCTTGTTGCTTGTTCATTCTGACAGCATTTAACTCTATCATAGCTTCCTTTGTCAATTCACCTAATATGTAATGCCTTATCAGCAAATCTATGCTATCAGTAAAATCCTCTTCTGGCTTGTACTTAAATGCTCCATACTTTAAATCTTCATAAATATCCATTTCCTGCTCTAGCTCCTCAATGCTGTTAAATTCTGGGCTTTCTACCTTATATATTGGCTTATTTAATATAGTACTGCTGACTTCCTCAACATTATAACCACGCTGTTTCAATTGATTTACTACACTATTACTAATAGTGGCTTCTTTATCACGAAAAATTTTCTTTCTTTTATAGATTTTAGGTTTCTTTCGATTTGATTTATTGCAAGCGTTTTCAATTTTTATACATACTCTTAGAGTATCATATGTTACTATATATTGTGTGTGATATATGTGGTCTATTTCTAATTCATCATCTGTAAGTTTATCCTGCATTAATAAAACGTGTAGGTTTCTTTTATAAACTTTTCCTTCTATCCTTATATTGCAATATGGAATTTTCTTTCCTTCGTCACGTATAGATATGCTTTTCCAATTTATTTTTTCACACAGAGATTTCTCCACAATAACTGGATAAGCATTTCCCTTTGTATCATGAGCTATCGCAAATACATATGGACTCTCATCTGATACCCAGTAATCTGTTGAGCAGTTAGCACGCACCTTACGCTTTCTGTAACCTCTTTTTATAAGTTCCTCATCGTCTAAAACAAAAATGCCATATCGATAAATAACCATATTAAATCCTCCTTTTTAATTAAAAATTTTTAATATATAAATATAAAAAAATATTAGCAATTTAAAAAAGATTTATAAAAAATGATTTCTTTACCTGTTATAAGAAATAAGCAGATACAAATTTCTTACTGTTCTGAATATATTTTAATGATGTTTGATATATTTAAAAGTATATTGGAGCAGGGGCGTAAATGCCTTATGCCTAGAAATGTACCCCCTAATAAGCAAGATGAAGCCTCTCTACCTTAATGACTGACAATCTGTGCCTGTTTTCACTACCATTTGCTTTTACCCAGAACCTGCTCCACATCTTGTTTATTGAAATAACTTCCCTTCACATACCTGTCTGGCTGGATACCATATTCTTTTAACTTGTCTACCAAATCATTATCCAAATCCTCCTTACTGATTAAGTGCAGCTTATTGATACGTTGGCTGTCAAACCAATGGATTAATTCCTCTTTGGAAATACCATGCTCCTCAAATATTTCTGGATATGTTGTATATACAGATACTATTCTTTTCTTGTCATTGTCACCTTTTACTGATAATGCTCTGTAAACTGTTGCTGTATCAACATAGACTGACTGCTTTCTTAAATGCATCACAATGTCACTTACACAAAATCCTTTTATCTTATTACAGATAGCGAGTGCCATTGTCCTATAGCTCTTTAATATTCTGCTGTTTACTGCACTCCTCCAATACTTCTGACCATTTGTAATGATTGACAGCTTTGTTTCCAATTCCTCATTGCTTAAAGCCAGTCTTTCTGCTTTCATTTCTGCTATTCTTGCATTGCTTAACTCAGACTTCAGTCTTTTTATCTCTTCATCTTTCTTTTTAATTTCCTCTAGCAGTATTTCTTCGCCGCCAGCGGCAGAACCTGATACTCCCTGCATGATAATACCAAGCAATGTCTCTATCTTCTTGTTTAACTGCTCAATTTCTCTATCCTTTGCTTGCAAATCCTGCTCTCTAATACTTTCCATATCAATAACTCCTTTACGATTAATTAATTTGAATATAATAAATATACAATTACCTTTTAATGCTGGAAATCATCTGCATAAATCGCATGACATCATTCTTGAAAAGTAAAGCTGTCTTTTCAGTTGGACTTTCTTCTGATAATTTTTTGCATGACAATATTTAAACCACCAGTATATTGTGTAAGGGCATGACATTTGCAAAAACAATCCTGCATTTGGTACTTGGAAATGTCTTGGAATGTAATCTGTCTTTTGCATGACATCATGGCAGTAAAGTAAGGCTGTCTTTTCAGTTGGACTTTTTCCTGATAATTTTTCGCATGACAATATCTGAATTTGCCAGTGCATCAGGTGAGGGCGTGAGAACTTCTCTCCTCAAAAGATACCCCCAGAGAAAGACGAAGCCTCTCTATTACTTGAATCCCTTGACCATACCAATACATAAACTGCCTATCAAAGCTACCGCTTAATTGATTAACACAGCACATCTATAATAACTTCTACTATTTGCCATCTGAACATCTGCTATTCTGATATTGCTGACCTATCTGAAACAAAATACTGATTAATTAACTCTATCTGTCTGTCACTTCATTTACAGGCGTGACTGCCCTTAACTACCCAATATGAAAATACGAAAAAAGAGTTTGCAAACACAAACTATGTCTGCAAACTCTTTATTCACATATTGGGCTGACTACGCCAGACCCTGATTACCCCAAATAAGCAGGGCGAAACACTCTCACCAGTTACCAAAAATCTCCTACCTAGCCTATACCATAATACCTTCTAAAAAAATGTGCTATTATACGTGGTGCTATCTCCTCTTCGCCAATAGGCGGTATAATAATAATATCCATACCCTTATACTTCTCTGAAAGCCTTGTTGCCAACTCATAACTTCCACATACCAAAAGCCTTTCATAATCAGTCGCCCTTCCTGTCTGTCCTAATCTGCTCTTGACTTTGGCAATCACATACAGCCCTTTATTCTCTTTATCCGCCAGTATTCCGCTTAAATCCATAATAAACTCACCTTCCTTCATACTTGTTCCAAAGATGAGCTATTATAACTCTCAGCCTTTGTTATGTAAAGTCGACCTTATAAAAATCATTAAAAACTTTTCCGTCTGCCCTGTTTACTGCGGTTTATTGGCAGATGGAGAGCTATATTTGATTACTGTATTGTAGAAATTGGGCTGTATCCGCCAGTACACATTTAACAGTAATTACACAGCAAATATCTTTGAAAAAATGAAATAAAAAATGCCTCAATTATCTGATATGGAATAATTATCCATATAATCTTTCATGTTTGTAGCTGTCTTTATGATTAATGCTCTTGACAGCGGATACAGGTTCTTGCAGGTTACAGGAAATTGACGGGTTTGCCTGAAATCCTTGTAATGACTTTTATACCTTTCCCCACATATATTCGTATTCCCTGTATTGGCGATATTGCCTGAACGACCGCCTAGCTCCGATTGAACCTTTACCCTGATAATATCTGTATCTCTTGTATTGTCCTTATTGCTTGAACTGCCCCATATCTTCGATTGAATTATTCACTCTGAACGTCTCTTTGTTCACCTTCAAGCTCTTATCTGAACTGTTCCTGTTTAAGCTCTCTGTGTTATCCCTTATGAACTTCTATATTCAACATCTACTGTGATCTGGTTTCTATAAATCATCTCACTTGACTTATTGGTTATTTTCGTTTTTCTCTATTTATACTAAATCACCTCTGTTGTAATCTGCGACTTTTTCAACCTGAATAGAGCCAAAATTCACCTTTCTATACGACTTATGCTGATGAATCAGTCCTGTTTTCCGAGTGTTTAGAGCAGATTTGAATTGTCCGCCATATTACATTTTTTATGAAAAATCTAAAGGTTCATATTACATTTTATTCTCAATTCAATATTCATAAAGTTAAACAGTTCAATTCTTCTCATTTCTAAATTAAGGCAATATCATTTTTTCCAACCAATAATCTTCTCATTTTTCAGTTACATAGGCAGGACAAATTTTGTTGATGTTCTTTTTCAATTAGCTGATATTTCTGTATATTCTTTGACCTTGTTTTCGTGGGCAAAATTTCAACTTATTTTCCCCTGCAGACCTTATCAAAATCTTCAGAATTTACAAGTATCAAAGGAGGCTAATTATGAAAATATTTAAAAACAATATTACATCAGTCAATTTACCAGAGAAACTGCTTAAAGCATTTCCCAAACATGAATTATGCAACACCCTGAAAGAATTTATACTTCTTTCGCAAAAGGAACGCAATGCATTAAAAATCAAAAAGCGAAATCCAAGCTTAAACGATAACTATTATGTTATATTGTCTCCAGATGAATATAACAATAGAAAATGCAAAACGCTTCGCTTATCCCATGCTGAACGCAGGGCTCTTCTGCATTTTACCAAAGCTGGCACTCTCCAAGATGCCATCATTATTACTTTATGTACTATGCTGAGAGCAAAAAACAATGAAGAAAAAACTGCAAAAGAAATATCAACAGATGAACAAGCAAAAAAAGAAGAAACACCTATATCAACAGGTTTATCTGTTATGGGCAACAAAAAATGGTTTCTGAAAAACTCTAAAAAAATTCTTACTGAAATCACAAAAGATAAAACCCAAAAACTCATATTAATTGAACCATTTATGGGGAGTGGCATAAGTATTGTTAATGCTGCTCACTGGGATATGTTTGATGACTATATCTGCTGGGACACAGACAAACACAGAATCAATTATTTTAATATCATAAAAAAATATCCAAGTCGTTTTAAAAGTATATTGATGTGTTTGAATAGTATTTCTTTTGAACAAAATTATCAAGACAATAAAAAGGTGGAAGAAATGATTGATATTATTACGGACTCATGCAAATTATATAAAAGCGATAACTCTTATAAAATTTTATGTGATTTGGTGGATGCTATTGAATATTGGATGATTAACAAAAAAATCATTAAGCATTCTCTTCCTGACGCGGAAAATGATTACACTCTTGAGGAAATTCACAATAAATTTTTCAACCTATCCAATGAAATGCGAGAATGGAAAGAAGCAGACAAACAAAAAAGACTTAACAAGCAAAACGAAAAACTGGCATCTGGCGAGCTAAAAAAAGCCAGACACATCAATGAAAAATCAATAAACCTTGATTTTGTCGGAAAAGCTTCCTCAAGTCTCCAAAAAATCAACTTTAAACAAGGCAATTCATTAGAACTGCTTAAAAAATATGCCGGAAAACCAGAATATATTATTATGTGTGACCCGCCTTACATAGATACAAAAGGATATACCAGCGAATTTACATATGAACATCACAAAGAACTGGCTAAATTATTGCTTGAACATCAAAAAAGTAATGGCATCTTTTTATATTTTGGGCGACCTACTGCTCCAAGAAGTCTGAATACAAATGATGATATTGACTATACTGAACGTGATATTGTATATAAAAGAAAATATGAATATCTTTTTTGGGGGAATGGCATACAATACAAGATATATGAATATGATAAGGCTCATGGTGTCAAAGAAATGCTGACCACTTCATTTAAAGTTTCAGACTTTCTGCCACTTGATGAAATTGAAAATCAGGAAAACACAATCTGACTCCATTAACACGCTAAACTTCGCATAAAATAGGCATTTCTTATTAAAAAAGCACCACATTCAATCGAAATCAAATGTGGTACTTTCTTATTTCTAAAATATTTTATGCTTTTTTATTTAGTGGTTTTCCTTTGCTCACTTCTGTGCAATAGCCGCCTGTGCTGCCGCTAATCTTGCAATTGGCACTCTAAATGGTGAACAGCTTACATAATCAAGTCCAATCTTATGACAGAACTCAACAGATGAAGGGTCGCCGCCATGCTCTCCGCATATGCCAATATGAAGATTTGGATTAACTGGTTTACCAAGCTTAATTGTCATTTCCATAAGCTTGCCTACACCTGTCTGGTCAAGTTTTGCAAATGGGTCATTTTCAAAAATCTTTGTATCATAATAAGCATTTAAGAATTTACCTGCATCATCTCTTGAAAAACCAAATGTCATCTGTGTAAGGTCATTTGTACCAAAACAGAAGAAATCAGCATCTTTTGCAATTTCATCGGCTGTCAATGCAGCTCTAGGAATTTCAATCATTGTACCTACTTCATACTCTAATTGAATGCCTGAATCAGCAATTTCAGCATCCGCTGTCTCAACAACAACCTTCTTTACATACTTTAATTCTTTTACTTCACATATTAATGGAATCATTATTTCAGGCTTTACTGTCCATTCAGGATGCTTCTTTGCCACATTAATTGCAGCCCGAATAACTGCCTTTGTCTGCATCTTTGCAATTTCAGGATATGTCACAGCAAGACGACAGCCTCTATGTCCCATCATTGGGTTAAACTCATGAAGTGAAGCAATAATATTCTTTATTGTCTCTACGGATTTGCCCTGTGCTTCTGCAAGCTTCTTAATATCAGCTTCTTCTGTTGGAACAAACTCATGAAGAGGTGGGTCAAGGAAACGGATTGTAACTGGATTTCCTTCAAGAGCCTCATAAAGTTGTTCAAAGTCATTTTGCTGATAAGGAAGGATTTTTTCAAGAGCAGCCTCTCTCTCCTCAACTGTATCTGAACAAATCATTTCCCTAAATGCTGCAATTCTATCTTCCTCAAAAAACATATGCTCTGTACGGCAAAGACCAATACCTTCAGCACCAAGTTCTCTCGCTTTTTTTGCATCTGCTGGTGTATCTGCATTTGTTCTTACTTTTAATTTTCTATACTTATCTGCCCAAGCCATAACACGACCAAACTCGCCTGCAATAGTTGCATCTACTGTGGCAATCTGACCTTCATATATATTACCTGTTGAACCATCAATAGAGATATAATCTCCTTCATGGTATTCTTTTCCAGCTAATGTAAATTTCTTGTTTTCCTCGTCCATAGCAATATCACCACAGCCAGAAACACAGCATATTCCCATACCACGTGCCACAACTGCAGCATGTGATGTCATACCGCCGCGAACAGTAAGAATACCCTGTGAAGCCTTCATACCTGTAATATCTTCTGGTGATGTCTCAAGACGAACAAGAACCACTTTTTCACCTTTTGCATTCCAGCTTTCGGCATCCTCTGCTGTAAATACAACCTTACCACATGCAGCACCTGGTGAAGCTCCAAGACCCTTGCCTATTGGTGTTGCAGCTTTCAATGCAGCCATATCAAACTGTGGGTGCAAAAGCGTATCAAGGTTACGTGGGTCTATCATTGCAACAGCCTCTGCCTCTGTTCTCATTCCCTCATCTACAAGATCACATGCAATCTTTAAAGCAGCTTGAGCTGTTCTCTTGCCATTTCTTGTCTGAAGCATATAAAGTTTTCCATGTTCTACTGTAAATTCCATATCCTGCATATCTCTATAATGCTTTTCAAGCGTTGCACATACGTTCTTAAACTGCTCAAACGCTTCAGGGAACTTGTCTGCCATCTCTGTAATCTTCATTGGTGTACGAACACCTGCAACAACATCTTCACCTTGTGCATTGGTGAGGAACTCGCCAAAAAGACCTTTTGCACCTGTTGCTGGGTCACGTGTAAATGCTACACCTGTACCGCAATCATCACCCATATTACCAAAAGCCATAGACTGTACATTGACAGCAGTACCCCAAGAGTATGGAATATCATTATCACGGCGATAAACATTAGCTCTTGGATTATCCCATGAACGAAATACGGCTTTGATAGCGCCCATAAGCTGTTCTTTTGGATTATCTGGAAAATCTTCTCCAATTTTACTTTTATATTCAGCCTTAAACTGATTTGCAAGTTCTTTTAAATCATCAGCAGTAAGTTCAATATCTTGTTTTACTCCTCTTTCCTCTTTCATCTTATCAATGAGTTCTTCAAAATATTTCTTGCCCACTTCCATAACGACATCAGAATACATTTGAATAAATCTTCTGTAACAATCCCATGCCCAACGAGGATTTCCAGACATTTCTGCAATTGTATTGACAACTTCTTCATTTAATCCCAAATTAAGAATCGTATCCATCATACCTGGCATAGAAGCTCTTGCACCAGAACGAACAGAAACAAGCAATGGATTTTTTGTATCACCAAACTTTTTGCCTGTAATTTCTTCCATCTTGCCAATGTACTCATTAATTTGAGCCTGAATTTCCTCATTAATCTGTCTGCCATCTTCATAATACTGTGTGCAAGCCTCTGTTGTAATTGTAAAACCCTGTGGAACAGGAAGTCCAATATTCGTCATCTCTGCAAGGTTTGCACCCTTGCCGCCCAACAACTCTCTCATGTCAGCATTGCCCTCAGTAAATAAATAAACCCATTTTGCCATTAATAGTACCTCCCAAATGTACTTATTATTTTTGTTAAGATTATAACAATACACTTTATGTTTTGTCTACCACTTTTTACCAGAATTGTAAATAACTTTGTTATTATTTTGTTATTAATTGTATTCATATACAAATTTTCCAATCTTATACATATTTTTCTATAATTTTTATATGTCAAACAAATATTTACTGCTTACTCATAACTTTATTACTACTTTATGACATTTTATAAATCCTGTAATGCCCACATCTTTATACTTTTATATGGTTTTGCTCTCTCAAGCCCAATGTAACAAATTTTTGCTTGTCTTGGAAATTTCTCTTTTTGCAGCAACTTTATAACATCAATCTGCTCTGTATCTGTAAGCCTTTTTGCAATACTGATATGTGGTATCCAATTATATGGTATATATTTATTATCTTTTTGCTGCTCTTGTAAAAATGTATCATTTATCCTTACAGAAATATTATGCAGATACCAATTTAATACTGGCTGCAAATAAACTACCTTTGTCTGAAATAATCCAATTCCAGCAATTGTGATTTCTTGTATAAAAAATTCATTAATAATCGTATCCATTTTTTGACACAATATATCACTATCCCAAGCTTTCAACATTGCAATTGTAATATGTGGAGGTATAGCCTTTACGATGCTATCGTGAGACTTTTGTGCTGCTTGGTCGATTAAATTGCTTAACCAATTGTCTGTATCTTTATCAAAATAAAGAGAGATATAATATGTTTGTAATGTCATTTATTTTACCTATTTCATATAATTTACTTTTAAAAATATTATTTATTATGTACTTATAATAATTATTTTTACATTTTACACTAATCTTTTACTTTAAACAAGCTATATACAAATACTTTGTAAACTTCTTACACTTAATGTAAAGATTCAAAAAGTGGCTGTTACAAAAAGATTTTTCAGTACCAAACATAGTTATAATTCACTTAACCAATCACTATATTTCGTATAAAACTTCTATTTTGCAACAGCCTCTTAAATATTATATTACTCTTATTTAAAATCTAATAAAAATCTATATTATTTCAACATAGTTATTATAATTTTTTAATATCTATATTTTTCACAAATTATTTATCCGTCTTAACCATATTTTCTGTTACGCTTTCCATAAATTCATCTAACAAAGAATCCATCTTTTGTTTTACATAATCAGCATTAAAAATATTTTCTTCTAGTTCTTCTTTTATTCTATTTTCCTCACTCTTAATAAGATTAGTAAAACTACTCTCCATCTGTGGCCATGAAGCAGTCATCCTTCCATATTCAAAAGTAACACATCCTGTAACATATGGTCTACCTCTTTTAGCACCATCTGCCGCCCAGCCATCATAAGAATCTAAAACAACTTTAAGCGCACTTTTTGCTTTTACATAATATGAAGGATTTTCCTGTATTTTTTTAATAACACTTACATCAATAAATACACTTTTTTGATTCAATTCTCCAAAATTAGGACCCTTTGAACCAATCTTAGAATAAATATCATTAAAAAATATCTTATTATTACTTGAATCTTTTAATATATAATCAGCTCCAAATTCAGGAAATTCATTGCATAACATTTCATAAATAGTCATTATATCATTCTCACCTACTGAAGAATTTAATTCCACACTATCTGTTTTAGACATATTTACATTATTATACAAATCTTGTTTTTTTATATTATTCTGAATATTATTGTTATAATTAGTAACAGAGTTTACATTATTAATACAACTAACCGACATTATATATCCTCCTAAATAAAAATTAATACCAATGATAGTAATCCTGCACATTATTTGTATAGTGTGCAAATATTGGTTTATCATATGGTATTGAATATACTACATTACATCTGCTACACCTAAAAAAATATAAATCACTATTGTACATATAAGTATGAGATTCTCCTTCAGGTACAATCTTATCACAAAATGGACAATAATCTCCAGTTCTAACTACAATTGAACGTCCACTGTCATTCTCTCTACATCCATAACTATTATTAATTTGTCCACATAAATGCTCTTCACTTCTTACCTGATAGGATGCAAACGCCGCCATTTTAGTAGACGAAAGCATCACGATACACATAAAAGCTGCCAATAAATATTTTAAAATTCTTTTTTTCATTTAATTTTCCTCCTAAATTTTTCTACTATTATACACGAATAAAATTTACATTTAAATTCATTGTCCCATTCTTGACATTTTAAGTCCCTATTTAACATAATTACACACATTATTAACTAATATTTATTATCTTAACATAATTACATTAAAGTAATCTTATCATTTTTTTATTACTAATTATTATCTATAATATACTTTGCAAACTGTTCACGAATATGTTTTTGGTATGTTCTTGAAATGGATAGTTGTTCTCCATTATCCAAAAACACAAGATTTCATACTATTTTTTCAATATGAATCATATTGATTATGTAACTTCTATGTGCAAATACTAGTTCAGAATATTTCTCTGTAAGCATTTTCAGTTTTTCACCCACCAATATTGGCGCAATCAAGCGGATATTCGCAATCCGCTACGCTACTTGCTCATAACCTCATAGCTGCTATCGCAGCTTTTCAGTGGGAGCTTGTACTCCCACTGAAACAAGCAAGTCCCCACCCCCCCACTTATACCTACAGCATTGAAATAGGGGACTTCCTTGATGAGGTTAAATTGTGCTTCTATGCAGTCTTTACAAACCGTTACCTTACTCCCTCTTTTAGCATTCTCAATATACAATATATTTTGTATATCTACTTTAATTATATTATTTCTATAATGTCCGATTATATATTTTTTCTGAAATGTTGATTTTTTTGTAACTTCATTTAGGATTTCCTTTATTTCAAATATCATTTGCTCATCTGTATATGATTTTAATAAATACTTATATGGTATTACTTTAAATGAATTTATGTATGGCATATATTTTTCAAAACAAAATACTAATATTATATTTATAAATTTTTTTCTAAAAATGTTTATGATTTCATCTTTATCTATACTATCAAGTTCCATATCTAAAATCAGCAAATCAACTTGTTTTACTTTATTAAAATCACTTATTAATTTGTCACTATTATTATATTCATAAAATTCAATATTTTCTTTTATTTCACATTTCTCTATAATCATTTTAATATATGAAACAAACTTTTCATTCTCATCACATATTACAATATAGTACATTCGATTTCCTCCTACTTATAATTTATTAATCATTGTATATATTTATATTTTCATTAATAACACAAATAGAATTTTTCATCTTCTACTATCATTGCATTATATTTTCTTCTCAAATAAATTATTGAACATTTTATTTCCAACTTTTCTCTATTACTATTATACGTTTTGACTATAAAAAAAGTGTTTCTTCTACCTCTAACTAATCATCAATTTTTTATATATCACTGTCAAGTTAATAATTATACATAATAAATTTTATCATTAATTAATACTAATAATACATTTACATAAATATAGAGTCAATTATTATTTTAATGATTCTTTCCATTTAAATAAAAAAACTGTTATAAAACAGAAATTCCATACCATAATATAAATAATATCTAGTATTAAAATTCCTTTTTACAACAGTCTTTTTGTTCTGCTTGCTTATAACCTGATTATCACTTTGTAACATTTTCTAAACAGGCAAATCTAATTCTTTCCTAATAAGATTAAATTCTTCTTTCCCTAACTCCAACTCTTTACATTTCCATTCTTCCCCTAAAATACAATAGTTCTGTACTTGCCCTATATCTTGAAATCCAACTGCCTTGTAACAATGATACGCTGATTCATTATTGTCAAACACACCTATTGTTATTTTTTCCGCCTTTACAATATCAAATGCAAACTGTATTGCTAACTGAAGCATTTTCTTTCCATAGCCTTTGCCTCGTTTTGTATCGTCTACAATAACAAAGCCAAAACGAAGAATTTTCTGTTCTTCATCTGTAAATCGCATAAGCAAATGTCCTACTATTTCGGACTCATTAAATGCCGTCATCTGAAAGAAATTATTGGCATAAGCAAACGATTGATAGTAATTATTTAAATCTTCTCCTGTAATTGGATAATGTTCAAATCTATCTGCACACCATTTATGAAATGATACTTCATCTTTTATCCATGAAATAATCATATTTGCATCACACGCTTTATATGGTCTTAATCTCAACATAATATTTGCCCTTCTTAAAATTTTAATTATCATTTAATATACTACACATTAAATACTTATTTTAACACTTTAAAAGTACCTTAACACGATTTTCATTATACTTTCCATTTTCAAAGAATGGACAAGAAAATACTGCTGATTGCACTTTTCTATTTTTATTCTGCAAAAATTCAGATACATTCTGTGCAATACTAATTTCATCAAATAAATACCATGAAGAAAGAATATCAATGTATTTTTCAGTATACTTTATTAAATTTTGAGAATTATTGATAAACTCAAATTTACTAAAAAAATCTATTGTTGCAATACTTTTAATCAAATTTAATATTTCCTGCATAGTACCTTGCTCGCCCGACAAAAAAGACCATAATTCATTAGCTAACAATATTTCTTCCTCATCACAAAATTTTGAAAATTCAACCATATTTGCCATAAACCGCTTTTTATTATAACCTGTATCTGTATCAGATGTGGGGTCAAATGGAAAACCAAAAAAATATTGAATCTTTTTATTTGGATATTGATTCCTTAAAGCAGCTTTTGCCTTTAATATCTTTTGTTTTTCTCCACGTGTTTCGCCTGAATTTGGTCTGACAGATTTCAACTCAATTGCAATTATATTCGTACTATCTTCAATATAACAATCTGCAGTAAAATTTGTACCTGTTACTAATTTTCCGTTTGCATTATCACTTATTAATTTATCCTCATTTATCATATTAGGAATTTTATCACCATTTTTTAAATCTGTCATAATTTCACTTATTATACGTTCTTGGTCTGAATAAATTTTAAATTTATCACCTTTAAAACTTCGTTTAGTGCCATTTGTCAAAATATGTGCTACACTTTCAAAAAATGTTTGTCCCATTGTAGTATTTAATCCATGCATCCAGGAACTCATACTTATCATAACATCAACGTTCATACCTACCTGATTAAATTTTTCAGAAAACGCTTGTAAAAATGCTTTATGAAAAGGTGCGTTTCTAGGCTGAGCTGCATCTATCGGAAAAGTATCAAATTTTGATTTTAAAACTTTAATTATCACCTTTGAAATTTCTTGTCTCATTTCATTTGTCATAATTTTTCTCCTTCATCCTATATATCAATTCTGAATACACATTTTTATCCTTTTCTGTTCGATTTAACACAGGACGCTTAAATTGCTCCACAATAACCATGCCAGCATTTTCTGCTATTGTTTCATAAAGCCCAAATTTATCATTTGCTACAATAAAAACTTCATAATCTTGTGTAAGATATTTTTTACAATTTATCAAAACTGCTGAAATATCATCAATATATTTTTGTTGTGCTGCTTTCGTATGTCCTTTTTTCAAAGAACCAATTTCTTTTTCATCTTGTCTTTTAAAACCAAATAAATCATACGCATAAGCATGTTGTTCATGATAATCAATCAACCCCACATATGGAGGACTACAAAAAATACCCTTAATTTTCTTTTTTTTATATTCTTCTACGATATTGCCACCCATACTATAAATACATTTTTCAATATCTATAGCTGCAGAGTTAGCAGCAAAACAATGTTGTTGTGTATTTGTTCTTACTTTATTAAATACTTCAATTCTAGCAATTGTATCCTTAGA
The DNA here is from genome assembly GCA_910585095.1 of uncultured Lachnospira sp. Classification (GTDB taxonomy): domain Bacteria; phylum Bacillota; class Clostridia; order Lachnospirales; family Lachnospiraceae; genus Lachnospira. Next base: position 22,039 of record CAJUBU010000019.1, read on the forward strand.
ATAAGTTTTCCACCATTTTAAAATACTAAATAACGGCTTACATATTTTTTTATGCTTTGAACAGTAATATGTTGTGCATATAGGGTCTATAAGTGTTGCTAAATCAGAATGCGTAGTCGCTCTGCATGACCTCATAGTTCGTGATAAAATTACCTGTAACAAATGTTTAATATTTTCATCTTTTACCAAATTAATTAATTCATTAACAAAGTAAATTTCTTTTCTAGTCGTTTCAAAATACCATTTATCCAAAAAAGATTGATTTGATATTTTAGTTGAAATATTATATTTTTCAACTAACTTTTCATAAATAGACAGAAATAACTGTGACTTTTCTTTAGCATATTGTTTTTCAATAATCTCTTTATTATATACTTTCTTTTTATATTCCGGTGAAGGAAAATAAACAGCATTAAAATTATATAATTCTTCCAAAAGTTCTTTTTCAAAATCTTTAATATTTAATATTTTTTCATATTTTTCTAATTCACTTGTAATATAATTTGTAACTTTTTGTAATTCACTTATGTTATAAATTGCAATTTTAGAATTTGATATTTGTGCATTGTAAACTGAAATATCAATACCAATAGCATGGATGCCCAACTCATTAGCTTGAACTAATGTTGTACCACTTCCACAAAAAGGGTCAAGAACGATATCATTTGACTGAAAATATACATCTTTTTTAAAAGAATCTACATGATTATCAAGAAAATACTCAACTAACTGAGGAATAAATTTACCTTTATATGGATGTAACCTATGCACATGCTTTGTCGTTTCTGCTTCTTTATATTCATCAAAAGAAAGTTTCCAGTTAATATCATCACCTAATTTATTTTTCCACTCCATTTTCTTTTTAGCATTGATTGAATGATAATAATTTATTAATTGTTCTTTATCTACACAAATCAATCCATCTTTTTCAAATTTATCAATTCGTCCATATTGAATCAGGTATGTTATATTTGATTCTGTCACTTTCTTTGTTGTCAACTCAGATACAAATTGAATTGCCTGAGAAATAGTAAGTAAATTACTCATATTTTCTTATCTTCTCCTATACTCTCTATATTTCGTAACAAATGCCCATATTATCATAATCAATAAAAAAACAGAAATCCCTATAAGCAACGGTTGTTTATTTTTCACACCAATAATTAAAAAAACGGCACATAAACCTCCACCAATTGCCACAATAAACAATACCGCCAATATTCGTAATAACAATGGTACTTTTATACTTTTTGTCGTGGATAATTCTAAACTCCCCTCAAGTACCACTTCAAGAATTATCTCAAATAATATTTCAAAAAAACTTTCCATAAATCACTAAGTCTTTCATAAAATTACGTTGGTGTATCTACATGGTCCCAGTCCTCATCACCAAAGCAAATCAACCAATTCAATGACCTGTGCCACTCCATAATCACACCATGTTCAATATTAGCTGGTCCCATAAATCCATGCACCCTTGCATCGACAGCCGCCCAGTCTAAGCGATATGCCAAATCTGCTTTATCCAAAATTTCGGTCATAGAACGCATCTTGCACTGTTTTTGTATATCTTCAATCGATTCAAATTTTTTAAGATTTCGCACAATCTTTGGCACATCACAAATATGGTCTGGAAACTCCCATTCAACCAAACCAAGAACCCACTCCATTATGTATAAGTTTTCATAACGCCATGAATATACTATACGCGTTTTTTCATCCGAATTATCATCCATATAATAAGCATATTCTTTTGGAGTCATCACTTTATTAAAATTCTTAATGCCATAATTTGCAGCAACTTCTTCTATAAATTCTCTGGCTTCTTCAATCGTATTACCTACTTCTGGATTTAAAAGGGACTCCGAATATAATGATATCAAAAGAAGCCCCAATGCTCGTTTTACAACTTCTTCTTTTGACCTTATCTTTGCCGTTTCCTCACCATCATTAACTGGAAGCTCACACACATAAATGTGTTTATCAAACAATTCCTTCATATTGCGGTTTCTTCGGCTTATCTGGCTATTCGTACATCCTTCCAAAAATTTAGGATTGTCTTGATATTGAAATGGAAAATAAAAAGGCAATTCGCTTTTCCCTTCAATATTCAATATCATTTTCCCCTCTGCATTATATACAGTTTGAGCATTGTCACATACAAATAATCCATCAATCTGCTTAAGAAATTCTAATGCTAATTTTTTTATCTCTTCTTGTGCTTCTTTAATATCTTTATCCATCTCTTTTTTCGTTGCATTAATTTTCATCTCAAATATGACAAGGCTTTTCATCTGTTGTATATGATGTACAAGATTTACTTTGATATCTTCATCACCATCATTTACATGCCCAAATTGACCTGATGCCACATTTTTATGCGAATGAATAAACTTTTCAAATTCATCTCCCATTTGAGGTGAATATATTGTTACGGAAAGTTCAGTTTTGCCATTATAAAAAACCAATGGATTTTGTTCTGCCAAATTTGTTATACCTATTACATTACAAAAACATTGGGCAATATGCTTAACATTTTCCTCTTTAACAAATGCTAAATTTAATATCTTATTTAATGTCTTAAATTCTTTTTTTTCTGACTCTTTTTTGTTATTTTTAAATAAACTCATTACTCCCTCATTTTATCATAATATAATCATAGTTATTCTTTCCACTAGCCTATTTGGACACATTCTATCTAAAATATTTTATGCCTTTCTTTTATGTCACTATTACCTAATAAAACAAATACCTATGTAAACATATCGACCAATTATTCACAAAAATAAAATTGCAATTTTCCTATTACATTTCACTTGCATGGTCTATCCTAAAACCAGCTTCCTTTGCCAATTTATCCAACGTTTCCAAATCAGACACTTTTGCTGGAAAAAGAACAAAACTGTCACTTTCAATATCAATTGAGGCAAGACAAAAATCGTCGTCTTCCCACTTTTCATCAATAATCTCGCCCCATGCTGCAATATCATCATCTTCATCAAGCCAATTTTCATCAAGAACTAAATTATTTTCACTTATTCCCTTTAACTCACCTACAAAATACAAAAAATCTTCTTTTTCATCTTTCCAATCACGCTCACACACATAACCATTCTTTTCAAGAATATCCACCATTCCAAGCCAACAAAGTGTATGTTCTTCCTCATCCTCAAATTCTTCTATAAAACGGTTGTCATATTGTTCTAAATTTTCATTAAAATATTTCTTTATGTCTGTAACACAAAATGTTACCTCATCCAAAACTGCCTCGTCCTCATTTGATATTCTCTTTGCTAATTCAATAATTGCTGAACCTACACTCATACTAATTCTCCTTTAATTCTTATTATTTCACCAAGCAAATATTTACAATCCACTTTGATACTTGCTTATAACCTTGATGTTTAGGCAAGCCTAAACACCAACTTTACACGCATACATCTTATATCATTTTCTGTTATAATATCTGCAAATATTTCTCCTTCCATCAAATGTATAAGACTCCTGCATATATATAATCCTAATCCACTTCCAGGCTTATTGTCAATATTTGTCCCCCTAAAAAAACTATCAAATATATGCAAAAGTTCTTTTTCCATCAGTGTACAGCCTGAATTAGTGATACAAATAATGTATTCTTCTTCTTTTCTTCTGGCATCGATTCGTATAAATGCACCATCGCCATATTTTACTGCATTTTCAATAACATTTTGCAAAATTTCAATGATTCTATCCTCATCCCCCTTAATCAAACAATCATCATGCAGGCAAACATCAAATGATATTTGAGCAAGCATTAATTTTTCAGTATAATATTTTATGATGCTGTTTATTATTGTCTTAACATATACTTCTTTTAAATCAACATCAAAATTTATAAATTCTTCACTTGAAGCAATAACAATTTGTGATAAATATCGTTCAATTTCATCAACATGATTACTGATACTTAAAACTGCTTTATGTTTTTGTTCCTCCTGCTTATACAGATTTTTATCTAAAGCTTTTGCATAAAGTTTAATAGCACTTAATGGTGTTTTTATATCATGTGACAATGAAATCAACAATAATTTTTTATCTTTTACAAGTTCAAATTCTTTCTGTTTATCTATCTCTAGCTTTTCTCTTAACATATCTATTCCCCATAAAAAATGCCCAAAATATTTATTTTTACTTTCCTTTAACGGTTTCGATAAATTTCCTTTAGACAATTCATATGGTAAACTAGACAACACATTAAATGGTTTCATAATATTTTGTCTGATATATAGCAATACAGCCATCATAAATAATGCAAAAAATAATAATATTATATTAACAAAATAACGTACTTTTTCAATTTGAAATTGATATGATATTGTATAACTAATTTTGTATACCCCTAAATTGGATTGATATAAAACATATGGCTTATCCATATCATTACTAATTTTACTTAATTGTGCTTTGTCTATCGTTCCATTTTTATTAAAAGGTATACAAAGTATATCCACTATATAATTATAAGTCTCATTGTTATATTGCAAAAATGCTGCATCATTTTTAGGGCATATGCCATATTGTTCTTCATATGCCCTAATAGATTGTTTTATTCTATTGATTTCAACTCTATATTGATTATTGTTATTTGTCTCTTTAAAATAAGATAATACAATATTTATACCAACAAAAAATACAATCATCAACATTATCAGCAAAAACATAATTTTTGTATACTTTTTCATATATATCTTCCATTCTTGCTTAATCTGTTAATCAAATCGATATCCCACTCCCCAAACAGTCTGAATATGCACAGGATTTTTTGAATCGCTCTCTAATTTCTCCCGTAGCCACTTAATATGCACAGTTAAGGTCTGAAGTTCACTTTCAGAATCCAATCCCCAAATTTTTGCAAATAATTCATCTTTTGATAAAACTTTCCCTTTATTTTCCATCATATACAATAATAAATCAAACTCTTTTACGGTCGTTTCTACAAATTTATCATCAAGATACAAACGTCTTCCTTTTTTGTCAAGCCTTATATTACCTTCAATGATTTCATCAGAACCATATCTTCTCTTAAATATTCCATCTATCTTTGCAAGCAATATATCAATATCAAACGGTTTTTCTATATAATCATCAGCACCAAGCAATAGACCATTTAATTTGTCTTCTTTGCTGCCCTTTGCACTGATAATAATAATCGGTGTATTATCTTTATCCCGAATCCGCTTGCAAACTACAAAGCCATCAATGCCTGGCAAAGTAATATCAAGAAGTACTAATTTTGCCCCTTCATCTTCAAAAACTGCAAGTCCTTCTTCTCCATCGAGCGCAAGATAACAATCATACCCTTCTGCAATTAAAAAATCAATTACTAAACCGCCTATTTCTTCATTATCTTCTATCAATAAAACATCAATCATTCTACCAACCCATATCCGATAACCATTGATTTACTTTTCGTTCTCGTTCCTTTCCATCTCTTTTCTCATTTTTTTCAAACACAAGCTCTCCTTTTATTGTTCCATCTTCAATATATATCACTCTTTTGCACTTTGATGCAACCATTCTATCATGCGTTACCAGCATAATTGTACTTCCCTCTTCATTTATTTTGTTTAATTCTTCCATTACATCTTGTGAAGCACTATGATTTAAGGCTCCTGTTGGCTCATCTGCAAAAATAATCTGCGGCTTATTAATTAAACTTCTGCATATGCAAGCTCTTTGAAGCTGTCCACCAGAGACTTCTGTTATATCATTTCCTGCAATCTCACTGATAGATAACTTACGCATAAGCTCTCGACAATATGTATTAATTTCCGTTCTGCTTCTATTTTTGTTTTTTGACTGATATGCCGGCAACAAAATATTATCCATAATCGTTAAATTTTTCAACATATGCATCTGTTGAAAAATAAATCCCATCTCATTTAATCTTAAATCAGACATTTCATTTTCAGATAAATCAGTCATTACCTTATCATACAACACAACTTTTCCCGCTGTTGGCTTATCCATACTAGACACACAATATAAAAGCGTTGATTTTCCTGAACCTGAAGGTCCCATAATTGCCACCATTTCTCCTTTTTCTATAGAAAAAGATACATTTTTTAATACATTATTCTGTCTTTTATTCGTAATATATGTTTTACATAAATCTTTTACTACAAGTGCCTGTTCCATATTTCCCTCATTTCTGCGATGCTTTTATTATTCTAATTTAGCAGCTATTTCGCCATGTTATTTGCGACAACATCGCGGACGCAAATTGATATTATAAAATACTTTTTATATTCATCATTCTATATTATTCATATCATTTGAATGAATGTGCTTTACAGACAGCATTGTCAAAACACATATTATAAGTGTTACAACTGTTATTAAAACAGGATATAAAATATATATCTCTATTGGATTGATAACAAAATCAATATGACTTGCACCCATTAACTTAAACACTTCACCTGATGTCAAGTGCGAAAATGGAAGCATTGTAATTAAACCCAATATCATACCCGATATCAAAACCACAGCAATACGCTTTGTTTGCCATTTAATAATAGCAGCATTATTAAATCCAATTGCCTTTAACAGACTTATCTGTCCACGTTCCTTTAAAAGAAACATTTTTTGCATAAGTACAACAACTAAAACTATTATGATAATTACAACCAATAATATTAAGAATTTTAAACTGACTATTCTGGTAGAAATATCACCTATCAAACTATCCACAAATTCAACAACGGTCAGAACTGTTGAATGTTTCATAATATCGGATACTTTATCAATCGTATCTTGAAGCTGTCTGCCTTCAGGATTTCCTTTAATACAGACTTGAGCATCAAATGCTCCTCCTACATTGCTGTAATCAACATCTGTTTTTTCACAAAAACGAATACCCTCTCCCATATTATTTAAGGATTGATATAATGCTGTTACTATAAATTCCTTTTTTTCTCCATACATATTAATGTAGACAATATCACCCACACCCGCATCAATTTCTTTTGCCGTAGTATACGCTAATGCTAGTTCATTTTCATACTTAGGCGCGCTGCCTTCTTCATATTGATACTCATCTGCTTTTGTTCCTACCCCTTGAACAGCAAATGATAAATAGGATTTATCTTCATGTTCAACTCGATATCGAAACATCACTTCTATAAATGTTCGTTCTACTTCAATATCATTTTTTTCTAATGTGACACGCAATTCATCTACATAATCATAAAATGCTTTAATATCCCGCTGATTGATACATTCTGTAACAGCTTCATCATTCTTAATAAACATATCGCAATCTAATGTAGAAAACCATGAAGCAATTTTTTCGGAGCGAAGTGTGTTAATTGTAATAGCGGGCATAGACACTAGCCATACCCCAACAATACATACCATTAGTAAAGTTATATATTTTCTTTTTTCACAAAACACATCGTTTATTGCCAAAAAAGTTGTATTACTGAATTTAAACTTTTCAAGCCTAAAAATACCTTTACGCTTAAAGCGCTCGCCATTATTGCCACTTCGGATAGCATCCATTGGTGACATTTTCTTTATTCTCTTTGTGCTAAAATATGCAAAACTAATAATAACTAAAGTAACCAACACACTAAAAATAAATGGAATAAATATACCATTTTTTTCTGTCTGCATAACCATATTTTGAGAAATCTGGTCTAACATCATTTTACCAAATGGAATCGATATCCCAAAACCGATAAAAGCTCCTATGATAGATAATATTAAATATTTTGTTACATAGATGCAGCGTATATTTTTTGTTTTCAACCCTATTGCTTTCATAATACCAATTTCTTGATAATCTTCACTGACCGAAAATACAATAATAAATCGCAGCATTACAATTGAAATAAGAATCAAAAATACACTGACCATAATTAAAACCAAAGCTATAACCATATCCATCACATAAGTAAGGATTATCAAATCTTTATCTCCTGAAAACAAAACTTGAAAATCATGTTTATAAAAGTTACTTTTAAATTCTTTAAGATTATTTGCTTTTATCGAAAATACCGAGCCTGACGGCAAACCACTATTTTCTTTAATATCCTTAAAATCATTTTTACTAAACAAATATCGATGTACACCCATCATACTAGAACCTAAGAACGCATCTTTACAGCTTCCGGCAATTTTAAAGCTTTTTTCATAATTATTTTTTGTCTTTAATTTTATAGTATCTCCTACTTTTAAATCATTGTCCTGTAAATAAGCTAACGGAACATAAATTGTGCCATCTTCCATATAATCAATCTTATGATTATCTTTATCAAAAAAATATTGCTGCTTTGTATCATAACACATTGCTATCATAGAAGATTTGACATTGCTGCTTTCTTCACTATTTGGCAATAACAAATTAGATTTGCTAAGATACTGTAAATCATCTCTTGTATAAGAATCTACATAGGATTCCTGATTAAGATAATTACTGATATTATTATCGTTTTTAGAATGATTCTGTTCTGAACTCATAGTGACAATAACAAAGTCTTGAACATTTGCTATTTCCATATATTTATTTGTTGCATTTGATGTGATAATTAGATTATTAACACTGCTGGCAATAAATGCTGTTGCAAGGATAATAAACAGCAGCAATATAATATTCATTGTCTTTTTTCTTTTTATATCCTTTTTTAAAATTTTAAAATACATACGACCTCCATTTTGACTTAATCTACCAGCTTGAGTCTTGTGTTATTCGCTAATATGTAAATACAGCAAAAATTACGTTTAACTTGAAACTTAGCTGATTCATCTGTTGTTGGATATAGTTTATAACACCAATTATTAAATAATCCTTAAACCCACATATAAATTTATTTTTTTACTCATATAATATTATATAAATACTTTATAATTATTTTTTATAGTCAAAAGATATTCTCAATCCACTTTGTTACTTGCTTGATAAGGTAAAAAAAAGGTGTTACACTAAAAATTATAATACTCAGCAATCTTTCATAAATCAAAGCTCTGCTTCAAATATCAGGACTTTGACCCTCGTGGTATTCGTCAAATCCCCATGTAAACATGACTATTTTCCTCATTGCTCTCAAGAATAAAATATGCTTTATTTTTATTATAATTTTTTCGTATAACAACCTATAAATATTTACATATCTGTTAAATCAGCAAAATCGTAATGTATATAAACACCCTTTTGGTCATACATTTTATAAAATTCAAGAAGAATATGCTCAACTACCGCCGTACTTTGACGTTTATCATCACATTGAAGCATCACAATTCTTTGTGTATTGCTAAACTTATTCACCATTCCCTTAACTGGAACAGCATATGCAATAGCCCGCTCTAAAATGTCCATTGCCCTGTCTGTCTCTTCTGGTATTACTTTTTTACCCGCATTTGTAAGTAGTGTAAACAAAACAATCTGCATGTGATTTTCCCATTTTGTCATATTTTTGCGAATATCATCATATATATCCATAACCTCCTGAAAGGTTGACTTTGGCAAATCATTGTGTTGTTCCGCATCTCTTAACCACTTTAACAATCTTTCAAAATCAACATTTCTGTTGTCTGATTTGTTTGTTAAATTGCTCTCACTGTATATATAATAACTTCCACCACCTTGTTGTTTAGAATGATACAAAGCTTTATCTGCATTTTGAAATAATCTTGAAAAGGAAATTTCATCTATATTTCTTACAGCAACACCAACCGATACAGAAAGTCCTTGCAAATCTTGATTTTGTTCTATACGCTTATGTATCTTATCAAAAAATTTATTTGTAATAGCACAGATATCTTCCTCTAAGACAACACCTGCAAAAAATGTTACAAATTCATCACTTCCAAATCTTGAAATAATAATATCTTCTTTAAGACTTTTTATGCACTCAACCGTTTCTTTTAAAAAGAAATCGCCTTTTATAAATCCCAATTTTTCATTAAGCAGACGAAAACGGTCTAAATCAAAAATCATAAGACAACCTGTTTTTTTGCTAACCAATTCCTTTAACATACGCTCACCGCAATTACGGCTATAGATACCTGTCAATTCATCTAAATCGGCTCGTTTTGCTGAAATTTCTTCATTCTTTTCCATAACACGACTAAGAATAAGTATCGCATCATCAATATTATTTTCATCTTCATGTACTTGTACATCATCAAGTTTATTACTTTTAATCAGTTCAATCATAGCATTACAAATTTCTGGGTCAAACTGTGTTCCTTTTCCATGTTCCAACTCATTTAAAACAATCTCTTTGCTTAAATGTTTTCTATATACTCTATTGGTAGTCATGGCATCATACGCATCGGCAACGGCTATAATTCTTGCTACATATGGGATTTTATTTCCTAAAAGCCCATCTGGATATCCTTTTCCATCATATCGCTCATGGTGATATTTTGCTCCTATATCCAAATCTGGCAAAACTTTAATATCCTTTAATATTTCCCCACCTATAACTGTATGCTGCTTCATCAACATATATTCTTCATTTGTAAGTCTTCCAGGCTTATTTAAAACCGAATCTGGAACGCCAATCTTACCAATATCGTGAAGCAGTGCAATAAAATGTATATTATTGACTCGTTCTTCACTAAGCCCCAGCGATTTTGCTATGGCAGCAGAATATTCTGCCACTCGGTATGAATGTCCTTGTGTATAAGTATCCTTCGCATCAATTGTATTTGCAATCGTCTCAATAGCTTGAAATGTCATTTTTTGAATTTCATTATTCTTTTCATTGAGCATCTGCATATATTCTAAATTTTCTTTTGTAATATTATCATATAATTTTGTTGCCACATAAGAACCCACAAAACAAAGAGATAATAAAGCTATCTGAATTTCAGCATCTTTACTGTTGGATATTGTCATCTCTCCATTAACAATTTTAATAGCAATCGATATAATATTAATTGAAACAGAGGCAATTCCTGTATATAATATCAACTTAGGCTGATGATACAAAACCAAAAAAGACAACATTGGAAGGATATAAGAAAATACCATATTGGTGCTTCCTGTAATCATACAAAACAGATACATTAAAAAATATCCTGTCACAATATAATATCTTAAACCATTCATAGAATGATTTTTTAAATATAAGATATAAGCAGTCACCGCTGGAATAACTGTTACTATCATAAAAATAAAAAGATATGTAACAGTTCGTTCCCCTTTAATAACTTCACCCAAATAGGATATTAACAAAACAGTAACTATCACGAGCCACCCTACGACTAAACTATGGTTTATTTTGTCTTCCTTTGTTTCCATATAAAATCCCCCTTATATACTTATACACAAGTTCTTAATCTTTAAATGTATAAAATTTATCATACACTATCGAAATTATTATTTATAATTATGCCATACTTTATTTAGGAAAAGCAAGGTAAATATGTCACAAACATATCTCTCCACTTATACCTGTGTGGCATTGAAATATGAAAGCTTTTTGATAAGATTAAAAATAGCCAAAAGGAAAATCCTTCTGGCTACTTTCCCTTACAATAGTTTATTTATAAATAACATATTATAAGGATTTCAAATGGAGATAGATTATTTCTTATAATTTATATATATTCGTCAATTTGTTACATATTCCAATTTTCCAAAAAAGAATGTCTTTCTCCATTGGACTTATATTCTAAAAACGTATCCAAATTTACATTATGTAAACTATTAAAAATATTCATTTCAACATTTGGATTTATTTTTTTCATTTCCTTAATAATTTCTTTTGTTTCTATACGTTTAGAATTACTGTCTCCATGCGTGCCAACCGTTATATTTTCCGTAAAACGGCAAGCGCATTGAATAAATGTAAGATGGTTATAATCGCGCCATGCAATAATATCATCTTCATGTATTCTATACAATGGTCTGATAAGTTCCATTCCCTCAAAATTTTGACTGTGCAGCTTAGGCAGCATTGCCTGCAATTGCGCCCCATATAACATGCCCATAAGAGTTGTTTCAATCACATCACTAAAATGATGACCTAACGCTATCTTATTACAGCCAAGCTCTTTTGCTTTCGCATATAAATTTCCTCGTCTCATTCTGGCACACAGATAACATGGTGATTTTTCTGTTTGAAATGTGATATCAAAAATTTGTGTCTCAAAAATAGTGATAGGTATATCCAGTAATTTAGCATTTTCCTCAATTTTTACTCTGTTTATTTGATTATATCCTGGATCCATAACCAGATAAGTTACTTCAAATGGAAAATCACTAAATCGATGAAGCATCTGCATAAGCTTTGCTAAAAGCATCGAATCTTTACCTCCAGAGATACAAACACATACATGGTCATGTTCTTCAAGTAGTTTGTAATCCTTAACAGCATGTATAAAAGGTCTCCATATTACTTTTCTAAACTTTTTCATAATACTGTCTTGGGCTTTATTCATGTTTTGCAACCTCGCCATACTCTATAGCTTCACTTTCACGCTCTAACACTTCACCTGTATATGGATTTACTGAAATTCCATTTACCTCTAACCGCTCGTCTATTTCTATAACAAGACATTGTTTATCTTCAATAACCATTGTTTTTACAAGGTCTGTTTTCGATGGATTAATCTTTACTACAATATCTGGTGTTTTTAATTCAAATTTTCTTATCTCTGCTACATTTGTTGCCAAAAGCTTACCGCTTTCGCCTGCAGCATTATCAAACTGTTCTTCAAAATGTTCAAGTTTTTCTTCCTTTACACCGCTTTTTTCCAATAGCTGCCTTGCTGAATTTCTATCTAACACAGCAGGCTCTGGCTCATCTTTTTTTTGCTGTATCATCTCATTTAAATTTTCATGTATATTTTTTATAGTTTCATAGTCACACTCCTCGCCAAGTGTTTCTGTTACTAACGTTTGAAATGTCTCTTTCTGACTTCCTGCTGGCAGCGGAATTTGACTGTCTAATATGTACGATATAAACTCTGTCTGAAAATTATTAACATCCTTTGTATAATAAAGAACAATATCTCTATCTTCGCTTCTATCATTAAACGCTGGAAACAAAAATCCAATATCAGGCAAATCAATCATATGAAATTGTCTTTGATTGTGAAATGTATTTTCTTCTTCATTATAGCCAAGTCCTGGTTTTGATAATATAACATGGCATATACTACATAATATATAATTATAAATTTCATCCGAAGCATCTTCCATAGCAATACCATCGGTTGTTTTTCCAGGTATATCATATGTTTGATTAATTAAAATAATAATATAATTACCTGGATAATTATAAGATTTAATAATTTTATCATAAAATAAATCAAGGAGTTTTTCATCTTCTAAACCACTATTTTTAAGCTCCATCAACATTGCCTGCGCGCCGTCTTCCCCATATGCTGACAAATTAAATTTCATATCCAATAAATTTTTTCCCTGTGTTCCAGAAAGTGTTTTTCTAAAAATATCAAAATACTTATGTCGTTCTTCTTCTGGCAAATTTAAAAAAGTTTCTGTAAATTTCGTTACCTTTTCTTTTTCACCGTTTACATAACAACAAGCTATTTTGCGTATTCCACAATCTTCAATATTAAAAAGGGATTTAATTTCATTAATTTCTTTCTTTATCATAATTAGCCTCCACACTGCAACTGATTTTTTGTAGCCTTTTTATGCCAACGATTTTTTATTTAGCCATCGTCCACTTGCAAATCGCCATACAAACATAACAGACCTTGCCACCCAGTCTATAAACATACCTATCCAGACGCCAAGCACACCCATTCCAAATACAACGCCAAACAGATAACTACTTCCAACACGGAATATCCACATAGAGGCAATACTTACTGCCATTGTAAAATTGACATCTCCTGCCGCACGAAGCGAATTTGACAAAGTAAATGACAATGGCCATATAAATAAGGAGGTTATACTGAAAGCGCGGAGAATATCCACTGCTATTTTATGGGCTTCTGGTGATAAATTAAACCAATTTGCAAAAAATCCCGCTCCAAAAAATAATACAATATTACATGCCCAATCTCCAATATAAGCAAATTTAATTACTTTTTTCGTATACATTTTTGCCTGTTCTTTATCACCAGCACCTATACACCGTCCAACAACTGTAATTAATGCTAATCCCATAGCGCTTCCTGGAATATTGGCAAAATCAATAATTGTATATCCTACTGAATTAGCTGCTATTGATGCTGTTCCAAACGTAGAAACCATACTTGTAACCGAAAGTTTACCAATCTGAAACATACCATTTTCGATACCGCTTGGTATACCAATAGTCAAAATTTTCTTTATAATACTTCCCATTGGTTTTAGTTCTGAAATATTTTCTATTTTCACAGGATTTTTACGGCTTAATACAAACGCAGTCATCACAATACCTGCTGTTACTCTTGATAGCAATGTTGCAAAAGCCACGCCAAATACACTCCAACGAAATACAAACACAAATAAAGCATTTGCACCAACATTGATAAGATTCATTAAAACACTAATTTCCATACTTATCTTACTGTTTCCAACACTTCTAAAAATAGCGGCGCCTGCATTATAAGCGCCAAGAAATGGATACGATATAGAAGTCACAACAAAGTAAAGAACGGCACATTCCATAACGCTTTCTTCAACTTTTCCAAAAATAACACCCAAAAGAGGTCTTGTGCAAGTGACTGAAAGCAATGTCATAATCACTGAAAAAATAAATAACACAGTCTCTAATTGCGCGCCTGCTTTTCTTGAATCCTCTTTTTTCCCTTTTCCTATAAACTGGCTGCAAACCACCGCACCACCTGTAGCAAGCGCTGCCATAACTTGAATAATCAACCGATTAATGTTATCGACAAGCGCAACGCCAGAGATTGCCGCTTCACCAGATTGTGATACCATAAGCACATCAACTAACCCAACACTGACTGCTAATAACTGTTCAAATATTAAAGGTATAATTAATTTTCTTAAATCTTTTCCACTAAATAACATTTTAATCCTCATTTCTATTCTAACAAACATTTGATAATTTTAAAGTTTTTTTTTATATTATTATAAAAATAAAAAATAATTTATAAATATATATCAACTTTTCTATTTTTATACTACTTTTTAAGCAATAAAAATATCACTTTACATCAATCAATTTGTCCCCTTTATAATGCAGTGTTAAATCAATATCTTTTTCTCCATCAATCAACTTTTGCAAAAAAATTCTATCGCCTTCCCATGTATTTAAATTCATCACTTCATTTATTGGGACCCATGCAAGTTCTCCTTCATTGCATTCTTTATTTAGTTCACCTTCAAATTCAGTTGCTGTATATAAATACATCTCCTCATCTTCCCATAAATCAAATATAAAACGTATAATACCTCTATACTGATATGCTGTAAGCATCAATCCTGTTTCTTCCCTAACTTCTCTAAGAATACATTGCTCTGGTGTTTCTTCGAACTCAATCTTTCCTCCTACGCCAATCCATTTCCCTTTATTATAATCTTCCTTTTTCTTATTGCGGTAAAGCATAAGATATTGATTATCTTTTTCTATGTAACAAATTGTTGTTCTTTTCATATGTTTCTCCTATTATGAAATATTTTATACTAGAAAATTAACAAATAGAATTTTATCACTTTAGCATAAATACTGTAGGTTTTGACAAAACTGTGAGTATTTTAGCACAAATTATTTTTCTGTTCAATAATTATACAAAATGTATTATACTATTATCTATCATTTTGTTATACTATTTATAAATCATCAAAATAAGGCTTGATGCGACAATAGAAATCGCCTATGCAGCTGTTTTAGCAGTTTTCTCTATTACGCAATTCCTACGCTACACTTCGGAATGGAGGATTTTTATGAATTATAATCATTTTATTGCTATAACCAATCGCCATTTATGCAAAAAAACAGATTATTTACAACAGATTAAACACATTGCACAGCTTCATCCAAAAGCAATTGTGCTAAGAGAAAAGGACTTACCTTTAGAAGAATATATCACACTTGCCAAAAATGTTTTACAAATATGCAAAAAAGAGGACACAACACTTATTCTACACAACTATGTAGAAGCAGCGCATGTCCTTCAACACCCTTATATTCACTTGCCAATTTCCGTATTGTCATCTATTCTTCCATCTGACAATACACTATCATCAATCACTATGCTAGGGACTTCTATTCATTCTATTGAACAAGCCTTTCTTGCCAAACAATTTAGGTGCAATTATATATTTGCTGGGAATATATATGAAACAAACTGTAAACCTGATCTTGCAGGAAAGGGACTAAATTTTCTCAAAGAGGTCGTTAAAACTGTCCATATACCTGTATATGCCATTGGAGGCATCTCACTTAACAATATAAATGAAGTATTATCCGCTGGTGCCGCAGGAGGCTGTATGATGTCTGGTTTTATGCAACAGTGAACATTATCTTTCGTTTCTATAATTGCATTTATTATCAAAAGATATTTGTAAACCAATTATTCAAGCATTTTACTCTCCAAACAATTTAACCAACATTGGAGTATATCCTAAATATGGAAGTACTTTATCAAGCAAATCCTTTGTCTTTAATCGTATACTTGAAGTATTGATACATGGATGACACCCAATATACTCCCCTTTTAGGATATCTTCATCTAAAAGAAGACAAACATCATGGTTTACATCATTTAACAGCCCCATCACGCTTACTGAACCAGGCGTAACATTCAGATATTTTATCATATCTTCATCACTTGCAAAGGATAATCTTGCCGAATGAATTTGAGAAGAAAGTTCTTTTGTCTTAAATTTTTTATCTTTTGCCATCATAAGCAAATAAAACTTTGTACCTTGCCTGTTGCATAAAAATAAATTTTTACATATTTCAGCCTCTAATGATTCTTCTATATCTTTGCATACTTCCATTGTCATAGCTGGCTTATGATCTATCCTTTCATATATAACACCAAGCTTATCTAACATGTTATATACATAAATCTCTTTATCCATGCGACCTGTTTCATCATTTGGTCGCCCGATATACCTTTCTAACATAATCATTCTCCATTATTCTTGGCAAGCTTCCACAATCTGTCTTGCAATATCTGGCTTATTCATCGTATAGATATGCACTCCATCAACACCATTTTTTTGCAAATCCATAATTTGTTTTATTGCATAATCAATTCCTGCTTTATACATATCTACTGGTGAATTTCCATATTTTGCTATAATATCTGTCAGCTTTTTAGGCACTGATGAACCAGACAACGAAATGGATGTATTAATTTGTTTAGCACTGGTAACTGGCATAATACCCGCATGAATGGGAACGGTAATTCCTATTTTATCGGTGTATTCTCTAAATTGATAAAATATATCATTATCAAAAAATAATTGTGTAATAAAAGCTTCTACCCCCATATCCTGTTTTTCCTTCATATGAGCAATATCTTCCTCTATACTTGCCGCTTCAAAATGCTTTTCTGGATAACATGCCCCTAACAATTTGAGTCCTGTTTTTTCTTTTAATCGTGCAATAAGGTCTGTTGCATAAATAAATTCACGATTATTATACTGTTCGTCACTCATATCTTTTGGTCTATCACCACGCAGTGCAAGTACATTATATATATTATGCGTTTCAAGTTCACTGCAAAGTTTATCAATATCTTCTTTTGTGCTTCCCACACAAGTCATATGTGCAATAGCTTGTACATTCAATTCATTTTGTATATAAGAAGCAATATCTATTGTTTTTTTAGACATGCTTCCCCCTGCCCCATATGTTACACTGATAAATTCTGGCTCTAATTTTGCCAAATCACTTACAATCTTGTATGCTCCTTCAAAATCCCCTTCTTTTTTGGGCGGAAACACCTCAAAAGAAAGATGTTTTGATGCACTATTTTCATTGGTTTTCATAATTGTATTGATTTCCTTTCACCTTTAATATAATGTTAATGAATATCAAGTTCAGGAGGAACATCAATCTGTTTGGACACATATTTACCATCTTTTTTACGCTGTTTAACACATTCTGTAAGTAAATATTCTATTTGTCCGTTAACTGAACGAAAATCATCTTCAGCCCATTGTGCCAGCGCATTGTATAGGCTTTCTGATAATCTAAGCGGCACTTGTTTTTTTACTGCCATCAGTACAAACTTCCTGAATTAACGACTGGTTGCGCATCACGATTGCCACACAGGACAACAAGTAAATTTGAAACCATCGCCGCTTTTCGTTCTTCGTCTAATTCCACTACTTGTTTTTCATTTAAACGCTCTAATGCCATCTCAACCATTCCAACTGCTCCATCAACAATCATTTTTCTCGCATCTATAATAGCAGACGCTTGCTGTCTTTGCAACATTACAGAAGCAATTTCTGGAGCATATGCAAGATAAGTGATACGTGCCTCTACTATCTCAAGTCCCGCATCCGCAACTTTGCTTTGTATCTCATCTCGAATACGTGATGCAACCGTCTCGCTTGAACCGCGCAAACTGCCCTCATCTGCCAATCCATCACCTGTTGTATCAACATTGGATGCCACGTCATATGGATAGATTCTTACGATATTTCTAAGGGCGCTGTCACACTGCAGTGATAAATATTCTTTGTAATTATCAACATTAAATACGGCTTTTGCTGTATCTGTAACTTTCCATATAACAGCAATTCCAATTTCTACTGGATTGCCAAGACAATCATTAATTTTTTGTCTGCCATTGTTTAAAGTCATATTTTTAAGCGATATTTTATTATTTCCAATAGTTATTGTCATTTCAGAAGCATTTTTAATTCCAAGTCCATTTATATTAGATTCCAAGTCTCCGCTCTGTGCAAGTTTTGTATTGGCAGCAGGGTTGACAAAATAAAATCCTGGTTCACGAATCGTACCAATATAATTGCCAAACAATGTTAAAACTAATGCTTCCTGTGGCTTTAATATTCTTAAACCTACCAATGGAAACCATGCCACACATGTAACAAAGATAGACAATCCCAGTAAAAAACCGCCTCCTGTCACTTCTCCAGTCATTATTGCTCCAAAAACAATACCTGTAATACTTAAAATCTCCACTAACAGACAGATAAGCAATACTCTCATTCCATGTTTCTTATTCTTAAGTATTTTTTCTTCCATTTGTCCATACCTCCAAAAATAAATTAATTTGATATCATTATAATATCACATTGATTTTTTAAAGTCAAATAAATAATACTAATTTTTACATACTCATAATTGCTGCAATTACAACACTTGCCACAATTCCCGCCAATGTTGCCATAAGCGAACCTGCCAGCGTCCATTTGGTTTTTGTCACCTTTGCTGCAATAGCATAAACTGAGATTGTAAAAAACACGGTTTCTGTTGCAGAGGTTGTTATAGAAGCAATTAAACCAATATATGAGTCTGTTCCAAACTCTTCAAATAAGTCAAGTGTCAAACCAGTAGCCGCTGATGAGCTAAACAATCGTACTAAAAGCAATGGCAGCAGCGGCGCTGGAAGTCCTATTTTATCTGTATAATCTCCCAACAAATTTGCTAACATATCCAAAAATCCAGACGCTCTCAGTATTCCAACTGCCATCATTAATCCTATTAACGTTGGCACAATCGATGCTACTGTTTTCATTCCATCCTCAGCACCGACAACAAATTCATCATAGATATCTACTTTTTTATACATGCCATGAATGACAACAATTAAAATAACAATTGGAATAATATATGCTGAAGCGATAACTAAAACTGATACAATCCCCATAAATACCCTCCATCACTGCTCACGGATAAACCTTGCTCATTATTTTTGCAAAAATAATGCCTACTAATGTACTAATCGATGTAGCTATAATGGCTGGAACCAATATTGCTGTGGGGTTAGCGCTTCCGTATTGACTTCTGTAAGCTATCATATTCATTGGAATTAACTGTAAAGAAGATACATTTAATACTAAAAATGTACACATTTCATTGGAGGCTGTATCAGAGCCTTTATTTAGATGGCTAAGACTGCGCATTGACCGTAATCCTGCGGGTGTTGCAGCCCACCCAAGACCTAATATATTAGATATAACATTCGTTGTCATATGTTTCATTGCTTCATCTTCTGGAGGTACATTTGGAAACATCCATTTCATAAATGGCGCTAGTTTTTTTGTGCAAGACGCTATCAAACCAGACTTATCAGCAACCTGCATAAGCCCAGTCCATAGAGACATCACTCCCAACATGGTAATACACAGCGCTACTGCATCTTTTGCCGATTCAATAGCGCCGTCTGCCACTGCCTGTATGTTACCAGTAAGCATACCATATACAACGCCTACAACAATCATAAATCCCCATAAATAATTAAGCATAAAACCCTCTAAACTATGTAAACAATAAAAAATATTTTACAAATTTTCTATCATTATAAAAAATACTTACATTATTTTATGTAGAAAAAATATTCTTTATTACAATTAAATACTCCACAGCTTGCTGTGGGGTATTTGACCCTCGCGGCATTTTATTGCTCGCGGGAATAAAAATTTACTCGTCTTTTCTTTGTATTGTAATTCCTTGAGGTTTATTAATTATTCCTTCTATTAACTCTTTCATCTTCTTTTGTACATCTTCTCTTACCTCTTTTGATAAAATATCACACAAATATTGATAAAGTTCAGGAAATGATATTTTCAGCGGCTTTTGTTCTATTTCTACCCATTGTTCAATCACTCTCAACGCCGTAAATCTACAATTTATTATGGGCATACGCAATGCCGATTTTATTAATTCTATCCCTTTTCCCGGATATGTACTAAGAAATTGCATCAGATACGAAAGTGTCCTATAACAAGAAAATTCTTCACCAACTCCAATTTCATCTTTGCTTCCTGTACTTAACTTATCCACTTCCAATTTTTCACTGATTAATTGAATAATATCATCTACCTTATAATTATCTTGCATTAACAAGCTTGCCAATTGGAAGTTTGTCTCAAAATCTTCAAGCAATGAATCATATGCCTGCTCTTTATAGTCAATTCCCAAATCTCTTGCAAGTTCAAATTCAACTATATTTCCCTTATTTAACGCTTCTTTAATAGTCTTTAAAACCGTATCGCTATATAAAATATTCTTTGCTTGATTATAAATATCAGAAAAATCTTCAGATTGTTCTTTTGCATATATCATTATTTTATAAATTAAAGAATAATCCTCTGCCTCAATTTCTTCACACTGCATTGTCTTTTTCATAAACGTTTCTAACAATTTATCTGCATCTTCTATTGCTGAAATACCTGGCTCTGGCTCATCATCAAGGAGTGCGCTGATAATGCTTGCAGCTCCTCGATACTCTTTAATTGTCATTGGCTCCTTCAATCGTTCTAATAAATTGATATGTATATAACAGTCAATAGCAGAATAGTTTGGAAGAACCTCATTATCCACTCCATTTAAAAGAATCCAGTGTTTTATCTCCTCATTTTCAGGTTCAAGAAAAGAATTTACAAGAAAAACTCTACCCCATCCTTTTACTTTCTTTACTGCTTCAAAAATTTCCTTATTATCATCATCCCAGCCACGCATCAAATAACCTGAATATAAAGTAAACTCATCATTTAATGCAAAATTACGAATTATCTCTTTAAATTCTTCATTATTATTGGTATTAAACAATTCCATAATAGACATACCAACTTTTATTGCTTCTGATTTTGTCCCAAAAATTATTAAATCCATTGCAAAATTATAGATATTTTTTGTATTCAACTGGTCTTTATGCTCTATAATATAATTTTGAATATCATCAATATGAGAAAGCATATGCCCTTTTATGGCAAATTCATGAATCATTGCTTTGGCATTTGCACCCTCTCCTTTATTTGCCAACTCAATAGCATTTATAATTTGTTTATATTCTTCACTTTCCGTATCACTTGAAATCTTAGTGTGAAACATTATAATTCCATCCATTGCACCATCTGCAAAACGAATTTTATTTCCATCATCTTCTTTTGGCAAAGAAAAATCAGAAGGTAATGTTCCTTCTTCATTAATGGCTTCTTTAATTAATTCATAGATTGGTTTTTCCATTTTTTAATTGTTCCTCTCTTTTTTATTATAATTTTATTGTGGTTATTATATCATAAAGATGATATAAACCTATATATAAAATTTATTTTAATAAATATTACACTTCTTATCTTTTTTAGTAAAAAAGAATAACTTTACAATTTTTGGTGCTATCATATCAAAGAAATAAACATAAAAAATACCTATCCTGTACAACAGACAGGATAGATATTGTCCATTTCAATCAACTAATTTAGTCAAGAGGATATTCGCAATCCGCTTCGCTGTTTGCTTAAAACCTCTTTATTTTCTTCGTTGTATTCTTTTCAAATTCAACTTCTCTTAACTTTAATTTAAACACTCTCTTATATAATGGTGCACCAGTATTATATTCATCCACAATTTTTTGCAGCTCTGCCAAAATATCTGTAATGTCTTTCTTTTCTGCATATTCATAATCTGGATAAATCTCAGCTTCTATAACACCCTCGCTGTCTCTTACTAATATTTCTTGTACAAGTCTGTTGTCTCCAATTTTATTTTCAATTTCTTCTGGAGAAACATTTTCACCATTTGGAGTGATAATAAGATTTTTCTTTCTTCCTGTAAGAAAAATAAAATTATCTTCATCTACATAACCCAAATCACCAGTTTTTAACCAGCCATCTTCCAATGTATCTGCTGTCTCCTGTGGCATTTTATAGTATCCCTGCATAACGCTTGAACCTTTTATCCATAATTCTTCATCAACCGTCTTTGCCTCACAATTTGGCATAAGCTTTCCTACGGAACCCACTTTATTTTCCCATAAAAGATTGGTACTAATAACAGGCGAACATTCTGTCATACCATAGCCTTGAAGTATATTAATATCATATTTTTTAAATAATTCAACATATGCCGGATTTAAGTATGCCCCGCCACTACATATTGTTTGAAACTGGTTTCCAAAAACATTCTCCTTTACAATCTGAGCTGGCAAAGCCGCCGCATCTTCTAATTTTTTTGCCATAGACTCTATCATAAGAGGTACCATTAATATCATATTTGGTTTAAATAATTTGATATTTTGAGCAACACGCATCAAAGAATCATTAATGCAAATAATAGCGCCTGTATAAAGTCCTTTTAAAATATCCATGCTGAGACAGTACGCATGATGAATTGGCAATACGGTTAAAAGTACTGTTTTTGGTTCAAATTTCATATCAAGGCAGGTAGCATTTTCAGCCATATTTTGGTGAGTGAGCATAACACCCTTGCTCTTTCCTGTTGTACCTGATGTAAACATAATTGTTGCAAGCTGTTCTGGTACTATTTCACATTCAAATCCTGATTCTTGCTGCTCAATTAATTCTTCAAAATATAATGTATTTGATATGATACTATTTTTACTTAAAGCAATAAAATGTTTTATCTGTGGACATTTACTACCTGCCATATCTGCAACATTCGATTTATTTTCATCATATACTAATGTTGTTACATCAGCTCGATTTAATAGTTCACAAAGTTCTTCTGCCGATAACTGCGCATCTAATGGAACAGCAACACTGCCACAATTTACAATACCAAAATAAGCAGCTATCCATGTATACGATGTACTTCCAATAATAGCAATATGTTTACCTTGTTCCCCCAAAGAAGCCAACGCTTTTGAAAAGCATTCTGAATCCTTTTTTAACTGTGTATAGCTTTTTGATTCAATTACAGTTTCTGCTTTACCGTCCGCTCCTACTTGCTTTGTCTTAAATCGAAAGGCATCTTGTACGCCATATTCTTTTTCTGCCACTGCCAATAAATCACGAATTGTACTGCTAACAATATTCATTTAATCCTCATTTCTGCGCTGCTTTCAATCCAAATTATTTTGTATCAAACAGCGCCACAGATACAAAACAAGACATCACATTTTACAATTATTCTTATCTTCAATAATAAATATTTTATTATGAAATTTTTTCTAAATAATCAACTGCTTCTTGTACTGTACGGATATTTGCTGCCTCTTCCTGATTTATTTCAACATTTAATTCATCTTCAACCTCACCAAGCATACTCATAAAATCATAAGAAGTAAATCCTAAATCCTCCATAAACCTTGACTCTGGTTTGATATCCTCTTTTTTTACTTCAACATATCTTAATATTATATCCGTTAACTTTTCTAACATTATTTTCTCCTTCTATTTATATAATTTTTAAATATTTGCAAAATCACTTCTTTCAAAGTATATACTAGCAAAATAAAAAATTAAAGTTTCACAATTATCTAATATAATTTATAGATAATTAAAATTTTATCATTATTTATAATATAGAATAAATATTATGTCAACTTTATAATATCCCCTATCTTTAACATAGGTCTTTCTATACCTTTAAACATAATTTTACAAATATAATAATAAAAATATTCTAATTCTTCTCTGCTATACGCTTTCGTCTGATGTTCAAAGCTAAAGTCAAGACCATTATCTTCTGGTCTGTGTACAACTGTAAGATACAATCCATCTGAATAATATCCATTACAATATCTCTTTGTCTTATATCGAATATCACCAATATCGGTCAACCCTTTTTCTTTTAAAGTTGCTGGCTGATATGTAAGAGAAATGGTTTCATAACCTAAACCTGCAGGTGTATTATAATATTTTGCTCGATATCCTAAATATTCTGCTGGATTAAAGTTTACATATCGAAATGTCTCATTTTGTTTATCTCTTATTTCATGTATACCTTCCATAAAGCTTTTTTCTTCAGATATAACCGTTCTAAAAGGAAAACAATGGATACGCGTTCCACCTGATTTTTTTTCTAATAAAGTCGCTCTTCTTGCATATGCCACTTGCAAACTAACATCATCATTATTGTTTATTTTTTGAAGATATGTACGAATACCCATAATTAATAAACATTGCAATGACACATGATTATTTTCACAAAACGTCATTAATCTCTTTGTTGGTTCTTCTTCCAAATGAAAAATATCAATAGCGGCAGCCATGCTATCTGAACCTGTTGGTGCTGCTCGAAGATTTGGATTATTCATAGCTTCTCTCATTTCTTCAAGTTTTTTTGGTCCATTAATTCCATTATAAATTGGCTCAGACTTTTCTATCAATTTATAAAAATAGGCTCTATCTCTTTCTTGTGCTTTGCTGCCTGCCTCATATGCTAAGTCTTTTTCTATCTGTTCAATATAAGAACGCATTTCTGCTGGATATGCAACACCTTCAAATTTTGCATTACAATATAACTCAATAATATCTTTAAGAAACATTATCAGTGACTGCGCATCTAAAAAACGATGGTCGCCTGCCACATATAATCCTTGAAAACCATCAGGAGTTTTAACAATAACAACCTTGTTCATTGGCTCGTCTTCTTTGTCAAAAGCAACTCTTGTCCACTTTGTCATTGAGGCTTCCGCTTCTTCCATCGTTTGACCTGAAAAATCAACATATTCTATCTCGCGTTCTTCCTTTGGCACAATATACTGATACCATTCTTTTTCTTTTTTATCATAAACCATTCTTGCACGCATAGACTCACATCTATCATATGCCTTGTATATTGCCTTGCGTAATTCCTCAATATCCAATTCAAATTCTATTGTCAAACTGGTTCCGATAGTCAATATTTCTTTACCAGGACAATATTGTGAATAATAATTATGAAATTTTTGAGCTACTGTTAATGGGTATGTTTTATATCCTTTTCTTGTTTTCATTATCTATCCTTTCATAATAAAATAAGTATATTTACTTATCCGATAATTTTGCTTCAAATATTTCTTGTGCAAACTCTGTCAATGCATTTTCATATAAATCCATCTCTTTATAATAACTTTCTGCATGAGCAGCACCATCTATAATTAACTTTTTTTTAGGTGATTGGCAATTATCATATATTTCATGACACATCTTGCATGGTACAAATGTATCGTTTGAGCCATGTATAAATAAGATAGGCACTTTTGCCTTCTTTACCTCATTTTTTGCATTACACTCATCCATTCCATATCCAGCTAATCTTTTATTTAAAATATCCGCACCTTGAATTGCAGGAAATGCTGGAAGATGATACATATCATTCAACACATGCGTAAATACTTCTTTTGGTGACGTAAATCCACAATCAGATACAATTCCCTTTACTTGACTTGGAAGTTCTAATCCGCTTGTCATCAGGACAGTTGCACCACCCATTGATGTACCATGCAGCATAATTTGTACATCTTCTCCACATTCTTTAATCACCCAGTCAATCCAAACCATAGCATCTTTTCGATCCAAACAGCCAAAACCAATATATTCACCTTCGCTGCTTCCATGCGCTCTGGCATCTGGCAACAAAACTCCATATCCATTATTAAGAAAATATTGTGATATTGCTATATGATTGCTAAGTCCTTCCCCTGTATAACCATGAAAACATATCACTACTTTTTTAATATTATCAACATTCTTAATTGAAGGAAAATATGTAGCATGCAATTTCAAATCATCAAAAGAAGTTTGATAAACATCTTGATGTGGCTGTGCCATAACAAACTCGCCTCGCTCTTTCATAAGAGGCATATACTGTGACCAATCTGTTCCTGACATCTTCATTGTGCGGTCTGTCTTTGCATTATTTCTCTTCATTGTTCTATTATAAAAGTAAACCGTCTCACCAATCCCTGCTATTGCTAGAACACCTGCGGCTTTTGCTATCTTTTTTAATACTTTCACCGTTTTTCTCCAATCTAACAAAACATTATTTGTCATCTTTTTTTGACATCTTCTTTGCTACTGCTCCTACAACTTTGTCTGTTACTTTTTGCACAACGGTTTTATTACCTGCACAACCTTTTTTCATCTCAACAATCTCTTTAAACTTCAGCGCCTTTTCAATATTGCCTTCTACTCTAAGTTTCTTTTGCGTAAAAGCTTCTACTGGGTCAAGTTCTCCATCTGCTATTTTATCCAACACTTCTGGAGTACAGATAAACATAGCATCTCTATCAAAATATTCATATGGCTCTACATGAAGTGTACCATCTTTAACTTCTACATAAAAAATCCCTCCAGCCTCATCATCTTCAATATTAAACTGAAATGCTAAATGTTCTTGAATATCACTTACATCTACTCCCATAAACCTTCCCTTGAAACTTGTAAAATACTCTGCATATGTCATAATGCGCCTCCTATTTTTTCGACCATCAGTCGATTTAATTCTTAACTAACATAACACACTTTTCGACCGCTAGTCAACCATTATTTTATAAAATTTATAATTTATTTGCAAATAGCATAACTAGACTGTTACAATAATTTAACATATTTACATTTACTCAATCAAAGAGTAAAATGCTATAATACAAATAAAACTTTCACACTATAAAACTAATAATTTAATATATTTTTATAATTATTAGTATAATATTATCAAATAAGTCCCTGCTTCAAAACCATAAAGTATAAGCAGGTTGGATAGGGGCTTGCGTTGTGATAGCAACTAGGTAGTTTAAGCAAGTAGCAAAGCGGATTGCAAATATTCGTTTAACCTAAAGAATCGTTTAAGACAAACAAGAAAGGTAACTAAAATTTATGCCCGATTCAAAAAAATATGAAAAAATACTGGACTCTTTACAGCAATTGCTTGAACAAAAAAATATTCAAACAATATCTGTCAGTGAAATTGCCAGTAATGCTGGCATGGGAAAAGGAAGTATCTATTATTATTTCCCATCAAAAAATGCAATACTTGAAGCGCTTATAAAAAGAAATTATGAAAAGCCATTACAAATTGCAAAACATCTTGCCACACAGACTGATGTTTCGCCTTTTACACGCATGGCTATGTTATTTCAAGCATGCCACAATTCATCTTCTGCATTTTTAAACCAAAATAATACTACAGAGATTTCAAGCGCACAAGATCAAGCGTTACTGCATCAAAAATATTTAAACTATTTAATTTCGGAATTAAAACCAGATTTAGCAGAAATTATAAAACAAGGTATTGATAGAGGAGAGATTCATTTTGATTACCCTGAAGCTCTCTCAGAAATTGTTTTAATTGTCATTGCTATAAAACTTGACAATTCATTTATTCCTTCAACTCCAGAAGAAACTGAAAACACGCTCAAGGGACTTATATCACTTCTTGAGCGTGGCACTGGTATACCAAACGGTATACTTAGTTATTTATCATTGTTATAAATACATTTATCATGCTATTTATTGTGGTGTTTTCTGAGAATATTGTTTTTCCAACTGAGAAAAAAATTCTCGTTCAGGCATTGGCTTTGCATAATAGTACCCTTGTACTTGGTCACAGCCAATGCTTTGCAACACTTCAATCTGTTCCTTTGTCTCAACTCCCTCTGCCAAAAGCCCTAAATTTAATTTTTCTGCCATTAAGACAATATGTTCTAGTATCAACTTTCCTTTATCGGAAACCATCATATTTTCTATAAATTTTTTATCTAATTTTATAACATCAAAAGGCGTCTCAAGGAGAATATTTAAAGAAGAATACCCACTTCCAAAATCATCCATAAGCAATTTAAATCCTTCGTCCTTCAATTCTAATGCTTTTAAACTAATTTGCTGGTCGTCCGCCGTCTCTGTTATCTCTAACTCTAATAAGCGTTTAGGAATATGATAACTTTTTATTAAATCATCCAGTACACTAATACATTCATTATCTTGCAGATGGATTCTTGAAACATTAACGGATACTGGACAGTTTTCTATCCCCAAATCAACACATTTTCTTATAAAACGACAAGCCTCTTCCCATATGTAATAATCAACTTTTCTGATAAATCCATTTTCTTCAATAATAGGAATAAACTGGTTTGGAAAAATCATGCCGCGCTCTGGATGACACCACCTTACCAGTGCCTCTGCACCTATAATTTCATTTTTAGAAATGCTATATTTCGGTTGAAGATACATCATAAATTGCCGTTCATTAATTGCCGTTTGGATACTTTCTTCAATAAATTTGCGGTTATATAATGATTCCTTAAACTGTTCTTTATAAAATACGATATTTGTCACAATGTTATTTTTAGCAGCTTTTCTTGCCATAGCAGCACGGTCTTCCATTTGTCTTAATTCCATACTTTCATCTTCAACCGTATAAACACCATAAGATAACTGTAACTTTACATCTTTAAAACAACTAATTTGACGGTCAAGTTTATTAATAAATTCAACAAGTTCCTCTTCATCGTCATATTCTGTTACAACCATAAATACATCACTGCGTAAATTAATAAATAATTTATCATTTCCACAGCATTCCTCTAGCTTTTTTACAATAAAATCTAAAATTTCATCACCAAATCGTTCACCATAAATATCATTAATAATTTTAAATTTACGAATATCAAACTGAATAAACCCTACTTCTTTTGAACATGAATACAAAAGATTATTGATACTTCTTCTAAAATTATGTATTTTACTAGTGCGCTTAAGTACACTTTTCAACTCTTCATCTTTTAAAATATCTTCCAAATTAACACTATTTTGCGCTTTATATTTTAAATAATCTGCTAACATATCCTCTAGTATATTAATACTGACCGCTATCGCTTTAGGACACTTTTGTAATATTAATTTTTCTTTGCGAATCACTGCCATATCTTCTGGCTTTGATATATCTTTGCCTAAAATATCTCTGCAATACACTTTGCCATTCATCTGCTTTGTAAAACGCTGTATAAATTCATCTGTTTTTTTATTTCCATAAACTTCTTGTTCTTTATCTTGTGCATCATAAAATCCCAAAGCTAACCCTAATACTAATAATGAGGCTGTAATGCAGCCACAAGTTCCTCCTTGACGCATACCTCCTCCAAAACATGTACTTATCTTAAATGCCGTTTTTATATCAAATCCAAAATCTTCTGCAAAAGCACCAAACAACGCCTGTGAACAATGATACTGCTGTTGTAAAAGTTGTTCAGCTTTCTCCAAATGTGTCATATTATTCCCTCCATTTCCTTAACTCTAACATAAGAGTTTTCATTATTATTTTACGGACATACAAACCTTGTTAATATTTTACCAAATTTAGAGGGTGTTGTGAAGTTAAAAACGTACAAAATAGCCAAAATATTATGTTATATTTTTAAAAATAGTTATATTATATTTTTTAATATTAAAACCAATATTCTTATGTTAATATTTAAAACATAAAAAAGCAGTAAAACTATAATCATTTTACCGCCTTTTAATATCATTTTATATATTTTTGTTTATCTAATTTTATCTGTTGGGATATATTATTGCCCCTAATTTTTACGCCCCATCAATTCTTTCATTTCTTTGGTTGTATCAACAACAGGAATTGTCTTGCAAAAATCTTGTATATCTATATTTTTATAATATTCTTTTACAGCCGCTGTAATCAATTCAAGAGAAACAATATCTCTTTCCATAGGCGTAAAATCTCCATAAGGCGTACTAAATTGAACACGCTCTAATTTATCCTTTTTATCACTATTAATTAAAGAATAGCAGCAAAAGTCCTCATCATCAAAATATCTCCAAACTTCTGCAACGTATTCATTACCTATTCCATAAAACTGTAAAAATCCATTTTCAGAGTTTAAGATAATAAAATCTTCCTCTCCATATTTAATCATCATTATATAATGGTCAATATCTTCATAAGACACATCTTTTATTTCTTTTCCCGATGCAAGTTTAACATCAATTGTACGATAATTTTCTCTCATATTAATTCACCTTTACCAATTAAAAATGTTATATCATTTTTTGCTTTTGCATAAGCAACTGCTTTATTTGCTATTTACTCAGTGAAAATGTCACTAAAACGGTACCATCTCCAAGCTTTTCTTTTAAATTTTCACTGTCTGTAATCTTTGCAAGTTTGGTAAAATTCCATGTGTTTGTATCATAATATATAGTTATGCTATTTCCCTGATATAAAATAATATCACCAGGTTCTGTGGTAATTGATGTATCATTTCTAGGAAGTGTTGTACCAAGTGAACCAACCTTTTCAAAATTGCCATAATCACTCATATTAATTGTAATAGGTCCCTTTTCTAATAATTCCTTAAAGGCGTCTGCTGAACTATTTTTTTCAAATATAGCCTCCAGTTCATATTGTCCAAACGAAATCTTCAAAGTCTGCTCCTTCTTATTTATAGTATCTTCAGGCTTTATTGTACTATCTGCTGTGCTTTCACCTTCTGGTTTTGTATTATAAATCCCAGAAGAATATATCCACTGTTCTAATTCCTCAATAGATATATTTGCAGAAAGCCTTTTTCCCTCAAGCCATATTGTAGCAGTGTTGCAACACTTTTCAAGATTTTTAGCACTATTCCCAATTGGACTGCTTCCTGATGTACAAAATGGAAGGAGTGTTTTATCTGAAAAATCATAGCTTTCTAAAAAAGTATGGATTATCTTAGGAGCTTGCCCCCACCAAATTGGATATGCCAATATAATGGAACTATATTGTTCCATATTTTGCACACTTCCAAGAATAGCTGGTCTGGCATTATCATCATTTTGTTCAATATTTGCACGGCTGTTACTGTCATTATAATTCAAATCCTCACTGCTATAAGGATTCTGAGGCGTAATTTCATATAAATCGGCATCTAATATCTGTGCTACTTGTTCTGCCAATTTTTTTGTTGTCCCTGTGGCAGAAAAATAAGCCACCAGTTTTTTATTCTCTTTTTGTGGTATTGTTGGCGTTTCACTATCTGCACCAAGTTTTACATTCATTCCAGCAAGAAATTTCACAAGAATAACAGCATCGGATATATTAATTTCACCATCTACATTTACATCTCCAACAGCCTTATCAACAGTAATCCCTGCCACATTTGCTAAATACTTTTTTAATATAACACCATCAGATATATTAATATCACCACTTTTATCAATATCACCACATTTTATATTATTACTTAGTTCCATACATTGTACTTTTACCACATTTAATATACATAAAAAAAGAACAAATATCAATGCTAATGGCAATATTCTCAATATAAATTTTTTCTTATCTTTCATAAAGAATCCTCCATTCTTGTTTAATCTGTACATTATTATATTTTATATTTTAAAATATTACCAATGCCTATATTGTATTGTTAATTATGCCTTTTAAAAATATTAGGAAATTAATATTAACTTTTTTATTATTTATAATTCACAATACGCAAAAAAAGCAGATGACAAACAAAACAGCCATTTGTCATCTGCTTTACAAGAGATTCTTTAAATGTCATTATCTAAATGACATTGATATAAAACAATCTTTCTTGTTATAAAATATTATTTCATATTATTTTTCTTCTGAATTATTTTTTTTAATTTTCTTTTTATTTGTGTAATATACTGCACCGCCAATTCCTAATGAAGCTGCTAAAATTGCTGTATATACAAACATATTGCTATAATCACCTGTTTGTGGTGAATTAACATTGCTATCTGATGAATCCCCAGTTGTTGGGTCTTTTACAGATGGATCATCTGGATTTGTAGGATTCACTGGGTCTGTTGGGTCTGTTGGATTTTCTGGATTTGTTGGGTCTGTTGGGTCTGTCGGAACCTCTGGGAAGCCATTATCCAAATAAGCAAGCCACATTTTATAAGTTGTATATTCTGGGTCTGTTGTGCTATCAGCCAACAATTTTGCTGCAAGAACATCATCATAGTACTTTACACTTGTTCTTGTAGAATAATATATCATATCTACATTATCTACATTATCAAGTTTTTTACCTTCATAGACATAATTAAACATATCCCATTGATTTACAATTTTCTGGTCAGCTCTTGATGGTGTAACATCTGAATACAATGGTCTATATGCCTTACTGTCAGCATCATAAACATAATTGATTGCCCAAGTGCCATCACCATCAACTAAAAAGATATCAAAACCATTATTCATTGAAGTATCATGTACAATCTCAGTTGCCTTACCTTCAATCTTAACGTCCTCTAACCACTTTACAGCGCCTTTTACTGCATCAATTACTTTACTTGAAGGATTATGAACGGTCATAAGATATTCTACTACTTGCTTTGTTGTCTCAGCATTTACAGATTCTCTCTCATAAGTACGTCCCATTGTAACAGTGCCGTCACTCTTTACTTGTGAAGCCCAGCCTGCTTTAACGCCATCGTTTTCAACCTGTGTCAACACAAGGAAATCATTTCCTTTTGCAACAGCAGCTTCTACTGGCGCCATATCTATAGAACGTCTTGCAAATACATAATTTTGATTGTTGAGCGTAGACATATCAGACAATAATGTCAAAACTTCTGTTGTCACCTGATTACCAATAACGGTATTGCCATTAAAACCTTTTGCTGCCGTAGGCGACATGCTCCAGCCACCATTTGCATTTTGATTTTTAACAAGATAATCAATACCCTTTGCAAATGCATCGGCATATTTGCTGTCTGCTGGATTGGTCTCTGTAATAAACTGTGCAAGATAACGAAGCTGTGCAACGGTTGAACCATTTTCTAATGTTGATTCCTGCTTTAATGTGCCAATTTTGCTTGCAACATCTGCCTGAGCCATATCCAAATTAGCTGGAAGTACACCAAAACCGCCATCTTCATTTTGAAGCGCTACAACATTATCAGCAATAGCTTGTGAAATAGCATAGCTGTCTGTCAATGCGCCATCCATAAACGCATCATAACGATTGCCATATCCTTCTGCTTTTGCCTCATAAGAAGGAACATTTACATCATTAAAGATAGGAATTGCTGCATAAAAACTTTGCACATTGCCATCTGTGTAAATATCAGCTTCAAATGTGTTCAGTACATAAGCTACTGGCAAATAAGTTACAAAATAATCTTCTGTCAAATATGTGTTAAAATCGCCAAACTGCTCTTTTACATTAACTTTTGCAGGCACCTGTGCATCCGACAAAACACCTTCTTGTTTTTTACCATCAATTGTTACATCTTTAGAACCAACTGTAAATCCTAAAGTTGTTCCATTCATTGTAATAGTAATGGTGTCTCCGCTCTCATTATATACGCCGCCTATTTGAGCAAACATCTCCTTCATTGGAGCCATCAAATCGCCATCGGCTGTTGTCTTCTTATAGTCACCCGTAGCGAGAACATTTGCATTTTTATCGAGCCATACTCTTTGATAATTATCTATAAGAAATACTGGGTCGTTTGTATTAAACCATACTCTTCTAATTGTCATGTTAGAAAAATCGTACTCGCCTTTAGTTACGGTTGCTGCTTGTACATTTACAGTAGCAAGCGGTGCAACACCTGCTATAAGAGAGGCTGCCATAATTCCAACGACTGCTTTTTTTATTGTTCTTTTCATTATATTACCTCCCTATTGATTCAATGCGGCTGCCCAAGCGTCATAAAGTTTCTTTGCATTGTTCTCTGTATTTGTGTTGGTATATGAATAGCCGCTTCTTCTCTCGTGCATACCAAGATTTTGTGTATAGTTTGCAATTCCGTCTCTTCCAGAGAATATCTCATAGAATCTGCTTGAAGTTAATTTCTTAGAAATATCAAGTCCATAATATTCGCCTGTTATATCAAGTCCATAGAAACGACCATACATCTTGCTTGTCGTACCATCCTGTAATACTAATCTGTCTTTTCCAAGCTCTCTTGTTCTATCTTTTATATCGTACAACTTATATCCTGTAAAACCAATTTCTTTTGTCCAGTTATAATAACTTTCAATAGCTGTCTTGATTTCATCTGTTGGATTTTCTATATTACATAAAACGCGAAGCACTGTTGAACTTTCTGCTGTACATACAGATGGAAGCTCAAATGCTCTTCCGCCTGTTGGAACTGGCTTGTCCAAATCTTCGTCATACTGTTGCGCCCAGCCAGTCTTTACACCATCGACAACAACCTGTGCATCCAATGTAAATCTCAAACTCTTATCCCATGAAGTCTGGAATTTTTCTTGTGTAAGGCTTACAGCCTTTACATTGTCTGTCTGATTTTTTACATCTGTTCTTGCCCATGCCAAATCATCACAAAAGGCATTATTTGTTAAACCTTTATCATATGACATAGCATATACAAGTTCCATCATATCTGGCATAGCATTATCATTAAATGTAATATTGCCAAAATATCCTACGCCATATGGCCAATACTGTGTCCAGCCACCGCTTTCTGTCTGTGCATCAAGTACATACTTCATACCTTTCCAGAATCCTTTTTCAATGGTGTCAAGCTCTGCCTTATAATCAGCAAATAAATCTGGGTATTCCTTTGATAAACGAATAACACGTGTTAAGAACTTAACATGTCCATGTGTAGCACCATTATCAATTGTTGAATAAGCATGTGGACAAAATTGTGGGAATGTTTCATTTAATAAATCCCAGTCTTTATTTGTCTTGCCCCAACCACCATCTTCATTTTGATATGTAGGGTCACATACCATAACGGCTGCGCTTATCATGTCTTTTACATTAGCAGTAACCTGTTCAGCAGTTACTTTATCAGATACCTCTATACGTCCTTTTAATGTATTATAATTATTAGAGTCACTCTCCATCTTCTTTGTTGTGTAATTAGACTTTGAGTTTGTAACTGGTTCTACAGCAGCATCAGAATAATAGAATGCAAATGCCATCTCCATTCTGTGCATTGCATCATTCCACATTACATTACCACCAAGTGCTTCTGCTGTAAATTTTACTGGAAGATAACAAGCATAATACTGATTTCCCTTGTCGTCCTGTTCATTTTCAACAGCCTTAAAATATGGTACAAGTTCGCTTTGCATTGTCAGAGTCTTTTCAGTTTTTCCATTATTTAATGTTGCCGTTGTGCTTCCAGCCTTCATTTTAAGTGTTAAACCATTGTATGTAATTGTAATATCTCCTGTGGCTTGGTCTGCATCAACATCTGCAGTGATGTCCATAAATGAATATTTTAATGGAGCCATCATACCTTCAGGATTACCCTCCCCTAATTTCATCTCTGCTTTAATCAGTAATCCTTTTTCGAGTTCTTCTGGAGCCCATTTTCCTCCATTACTCTTCGTGTATCTGTTTGGTTCATATTCTGGCACAGCCAAAAACTTAATAACTAAATCAGATACCTTCACTTCTTCACCTTCAGCCGCCATTGTCTGCATAGGTTCTATTGCAGGTAATGCAACATATACGCTTGAAGTCATTACTGCACATAATCCCAGTGCAGCCAAAGCTTTCCAGTGTTTTGTCTTCATAAAAAGCTTTCCTCCTTTTTTACTTTTGTGAAAAAACTTTTAATAAAATTTTCTCCCATTATCAATATAACCTTTATAAAGATTAAAGTCAAATCTTTTGTAACTTTTATTTTATTATTGTTAAATATTTCTAAATTTTTAACCATTTTCTAGGCAAAAATAATTGTGTGACTTAGACATCAAATTTTATCTAAATCACACAATTCTACAAGATAAAAAAGTAAATATTGACTTATTCATTATTGTGGCTTTTTTTATCTTCTTCTTTTTCTTCTTCCTGTGGCAGCCTTTTATATTGGTCTGTCTTTTTAAATTCTTCCATTGTATTATCATAAGCAGCTAAAGTTTCTTTAATTGCAGAATCATCTTTACCTATTCTTGACACTGCATCAACATATACTTCTTGCGCCTCCTGCTTTGATTTACAGGCTTCAAGTCTTCGTTCCAATGCCTCACGCTTCATCTGAACCTTTACCATCTTAGCGTACTGTACAGGATTATTGATACGTAAATACTGCATCTCATCATAAGTCAATTTTTCGCCCTTATCAATTTTTCTTTGAATTTCTTTAATAAAATCTTCTTTTTGTTTATCTGTCATAGCAGTGGTTGGGTCAAATATATTATCAATTGCTTCTTTAAAAACCATACCCATATTTTCTGCTGTGATTGGCTGACTTTGTTCATTGAAATTCTCTTTTTTTTGATAATTAGAAAAAATAGAATTATTACTATTTTTATGAATATTTGCTAAATTATATATCATTTTTAGCCTCCATACTACGACTAATTTTCAGGAACAGCTAATGACTCATCTCCAACTAGTGCAGCAATCTCAGAATCACTTATATTTTCTAATTTTTTTCGTATTTCCTCCGCACGCTTTTTCTCCATACGAATGCGTATTTCTTCCTCAATTTCTTCTCGGATTTGGTCTTGTGCTTTATCAAAACTGGTAAGCAACTTCTTCCACTCTTTTACAGTATAAGCATTAGAACCTATCTGTATCTTTTGTTCGGTCTCGCCATTTCTGAATTTCTCACTCATCTCAACCATTTTTTGATGAAATATAGCATCATAATTTTTTATATCTTGTGATGTGTCTTTACTGCTTGTATTATTTGTTTTATTATCATTATTGGTAATTTTGTTTTGATATTTTTGATATGTACCACCATAAATTTCTGAAACGCTCATAAACTCTCCTCACAATTATTTTTTAGCCATAAAAGTTAAATTTACTCAAATAACTTTCTATTGTATTGGCATTTGATGTATAATTATTTGATATATTTTGTATATTGGCATAAGCATTATCCGATATTCTTGATGATACAAATGCTAATTTTTGAGTAAATGAATCCTTCCCTCCAAGTACTTTTTCTAAGGAATCACAAGAAGCTGCCTTTAACTTATCCTTGTCAATCACCATATGTCCATCGCCTTTTACAGAAATACCAATTTCTTTTAAATCTTCTTTATTTTCTTCTATAATATCTTTTAATCCCTGACAATAAAATAGATTCAATGCGCCAGAATCCTTTTTCATGTTATCAAGAAGGTCATTATAATTATCTACTAAATCTTCTACATTTTTACAAATATCAGAAGTATCATTATTTTCTTTTGCCTTATCAAAAATGCCATTCTTTTCGCTGTCCGCAAATAATTCAGCTTGTTTATTTAACTTATCGGCTGTTTTTTCTATCTTTTCATATTTTGATTTATTTGCATAATCTAATGAAGCGCTTGCTTTTGACCGCAAGACATCTTTTAAAGAACCTGCCCCTTTATTTGAATCCAAATAATCTAATAAAGTGCTGCGGTGAATTGGAAGACCAGCCTTCATTGCTGCCATATTTAACATCTGTGTTGTAACTCTCATATTAAACCTCATTTCTGCGCTGCTTTTTCATAAAAAATAAAAAGTTCTTACAAGTTTGTGGAGACAGCGCAGCCACAAACTTGCCATCTTGTCATTCATAATATATTTCTTTCCTAATATTATATCGACATATTTTAAATTTACAAAAGCATTTTAGCGTTAAATGACCATTTTTCCGCCTTATTTGCATAATTCAAAATATCATTAAACCATTTATCCATAAAAATATAGGAATCCCAACATCCTAATGTTTTAAAATCTTTCATCAAACTTTGAATAGCTGCTGTATAATCTGCTTCATCAAAATAGCTGTCTCTACCTGACTTATCAAACATCATAACCGATTTTAAATAAGATGAATCATTTGCATTATCTGTTTCTAAATTTAATATCATCATATCATTATAGCTGCAGCAATTTGGATTAATTTCTTTGGCATTGACTTCTTTCTCAAATTCATTGCCATATCTATCCAATCCCTTAATAATATATACTGGATTTTCTTTAGAATAATTGTCTGCATGATAAATATTAACCGATTCCCCTGTTTTAGGACTTGCATAGGATATCAATGCATCCGAGCAAAGTTTAACCTTTTGTGTTCCCATACCAACACATGTCAAAACATTTTTTTTAAAATCTCCCTGCTTTGAATGAACAGAACTGCTTTTACCAGATGTTATTATATCTGCATTTGCATTTATTCCTGTTACCATACGCCCTCCTTTTTCATTATAATTTTTTATAAAGTCTTTTATAGGCAATCTATATCGTTCTTTTTGCTATTTTTTTATATTTACATTTTTTAACAATTTTTTACAAATAATCATTCCCCATAAAATAAAAATAACGATAAAATTCTATTTTTAGTCTTATGCTATCATTTACATTTAGAAGTAACTAACAACTTAAGCCCTAGCAAGACTAAACAACCGTCTTTTACATTAGAATTTTTATCGTCATCCTTGACTTTATTTATTTTCCTTTTTAAAAATACATTTACTTGTATATTTTTTCAAATATCTATTACTTTCTAAAAAGGAATTATTTATATTAACTTTTCAATTTATTTATCGGAACAATTTAAAATTACATAACCCTAATTGTACAACAATACCCATAATTTTACGTTAAAAATCGTATCGTTCACGAAAATAAGTAACCATCTTTATATCAAAAAAACTGTTGCATAAAGCTTTCAAAATTTTTGCTTTATACAACAGTCTATATCTACTCAATTATAAAGATACATCTACATTACCACCTTCAGTAACAACTGGTGGAGGAGGTGAAAATGGAATATCAAGCCCTCCAATTGCAAGAGATACGCCACTGTCAATATTATTTCTTTCACTTTCCAACCGTCCAAAAACGAATTTAAGATATTTCATATCTGCTTTTACGATGTCTTTTAGCTCTTCTGCTCTATGTTTTTTCTTTCTAAGTTCCAAATCTTTTGGTTCAACATCCCTCACAAAACTAAACTCTTCAAAAACATCTTCTTCGTTCTCATTGCTTTCCTCCATAGTTTCCCTCATAAGCTGTTCAATCTCACGCATCAGTTTGCGCAATTCTTGTTGGCTCATTTCGGAAGACTCTTCTTCACCCTCAGAACGATTTTCTTCTTCAACATCTTCTAAATCCGATTCCTTTTCTTCTTCTTCCATTTCAAGAAGTTCATCATCAATGGCCTTTTTCTCTGCTTCTTCCTGCTTCAAATGTTTTAGACGTTTCTTTGCAACACGCACAATGCTCTGTGCATGAATAATCGCATGTCTCAATTCTTCCTCATCATATTCACCAGTACCAGCTTTTTTGCTAAGTGAAACCAATTTTGTTCTTGCCGATGAAACGGTAAGACTAGCTGAAAAAGAGGTTTTGGCTCTAAGAATCATGGCTGAAACTTCTCTGTGATTATACTGCAATTTTTTACGCGGTTTTGTATTTGAATTATAAGTACTAACCGATTTTGAAGTTTTCTTTCTTATTCCTGTAATGATAAGTTTTCCACCAGTACCCATTCCTCCAACGAGTAAACTCATGTTATCATCTCCTTATCAATACAATATATACCAAGTGTCAAAGGATATTTGCAATCCGCTTTGCTGCTTGATGAGATTAAATTATATAATCAAATTGCTGTCCAACCTTCTTTTCCTCGTCCGTCTGAACATAATCACTCATACTTGTATAAATTGTATTATTGACCTTATTAATGAGTTCATCGATAGAAGATGCCGTAATGGTAACAATATCCTCTGATTCCTCTGCCTTATCCGCCTTGTTTTTATCTCGGCTTTTCTGAATCCGCTCTTCTTGCTGCTCTTTTTTAGCTTTCTTTGCCTCAGCCTTTCGTTCTTCACGCTTTGCCTCTGCCTTATTTGCAATACGTTGTTTTTGTAACGCTAAGGACTTGTCTACAACTGCAAAATATGATGCAGTTCCATTGTCATTGACCTGCATGCCATATCCTTTTACTTTTGCCCCAGTTGCAGATAATTGCTTTCCTAATTGTGATAAACCGCTTGCAGCATTTGCAATAATGCCTTCATACTGTTTGCGATAATTCTCATCGGAAGCCATCTTTTCAATTTTTTCTTCATCAATAAGAACAACCATCTTATTTGCATTGGCATAACTTGCTGCTTTTGATTTTGCATATTCTTTTTGGTCTGCACTTACAAGAATAAAATCCATATTAGAATATTTCTTTTTCAGTTCCTCATAATACTTTGCTGCCTGTTCGCTCAATTGAGGCTCTCCGATTGTTTTACCACTAACTTTTGTTTTTTTTGTTTTGTTTGATGTCTCGGTCGTCTGCATTTGGGCAGTCTGCTGTGTACCAGACATTACTTCTGAAATCATACTCATAATTATCCTCCTTGAATTTGAGTTATTAGGGGACTAAACTCCATTTTAGCCAATTACCCTTATAAGTTTTATCGACATATAATTTAAAATTTTAACCTTATTTCATATAAATTGCCATATAATAACAAAAATATTTATGTTTGTAAATCTTTTTTATATTATTCCAATATTTTATATTTTTATTATTTATTTTTTCTTACAGGGTTGTGTTATATTTTCATTTTTGATAAAATAACTTTCAATGTTGTTCGATAAAAACAACTTTTAAATTTGTACTTTATTGATAAAATCTTTACAAAATCAAAAACCCCATTGCAAGTAACGAAGTCTCAAGCTTGCTTTAACAGTTTTTTCTATTGCGCAATTCCTACGCTATGCTTCGGAATGGAGGATTTTCAT